>JBKJHV010000067.1:0-38992 GCA_046598445.1 Lysobacteraceae bacterium
CTGCGCGCGGCGTATCTGCAGCGCGCCGAAAAGCGCGCCTTCCCGATGACACCGATGCGTCTGCGCAAACCGCTGGCGTTGTCGGACGGCGTTTCGGCCGCTCGCAACATCGCGATCCGGAATATGCCTGACTCGAAAGATTCCGACTGAGCACTCCGACTCGAGCGTTCCCAACTTGAACATTCCCATTTGAAGCGCGACGCAACAGGATCTGCCGACATCAAAGACGTTGACACTAAACCCGCTGAGATCAAAGAGATCGAGATCCATACCGACGGCGCCTGCCTCGGCAACCCCGGCCCCGGCGGCTGGGCCGCGTTGCTGCGCTACAAAGCGCGCGAACGCGAGATCGCCGGCGGCGAGGTGCTGACCACTAACAACCGGATGGAGCTGATGGCGGCGATCATGGGTCTGGAAACGCTGACCGAAGCCTGCGTGGTCACCCTGTTCACCGACTCGCAGTACGTGCGCAAGGGCATCACCGAATGGATGCCGAACTGGGTGCGCCGGAAGTGGAAGACCGCCGGTGGCGACCCGGTGAAGAACCGCGACCTCTGGGAACGCCTGCACGCCGCGACCCAGCGCCATCGCATCGACTGGCGCTGGGTGAAGGGCCATTCCGGCGATCCGGACAATGAACGCGTCGACGGTCTGGCCCGCGATCAGGCGGTCATCTACAAGCAACAGGAGGCCGCCAGCGCATGAGACAGATCGTCCTCGATACCGAAACCACCGGTCTGGAGTGGAAGAAAGGCAACCGCGTGGTCGAAATCGGCTGCGTGGAAATGGTGGAGCGCCGGCCCACCGGCCGCACCTACCAGCAGTACATCCGCCCCGACCGCGAATTCGAGCCAGGCGCCCAGGAAGTCACCGGCCTGACCGTCGAATTCCTCGCCGACAAGCCGCGTTTCGGCGAAATCGTCGACGCCTTCCTCGAATTCATCGACGGCGCCGAACTGATCATCCACAACGCGGCCTTCGACGTCGGTTTCCTCGATAACGAGCTGTCGATGCTCGGTCCCCAGTACGGCCGCCTCCGCGACCGGGTCAATGGTATCGAAGACTCGTTGGACATGGCGCGCAAGCGTTATCCCGGCCAGCGCAACTCCCTGGATGCGTTGTGCAAGCGTCTCGACGTGAACAACGCCCACCGTCAGCTGCACGGCGCTTTGCTCGACTCGCAACTGCTGGCCGAGGTCTACTTGGCATTGACCTCGGGGCAAAGCGAGATCGGCTTCGGCACTGCGGCCGGCAACGAGAGCGAGGCCGCTAGCGCAACGGCAGCGTTTACCGCGACACCGGTGAATGCCTCGCTGCGCCCGCGGGTGCGCGCGACCGAGGAGGAACTAGCCGCCCACAGCGGCCGCCTCGACGCGATCCGCAAGAAGGCCGGGCGCTGCGTGTGGGAAATGGGCTGAATCTGAAACTCCGTTCAGTTCCGGCTAGTCCCCGGTCCGTGCGGCCTTTGCCGGGCAGCCGTATTGCTGGCATGACTGTACAATTCGCCGGTTGTTTCCGCTTATCAGGAGCTTTCGAGTGCCGACATGGCTTGTGACCGGCGGTGCCGGTTTCATCGGGGGTAATTTCGTACTGGACGCCGTCGCGAGTGGTGTCCGGATCATCAATCTGGATGTGCTGACCTACGCCGGCAATCTCGATACGCTGGCGACGCTCGAAGGCAATCCCGGCCACACCTTCGTGAAGGGCGACATCGGCGATCGCACTCTGGTAGCGACGCTGCTTGCCGAATACCGGCCCGATGCAGTGGTGAATTTCGCGGCCGAGAGCCACGTCGACCGCTCCATCGACGGTCCTGCCGCATTCGTGCAGACCAATGTCGTGGGCACCCTCGGCCTGCTGGAATGCGTGCGCGACTACTGGAAAGCACTCGAAGGCGCGAGCCACGACGGTTTCCGCTTCCTGCATGTGTCCACCGACGAGGTCTACGGCTCGCTCGGCGACACCGGAAAATTCACCGAGACCACGGCCTACGCGCCGAACTCGCCGTACTCCGCGTCGAAGGCGGCGTCGGACCATCTGGTCCGCGCCTTCCATCACACCTACGGTCTGCCGGTGCTCACCACCAACTGCTCGAACAATTACGGCCCGTACCAGTTTCCCGAAAAGCTCATTCCGCTCATCATCGCCAAGGCGCTGGCCGGCGAGGCGCTGCCGGTCTACGGCGACGGCCTTAACGTACGCGACTGGCTGTACGTGGGCGACCACTGCAGCGCGATCCGCGCCGTCCTCGAACGCGGGCGCCCCGGCGAAACCTACAACGTCGGCGGCGAAGCCGAGCGCGAGAATATCGTGGTGGTGAAAGCGATCTGCGCGCTGCTCGATCAACGCCGTCCGCTCGCCGACGGCCGCGCGCGCAAATCGCTCATCACCTACGTGAAGGACCGTCCGGGCCACGACCGTCGCTACGCCATCGATGCTTCCAAACTGCACGGCGAACTCGGCTGGGCACCGTCGATGACCTTCGAGCAGGGCATCGCGCGCACCGTCGACTGGTATCTCGATCAACAAGCCTGGGTGAATCGCGTGCTCGATGGCAGCTATCGTCTGGAACGTATTGGAAGCGCGATATGACCGCGCGTATCGGAGACGCGGCATGACCGCACGCAAGGGCATCATCCTCGCCGGCGGTTCCGGCACACGGCTGTATCCCATCACCCAGGCGATCAGCAAACAACTGCTGCCGGTCTACGACAAGCCGATGATCTATTACCCGCTCAGCGTGTTGATGCTGGCGGGGATCCGCGAAGTGCTGGTGATCAATACACCGCACGAACAGGCCTTGTTCAAGACGTTGCTGGGCGACGGCTCGCAGTGGGGCATGCGCATCGAATACGCGGCGCAGCCCAGCCCGGACGGCTTGGCGCAGGCGTATCTGATCGGGCGAGACTTCGTGAATGGTCAGCCGAGTTGTCTCGTACTGGGCGACAACATCTTCCACGGCCCGGGCCTGACCAACATGCTGAAGGAAGCCGATACGCTGCAGCACGGCGCCACCGTGTTCGGCTATTGGGTGAGCGATCCGGAGCGTTATGGTGTGGCCGAATTCGACGCCAGCGGAAAAGTCGTCGGGCTCGAAGAAAAACCCGCCAAGCCGAAATCGAATTACGCCGTCACCGGGCTGTATTTCTATGATGGCCGCGCCAGCGATTTCGCGGCGGATCTCAAGCCGTCTCCGCGCGGCGAGCTGGAGATCACCGATCTCAACCGCCGCTATCTCGAAGAGGGTTCGTTGCATCTGCAACAGCTCGGTCGCGGTTACGCGTGGCTGGACACCGGCACCCATCAGTCGCTGCTCGAAGCCTCGAATTACATCGAGACCATCGAAGCGCGCCAAGGCTTGCGCGTGTGCTGCCCCGAAGAAATCGCCTGGAACAACGGCTGGATCGATGCGGCACAGTTGGAGACGCTTGCCAAACCACTGGCCAAGAACGGCTATGGTCAATATCTGTTGGGTCTGGCCGAGCGCGGCTTCGTCCCATGAGCATGATGTCCATAAGCAGGATGCCCATGAGTACGACTTCCATAAGCACGACGTCCATGAGTGCGGCCAACGCATGAAAGTCATCGAAACCGATCTTCCCGGCTGCATCGTGATCGAACCGCAGGTGTTCGGCGACAGTCGCGGTTTTTTCTACGAATCGTTCAACCGCGACAAACTGGTTGCGCACGGTCTGACCGTACCTCATTTCGTGCAGGGCAATGTCTCGTCTTCGTCGCGAGGCGTGCTGCGCGGGTTGCACTACCAGTGGCCGAAACCGCAGGGCAAGTACGTATCGGTGATCGAAGGCGAAGTCTGGGATGTGGCCGTCGACATCCGCCACGGTTCACCCACATTCGGCCGTTGGGCTGCAGTCTTGCTCAGTGCCGACAACAAGCGTCATTTCTGGATACCGGCAGGTTTTGCCCACGGATTCGTGACCCTGAGCGAACGCGCGGTCTTCAGCTACCTCTGCACCGAAACCTACGACCGCGATGCCGATGCCGGCATTCGTTGGAACGATGCGGCCCTGGCGATCGATTGGCCGGTATCGGAACCGTCGCTGTCCGACAAGGATGCGAAGGCGCCGTTCCTCGCCGACGTTGCGCCCGAACGTTTGCCTGCTTTCATCGCCTGATGGATATGCCGAACGAGCCTTGTCGAATCAGGACTGCTGCATGAAGATTATGTTGTTCGGCGCCAACGGTCAGGTCGGGCGCGAATTGTGCCGCAGTCTCGCATCGCTGGGTGAAGTCGTCGCGACCACGCGCAGCGGCATGTTGGAAGACGGCACGTCGTGCGAAACCGCGGACTTCGATGCGCCGCAATCGCTGCCAGCGTTGATCCAACGGATCGCGCCCGATGTCGTCGTCAACGCAGCGGCCTACACGGCGGTCGATCGCGCCGAATCCGATCGCGAAGCCGCGTTCCGCGCCAACGCGGAAGCCCCGCAGCGGATCGCCGAAGCCTGTGCTGCCCGCGATGCGTTACTGGTGCATTACTCCACGGATTACGTGTTCGATGGTACTGCCACGCAGCCGTACCGCGAAGACGATGCTACGACGCCGCTGGGCGTCTACGGAGAAAGCAAGCTCGCTGGTGAACAGGCGATCCAGGCCAGTGGCGCGCGCCATCTGATCTTCCGCACCGCCTGGGTTTACGCCGCCCACGGCAAGAATTTCATGCGCACCATGCTGCGCCTTGCCGCCGAGCGCGACGAGTTGCGCGTAGTCGCCGACCAGATCGGTACGCCCACGCCGGCCGCGCTGATCGCCGATGTCACCGCGATGGCGCTCGCGCGTCCTTTCGACCGCAGCGGTGTCTGGCATCTCACCGCCGTGGGCGAGACGACGTGGCACGGCTTCGCCGAAGCTATTTTCGTTGCCGCGCACGCCCGTGGGCTGATCTCGCGGGTGCCTCGCGTGGTTCCGATCACGACCGCCGACTATCCGACGCCGGCGAAACGGCCGGGGTATTCGGTGCTGGACACCAGCGGATTACGGTCGGATTTCGGGGTCGATCTGCCGGATTGGTCGCAAGGACTGGCGAGGACGCTCGACGGGCTCGAATCGACATCCGCGATCTGAAATAAATTCAAATCAAAAGTAACAGGGGATTCATGAAGCTCATCGCAAGTGCTTTATCTGCTTTTCTGGTGATGTCGCCGGCCATTGCTTTGGCGCAAGCTGCCAAGCCTTATGACATCGAAGATTTCATCCGCAAACAGAAGTTCGAAGACATCAAGATCTCGCCGACCGGCGAGTACTACGCCGCCACCGTACCCGTCGAACGCAAGACCGCGCTCGCGATTTTGCGGCGCGTCGATAACAAGTTGATGGCTTCGATGTCGATCCCGGGCGACCGTACCCACGTTTACGAATTCTGGTGGGTCAGCGCGGATCGGGTATTGCTCAGCACGGCCGAAAAAATAGGCGCGCTCGAGGAGCCGCAACCGACCGGCGAGTTGTATGCGGTGAATGTCGACGGCGGTAAGGGCGGCATTCTGGTCGGCCAGAGCTTCCAGGGCGAAGGCCCGGGTACGCGCATCCAGCCGCGCAAGGTCGAGCATGTAGCTGCGTTCCTGATCGACGACCTGCCGGGTAACGACAAGGACGTGATTATCTCTGTTTCGCCATTCACAACGGATTCGTTCACGCGCATCGAAAAAATGGACGTGTACTCCGGTCGGCGCATGCCGATCACGCAGGCCCCGATCCGCAACGCCGAGATATTCCTTACCGACAATGCCGGCAAAGTGCGGTTTGTGTCAGGCAAGGATATCGATCTGTCGAAGCGTCTTTATTACCGCGAACCGGACGGCAACGACTGGAAGCTCGTCAACGATACCCGTGAGAGCGGGCTCGGCCAATACCCGCTTGGATTCTCGCCCGACGACAAAATCGTGTACCTGCAGGTAGAGCGCGAGCAAGGTCCGGACGCGATCATCGCCTGGGATATCGCCGCCGACAAGAAGACAGAAGTCTTTCGCGACGACAATACAGACCCGACTCCGATCTATGTCGAAGGCAGGCTTTACGGCGTTCGTTTGATGGATGGCCTGCCGCGCACGCATTTCTTCGATCCACAGTCCACGGTCGCCAAGCTCTACCGGAAACTGGAGAAAGCTTTCGCAGGCCAACGTGTGGACATCACATCGATGACCGCCGACGGCAAGGCCGCGCTGGTGCTCGCGCATGGCGATCGTAATCCCGGCGATTTCTTCATCTTCGATTCGACCAGCAACAAGGCCGAACGCCTGCTGGGGCGCAAGGAATGGATCGATCCGCAACATGTGGCTGAAGTGAAGCCGGTGAGCTTCAAGGCGCGCGACGGACTCGATATCCAGGGTTATTTGACTGTACCGGTCGGTGCCGAGGCAAAGAATGCCCCGCTCATCGTTTACATCCACGGTGGTCCTTACGGCATCTACGATACCTGGGGCTTCGATCAGGACGCGCAGATTCTTGCGGCGCACGGTTATGCGGTGCTGCAGGTGAATTTCCGCGGTTCGGGCAATCATGGCCGCGCCTTCGAACTGGCCGGCAGGCGCGAGTGGGGCGGCAAGATGCAGGACGACATCACCGACGCCACCCGCTGGGCGATCCAGCAGGGTATCGCCGATCCGAAGCGGATCTGTCTGTACGGAGCCAGCTATGGTGGCTATGCCTCGTTGATGGGTGCGGCGAAGGAACCCGAGCTTTACCGGTGTGTTGCAGGTTATGTCGGCGTCTACGATCTGCCGGCCATGCACGCCGACGGGGATGTGCGCGACAGCGCATCCGGCAGAACGTACCTCAGTGAATGGATCGGTCCCAAGCAGGACGTCGCGTTGGTGTCGCCGTCGCGTCTCGCGAGCCGTATCAAGGCTCCGGTATTCCTCGCCGCGGGCGGTGAGGATGAGCGTGCGCCGATCCAGCACACGGAAATGATGGAAAAAGCATTGCGCAGTGCGGGCGTTCCTGTTGAAGCCGTGTACTACCCTACCGAGGGCCACGGCTTCTACAAGCTGGAAAACGAGCGTGAGTTCTATGGCAAGCTGTTGTCGTTCTTCCAGAAGCACCTCGGCGGCCGGGCACCTGTGATTGCGGCAGCCGCAGCGAAGTAAACGACGGGCCAATCTTGGCCGGCAATAGGGCGTGCCGGCCGTTCACGGCCGGCAGCCGGCCGATCCAGTAGCCTTCCGGTAGAATGCCCCGGTGAATTTCCACCGGGGCAATGCTATGAATCACCGTCTTTTCTTGCTTGCAGTACTGCTGTCGTTTCCGGTGTTTGCGTCCGCGCAGACTTCCGCCGCTGCGACTGAAGCCGCACCCTACAACCTCGGCGATTTCATCCGCGACGACCGTTTCGTCGATGTGAAGATATCGCCGAAGGGCACCTACGTCGCTGCAACTATCCCGCTCAACGCCGACGACAAGACGGTGATGGTGATCCTGAAGCCCGGCCAGAAAGAACCCTACGGCCATGTGACGCTCAAGGATCGCAACACCCACGTCGCCCAGTTCTGGTGGGTGAGCGACGACCGTCTGCTGTTCACGGTCGGCGAGCGCGCCGGCGGTCTGGAACAGCCGGTGAGCTATGGCGAGATCTGGGGCACGAATGCGGATGGCTCCAAGCAGGGGATCATCGCCGGTGCCCGAGCCGGAAGCGGCTCTTCAGCGTCCAGCGGCAAGGCGCGCGCCGAATCCGCGTCGATACAGATGGTCGACACCCTTGTGGGCAACGACACCGAGGTGCTGGTGGCGGTCACGCCGTTCGCCGCGGGCGAGATTCCTTACACCTCGCTCGAACGCATGAACGTGTTCACCGGTACGCGCAAGCCGCTGGCGCGCGCACCGGCGCGTGGCGCTTCGTTTCTCACCGACCACAATGGCCAGGTGCGGTTCGCGTCCGGGCTGAATCGCGAATTCAAGGAAATGCTGTACTACCGAAAGGACGACAAGTCCGAATGGAAGTCGATCAACGACGAATCTGCCACCGGCCGGAAGATGTCTGCGCTCGGCTTCAGCGCCGATAATGCGACCGCTTATCTTCAGGCGGAAGAAGCGACGGGACCGGATTCGGTGCGTGCGTTCGATGTCGCCACCGAAACGATGAAGCAGGTGGCCCGCGACGAGTTGGTCGACCCTGTCGGTCTTTTCCGGGCAGTCGGCAAACGCTATCCGATCGGCGTGGCGTTCTGGGGCGGCCGCCGCCCGCGGTTCGAGTACTTCGATCCCAACTCGGTCGACGCCCAGTTGCACCGCGCGTTGCAGACCAACTTCGACGGCGCTGTGGTGAACGTGAGTTCGGCGACCGACGACGGACGCTATGCGATGCTCACTGTCTTCGACGACCGCAATTCAGGCGAGCTGTTCATTTTCGACACCCAGGCGAAGAAGGCCAGTCGCTTCATGAGCCGCGCCGAATGGTTGGATTCCAAGCGTCTCGCCAACATGCGACCGGTGTATTTCAAGAGTCGCGACGGTATCGATATCGATGCGCTATTGACCACGCCGGCCGGTAGCGACGGCAAGAATCTGCCTTTGATCGTCCACCCGCATGGCGGTCCGTTCGGCGTGCAGGACAGCTGGGGCTACAACCGCGACGTGCAGATGATGGCGGCGCATGGTTATGCGGTATTGCAGGTGAATTTCCGCGGTTCCGGCGGTTACGGCAAGCAGTTCCGCGAGCTTGGTCGGAAGCAGTGGGGGCTGACCATGCAGGACGACCTGACCGACGCGACGCAATGGGCGATCCGCGAAGGGGTCGCCGACAGGAATCGCATCTGCATCTACGGCGCCAGCTACGGCGGTTATGCGTCGCTGATGGGCGTCGCCAAAGAGCCCGACCTGTACAAGTGCGCGGTCGGTTATGTCGGCGTTTACGACCTGAACATGCTTTGGGGCCGTGGCGACATCAGCCAGTCTTCCTATGGCAAGGATTTTCTGGCCGAACATCTCGGCAAGGAGAATCTCGACGCATCCTCCCCGAACAAGCTCGCATCGAGAATCAAGGTGCCGGTGTTCCTGGCCGCGGGCGGCGCCGACGTGCGTGCGCCGCAGTCGCACTCCGAAGCGATGGCA
Organism: Lysobacteraceae bacterium; assembly: GCA_046598445.1. Classification (GTDB taxonomy): domain Bacteria; phylum Pseudomonadota; class Gammaproteobacteria; order Xanthomonadales; family Xanthomonadaceae; genus Lysobacter_I. The sequence continues at coordinate 9,064 of JBKJHV010000067.1, forward strand.
AAAGCGTTGAAGGCGCAGGGCAAGCCGGTCGAAACCATGTACTACTCGACCGAAGGCCATGGCTTCGTCAAGGACGAGAACCAGATCGCGTACTACGCCAAATTGTTCCAGTTCTTCGAGCGGAACATCGGCGGACGCGCGCCGGTCGTGCCGCCGGCGAAGAAAAAGTAAGCGTCCCGCGCAACGCGGGCGAAAACAAAAAACCGACGTTGCGAAGCGTCGGTTTTTTCGTGCGTCGACGGGGGAGCGCGCGTGCGTCGATCAGCGCCCCGGCGTCACCAGGGTGCCGATACTCTCGCCGCGCAGGATACGCAGCAGCATGCCGGGCTGGCTCATGTCGAAGATGCGCAGCGGCAGGCGGCTGTCGCGGCACAGCGCGAAGGCGGCGGTGTCCATGACCTGCAGGTCGCGGGAAATCACTTCGTCGTAACTGAGCGTGTCGTAGCGCACCGCGTCCGGGTGTTTCTTCGGATCCTTGTCGTAGACACCGTCGACTTTGGTCGCCTTCAGCAGCAGATCGGCGCCGATCTCGATCGCGCGCAGCGCGGCGCCGGAGTCGGTGGTGAAGAAGGGGTTGCCGGTGCCGGCGGCGAAGATGGTGATGCGGCCTTTTTCCAGGTGGCGCACGGCGCGGCGGCGGATGTAGTCCTCGCACACGTCGTTGATCTTCAGCGCGCTCATCACCCGGCACTTGGCGCCCAGTTTTTCCAGCGAATCCTGCATCGCCAGGGCATTGATGACGGTGGCGAGCATGCCCATCTGGTCGCCGGTCACCCGGTCCATGCCGCCGGCGGCCAGACCCGCGCCGCGGAAGATGTTGCCGCCGCCGATGACCAGCGCGATTTCGGCGCCCGCGTCGCGGACTTCGATGACCTCGCGGGCGAGGCGGCCGATGACCTTGGGGTCGATACCGTAGTCCTCTTCCCCCATCAGGGCCTCGCCGGAAAGTTTGAGCAGGACGCGGCGATAGGCAAGCTGGGACATGGCGGACTCCGGAGGTGTGACAAACCGGTGAATTCTAACGCGCAGTCGCCGGAGTTCGGACTCAGTTCGGCGCTTCAGAGTGCCGGCTCGTATATCGCATACAGCTTCCGGGCGGGCTCCAGTACCTCCCAGGTGCCTGAAAATCCAGCGGAAATCACGAAACTGTCGCCGGTAACGACGATGTGTTCGCTGCCGTCGTCGCCGGCGATGCGCACGCGCCCGGCCAGCATGTGGCAGAACTCGTGCTCGGTGTAGTGCACGCGCCAGGCGCCGACATCGCCCTCCCATACCCCGCAGTGGAAGGCTTCACCGGGGTCGGAGTAAGCGTTGGCTACGGCTTGGCTGGGTTCGCCGGAGATCAACCGGTCCGCGGCTACCGTCGTGCGCGGCGCCCCGGCGGTGGAGTGGGGAATGGCGATGATCGATGGCATGGCGGCTCCAAGCGGTGGTGTGCGGGGCTGATGTGCGGGGGCGACGCGTTGGGGTGACATCCGGGGATGGTGCCGGAGCCGCCCGGCGCCGACAATGCAGGCACCATTCCCATCCTCGTTGGAGAACATCGCCATGGCCGTCAAAACCCTGCAGGAGTTTCTGTCCTCGTCGACGGAGAAGGACCTTTCCGGCGACGCTTTCGAGCTGGAAAGCTCGCATATGCTCGAAGCCCGCGTCGACGGCATGATCTGGGCCAAGGCCGGCTCGATGATCGCGCGCAAGGGCAATATCAAATTCACCCGTCAGGGCCTGCTCGACCAGGGGCTCGGCGGGCTGCTGAAGAAAACTCTCACCGGCGAAGGCATGTCGCTGATGAAGATCGAAGGCCAGGGCCGGGTCTATCTGGCCGACATCGGCAAGAAGATCATGTTGCTGCGTCTGAACGGCGAATCGATCTTCGTCAACGGCAACGACGTGCTCGCGCTCGAGTCCACCATCTCCTACGACATCACGATGATGCGCAAAGTGGCCGGAATGATGGCCGGCGGCCTGTTCAACGTGAAGCTCGCCGGCCATGGCCTGATCGCCATCACCGCGCATTACGAACCGCTGACCCTGCCGGTCAATGCCTCGACCGGCCCGGTGTTCACCGATCCGAACGCTACCGTCGCGTGGTCCGGTGGCCTGTCGCCTGACATCGTCACCGACATCAACCTGCGCACGCTGATGGGCCGCGGCTCAGGCGAAAGCGTGCAGCTGCGCTTCGCTGGCGAAGGCTGGGTGGTGGTGCAGCCGTACGAGGAAGTGGTGTTCCAGCAGCAGCAATAGCCGCTTCTGCCTTGGATGCACACAGCGAAAACCCGCGGAATTCCGCGGGTTTCGTTTTCATTGCGGTGGCGAATATTGGTCTACGGCTGCGTACCGCAAGCGCTGTCGATACTCGCTTGATTTCCCGAAGCGTAAGCTGCCTGGCAGGCTTCGAGGTCCGCCTTTGCCCTGCGCATGTTTTCCACTGCGCCCAGGTATTCGGTTTCGCTGTCGGCGGCGCCTTTGCGCAGCACGAACAGTGCGTTGACCGAATTGAAATACGCCTTGATGATCGCCGCCGGCAGTTTGAGCGCGGCTTCGAGTTCGCTGCTGCTCTTCGGTGCGAATGCGGTGAGTACGCCGTTGTCGAAGGTGATCGAACCGCTGATGGTCGCGAACAGGCTGCGATGGGTCTGCACGAACAGCGTCGAGGCGCCTGTGGGACTGAGCGCGATGTCGGAATACAGCAGCGCATCGCCGCCGTTGCCGAGGATGTCGACGCGGTAGGGCAGGTTCATGCGGAAATACAGGCCATTGTTCGGCATGCGCGCGCTGGCGACGGTGCGTCCGTACGACGCATCCGGCTGGGCGATCGCCGCAGTTGTGCGGGCGGTGGTGCCGAGCGAGGTGATTCTGATCGTGTAGCCGCAGAGTTCGCCCTTGCCGTCGGCGGGCGCGACGATGGCGACGTAGTCGCCCGGCAGGCTGCAGGGCCCTTCGGCGTCCCTGGCGGTGAGCGCCTGTGCGGGCGCCACCGGCGGAATCGCATCGATCGCCTGCAGGATCTTGGGCTCGTAGGTGTAGGTGACCGATTCCAGCAGTCCCGCTTCGGAGACCTGGATGTTCGCCTCGGTCGCGCCGAGGATGTTCTTGGGCACGGTCACGCTGAAACGTTCGGTGACATCCGGGTAATACAGGGTTTCGACCTTGAATACCCGCATGGGGCCGCCGCCATCGTTCGAGACGGTCAGGGTGATCTTCAGGTCGCCGTTCGGCAGGTAGTAACCGAGCCCGGGCGCGAGCGAATCGTCGCTGTGGCGCGTGGATTTCAGCGCCGCGCAGCCGGGCAGCATCGTCATCAATATCGCCATCGAAACAACGGCACGGATCCCTTTTCGCGCATGGTGCGTCATCGCTTTCCCCCTGGTGTGTGGCCTGATTCCGGTTCGTGCCGTCCGCGATCCTTCGCTCCGATCCATGGACGGCATGCTCATGGCTTATGAATAGCATCCGGGACAGCGATGCGGAAGCCCCGCCGAAACGTGATCCCGGGGTGATTCGGCGATGCGCAGGCAACAAAAAACCCGCGGTTTCGCGCGGGTTTCCTGTGTTCTGCAGCAGTGCAGCAGCGTGTCGGACTTACGCCAGACCGGCCTGCTTCATCACTTCGGCGGCGTAGTCTTCCACCACCTTCTCGATGCCTTCGCCGACCGCCAGACGCTGGAAACCGACGACGTCGGCGCCGGCGGCCTTCACCGCGGCTTCGACCGTCTGTTCGGTGTTCAGCACGTATGCCTGGCCGTACAGGGTGTTCTCGTTGACGATCTTGGCGATCTTGCCGCCGATGATCTTCTCGAGGATGTCGGCCGGCTTGTTCTTGTCCTTGTCGGTCATCTTCGCCAGTTCGATTTCCTTTTCCTTGGCGATGAAGTCGGCCGGGACGTCGCTGGCCTTGTTGTGCGGCGGGTTCATCGCGGCCACGTGCATGGCGATGCCGCGGGCGAGGTCGGCATTGCCGCCCTTCAGCTCGACCAGCACGCCGATCTTGCCGCTGTGGACGTAGGCGGCGACGTTCTCGGTGCTGTCGACGCGGGCCATGCGGCGGACCTGCACGTTCTCGCCCACCTTCGAGACGATGGCGGCGCGGGCTTCTTCGACGGTCTCGCCCGAAGCGATCTTCGCCGACTTCAGCGCTTCGATGTCGGCGGCGCCGGAGGCCAGTGCGGCCTTGGCGACGGCATCGATGAAGGTGAGGAAGTTCTCGTCCTTGGCCACGAAATCGGTCTCGGAGTTGATCTCGACCAGCACGGCCTTGCCGCCGTCCTGGGCGACCGCGATGCGGCCTTCGGCGGTAACGCGATCAGCCTTCTTGCCTACTTTGATGATGCCCTGCTTGCGCAGCCAATCGGCGGAGACTTCAAGGTCGCCGTTGTTTTCGGTGAGTGCCTTCTTGCACTCCATCATGCCGGCGCCAGTGCGCTCGCGCAGTTCCTTGACCAGGGTGGCGGTGATTTCAGCCATTGCAAACCTCGATATGAATCAATGTAGGGCGGGCCCAGGCCCGCCGCAGAGACGCCAATCGCCCGAGCGTGCGGAACACGTCGGACGCGGCGAGATGATAACTGCGGCCGCGCAGTGTCGCGCGACCGCATGACTTGCCGATGACGCGGGGCCGATTACTCGGCGGCCGGCGCTTCGCTGGGTGCCGCGGCTTCAGGTGCGGCGGCTTCGCTGGTAGCAGCGGCTTCGGGCTTCTTGCCTTCCGGCTTCTTGCCTGCGCCACGCGGACCACGCGGACCGCGCTTGCCCTCGTTGTCGCCTTCGGCGAACTCTTCCTCACGGACGGTCGCGGCCTGCGGCGCGGCGGCCTTGCCTTCCAGCACGGCGTCGGCGGCGGCACGGGCGTACAGCTGCACCGCACGGATGGCGTCGTCGTTGCCCGGGATGGCGTAATCGACCAGGTTGGGGTCGTAGTTGGTGTCGACGACCGCGATGACCGGGATGCCGAGCTTCTTGGCTTCCTTGATCGCGATGTCTTCGTGGCCGATGTCGATCACGAACAGGGCGTCGGGCAGACGGTTCATTTCCTTGATGCCGCCGAGCGAGGCGAACAGCTTTTCGCGTTCGCGGCGCAGGCTCAGGACTTCGTGCTTGACGATCTTCTGGAACGTGCCGTCGGTTTCGGCGGCTTCCAGTTCTTTCAGACGGGCGACCGACTGCTTCACGGTGCGGAAGTTGGTGAGGGTGCCGCCCAGCCAGCGCTGGGTCATGTACGGCATGCCGCAACGCTCGGCTTCTTCCTTCACCGAATCGCGCGCGCTGCGCTTGGTGCCGAGGAACAGGATGATGCCGCGCTTCTGGGCGATGCCCGAAATGAAGTTCATCGCGTCGTTGAACAGCGGAACCGTCTTTTCGAGGTTGATGATGTGGATCTTGCCGCGGGCGCCGAAGATGTACGGCCCCATCTTCGGGTTCCAGTAGCGGGTCTGGTGTCCGAAATGGACGCCGGCTTCCAGCATCTGGCGCATGGTGATCTGAGGCATTGCGAAACTCCGGGTAGTGGAACCGGCCGCCGTGATCTGGGATCGGGTGATGGCGGTGCGCCCGCGGTGAAGCGGGTGGCATGGTTCCGGGGTTGGGCCTCCCCGCTGCGCCGTCTCCAGATCCTCGTGCCGGTGAAGGCGGGCCGCGAACGGCTTTCGGGGACACCCCGGGACGGGGGATTGCGGCGGGTGTGGATTCGACTGCATCCCGACTGATTTGGTTTCAGTGGGGAGCTGCGCCCGTCGTGGGCGGTCTTCGCCGGCAAAGATTCCGGTGTCGAGCCGCGGGATTCTAGCCGGAACAGGCACTTGGAGGCAAGTCGCTGAGGCAAAACCCCGCCGGATGGGCAATAATGCGGCCATGGCCATGACCATCAAAACCCCCGAAGACATCGAGCGCATGCGCGTCGCCGGCCGCCTGGCCGCTGAAGTGCTGCAAATCGTCGCCCCCCACGTGAAGCCGGGGGTGACCACCGGCGAACTGGACCGCATCTGCCACGACCACATCGTGAACGTGCAGCAGGCGATCCCGGCCAACATCGGTTACGGCGGCGGCCCCGGCCGCATCCCGTTCCCGGCGACCATCTGCGCATCCGTGAACAACGTGATCTGCCACGGCATTCCGGGCCCGACCAAGGTGCTGAAGGATGGCGACATCGTCAATATCGATGTCACCGTCATCAAGGACGGCTGGCACGGCGACACCAGCCGCATGTATTACGTCGGCACGCCGTCGGTGATGGCGAAACGGCTGGTCGAAGTGACCCGCGAGGCCATGTTCCGCGGCATCCGCACCGTCAAACCGGGCGCGACCCTGGGCGACATCGGCCACGCCATCCAGAGCTATGCCGAAGCCGAACGCTTCACGGTGGTGCGCGAATACTGCGGCCACGGTATCGGCCGGATATACCACGAAGACCCGCAGGTGCTGCACTACGGCCGCCCGGGCGAGGGTCTGGTGCTGAAGCCCGGCATGACCTTCACCATCGAGCCGATGATCAACGAAGGCGCCCGTCACACCAAACTGCTACTCGACGCCTGGACCGTGGTGACCAAGGACCGCAAGCTGTCGGCGCAGTGGGAGCACACGGTGACGGTGACCGAGACCGGCGTCGAAATCCTCACCCGCCTGCCCGGCGACGACAACGACCTCTGAGCCGATGTCTGTCGCCGCCCCCACGAGTCCGGCCGGCGGTTCCGCTCCTTCGACGTCCGGTGGTCCCGATGGCGATGCCGCATGGGCGGCCGCGACGCGATCCGCGCTGGCGCAGGCCGATGCCGATCTGGCGACGCGTTTCGACCGCGGCGGCGATGTCGATGACCTGGTCGCGGCGCGCGCCGCTTCGGTCGATGGACTGATCCGCGCCGCTTGGACGCGGTGTCTGCCGGAGAATGCCGGGCTCGCGCTGTTCGCGATCGGCGGCTACGGTCGCGGCGAGTTGTTCCCGCAATCCGATATCGATGTGCTGGTGCTGGCCGACGATGCGCTGCAGCAGACGCATCGCGATGCGCTGGCCCGATTCCTCGCGCTGCTGTGGGACGCTGGCCTGCAGGCGAGTCAGGCGGTTCGTTCGCCGGCACAATGCACCGAAGCCGCGACCGATCAGACCGCGCTCACGGCGATGATCGAATCGCGCGCGCTGGTGGCCGATGCCGCCGCTTCGGACGCGCTGCGTGCGGCGGTCGCTCCCGAAAAAGCCTGGCCGGCGCGCGAGTATTTCAGGGCCAAGCGCGCGGAACAGGCGCAGCGGCACGCACGTTTCGGCGACACCGCCGACAATCTCGAACCGAATCTGAAGGACGGCCCCGGTGGCCTGCGCGACATCCAGACCCTGCGCTGGATGGCGCAGCGGCTGCTGGGCAGCGGCAATCTAGAATCTATGCTGGCCTTCGGCCAGATCGGCGCGGTCGAGTTCGATACCCTCGAACGCGAGCGCAAGGCGCTGACCCGCCTTCGCTTCGGCTTGCACCTGGTCGCGAAACGGCGCGAGGAACGGCTGCGTTTCGACTACCAGAAACTGCTCGCCGCGCGTCTGGGCCACACCGACGACGCCGACAATCTCGCGGTCGAACAGATGATGCAAGGCTTCTACCGTAGCGCCGGCCGGGTGCTGCGCATCAACGACCGCCTGCTGCAGCGTTTCGAGGAACAGCTGGAAGGCGAGGGCGACGTCGAGACGCTGGACGAAAATTTTGAACTGCGCCGCGGCTATCTCGCCGCCCGCGACCGCGCCTGGCTGCAGCAGGGCGCGGCGCAGGCGTTCGAGCTGTTCGCCGCGTGGGCTGCGCACCCGGAAAGCCGCGGCCTGCATTCGATGACCGCGTGGGCGCTGGCCGAAACGCTGGTGAAGATTCCCGCATACCAGGACGCGCCTTTCGAATTGCGCGAACGATTCCTGCAGCTGCTGCGCGGGCCGCAGCCGGTGAAAGTGCTGGAACGCATGGCGCGGCTGGGCGTGCTGGGGCGCTGGATCCCCGCGTTCGCGCAGGTCTCCGGGCGCATGCAGTTCGATCTGTTCCACGTCTATACCGTCGATCAGCACACCTTGGCGGTGCTGCGCAATCTCGCGATCTTCGCCAGCGCCACGCCCGACGAACGTTTCTCCACCGCGCACACGGTCTGGCCGTCGCTGCGCAAGCCGGAACTGCTGCTGCTCGCGGGTCTGTTCCACGACATCGGCAAGGGCCGCGGCGGCGATCACTCCGAACTCGGCGCGATCGACGCGCGCGAATTCTGCCTCGCGCAGGGCTTGTCCGAAGCCGATACCGCGTTGATCGAATGGCTGGTGCGCAAGCATCTGCTGATGTCGGTGACCGCGCAGAAACAGGACATCACCGATCCCGAAGTGATCCATCGTTTCGCAGGCGAAGTCGCCGATCGCCAGCGTCTGGATCATCTCTATCTGTTGACCTGCGCCGATATCGCCGGGACTTCGCCGAAGCTGTGGAATGCGTGGAAGGACCGGCTGCTCGCCGATCTGCATACCGCCACCCGGTTCGCGCTGCGTCGCGGTCTGGAGCATCCGGTCGCGTCCGACGAGCGCATCGTCGAAAACCAGGCCGCTGCGCGCGCGCTGCTGATCGATGATGGCTTCGACACCATGACCATCGAAGCTTTGTTCGCAAGGATGCCGCGCGAGAATTTCCTGCGCAGCCGTCCGGACCAGATCGCATGGCAGGCCGCCGCGCTGCGCGGCGCAACGACGGATTCGACGGTGGTACGGGCGCGATTGCTGCGCGGCGAAGCCGGCGGCTACGAAGTGTTCGTGCACACGCATGATCGCGATGGTCTGTTCGCGGCGATCGTGATCACGCTCGACCGTCTGGGTTTCGCGATCCAGCAGGCGCGGGCATTGGATGGCCCGCAGCAGAGCATTTTCGACACCTTCCACGTCCTGCCGAGCGATCCGCAGCATGCGCTGTCGGTCGAATACATCGAAGCGGCGTTGCAGCGCGTGCTGGGCGGCGACCTCGACCGCCTGCTGCCTTCGCGCCGCACCCAGCCGCGCTATCTCAAACATTTCCGGATCGCTCCAAAGATCGGGCTGGAGCCATCGTCCGATGGTCTGCGCACCCGGATGAGCCTGATCTGCACCGACCGTCCTGGACTCCTTGCCGACGTGACCCACGTGTTGCGCCAGCAGCGCGTGCGCGTGCACGATGCGCGCATCGCCACCTTCGGCGAGCGCGCCGAGGATCTGTTCCTCATCGCCGATGTCGATGATGGTCCGCTGGACGAAGCGCAATGCGAAGATCTGCGCACCGCAGTGCGTGCCGCGCTCGATGCCGCAGTGCCCGTCTGACCCACACCTATCCGATCGCGGCTTCGGCCGATTATTCCCCCTCCGACGACGAAGATTCCCCATCGCATGAATACCGCTTCCGCTACCGAACTGCAGTCCCTCATCGACAATGCCTGGGATCGTCGCGCCGAACTCGGCGCCGATGAGATCGCCGCCAGCGTCCGCCCCGCCGTCGACCGCGTTATTACAGGTCTTGAAGCCGGCGAGTTTCGCGTCGCCGCACCGGACGGGCAGGGCGGTTGGGCCGTCAACGAATGGCTGAAAAAAGCGGTGCTGCTGTTCTTCCGCACCCAGGAGATGGCGCTGATCGACGCGCAGCCGGCGCCGTTCTGGGACAAGGTGCCGTCGCGGTTCGAAGGTTTCGACGAGGCGCGGTTCCGTGCGCTGGGCGTGCGTGTGGTGCCGGGCGCCATCGCGCGTCGCGGCGCGCACATCGCGAAAGATGTCGTGCTGATGCCGAGTTTCGTCAACATCGGCGCCTATGTCGGCGAAGGCACGATGGTCGATGCCTGGGCCACGGTCGGCAGCTGCGCGCAGATCGGCAAGCATTGCCATCTCTCCGGCGGTGCCGGTATCGGCGGTGTGCTCGAACCGCTGCAGGCGTCGCCGACGATCATCGAAGACCATTGCTTCATCGGCGCACGATCCGAAGTGGTCGAAGGCTTCGTCGTCGGTCATCACAGCGTGATCGGCATGGGCGTGTTCCTCGGGCAGAGCACCCGCGTCTACAACCGCGCTACCGGCGAAGTGTCCTACGGCTCAGTGCCGCCGGGCAGCGTCGTCGTGTCCGGTCAATTGCCCGCCGCCGACGGCTCGCACTCGCTGTACTGCGCGGTGATCGTGAAGCAGGTCGACGAGAAGACCCGCAGCAAGACTTCGATCAACGAGTTGCTGCGCGGCCTGGCGGATTGATGTCTGTAGAGCGGGCTGACCAGCCAGTCGGCTGTTAAAACCAGCCCGCTGCCTGCCTTTCTGGCGACGTTTCAGCGGGCTGAAGCCCGCTCTACCACGAAGATCACATGACCACCCTCTACGGTTTGAGCAACTGCGACACCTGCAAGAAGGCCCGCAACTGGCTGAAGCGCTTCGAGATTGCACACGATTTCGTCGACTATCGCGATAACCGCCAGTCGCCGGAGACGCTGATCGCGTGGAAAAACGCGCTCGGCGGCTGGGAGTCGATGATCAACAAGTCCTCGACCACATGGCGGCAGTTGCCCGACAATCGCAAGACTCCGGGTTCCGATGCGGAATGGAAGCTGTTGCTGAAGGAATATCCGCAGTTGGTCCGCCGGCCGGTGGTGGTCACCGAGGATGGCGTCGTGACCCAGGCGTTCAGCGACAACGGTTTCAAGAAGCGTTTCGGAGTCGGCGCGTGAGCGATGTCTTCGATCTCACCTGCGATCTGATCGCCCGTCGCTCGATCACCACCGAAGATGCGGGCTGCCAGGCGCTGCTCGCCGCGCGCCTGGAACGCGCCGGTTTCCGCTGCGAGCATCTGCGCTACGGCCAGACCGACAACCTTTGGGCCACGCACGGCGACAGTGGTCCAGTATTGATTCTATTGGGGCATACCGATGTAGTGCCACCGGGCCCGCGCGAGGCGTGGGCCAGCGATCCGTTCGAGCCCGAAATCCGCGACGGTCTGCTGTACGGCCGCGGCGCCGCCGACATGAAGGCCAGCGTGGCTGCGTTCGTGATCGCGCTGGAGCGTTTCGTCGCTACGCATCCGGAGCACCCGGGCACGGTGGGCATGCTGTTGACGTCGGACGAAGAGGGCGATGCCATCGACGGCGTGCCGAAAGTCGCGCACTTGTTCCGCGAACGCGGGCAGCGCATCGACTGGTGCATCACCGGCGAGCCTTCGTCGAAGACAGTGCTCGGCGATCTGCTGCGCGTCGGTCGTCGCGGCACGTTGTCGGCGACCTTGACGATCAACGGTGTTCAGGGCCACGTGGCTTATCCCGAGAAGGCGCGCAATCCGATCCATCAGGCGATGCCTGCGTTGGCCGAACTCGCGGCGCGACCTTGGGACGAAGGCTACGAGAATTTTCCGCCAACCAGCTTCCAGATCAGCAATGTGCATGCAGGCACCGGCGCCAACAATGTGATTCCGGGCGAACTGCAGGTGCTCTTCAATCTGCGCTACAACCCGACCTGGCGCGCCGAACAGCTGGAACGCGAATGCGAGTCGACGCTCGCATCGCACGGACTGGAATACGCGATCCGCTGGCATCGCGGCGGCGAACCGTTCTACACGCCGGAAGGTCCGCTGCGCGCGGCCGCACGCGAAGTGCTGACTGCGTTTTCGGGCTTGGCGCCAGAGGAAAACACGGCCGGTGGCACGTCCGATGCGCGCTTCATCGCACCGCTGGGCGCGCACTGCGTCGAGATCGGACCTGTCAACGCGAGCATCCACAAAGTCGATGAACATGTTTCGGTGGCGGATCTCGAGCGTTTGCCGGATCTGTATTTGGCTCTGATCGAAAAGATGTTGATCGCCCGGTAGATCGATCTTGTAGAGCGGCCTGACCAGCCTTCGGTTGTTGAACACCAGGCCGCTGGAAGAACAGCAGATCCCTCGCATGCGTTCGGGATGACAGGAGCAGCGGACTGAAGTCCGCTCTACAGGCGGTTCTGGATTCGTGCTTGCAAACGCCGCCAAATCCGGGTTAGGGTTGGCCCATGACCTCGCGTCCCGCCACCGCCCGTACCTTGAGCCGCAATAATAATCGCGGGAATAATCGTACGCACACGATGCGGGTCGGCGAACAGGCATAGCGAATCAAGACAAGCCCAGTTCCCAGAAACCCGCGCCGGAAGCGCGGGTTTTTTGCTTTCGGCGCCAGACAATCCTCCAGGAGATATACCGATGTGTTCGATTCTCGGCGTTTTCGATCTTCGTCCCGGGGCCGATCTCGGCCCGCTGCGGCCGCTCGCGCTGTCGCTCTCCGCACGACAGCGACATCGCGGCCCGGACTGGTCCGGCGTGCACGTGGAACCGCAGGCGCTGCTGGTGCATGAGCGCCTCGCCATCGTGGATCCCTCCGGGGGCGCGCAGCCGCTGCATTCAGAGGACGGCGATCTCACCCTCGCCGTGAACGGCGAGATCTACAACCACCGCGCGCTCGAAGGCGCATTGCGCAAGCCGTATGCGTTCCAGTCCGGGTCCGATTGCGAAGTCATCAGCGCGCTGTATGCCGAGAGCAAAGCCCGCGACGGCGGCGACATCGGCGCCTGGCTCGATCGCCTCAATGGCATATTCGCGTTCGTGTTGTGGGATCGTGTCGCGAGCCGTTTCATCATCGCCCGCGACCCCTTCGGCGTATGTCCGCTGTACTGGGGCCACGATGCCGACGGCCGCGTCTGGGTGGCTTCGGAAATGAAGGCGCTGGTGCGGGTCTGCGATGATGTGGCCCAGTTTCCGCCGGGGCATTATTTCGACAGCGCAGACGGACAACTGCATCGCTATTATGAACGCGCCTGGCGCGATTACGACGCCACCGCCGGTGTGCAGGTCCAGGCGCGCGAACTGCGCGAAGCTTTCGAGGCCGCGGTGCATCGCCAGTTGATGAGCGACGTGCCCTACGGTGTGCTGCTTTCCGGCGGGCTCGATTCCTCGCTCGTTGCGGCCTGCGCCGCGCGTTTCGCCCGCCGCCGTATCGAGGACGGCGACGAGAGCGAAGCCTGGTGGCCGCGGCTGCATTCCTTCGCCATTGGTCTGAAAGGTTCGCCGGATCTCGCCGCCGCGGAAGTCGCGGCCAAGGCGCTGGGTACCGTGCATCACGGTTTCACTTACAGTTTCGAGGAAGGTCTGGACGCGCTTCCGGAAGTCATCAAACATGTCGAAACCTACGACGTGACCACGATCCGTGCCTCGACGCCGATGTTCCTGCTCGCGCGCCGGATCAAGGCGATGGGCGTGAAGATGGTGTTGTCGGGCGAGGGCAGCGACGAAGTGTTCGGCGGTTATCTGTATTTCCACAAGGCGCCGAACGCGCGCGAATTCCATGCCGAAACCATCCGCAAACTCGATGCGCTCTACAACTACGACTGCCTGCGCGCGAACAAATCGATGATGGCCTGGGGCGTGGAAGCGCGGGTGCCGTTCCTCGACACCGAGTTCCTCGACGTGGCGATGCGAATGGACGCACAGGCCAAGATGGTCGACAAATCGTCGGCAACGCGGCGCATGGAAAAAGCGGTGCTGCGCGAAGCCTTCGAAGGCTATCTGCCCGACGAAATCCTGTGGCGGCAGAAAGAACAGTTCAGCGATGGCGTCGGCTACGGTTGGATCGACGGCTTGAAGGCGCACGCCGAAGCGCAGGTCAGCGACGCCGACTTCGCGCAGGCCGAGCAGCGCTTCCCGATCAACACGCCGCAGACGAAGGAAGCTTATTTCTATCGGCGGATTTTCGATGAGGCGTTTCCGGGCGATGGCTGCGCGAACACCGTGCCTGGCGGCAAGTCGATCGCGTGTTCGTCGCCGGCGGCGATCGCGTGGGATGCTTCATTCGCAAATGCGGCTGATCCGTCGGGTCGCGCGGTGGCGGGCGTGCATCAGGCCGCGCTGGAAAGCGTGTGATGCAACTCTGAGCTGCGGGTTTAGCGGCGGGCTTGAGCCCGCCTTACGTAAGCCCTGAAGCCACGACCGCATGCAGCTGCGCCGCCAGCGATTTGCGGTCGGTCTCCGGTGAAATTGTCATCGGCGCGTGGAACATCACGCGTACGCGCGCGCCGGACAGGCGCAGGAAGCGCTGCACATGCGCGCCGGCATCCATGTCGCCGTAGAAGGCATAGTCGTCGCGCGCGCCGCCCGCGGACAGTGCGCGGCCGTCGACGGCAACGATATCGAGCGTGAAGGGTTGCACGGTCCATGCGCTGCTGTCGGCCCGTCGATCCATGAACAGTGAGAACAGGCTGGATTTGAAAGGCGCGACCTCCTTGCCGGAAGAAGTCGTGCCCTCCGCGAACAGAACCAGACTGTGATCCGGCCGCATCTGCGCAGCGATGGACGAGGCGACGTTGGCCGCGTCGCGCGCGCGTCGACTGATGAACAGGGTTTGCCCGAGACCGCCCAGGAAGCGCATGCCCGGCCAGCGTTCCATGTCGTCCTTGGCGATGAAACGCGCATCCAGCAGGCTGCCCAGCAGCAGGATGTCGAAATGCGAGATGTGATTGCCGACATAAAGCGTGCGTGCGGCGTTACGTGGGTGGCCGATGACCTCTGCTTCGATTCCGAACGTTGAGCACAGGCAGCGGTGCCAGAGCCGCGGCAGCACGAACGCGCGAGGGCCTTTTGTGATGCGCAACACCAGCCATTGCACGGGCATCATCAGCGCGCTGAGCAGTACGAGGACAGCGATTTTGGTGCCCGCGCGTACGCGTCCGGAGGCGGTGGAGGTGCGATCGGCGATCATGCAGAACGATACGGCGGCCGGATATCCGTGGATGCACGTCCAGAGCGTAGGGCGGGCTCAAGCCCGCCGTGCGGATTTTTCACTGGAAGTTGCAATGATCGGAACACGCTTGAATGTCTTGTCGGCGGGCTTGAGCCTGCCCTATGGTTTCGGTGCGAGTTTCATGGTGTAGACGGTTTTGCCGGGCAGGAACGGCGTTGGCCGGCCATGCACCCAGTCGTCGTGGCCGGCGCCCCAGAACGGAGACAGCGGGTGGCCGCTCTGGCCCCCGGGCATGTGAGTGATGCCTTCGGCCTCGTGGCCCGGCGACACCACCATGCGTTCCGATGCGCCGAAGTCGGGGCCGACCACGCGCGGCATGCCGCCGTCGCCGGACAACTGATCCGGCGGCATGCACAGCAGGTGCTTGCCGACCACCGGGATCGCTTTCGCCAGCGGATGACAGATCGCCGCGGTGTTGCGTTCGCCCCAAGTGCGTTCGGCGAGCGGTCCCTGCGCTTTCAACTCATCGCGCACTTCTTTCGCGGCATCTTCCAGCAGCGCGTCCCAACTGGCGAATTTGCGCGACAGCAGATGCGGCGGGCGCTGCGCGAGCAGCGGCCACACCACGCCTTCCAGTTGCTGGAACGCCGGCATCTTGAAGTCCTTGCCGAGCTTCGCATGCGCCGGCGCGGTCAGTCCCTCGGCGACGCGCGCGTGCACCGCCATCCGCCATGCGCGCACGATCCGGTAGCTCACCGAATCGACGCTGGCGCGACCTTCCCAGCGTTTCGACGCTTCAGCGAGTTCGGTCAGCGCCGGTGTTTTGACGCGTGCGGCGGTGTCGCGCAACAGGCCATGCCATGAAGTCTGGAACACCGCGCGGTCGTCGAGTTGGACCGCGAGCAGATCGCGTTCGGAAAATGTTTTGCGCGCGAACAGATCGTTGCGGATCTGGCGCGCGCGCGCGGCGAAGGCGTAGCCGCCGTCGCCGAGTTGCGCCAGTACGGCGCTGTCCGTCGTGCGATGGTTCGCGCTCCACAGTCGGTCGTATGTGGGATCGATCATCGTCGGCGAACGGTTGCTGGCGATCTCCCAACCCGGGCAGTCGCTCGCCGAGGGCGTCGCGACGATCGGCAGCGCACCATCGCAGCCTGCGCTGCGCGCGGCCAGCGGACCGATCAGCCGCCATGCGATGCGTCCCTTGGAATCGCCGATCAGCAGATTCTGGGTCGGCATCGCGCTGCGGTCGGTGATCGCCATGGCATGGTCGAGATCGCGCGCGACCGCGAAGTCGGTCAGACCGAAGCCCAGCGCGCCCTTGAGATGTGCGTTCCAGCGCAGCGCGAAAAGCTTGTCGCCGTCGCGGTGCAACACAGGACCCCATGCGGTTTCTTGCACGTCGAAGTTCACGGGCGTGCCGCCGGCGACGCGGATGGTTTCGCGATGCGTCACCGGCTTCGTGCAGCCGTTCGTATCGATTTGGCCGGTGGCGCAGGCGATTTCGATCTTCCAGTCGGCGGTGTCGACGTAGCTGTTGGTGAAGGCCCAGGCGACGTGGGTATTGCTGCCCACCACGATGGCCGGCAGGCCGGGCAGGGTGAAACCAGTGGTGTCGACCTTGCCGCCCGGCGCGCGCGCATCGGCGTAGCGCAGGCGCGCGCGGAACCAGATGCCCGGCGCGCGCAGGCCCAGGTGCATGTCGTCGGCGACGATGGCGCGGCCGTCTTCGGTCAATGCGCCCGCGACCGCGAAATTGTTGCTGCCCGGGACGATGTCGTCTGCGGCCACGTCGTGCCGTTCTCCCGGTGGTGCTGAAAGTTTGCGCAGGTCGACTTGATCTGCGGTCGGCAGCGGTGCGTCGCCGCGCGCGGCGCCGTACAGCGGTGCGTCCCAGCGGCTGCCGTCTTGCGCGAGCAGGGCATAGAGTGCAGGCGGCAGGTGCGGCTTGATCTTCCACATCGCCAGTTCGCGTTGATTGCCCGCGTCCTGCAGATCGAAGTACATCGCGAAACCGGTGAGCGCAGCGTCGCCGAGTTCCCAGGGCTTCGGCTCCTGCCGCAGCAGCAGGTAGGGCCACGGCCGCACGCGCAGCGCGGCGAGACCGGCGTTGACGCCTGCGGTATAGGCTTCGAGCTGCGGGCGTTTGTCCGCGGCCATGGCGGCTAGGTCGGCCTCGACCCGCGCGCGGATGCGATGCACGCGCTGCGACTTGTCCTTCTCGATCGCGATTGGCCCGAACAGATCCGACAGTTCGCCCGCGGACACGCGGCGCATCAGATCCATCTCGAAATAGCGTTCCTGCGCATGCACGTAGCCGAGCGCGCGCAGTGCGTCGACCTCGTTGGCCGCATCGATGGTCACCACGCCCAGCGCGTCGCGCTGCACGGTCACGGGTGCGGTCAGGCCATCGAGCGCGAGTTCGCCGTCCAGCGTCGGCACGCTGCCGCGCATCAGCCACCAGCCGGTCCCCGCGCCGACAACGATGAGTACCAACACGAGGATCGAGATGCGTTTGAGCCACTTCAACATGGGGTGTCCTGAGGTTGTCAGCGAGCTTGCTTAGCGAGCCTGGATTGCCGTCAGCCGGTCCGGCGCACGAGATGCAGGCCGTTGGCGATGGTCACGGCCTCCAGCCGGTGCGGGGCGAGCAGCCGCTGCAGGCTGTTCGCCGTATGTACGGTGATGTGGCCGTTGCGTGGGGAAAAATACCAGTGTTCGATGTCCAGCGGCTCGATCACCAGTTCGGTACCCAGCAGCCCGATCGCCGACGGCGCCATCATCGCCGCGAAGCCGGCCACCCAGTCGGCCTGGTCGCGATGCGGCACGTGTTCGATGACTTCGAAACTGCAGACCAGGCCGAAGCGGCGGTCGGGCAGCGGCTGCGGATCGTAGAAGGCGTCGTGGCTCACCGCGTCGAATCCGCGTTCGCGGAGTTCCGCGGCCAACCGGCCGTTGCCGCCGCCGTAATCGAGCACGCTGCGGCTGTCCTGTTCGTAGTGCCAGATGCCGGCGATGATGGCGGCGTTGCGCGCCGGACGTTCGCTGTCGAACGGCGGGTCGGAAAACATGTAGTCGTCGTTGTAGATGTGCTGCGCGAAATCCTGCGGCGACCAGCAGTCGAATGCGGCGGTGAAGACCACGCCGCAGTCGCGGCAGCGGTGGTACGGAATGTGGATGCCGGTGTCCGCGAACTGCCGTTCGCCGGCGAAATGATCGTTGCCGGAGCGCGAGAATTCCTTGCTGCCGACCGGCAACGGTTGCGCGTTGCCGCAGATGCCGCACGCGGGCGGCGGCGAAAGATCCACGGGGGGAAGCGGTGCAACCGGTCTCATGGCGTCCTGCTTCTATCGTGGTCGGGCGATATTAACCGGCCTGCGTGGCGTGGCCGCGATCGCGTGGGAGGGGCTTCAGTTCCAACGACATCCTTCAATGTGATCAGCCCTTGGCACGGCCTCATTGGCGTCGTCCATTGAGTCTCGTCCGGGCCGGCCTGAAGACCCTCCTACAAATGCCGCTGCAGCCGATAGACGCAGGCCTCCAGCGCGGTCACGCCTTCGTCGATGAAATTCTGCTGGCTGGCGAGGATGTCGCTGCGCTCCAGCAGGTCCACGTTCCAATCCCGCCCGAAATGCTGGCGGACTTCGGATTCGCTCACGTTGAACGGCGGGCCTGGTCTCTCGTGCGCCGGGTATTCCATGGTGATCAGCAGCCCGCGGCAACCGGCGGGCAGGCATGCGTACAGGGCGTTGACGTAACGCAGGCGCAGTTCGGGCGGCAGCGCGATCAGCGCGGCGCGGTCGAATACCGCGGCGCAGTCGGCGAGCGCGGCTGCGTCCAGCGCGATCGCATCGCCGCAGATCAGCTCGATGTCGCCTGCTTTGGTGCCGCCCGCCCGGTAATGCCGGCCGTATCGCGTTTCGTGGATGTCGGGCTGCAGGCCGTGTTCGGTGAAGAACTGTTCGACAGCGAGCTGCGACAGCTCCACGCCAAGCACGCGATGGCCCTGCGCCGCGAGCCACACCATGTCCCGCGATTTGCCGGCCAGCGGCACGAACACCCGGCAGCCTGGCGCTGCGCCCACCGCCGGCCAGTGTTTCTGCATGAGCGGCGTCGGCCGATCCTGATGGAAGCCGATCTCGTTGTCATGCCAGCGCTGGTGCCAGAAATTCGCGTCCATCATTCCACCGTGAGCGAGTCGACTTTCTGCCAGCCGCGCGACAGCAGGCCGCCGCGGCTGCCGCGTGCGCCGATGTAGGGTTCGAGTTCCTTGAACGACAACGACATCGTGCGCGCGCCGGATTTCACCGATAGCGTACCGCCCGGCGGCACCACCGCGATCGCGATCACGCGTTCGGTGCTGCGCTTGGCTTTCGGGATCTCGATGATCTTGTTGCCTTTGCCCTTGTCGAGCTCCGGCAGTTCGGAGATCGGGAACGCCAGCAGATGACCGGCGCTGGTGACAGCCACAATGCGGTCGGTCTCGACATTGCCCACGGCCGTCGGCTGCAGCACCGTCGATCCCGGAGTGAGCGACAGCATCGCCTTGCCGGCCTTGTTGCGGCCGGTGAGGTTCTCGAATTTGGTGACGAAGCCGTAGCCGTGCGAGGACGACAGCACGAAGCGCGCGTCGTCGGCGCCGCTGGCCATGGTCACAAACCCTGCGCCGGCCGGCAGCGAGAAGCGGCCGCTCAGCGGTTCGCCGTTGCCGCGCGCCGAGGGCAGCGAATGCGCCAGCGACGAATAACTGCGGCCGGTGCTGTCGAGGAACGCGACCTGCTGGGTGCTGCGACCGCGCACCGCGCAGAGCAGGCCGTCGCCGTCGCGATAGCTCAACCCCGCCGCATCGATGTCGTGGCCCTTGGCCGCGCGGATCCAGCCTTTTTCGCTCAGCACGACCGTCATCGGTTCGCTGGGGACCAGCTCGGTCTCGTCGATGGCCTGCGCGGCGACGCGCGACACCAGCGGCGACATCCTCGCGTCGCCGAATTTCTTCGCGTCGGCCAGCAGTTCGTCCTTCACCAGTTTCTTCAGCTTCGACTTGCTGTCGAGAATTGCGGCCAGTTTGTCGCGTTCGGTGGCGAGTTCGTCCAGTTCGCCGCGGATCTTCATCTCTTCCAGGCGCGCCAACTGTTTCAGCTTGGTGTCGAGAATGTAATCGGCCTGATCCTCGCTCAGTCCGAAGCGCGCGATCAACGCGGGTTTGGGCTCGTCCTCGCTGCGGATGATGCGGATCACTTCATCGAGATTGAGGAACGCGACCAGCAGGCCTTCCAACAGGTGCAGTCTGCGTTCCACTTTTTCCAGCCGGTGCTTCAGGCGCCGGGTCACGGTATCGGTGCGGAACACCAGCCATTCGCTGAGCAGCATCTTCAGGTTCTTGACCTGCGGACGACCGTCCAGGCCGATCACGTTCATGTTGACGCGGTAGCTTTTTTCCAGATCGGTGGTGACGAACAGATGGCCCATCAGCTGTTCGACATCGACGCGATTGCTGCGCGGGATCATCACGATCCGGGTGGGATTGGCGTGATCGGACTCGTCGCGCAGATCTTCCAGCCACGGCAGCTTCTTGGCGCGCATCTGCTGCGCGATCTGCTCGATCACCTTGCTCGGGCTGACCTGGTAGGGCAGCGCGGTGATGACGATGTTGTTCTGCTCGCGGATGTAGGTCGCACGCGCGCGCACGCTGCCGTGGCCTGTTTCGTACATCGCCTGCAGGTCGGCGATGGGGGTGATGATTTCGGCGGTGGTCGGGTAATCCGGGCCACGGACGTGTTCGCAGAGATCGCGTACGGTGGCGTCGGGATCGTCGAGCAGGCGCACGCAGGCACTGACGATCTCGTTGAGATTGTGCGGCGGCACGTCGGTAGCCATGCCCACCGCGATGCCGGTGGTGCCGTTGAGCAGCAGATGCGGCAGCCGTGCCGGTAGCCACGTGGGTTCTTCGAGGGTGCCGTCGAAGTTCGGGTCCCAGTCGACCGTGCCGTGGCCGATTTCGCCCAGCAGCACTTCGGCGATGGGCGTGAGTTTGGATTCGGTGTAGCGCATCGCCGCGAACGATTTCGGGTCGTCGCTGGAGCCGAAGTTGCCCTGGCCGTCGATCAGCGGGTATCGGTACGAGAACGGCTGCGCCATCAGCACCAGCGCTTCGTAGCAGGCGCTGTCGCCATGGGGGTGATATTTGCCGATGACGTCGCCGACGGTGCGCGCGGATTTCTTCGGTTTGGCGCCGGCGTTCAGGCCCAGCTCGCTCATCGCGAAGATGATCCGGCGCTGCACCGGCTTCAGGCCGTCGCCGATGAAGGGCAGGGCGCGGTCCAGGACCACGTACATCGAGTAGTCGAGATACGCGCGTTCGGCGTATTCGCGCAGCGGAATCTGTTCGAAACCGTGGAAAGCGGGGCGTGCGGTGTCGGGCATGATGGGGCCGGTGTGACGGATGACGGAATATTAGCAGTTGGCGATCTGCCGATCCGCATCGCACGACTCGCATCGTGGACACGGGTGCGGTAATTTCAGCGCATGGTTTTCCCGATCACGACATTTCCCCGCCGGGCGGCGCTGCAGGCTGCTTGCCCCATCGCCTGCGCGGCGCGCATCGACGCGAAGGCGGGCTGCGGTGGCTGACCCGCCCGACGTCAAAGCGAAGAAGCCGCGCGGCATCGCCGGCGTCGGCGGCAGCCCGACGATGGCCGATCTGGCGGCGATCGCCGGGGTCTCCGCGATCACCGTGTCGCGCGCGCTGAGCGACAGCCCGCTGGTGAAC
The DNA here is from genome assembly GCA_046598445.1 of Lysobacteraceae bacterium. Classification (GTDB taxonomy): domain Bacteria; phylum Pseudomonadota; class Gammaproteobacteria; order Xanthomonadales; family Xanthomonadaceae; genus Lysobacter_I. The sequence continues at coordinate 30,521 of JBKJHV010000067.1, forward strand.
GCCGAGACCCGCGTCCGCATCCGCGAGATCGCCAGCAGTCACGGTTACGCCTTCAACGTCAGCGCGCGCAATCTGCGCCTGCGCCGCAGCATGACCGTTGCGGTGGTGGTGGAGATGACGCCCAGCCCCGAGCGGCAGATGTCCGGCGCATATCCACTGGATCTGCTCGGCGGCATCACCCAGGAATTGACTTCGCACGGTTACAGCGTGCTGCTGACGTCGCTGCAGACCACCGTGCCACCGGCGGTACTGGCCGCCGACGGCGTGATCCTGCTCGGTCAGGGCGCGCACGAGGAGGCCATGCACCAGGTGCAGGCCTGGGGCCGGCCGCTCGTGGTGTGGGGAGCGGTGAGCCGGCACGCATCGCAGGTGGTGGTCGGCAGCGACAACCGCGGCGGCGGTGCGATGGTGGCGCGGCGCTTCCTGGCGTTGGGCCGCCGCCGGCCGGTGTTCCTCGGCGATCCCGCGCACGGCGAGTTCGCAGAGCGCTTCGAGGGATTCGTCGCCGAACTGGCGGCGGCTGGCGTGCTGGCGACGACGGGAACGATCAGGACCGTGCCCGCATTCACGATCAGTGCCGGCGCCGAGACCATGCAGGCGCTGCTGCAGGACGATCCCGCGATCGATGCGGTGTTCGCGGCCAGCGATCTGCTCGCCATCGGCGCGATGCGTACGCTGCACGAGCATGGGCGCAGCGTGCCGGATGCGGTGTCGGTGGTCGGATTCGACGACACCCTGCTGGGCGCCACCTACACGCCGCCGCTGAGTTCGGTGCATCAGGATTTCGTCGAAGCCGGCGTGTTGCTCGCGCGCAAGGTGCAGGCATTGATCGACGGCGACAGCGCCGAATCCGAGATGTTGCCCACACGACTGGTACTGCGCGGGACTTGAATCCGTCAGCGGGTTCTGCGCCCGCAGTTGCTGCGACGCAACAAAATCTCCGCGGTCCGAACTGGGGTACCGGGCTACCACTTCGCGCCCGATGTTATTGAAAATCAATGACTTGTCGCATATGGCGGCGGGGGCGACGACGCTGTCCGGAGGATCTGGAGGTGCATTGTTATCGATGTCTTGACATCGATAACAATGCGTTCATAAGGTGGCGCCGCCCATGAGGGTGGACGCAGATGGACGCAGGCCGCGCGTGAACGAGTCGCAACCTGGATCAATGACGGAAACCGGCGATGCCCTGGCGTCGTTCGATGCGTGGCGGCTGTGCCGGACCGCATTCGACCCGACGCAGGCTGCGCTGGACGAGAGCCTGTTCGCACTGGCCAATGGCTCGCTGGGCGTGCGTGGCGGCTTCGAGGAATGCCCCGGCGACGACACTTTTCTGGCTGCGGCGTACGCGCAGTCGCCGATCCACTATCACGAGCGTCTGGCCGGCTTCGCCCGCAGCACCGACACCCGCGTGCCTGTGGCGGAGGGTAAGGAGATCGCGGTGTATCTCGGCGAGGAGCGGTTGGATATCCACGATGCCGAGTGGCTGGCGTTCGCGCGCACGCTCGATCTGCGCGCGGGCAGCCTGCATCGCAGCCTGCGTTTGCGCACCGCTCGCGGGGCGACGCTGGAGATCAAGGCCGAACGCGTGGTGCCGTTGGGCATGGCGGACATCCTTGCGATCCGTTTCACGCTGCGATCGATCGATTACGCCGGACCACTGACGCTGGTGTCCGCGCTGCGCAGCGCGGGGACCGCACAGGCGCAGGGCGACGATCCGCGCATCGGTGCGGGCAGCGGCGGGCGCCTGCATTGCGAAGCGGCGCAGGTCGACGACGACATCGCCTGGCTGCACGAATCCGGCCGCGACGGCGGGCTGCACGTGATTGCGGCGCAGCGTCATCTCGCGGCGCCCAGGCTGCGGCCCGACGGGGTCGAGCACGACGACGGTCGCGTTGCCCAGCGTTTCGCGATCGACTGCGTGCCGGGTACGGTCGCGACGCTCGAAAAGTTCGTCGCCTACGCCTGCGGCTCGCAGGTCGAAGGCCTGCATGCTGACGTGGACGCCGCGTTGCGGACGGCTTACAGCCACGGCTTCGACCGGCTCGCCGCGCTGCAGGCCGATGCGATGTCGGCGTTCTGGCGCGACGCCGATCTGTCGGTGCCCGGCGATCCGCGGATCGAACAGGCGCTGCGCTTCAATCTGTTCCATCTGTTCCTGTCCGCCGGCCGCAACGGCATCGACGGCACCGCCGCCAAAGGCTTGACCGGCGAGGGCTACGAAGGCCACTGCTTCTGGGACAGCGAGGCCTTCGTGCTGCCGGTGATGGCGTTCGTCGCGCCGGAAGTGGCGCGGGCGATGCTGGCGTTCCGCCACCGCACGCTCGACGCCGCGCGGGCGCATGCGCGCGAGCTGAATCACCCGCGCGGTGCGCTGTATCCGTGGCGCACCATCGGCGGCGGCGAGTGTTCCGCGCACTATCCCAGCGGTTCGGCTGCCTATCACATCAATGCCGCGGTGGCCTACGCCATCGGCCTGTATCTGGATGCGACCGACGATCTGGACTTCATCCTCGAATCCGGCGCGGAGATGCTGTTCGAGACCGCACGGATCTGGCCGCAGGCCGGTCATTTCGACCCGCGTCGTGGCGGTGCGTTCTGCATCCATGGCGTGACCGGCCCGGACGAATACACCGCGCTGGTCGACAACAATCACTACACGAACCGCATGGCGCAGCGGCATCTGCAGCGCGCAGTCGCGGTGTGGGAGCGGATGCGTGTCGATGCACCCCAGGTGCTGGCGACGCTTGCGGCACGGATCGATCTGGGCGACGACGAGATCGTGCTATGGGCGCGCATCGCCGCGGCGATGCATGCGGGCTACGACGCGGATGCGGGCGTGTTCGCCCAGGACGACGGTTTCCTCGGCAAGCCGCGCTGGCCGTTCCCACCGAAACCCGCGGGGCATCGCCCGCTGCTGCTGGACTACCACCCGCTCGCGCTCTATCGCCATCAGATCTGCAAACAGGCCGACGTGGTGATGGCGCTGGTGCTGGCGGGCGAAGACACCGATGCGGCATGCAAGAAGCGCTGCTTCGATTACTACGAAGCGGTGACCACGCACGATTCGACGCTGTCCGCGCCGATACATTCGATCCTGGCGGCGGAAGTCGGCCACGCCGACAAGGCGCTGGCGTATTTCCTCGACAGCCTGCGCGTGGATCTCGACGATCTGCACGGCAACACCGCGCACGGCGTGCACATGGCGGCGATGGCCGGCAGTTGGCTGGGGCTGGTGCAGGGCTTCGCCGGCCTGCGGGTGCGCGACGGCGAACTGTGCTTCGCGCCGACCGTGCCGCCGCAGTGGCCGGGCTACGGTTTCCATCTGCGCTGGCGCGGACGTCGCCTGCGGGTGGAGGCGACGCCGCAGGGCGTGGTCTACCGGCTGGAAAGCGGCGCGCCGCTGCGCATCCGGCACGACGGCGCGGCGGCGACGCTGCACGCGGAAGTGGATACGATCCGGCCGCTCGCACAGCCCGCCATCGCTGCGCGCGCTGCGTTTCCGCGGCGCTGCGAGGCGCTGATCTTCGATCTGGACGGTGTGCTCACCGATACGGCGAACACCCACTACCGCGCGTGGAAGCGCATGGCCGACGAGATCGGCGTGCCCTTCGATCCCGTCGGTAACGAGCGCTTGAAAGGCGTCGACCGGATGACGTCGCTCGACCTGATTCTAGAACGCGCGACGCGGACGTATTCCAGCGAAGAACGCGCCGCGCTGGCGGCGCGCAAGAACGATTACTACGTCGACGAGATCCGGGAGATGACGCCGGAATCGCTGTTCGACGGCGTGCGCCCGCTGCTCGCCGAGGCCCGCGCGCGCGGGCTGAAACTCGGCGTGGCGTCGGCCAGCCGCAATGCGGCGCTGTTGCTGCGCAGACTCGGCATCGCCGACGCTTTCGATCACGTGGTCGATGCGGCGCGCCTCTCGCGCGCGAAACCCGATCCGGAGATCTTCCTCGCCGCCGCATCCGCACTTGGTGTGTTTCCCAGCGCATGCATCGGTATCGAGGATTCGCTTGCAGGCATCGCCGCGATCCACGCGGCGGGCATGTCCGCGATCGGCGTCGGCGATGCCGGGGCTCTTTCGCGCGCGGATGCGGTGATCTCGCACATTTCCGATCTTCATCTTGGCGATTTCGTTCTGCCATGAGGCACGCGGACGTAGAGGCCGCAGCCATTCGATCCATATCACACCGATCATTCTAGGAGGGAACATCATGCGATACACGATTCCGATGCGTTACGCGCTGTCGTTGGCCATTGCGGCCGCGCTGTCGCCGACCGTGGCGATGGCACAGGACGCGGCGGCCACGCCACCCGAACAGGGGCCGGCCGAGCTCGATGCCATCATCGTCAGCGGTACCGCGAAATTCCGCGGGCTGAGCAAGCGCGACGCGAGCTTTTCGATCACCACCGCTTCGTCCGAACAGATCCAGGAAGCCGCACCCAGCAGCACCGCCGATCTGCTGAAGATCGTGCCCGGCGTGTGGGCGGAATCCAGCGGCGGCGGCACCGGCGCCAACGTGTTCGTGCGCGGCATGCCCTCGGAAGGCGATGCGCCGTTCTTCACGCTGCAGCTCGACGGTTCGCCGATCTATCCGCCGCCGACGCTGTCGTTCCTCGAAAACACCACGCTGTTCCGCATCGACGACACCATCGAGCGCGTCGAAGCGCTGCGCGGCGGCCCCAGTCCGCTGTATTCCAACGGCCAGCCCGGCGTCACGGTGAATTTCATCCAGAAGAAAGGCGGCGACACGCACGAAGGCAGCGCGCGGGTGACGCTCGGCAGCGATGCGTTGCGTCGCGTGGACCTCTTCGATAGCGGCCCGCTGGGCGAAGGCAGCGGCTGGTATTACAGCGTCGGCGGTTTCTGGCGCGAAACCGACGGTGTCCGCGATCCGGGGTTCCCGGCGGAGAAGGGCGGCCAGATCGCCGCGACGCTGACCCGGCGCTGGGACGACGGCGAGTTCACTGTCTACGGCCGCCACACCAACGACCGCAACGTCTTCTACACCGCGATCCCGCTGCTGTCGCGCAACAACGGCGACGATATCTCCGGTTTTCCCGGCATCGATCCCACAAACGGTACGTTGATCGGCCCGGATTTCCGTCGGGTGACGCTGCCCACCGGCATTCCCGGGCAGTCGATGACGCGCGACCTCGCGGACGGGCGCGGCGTGGACATCACCGTGTTCGGCGGCGCGCTGGACTGGACCGTCGGCCGCTGGACGATCAGCGACCGTTTCAATTTCCTCACCGGCGACGCCCCCACCAACGGCCTGTTCACCGGCGCCAACCCGGTGAGGCTGGCCGATTACATCGCGAACAGCTACGCCACCACCGGTAGCGGGCGCTTCGTCAACGGCGGCGGCGCGGTCGATCCGAACCAGCAGGTGCTGACCGCCGGGTGGTGGGTGGTGGACAAGGATCTGCGCTCGTTCACCAACGATCTGCGCTTCAGCATCGATTTCAACGAGCGCAACGCGCTGACGCTCGGCGTCTACCACGCGCGCTATTCGTCCGAGGACCGCTGGTGGCTGGGCAACAACATGCTGCTCACCGCGGAAAACCAGGCTCGCCGCGTCGATCTGACCCTGGCCGACGGCCGCATCGCCACCCGCGAAGGATTCGTGGGGACGTCGTTCTACAACATCTTCGGCGACTACGACGGCCGCAACACCGCGTTCTTCGTCACCGACGAATGGAAGGCCACCGATCGTCTGCGTCTGGATGCCGGTGTCCGCCATGAGCGCCAGCGCGTGGACGGCACTGTGCGCGATCCGGTGTCGGTGGATCTCGACGGCGATCCGAACACGCTGTACGACAACAGCACGTCGGTCGCCCGCAACCTGCGCAGCATCGATCAGAACGACAGCGCCACATCGTGGACGGTCGGCGCGAACTACACGGTCAACGATGCGATGAGCGCGTTCGGCCGGGTGAATTCGGGCTTCAAGTTTCCGTCGTTCGACAACCTGCGCGACGGCGCGACGCAGACGCAGGAGATCGACCAGTACGAAGTCGGCCTGAAGGCGGCGAACAGCAACTACGAGCTGTATCTCACCGTGTTCTACAACGATTTCGTCGGCCTGCCGTTCCAGGCGTTCGACCAGAACGGCAACAACATCGTGGTGATCGGCGATTCCAAGGCGAAGGGCGTCGAATTCGAAGGTGCGATCGGGCCGTTCGGCGGCTTCGATCTGGCTTGGACCGCGACCTGGCTCAAGGCCGATTACGGTACCTTCGGTACATTCAGCGGCAACCAGGTGGTGCGCCAGCCGAAATTCCGCGCGCGCCTGACCCCGAGTTATTACTGGTCGATGCCGTGGGGCGATGCGAAAGTCTTCGCCACCTGGACGAACGTGGGCGACCGCTATTCCGACCCCGCTAACGGTCAGGTGCTGCCCGCTTACGACACCTGGGACATCGGCGCCAGCGTCCGTGTCGGCGAGCATTGGGAGTTCACGCTCAACGGCCGCAACGTCACCGACGAGATCGCGCTGACCGAGGGCAATGCCCGCGTGATCGGCAACGCCACCAGCGGTGGCGTGTTCATGGGCCGGCCGATCGAGGGCACCTCGTACCAGATGTCGGCGGTCTATCGCTGGTGATCAGCGGCTGGTGATCCGTCCGCGGCGTCTCCGACCGGAGGCGCCGCGGCAGCGCTGGCGCGGCGTGAGCTTGCGCCAGCCCCGTTCCGCATCGATGCTGTCGTCCCGGAGCCCGCATGACCCGAGCGTCTATGACCAGAGCCCGCATGATTGCGGCGATGATCCTCACCTACGGGATCTTCGCCATCCTCCTCAACAGCGTCGGTACGCTGATCCTGCAGAGTCAGGCCAGCCTCGGCGCGAGCAAGGCCGCCGTCAGCGTGCTCGACGGCTACAAGGACCTGCCGATCGCCGTGGTGTCCTTCCTCGTGGCTTCGTGGCTGCCTCGTTTCGGTTATCGCAGGGCGATGATGGCCGGATTGCTGCTGGTCGCCGTCGCCTGCATCGCGATGCGCGCGGCCGATGCGTTCTGGATGATCAAGCTGCTGCTGGCCGCGACCGGTGTGGCGTTCGCGCTGGTGAAGGTGTCGGTGTACGCGACGATCGGTCTGCTCACCGAAGACAGCCGTGGCCATGCCAGTCTCACCAGCACCATCGAAGGCTGGTTCATGGTCGGCGTGTTGTCCGGGCCGTGGCTGTTCGGGATCTTCATCCACCGCCAGCAGACCCCGGACGATCCGGTCTGGCTCGATATCTATGCGTGGCTGGCGGCGGCCTGCATTGTCGCGATCGCGCTGCTGGCCGCAGCGCGCCTCGACGAATCGCGCGCGCGCGACGGGCGGGACGCGGGCACAGCGTTCGTGGACATGCTGCGGCTGGTCGCTCGACCGCTGGTCGCGGTGTTCGTGGTGTCCGCATTCCTGTATGTGCTGATCGAACAAAGCATCAACACCTGGCTGCCGACCTTCAACGCCGATGTGCTGCATCTGTCCACGGCCACCAGCGTGCAGATGGCCAGTCTGTTCGCGGCGTTCACCGCGCTCGGGCGCCTGGTCGCCGGCCAGGTGCTGCGATGGGTGTCGTGGGATCGCCTGCTGGTCGGCTGCCTGCTGGCGACCGCCGTCGTGATCCTGCTGGTGCTGCCGCTGTCGGCGCAGCCGGTGCCGCCGGTGGCCGACGGCTGGCGGCACGCGCCGCTGCCGGCATTTCTGCTGCCGCTGATCGGGTTCTTCCTGGCGCCGGTGTACCCGACCATCAATTCGGTGGTGCTCAGCGCGCTGCCGAAATCCCGACACGCGTCGATGACGGGGTTGATCGTGGTGTTTTCCGCACTGGGTGGCGCCACTGGATCGTTCGTGACCGGGCAATTGTTCGCCCATCTCGGCGGCCAGCATGCGTTCTATCTGACGCTGTTGCCTGCAGCGCTGCTGTTGGCCGGTCTGTTGGGGCTGAAACGGCTCGCGGCGACGCCGCAGGCTTGAATCCATCGGTGGTCGTGCCGCATGCGGCACACAGCTTCTCAGTAGATATCCCGGCGATAGCGCCCTTCGATGCGCATGCGCTCGACCTGCGCATCGCCGAGGCTGGCGCGCAGCGCGGCGTCCACGCCCGGCGCCATGCCGGCTAGACTGCCGCAGACCAGCAGGCACGCGCCTTCGTCGGCCCATGTGCGCAGCTCGTCCGCGGCGTTGTCCAGCAGGTGTTGTACGTATTGCGGCTTCGACGGATCGCGCGGAGACCTGTCGAGCGCGCGCTCATCGCGCGAGAAAGCCAGATCGAGCCGCGCCAGCCAGCCGTCGCGCTGCCAGGCGCGTATTTCGTCTTCGTAGAAGAAGTCCTTGGCTTGCTGGCGCTCGCCGAACAGCAGCCAGTTGCGGCGCGCGCCGGCTTCGACGCGTGCGCGCAGATGCGCGCGCAGCCCGGCGATGCCGGTGCCGTTGCCGATCAGGATCAGCGGGCGCTCGGCGGCGGGCGGATG
>JBKJHV010000085.1:0-9123 GCA_046598445.1 Lysobacteraceae bacterium
CACCCAGTCCTGCAGCGTGCGCAGATCGGTCGCGGTCCACGGCGTGCCGTCTTTCTTCCGGGCGTCCGGTTTCGCATCGACCGTGTACATGAAGATCTCGCCCATGCCGGTGGCGATGGGCCCCATCTGCGGCTCCAAGCCCTCGGGCAACTGCGACTTGACCTGCTGGATGCGCTCGGCCACCTGCTGACGCGCGAAATACAGGTCGGTGCCGTCCTTGAACACTACCGTGACCTGCGACAGGCCGTAGCGTGAGATCGAACGCGTGTAGTCCAGCCCCGGCAGGCCGGCGAGCGACGTTTCGATGGTGAACGTCACCCTCTGCTCGGATTCCAGCGGCGAATAACCCGCGGCCTCGGTATTGATCTGCACCTGGACGTTAGTGATGTCAGGCGTGGCGTCGATCGGCAGCTTGGTGAAGCTCCATACGCCGACCGCGACCAGCACCAGCGTCAGCGCAAGCATCAGCCAGCGGTGCGCGATGGCGAAACGGATGAGGCTATCGAGCATTCCGCTTTTTTTGCCGTTGGCGTTTTCGTCAGTGGTCATGTGAGGCTCCCGACTTTTCGATGTCGGCCTTGACCAGATAGCTCTGCTCCACGACCACCTGATCGCCAGCCTTCAACCCCGACAGGACTTCGACCCGGACGGCATCGCGCTTGCCGAGTTCAAGCGGACGGATCTCGTAGGTATCGCCGACGCGGACGAATACCACTGTCCAATCGCGGAAATGCTGCAACGCAGAGAGCGGAACGACCAATGCAGCCGGCTGCTGTTCCACCGTGATCCTTGCCTTGACCGCCGAGCCGGGCCGCCATAGACCGTCCGCGTTCGCGATGGTGGCCCGCGCCACCGTGCTCTGGCTGGCGGTGGCGGTGCCGGGAAGCACACGCTCGAGCGTCGTTTCGGCGGTGACGCCATCGCTCATGCGCGTGACCGTGACCGGCACGCCTGGGCGTATGTGCTGCGCATCGGCGCCGAAGACGTGCAGATCGACCCACAGCGTCGACAGGTCGGCCACCTCGAATAATGGCGCGCCTTCGATCGCGACCGTGCCCACCGATGCGTTGCGGGCGAGTACGACCCCGGAGATCGGTGAGGTTACCGAATAGGTCGTGAGGCTGAGGTTGCTTTCGACCGAAGCCAGCGTCTGACCGGCACGGACCTGATCGCCGACGTTCACGCTCAACCGCTGCACCGGGCCGGGAAAGCGTGCTGCTACCTTGGCGATGCGCCCTTCGACCGGTGTCAGCAGACCCTGCACTTCATGCTCGTCGGCGATGATGCCCGCAGCGGCCGGTGCGACGCGGATACCGGCTTCCTGCGCGATTTTGGCGGTGATTTCAGTGCGGCCTTCATGACTTCCATACGCCCAGCGCACAGCCTTTCCATCGATCTTCGCCACCACTTCGACATCGAAGGAATGCGGCTCGCCGACGATGGTGGTGGCCATCAGGCTGCCGTCGGTTTGCGGTTTCAAGGCGTGGTTCTCGGCGATGTTGCCCAGACGCTTGAGCCGCACTTCGACGGTGCCGGCGCTGGGCGCCAGCGGTTTGCCATCGCGATAAAGCCACGCCTGGTATTTCGGCGGCGTGCCGTCTTCGGCGATGGCCAGTTCGACCGAAACGCCGTCCTGCTCCAGCAAACGGCCGCCATGTTCGCCCGTGCGCGGTTCTTCGGCTTCGGCATGTTCGCCGCCTTCTTCATGGCCCTGTCCGGCCTCGGCTTCGGCATGGTTTTCGCCTTCTTCGTGGCCATGCTCGGCTTCAGTGCCGGGCTCGCCGCCGCAGGCGGCCAACAGCAAGGACAGTGAGAGCGCGCCGGTCAGAGTGCGGAGGGTCACGGGTGTTATGGAACTGGAAGTCATGGTGTGTTTCCTTGTGTGGACGCGGCGTCGACGGCGACGAACGCCTGTCCGGTGAGCCGCTGGATTTCGATCAGCGCGCGTTGGGCGTCCAACGCGGCGTCGAGCTGTTGTTTGCGGGCAGTAGTGCGCTCGGACTGCAATTGCGCCCATTCGAGATAGCTGATCGCGCCGGCGCGATAGGCGCGTTCGGCGGCGGTTTCGGCCTGGCCCAGCTTCGGTAGCACATCGTTCTGCAGCCGCTGCACCTCGACCTGTGCCACCCGATAACGCCCGTGCGCTTCTGCCAGCGTCGAATACAGCGCGAGTCCCTTGACCTCGCGCTCGATCTCCAGCGACGCGAGTTCGGTTTCGGCGATGCGGATCCCGGGCTGCGCACGCGAACGGCCACCGAGCGGCATCGAAACGCTGCCGACAAGGCCGAAGTCGTCCGTCGCCTGCGACCTACGCACGCCGACCTGCCAGTCCAAGTCCGCAGCCCTGTCGCTGCGCGCCAGTTGCAGCCGTGCTTCGCGGATGCGTTGCTCATCGGCGAACTGGGCCAGCTCCGGCGTGCTTTTCACCAGTTCAGCCAATACGGAAAAATCGTCGATAGCGGGAAGCTTCAACGGGTCTCGCGCGACGACATCGAAATCCGGATCGCGCTCGCCCCAAAGCGCGGCCAGATGCTGGCGCGCCGCGATCAGCCGCTGTTCGGCGCGGGCGCGATCCAGTTCGGCGCGGGCCAGCGCCGCCTGCGCGGTCAGCACCACCGATTCCGGCGACGCGCCGGCCTGCAAGCGTTGGCGCGCGCCGACGACCGTGCGCTGGCGCTGGGCGATGTCCAGTTGCGCGATCTCGCGCTGTTTCTGCGCAGCAACCGCGGCGAGATAACGCCGCGCGACTTCGGCCAACAGATCGAGACGCCGGGTTTCGCGTTCGACAGCCAAGGCATCGATCCGGCTTTGCGCCAAGGTTCGACGCGCGTCGAGCTTGCCACCGCGTTCCAGCACCGAGGCGAGGGTCAAGGTCAGTTCGGCGCCCTGTAGACCACTAGACTCGCCGGAGCCAAAAGCGTTTTCGACGGTGGCGTCCGCAACCAATGCAGGGCGCAGCAAGGCACGGTCGCGCTCGGCGGCGAGGACATCGCCGCGCGCGCCGAACAGGCGCAGATCGGGGTGGGAATCGGCGACGCGGGTCATCGCGTCGTTCAAGGTCAGGTCGTCGGCAGCCGCCGTGGAAAAAGCCACGACACAGGCTGCGACGCACACGGCAAAGGCCGCGAGTCGCACACGCATAGAAACACTCCGATGGATTCAGGGGGACAAATCGCCGGCGATTGGCCGGTCGAGCGTCAATCCAGGATCGGAGGGCGGAAAGGCGTCGCGAAATGGGATGGTGCAACTGTTTGCGTCGTCGCTACCCAACGCATCGTCGAAATGCGCCCAAATGTCGGCAATGCAAGGTGCGGGAGTAGCGACAACTGCGGCTGACCGCAGCAATGAGCATGATGCGCCAAAGTATGGATAGGATCACCAACATCCTCATTTTGGCCTTCACTTGCAGCGATATCGGAATCCACGGCACCATGGTCATTGCCCATCGACATCGAATCGGGATGGGCTGTGAGTTCGTGCATTTGACCCCAGGCTGCCAGCACCGGCTGCACTACCAGACATAACACAAGTACCACCAGCGCAATGCTGCGCAGCAGGGTATGTAAGCGTTGGCGGGCGAGTCTGGTCACTGGCACTCAGTGTAACCGGCCAACGACTCGTTACACAATTTCATCAAAATCACCGACTAATCACTGATCTCGCGGGCTGGACAACAATGACCTGATGCGTGATGACGATCACTAACGCCGTCAGATTCTGGCTGCCTTTAGCGTCCCTAGCAACCTCGTCTGCACGAATATCGGCTTTTATCTTCACTCCCTAGCGGCAGATTAATCTGGCTGACTAGTTCAAACAGAGCCTGACTTCATTTCCCGCTAACTTCTTGCAATTCCTGTAGTCATTTCCAGAATTCGCTGCTGCACTTGAAGCATCTTCTTGCTTGATTGAGGCTCCAAGAACTAAAAGGATCAGAGCCATGCGGCTCAGTCACTTTCAAAGTGTCCTTCTTGAGACGATCACGGATATTCGTATCTCTTGCTGCACGCAATCAGCAAGCTACGTCGCCGTAAACCCTCTGGCCTATTCTGGCCATTGCGTTCAGCTCGGAGGACGTTCGCTGGAAACAGTCTCATCGTACATTCGCGTGCGTGGCCTTCCGATTCAATGACTTGCCGAGGCCGCTTTTGCTTGTCGCATTGCGCGTGCGCTCAGGGTGTCGCTGCGCTCTGGCCCTTCGCTGCCTTATTTCTTGCCTGCGCGATAGCGTCCACGCAGGCGATGAAGCGACGGCGACGTTCGAGGCGTCTGAAGTCGATCAGACGCCATCAGCGGAAGGAACTGTGACGCGCACGATGCTCACGTGAGTCGGTACCAGGACGGCGCCGCTTTTCTGGAGCTATTCGCGTAGCGAATAGAACGCCCTCTCCCCTATATCCCTCTCTTCAAGAGATACAGACAGACTTGCTTGCTTTGAAAGAACACGACGGCATGCAGTTGCGCATCGACCAGTGCGGACGGAGTACCGCACAGGTATCAGCATCGTCCGTTCGTGCCGCACACGCAAACGCGCCACGGTGCGAAGTCCAGACGTGTCTCATGCCATCCAAATTAATGGGTGCGAAGTTTCGCGCACGCCTTTCCGCGCGCGAAACTGTGCGTCAGGCGGTCGGCTTCGGTATAGGGCAGTCGATTCTGCGGTGATGGCACCATGCACAGCACCGCTATAGGCATGCCGCGCAGTAGCCAAACTGGCGGCACAGCCCGCGCAGCGCGCGATATGCGTCCAGCCCTTCGGTACGCGGCCTGCGACCATCGGTTGCGACCAACGCAAGGCACACAGGTGAGCGGCCTGCGTGGTGCGCGGGAGGACGACGCATAGGGGGCACGATCGATCGCACCGACGACTGCAAGCGGCACGTACTTCGCTTGGGCGATGCCGATGGCGATCAGGGTTTTCCGCATATCAGCGTTCGTGCCCTGCGAATCGTGCGATTCCTGCGAATCGAACGCACATGCACGTCCCGCTTCGTCTCGCTACACCTCGTAGCGACTATGCGTCGGGTGCGCTTCGTCTTGCGAATCGCTGCGAAGCGTTGCGAACCGAGAAGCCCCACCGGAGGGTGTCTCCGGCAGGGCTGTGGCTCCTCACTTCTTTGGCTTTGCGAATCGTGCGAATCCCACGAGTCCGCCCCGCGCGTTCGTCCCGCCCCATCTGTCAGCGTCCGGCGGCGACCACGAGCGGCATATGGCCCTCAATGCGAACCGCTGCGAATCGTGAAGGACTGGCGTTCAGCAGGCGACAGAACGCACCCATCAGCCCAGCACCTCGGCGCGCACCGGCCAAGCCCGCGCGCGAAGTTTGTGATCGAGCATCACACCGCGCCGTTCTTTCTCGACCCAGCCCGTCACTTCCAACAGCGTCATCGCCGATAGGAACGCATCGCGCGTGCGGATCGACCCGGGGCCGAAGCGCAGGACATCCGCCGAGTACAGCCAACTGCGATTCGTTCGCCGGCACCACTGGATCAGGGCTTCGGCGTCGCTGATCCGCTGCGGCACGCTGGCGGTGCCGATGATCCGCACCGCTTCGTACAGGTGGTATCCGGCGAGCTTGGCCGCACGCTCGACCGCTTCGAGCGGGATCACGCTCGCATGGGCGTCGTCGATCAGGGTCAGCACGCCCGCGATGCGCAGAATCTGCGAGCCGCTTTTAGCTGCCCAGGCCTTCACGCCCGCGAGGTCGCCCAACATATCGCGCTCGATGCGGTTGACGACATCGACCCAACAGTCCTTGGCCTCCGGCGTGAGCGTCAGCGTACGCGGGCTCAGTTCGTTGCGGGTGCCCTGGCGTGTGCTCGATGGGATGGACAGCCGGTCCTGCATACATTGCCAGTAGCGGCGCATCGCAGGATCGGCGGCCAAGTCCTCGGCGACATACTCCCGCGTGCCGATGGTCGATTCGGGCCACGCTAAAAGAGTGCGGGCAAGGAAGCCCTGCCCCGTCAGCAGATCGTCAGAGAGCACCCGCTCGGCGATCACGGGTTGCACCATGATGTGCATGGCGAGGCGGCGGCCATAGCACTTGGTCACGCCCTCGCCGGAGCGGACCCGCGAGAACTCGCCGCAATCCCACAGCCGAGAAAGACCGGCAGCGGACTTGGCGCGGTTGTCTTGGCCCATCGCGTGCCCATGCAGGAAGTCCCCGGCATCGTCATTGAACAGACCGATGCTGGGGCGGCCTTTCTGGTACACCCGGTGCAAGCCTTCCAGCGTCGGTTCACCCAGCAGCAACCACGGCTCCAGCGGCCGACGCGGCGGTGGACCAAGCTCCTTGCGTGTGGCACGTACCTCGGCGGGCTCTCCCTTGCTTTCTGCCTTCTTCAGCGCCGCCTTGTAGGCGCTGGCTTCGGCCTCATAGGTCGTATGGTCTCGCTGGTAGTCGTCCGCCAAGGCGCGCTCCCGCTCGCGATGCGCCCGCAGCGCGACGCCATCGGTCGCGCTTTTGCGTTCGCCCGATTCGCCGATGGACAGGTGCCATAGTCCCAGCGGTTCGCGCCGGCCGTCGATTTCCACATCGGCAAGTGCCTGGACGGCCAGACTGGCCGCCGACAGCAGCGATTGCCCGCACAGCGCAGCAGGCGACTGCACTACCTCGCGGATGCGTGCCGCGGCGCTGCCCAGGACTTCGCCCAAGGCATCCAGCGGGTAAGGCTTGGCGCGCATGAGAGGCCGACGGAACGGCTCTGGGACGGGTCGTGTGTGCTTGGGTTGAGCCGGTTCGCGTCGGGTGGGCGTCTCGTTGCGCCGTGGGGGCTCCTCGCCCATATCCGGGGCAGGTAGACACGGCAATGCCAGCAGATCGTCCAGCGTCGCCTCGGGGTGCATGGCGAGCCAATCGATCACGTCGCCTCCCTCCGGCAGCCCCAGCGGCGCCACGTCGACCCATTCGATCGATGCCGCAATGCCTTGCAGCTTGCGCGTTACGTCGCGGGCATAGGTCAGCCCAACCGCATTGGTATCGCGGAAAATCAAAACTTGCCGGCCGCGCAATGTGGTCCAGTCCGTCGTGCTGGCGGTTTTTGCGCCACCGCTGGTGGTCGCCGTACCGCCCAATGCGATGATCGCATCGGCCTTGTTCTCGCCTTCGACGATGCAGACAAGGTACGTGCTGGCCAGCAGTTCGGGCAGTCGATAGAGCGGTTTACCACCGGGTGGTGCTTCAGCGTCTTTCATCACGAACTGCTGGCCGTCCCAGTGCATCACCCGGATGTACTTATCGCCATTCGGGTGTTTGAATCGGAATCGCCAGAACAGGATGTTGCCCTCGACAGCGCAGTAAGGGTAAACCGCTTCCAATGCAAAGCCCTGCCGCATGCGGCCTGCGCCGAAACGCCGGGCAGCCTGCTCCGGTGTTTCGCGAGCGGGTTGGGTGTCGCTTACAGAACTCATCGTGCGCTCTCCACGAGGTCGCGGACGGCTTCTCGGAACAGCATTCCGGTGCGACGCATATGGAATTCCACCAGGTCGCCTTTGCCGCAACCGGCGAAGCAGATCCAGCCGCCGCGCCGGCCTTGCAGATTGACCGCCAACGACGGTGTGTGATCGTCGTGAAATGGACACAGACCATGCGCCCAGCCGTCGTCACGGACGCGGCCGAGGATAGCGACATGCTGACGGTAGTACCCTTTCGGTTCGGGCAGACGCTGCCGCCAGCGCGCCGGCAGAGGCTTAATCTCGGCGAGCACGCAGTCAGGCAAGGAACGCGGTGTCATGGGGCGCGTCATGCGGCCCCCTTCGCGTCACGGGCGGCGATGCGCTGGGCAATCCAGGCATCGACCTCGCCTTTGTGCCAGGCACTGGCGCGTAGGCCCAGCTTGACCGGGGAGGGGAACTCGCCCAGGTGGATGCGACGGTATATCTCGGAACGGGACAGCCCGGTGCGCGCACGCACTTGAGGCAGACGTTCAAGGATCAGGTCGCCCGTGACGGGCGCAGGGGAAGTGGCAGGCATCGCATGATCTCTCTGTCATGGGCCTGCGCCAGCTGGCGCAAGCCGCTGCGAGAAGCAGCGATGTCGGATTCTTCACATGTCGTCAGGCACGTAACGAGCAAGAATTCGAGCTAGTTAGGCGCAATTTCCCCCTCCTCGCCCATTACTTTCCGTCTGCTTCCATGGTGCGGTCGTGGTGTACCGTCTTGTTCCGCAGCTTGCGAACCCTGCGGACGATGCGGAGCGTCTCGGGAAGGTCTGCCGGCACCTCAATCTCGGCGGCAATCAGGATCGAATGCGCAAGCTTGCCGGCGGCTTCCCACGTCAAAGGCCTGGTTGCATGTGCTTTTGCACTCTCACAGATATCGGTCAAGACCAGATCGCGGCGCCAGAGTGCTTGGCGGCCCCTACGCGGAGCGAAATCCTTTTGGATTGTCTCAAGCACGAACCCAATGTCGCTCAGAATCTGCATGAGATCCTGCAGGCGCACGAATATCGGATCGACGTGGCGTGCATAGGGGGATTTCTCCATGGGCATCTGTTGCATCAGAGCTTTAGCTATAGGAGGCATGTGATGCAGGTGCGCCATTGCTTCATTGAAAACGCGGCAAGCCAGCCGGAGTTGGGCGATCACGTCCTTGACAGCCTTTTCTTCGCCGATCAACTGATCATGGTACCTATACGTGCCAAGCAGATTGCCTAACGCCGTCTGGAATGCCGGCATGGCGAGCTTTTCGGACAACTCGACTGGAATTGCCTTCCGAACCTCCTCGGACAACTCCTCGCTGTAAGCTGGCCGTGGCCCGTAGCTAAAGAGATTGCTAGCCCGATGCGCGGAATTCAACACAGGGATCGATTTTGCTCGCTTGCGGGTCTTCGCCTCTTGGAGGCTTTCTGAATTATGGGGCGTCGTCATCAAGCACAAACAGAATAGGAAACGAGGATGTATCGTCGACGGACCTCGGTGTCTTCGTCAAAGTCCAATGCTCTTCAATCTGAATTCACGCTAGAGTATTTGGCAGTAATGGGCACACGATGACAAGCAACTGCTAGCGAGCGCGCTGCCCCAAGCAGATGATTCCTGGGGGCAACTTTGGGGGCAACACTCGCTCATCTTTGCGCAATAAATTATAAAATCAATAACTTAGAAGCCCTGTTTGATAGCCCTCCGC
>JBKJHV010000048.1:0-32750 GCA_046598445.1 Lysobacteraceae bacterium
CGCGGCGAACCGAGGCTGCGGTCGAGCATCGCGATACGGTACACGCTGCCGCTGCCCTGCGCCACGGCCATCTTTTTACCGTCGTAGGACACCGTGACCTTGGCGTTGTAACTGCCCTGGAAACTCACGCGGCTGGCCGAACCGCCGCCTGCGGACACCTGATAGATCTGCGGCTTGCCGCCGCGATCCGAAGTGAAATAGACGAGGCTGCCGTCGGCGCTCCAGGTCGGCTCGGTATCGATGCCGAACTGGTTGGTGAGCTGGGTCAGCGCGCGGCTGCCCAGGTCCATCGAATAGATTTCGGGGTTGCCGCTTTTCGACAGCGCCATCGCCAGCTTGCGGCCGTCGGGCGAAAAACTCGGCGCACCATTGATGCCCTTGAAACCGGCAACCGTTTCGCGCGCGCCAGTGCCGATGTCCTGAATCACGATGGAGGAATTGCCGCGCTCGAAACTGACGTACGCCAGCTTGCGACCGTCCGGGCTCCACGCCGGCGACAGCAGCGGTTTGTCCGAACGCACCACGGTCTGCGGGTTGTAGCCATCGGCGTCGGCGACCATCAGCGCGTAATTGGTGTTTTTCCCGAGGCCAGAGGCTGTGATGTAAGCGATGCGGGTCCAGAACGCGCCGCGTACGCCGGTGACTTTCTCGTAGATGGCGTCGGCGATCTGGTGCGAGACATCGCGCATCGCATTGGCGCGTGCGGTGAGCGCGAACGCGAGCAACCGGTTCTTGCCGATGTCGTACAGTTCGTATTCGACGCGGTAACCGCCATCGCCGGCATCGAGGACGCGGCCGACCACGACGAAGTTCTGCTTGGCCTGCTGGAAGAAGCCGTAATCGATCTCGCTGCCGCGGGTCGGGCGCTGCGCGCCCAGCTCGGCCTGCGGCATCGGCCGGAACTGGCCGGAACGCGCCAGATCGGCGCGGATCACCTCGGCGACATCGGTCTGCACCGGGTTGCCGGCGCCCTGGTAGGGCATGGTCACCACCGCGATCGGCAGGGCCGAGGCGTTGCCACCGATGATGTCGATTTCCAGACCGCGCTGCTGGGCAAACGCGGCCAGCGGCAGCATGAAGGCCAGCAGCAGGCCCTTCCAAATCAACGCTGTGGGCGAAACGCGGAACGCAATCATCGAGCGGATCTTTGAACGGGTCATGGGCAGTCCAGGCAACTCAGGGGCGACAGCAGGCCACAGCTTGGCTGCGAAAGCGGTCAGAAAGATGAACGAAACCGGACTCGGGGGCCGTGCAGGCCCGGATTCAACGATCTTCGGCCCGGAAATTGATGGTCAGCGTGCGGTTGAAGACGGTCTCGAAGCCCCGATACGGCAGGGGTTGCGCCTTCAGCACGGCAGCCTCGACCGACCGCCGCCCCTGCTCGTCGTAGGGACAGGACGGGTCGACCTGGGCGTCGATCACCTCGCCGCCCGCGATCTGACGGATCACGATCTTGCATGCGACCGTCGACGAAACGTTCTCGGGCTGGGTCCAGTTCATGCGAATGGCCTTGGTCAGGGCATCGATGTAAGCGGCCTTGAGCGCGGCATCGGCGCCGCGCTCGCCCGGCGGCGGGCTGGCGTTCGCGGCGGCGGTATTCGACGCCTGCTGGGCGCGACGGTCGGCAAGCTGACGCAAGCGGTCTTCCGCCAGTTGCGCTTCGCGCTGCAGCACCGACCGCTGGCGGCGGATATCGGCCAGCTGCCGCTCGCGTTCCAACTGCATCGCGGTGCGCGTGCGCTGCTCGGCCTGCTGTTGACGGTCGCGCTCGGTCAGATCGACCTGGCCCTGGCGCTGCCGCGCCTCCTGTTCGCGCGCGGCGGTCTCGGAGGACGCGGAATCCGGCTTCACTTCCTGCTGCTCGATGGTGTCCGGATTCGACAGCTGGTCCTGCGGCCGCAACTGCTGCTCGGGCGGCTGTTCTTCGGGCAGGGTTTCTTCCAGCGGCTCGGGCAGCGCCTCTTCCGGCAGCGGCTCTTCCAAGGGCTGTTCCAGGGGGTCGGGCGGCGGCTCGGGCGCAGGTTGGGCCTGCGCCAGCGGCTCGGGTTCGCGTTGCAAGGCGCTGCGCATGCTCGCAGAAAGCGCGTTCAGATCGACGACATCGGCGCTGATCGGCTCGCCCGCGGCAGCCTCGGACGGCGGCGTGCGCCATAGCGACGCCGCCAGCAACAGCAACAGGGGCACCGCGTGCAGCAGCAGCGCGAACACGACGGCCAGCGTGGTATCGGCGCGGTTCTCGCGCATGGGGACTATTTCCCGTCCGCCGGCAGGCTGACCAGACTCACCTTGGTGATCCCGGCGTCCTTGATGAGGTCGATGCCCTGCATCACCGTCTGGTAACTGGCGTCGCGCGCACCGTTGACCAGCACCGTGGCGCCATCGTTCTGGCCGTGGATGGCCTTCAGTTCGGCGGTGATGTCTCCGGCGGTCATTTCGCGGTTCTTGCCGCGTTCCAGCATCAACGCCAAGCGGCCGTCGGCGTAGACGCTGACGACGATCGGATCCTTGGGCGTTTCCAGCGATTTCGCGCGCGACTGCGGCAGGTTGATGTCGGTGCCGAGGTTCAGCAGCGGCGCGGTCACCATGAAGATGATCAGCAGCACCAGCATCACGTCGATGTACGGCACGACGTTGATCTCGGCTTTGAGCTTGCGCTTGCGGATGCGGCGCCCGGAGGCGGTGACGGCCATGCGGTTTCTCTCGGTGGGGCTGACGTCAGTGCGGTGACTTCAACGGTTGGAGGCTGCGTGCAGGGTTATGCGCGGCCGCTCAGGTATCTTCGATATGCGCCTGACGTTGCAGGATCGACGAGAACTCTTCGGTGAAGGTGTCGTAGCGCACCGCGATGCGCTCGACGCGGGTGGCGAAACGGTTGTAGGCCCAGACCGCGGGAATCGCCGCGAACAGACCCATCGCAGTCGCCAGCAGCGCTTCGGAAATACCGGGCGCCACGGTGGCGATGGTGGCTTCCTTCATGTTGGCCAGGCCGTGGAACGACATCAGGATGCCGAGCACGGTGCCGAACAGGCCAACGTACGGGCTGATCGAGCCGACGTTGGCGAGGAATTCGAGATTGTGTTCCAGGCCATCGAGCTCGCGTGAGGCGGTAGCGCGCATCGCGCGCTGCGCGCCTTCGAGCTGCGAACGCGCGTCCATGCCGCGACGCTGGCGCACGCGGTTGAATTCGCGCATGCCGCCCTCGAAGATCGATTCGAGGCCGTGGATCTGCTGTTTGCGGGCGCCGGCGTCGGCGAAAAGCCGGCCGAGATCGGCGCCGGCCCAGAACCGCTCCTCGAAACCGTCGGCCTCGCGCTGGGCACGGTCGAGCACCCGCTTCTTGCGGAAAATGATGATCCATGAGGCCACCGAGGCCAGCAGCAGCAGCGCCATGACGCACTGCACCGGGATGCTGGCGTCGATGACCAACTGCAGGTAGTTCAGACCGCCGCCGCTCGCCGCCTCGCCGGCCGCCTGGGCGGTGGCCGCGACCGCATCTTCGGGCAGCGGCTCGATGGCGGTGGCCTGCAGCATCATGGCTTGTGGATACATCCTCGGGTCACTCCGCGTTCGATGGATTGGTTGGATTGCTTGGATGGGGATGGGCCGACGCGGCTTCCTGCAACGCCTTCAACTGGGTGTAAAGCATGTCCGGGATCGGCCGCGGTTTGAAATCGGATGCGCGCAACACCGCGACGCGTACCTCCGCGTCCAGCAAGCGCATACCGTCGCGCTCGATGCGCTGCGCGATCACCAGACTCGCGCGTCGGCACTCGCGCAACGCCACGCCGACCTGCAGCGTATCGTCCAGACGCGCCGGCAGGCGGAAGTCGATCGTCATCGCCCGCACCGCGAACACAAGATCGTGCTGCAGGCGCAGAAGTTCCTGGCTGTGTCCGTGTGCGCGCAACCACTCGGTGCGGGCGCGCTCGAGGAACGCCACGTACTGCGCGTGATAGACGACACCACCGGCGTCGGTATCTTCCCAGTAAACGCGGACAGGGTGGGTGAATGGGGTGTTCATGTTGAAAAGGAAGACGATGATCGGCACAGGGTTCTGTCATCCCGAATCCCGGCTTCATCGGGTGAGGGATCTGTTTTTCGATGTTTCATGGGAAGACGCGAAAAACAGATCCCTCCCCTGCTGCGCAGGGTTCGGGATGACAGGGAATTTTGTAGTCGAGACACAACGTTCGGCCCATCACGCATCGCCCTCCACGAACAGATCGTTCGCATTCGGCTTGGGCTTCAAGCCCAGATGCCGGTAAGCCTTCTGACTGGCCATGCGCCCGCGCGCGGTGCGCACGAGGAAACCCTGCTGGATCAGATAAGGCTCGATCACATCCTCCAGCGTGCCGCGCTCTTCGGACAGCGCCGCCGCCAGCGATTCCACGCCGACCGGGCCACCGTCGAAGTTCTCGATGATGAGGTTGAGCAGCCTGCGGTCGAGGTCGTCGAAGCCTTCCGGATCGACTTTGAGCATCTGCATCGCGGCGCGGGCGACGTCATGGTCGATATGCCCCGCGGCTTTGACCTGGGCGAAATCGCGGACCCGGCGCAGCAGGCGGTTGGCGATCCGCGGGGTGCCGCGCGCGCGGCGCGCGATCTCGTCGGCGCCGGCCGGTGCGCAGTCGATGCCGAGGATCTGTGCCGAACGGCTGACGATGCGGGTCAGCTCCGCGGCGCTGTAGAACTCCAGACGCTGGACAATGCCGAAACGGTCGCGCAGCGGCGCGGTCAGCAGCCCGGCGCGGGTGGTGGCGCCGATCAGGGTGAACGGCGGCAGGTCCAGTTTGATCGAACGCGCGGCCGGGCCCTCGCCGATCATGATGTCGATCTGGAAATCTTCCATCGCCGGGTACAGCACTTCCTCGACGATCGGCGACAGCCGGTGGATCTCGTCGATGAACAGCACATCGTGCGGCTGCAGGTTGGTGAGCAGCGCAGCGAGATCGCCGGCCTTTTCGATCACCGGCCCCGAGGTCACGCGCAGATTCACGCCCAGCTCGTTGGCGATGACGTGGCTCAGCGTGGTCTTGCCCAGGCCCGGCGGACCGAAGATCAGCACGTGATCGAGCGCCTCGCCGCGGCGCTTGGCCGCTTCGATATAGATCGACATCTGCTCGCGCACCGGCTGCTGGCCGAGATATTCGTCCAGCCGCTTCGGACGGATCGTGGCGTCGGCGACGTCGTCCTCGCGGCTGGCGCCACTGGCGATGATGCGGTCTGTGGTCATGCGGCCATTATGCCGGCCCAGGCAGTACGCAGGGCGACGACGACGATCGGGTCGTGCCCACGGCCGATGGAATCGAAACCATGGAAATTGCGCCTCGCCACGAAAAGGGCTGTCCTGGCGCCCGTAGAACGGACTTCAGTCCGCTACCCCGCACCCGGAAACAGAACAGCGGCCTGAAAGCCGCTCTACAGAAAGAAAAGGAGAGCCTCAGATCTGCACCTGCGCGCCCAGTTCGACCAGGCGATTACCCGGAATCCGGAAGAAGCCGGTCGCCGACGCCGCGTTGCGGTGCATCAGCGCGAACAGTTTGTCGCGCCAGATCGGCATGCCGCGATGGGCGCTGGCGACGATGGTTTCGCGGCTGGCGAAATACGTGGTGTCCATCGGGTCGAAATAGATGCCGCCCTTGTCGCAGCTGCGCATCAGCGCCAGCGGCACGTCCGGCGTTTCCATGAAGCCGAACAGGATGACCACGCGGTAGAAATCGTTGCCGATGGCTTCGATCTTCAGGCGCTTTTCCTTCGGCGCGTACGGCACATTCAGCGTATCGACGGTCAGCAACACGTTGCGCTCGTGCAGCACTTTGTTGTGCTTGAGATTGTGCATCAGTGCATGCGGCACGACGGTCTTGTCGGCAGTCATGAACACCGCCGTGCCCGGCACCCGCACCGGCGGCGCCAGCATCAGGCCGGGCAGGAAGCTGCCGAGCTGGATGCCTTCCTTGCGGATCTCGGCGTGCAGCAGCTCGCGGCCGCGACGCCAGGTGCGCATCATCGTGAACGCACCGATGCCGATGAACAGCGGCACCCAGGCGCCGATGCCCGACATCAGCTTGGCGCCGTTGGCAATCAGGAACGCCAGATCGATCAGCAGGAACAGGCCACACAACGGCAGCACCCACTTCCGGGTATCCGGCCAACGCGTGTACGCGACGATCGCCAGCAGCAGAGTGTCGATCAGCATCGTGCCGGTGACCGACAGGCCGTAAGCGGTGGCCAGCGCGGTGGAACTGCGGAACGCGAACACCAGCAGGATGACCGCCGCGAGCAGCATCCAGTTGATCGACGGGACGTAGATCTGGCCAATGGTGTCCCTCGAGGTGTAGCGGATCGCCAATCGCGGCAGATAACCGAGCTGGATGGCCTGCCGGGTGACCGAGAACGCGCCGGTGATCACCGCCTGCGAGGCCACCGCGGCGGCCACGGTGGCCAACACCAGCATCGGAATCTGCGCCCAGGCGGGAATCGACATGTAAAACGGATTGGCCACGGCACCGGGATTCTCCAGCAGCACCGCGCCCTGGCCGAAATAATTCAGCACCAGCGCCGGCAGCACGAAACCGAACCAGCCCCAGCGGATCGGTTTCTTGCCGAAATGGCCCATGTCGGCGTACAGCGCCTCGCCGCCGGTCACGGTCAGCACCACTGCACCGAGGATGAGCAGCGCGTGCCAATTGTGGGTAGCGAAGAAATTCCACGCCCAGTACGGATTCATCGCCTTCAGCACGATCGGGTTCTGGGCGATGTTGTAGGCGCCGAAGGCGGCGATCACCACGAACCAGGTAATCATGATCGGGCCGAAGGCCTTGCCCACTTTCGCGGTGCCGAATCGCTGCACGGCGAACAGCATGACCAGGATCACCAGACTGATCGGCACCACCCATTTCGTGAACACCGGCGAGATCACTTCCAGACCTTCGACCGCGCCCAGCACGGTGATCGGCGGGGTAATCATGCCGTCGCCGAAAAACAGCGCCGCGCCGAAGATGCCGAGGATGCCGACCGTATAGCTCATCCGCGAACCGGACTTGAGACTGCGCTGCGCCAGCGCGGTCAGTGCCATGATCCCGCCCTCGCCCTCGTTGTCGGCGCGCATGATGACAATCACGTACTTCAGCGTGACCACCAGCAGCAGCGACCAGAACCCCAGCGACAGCAGGCCTTTGACCGTCGCCGCATCGGGCGTCAGCCCGAAATGCGGATGGAACATCTCCTTGATGGTGTACAGCGGGCTGGTGCCGATGTCGCCGAACACCACGCCGACCGCACCGGCGACCAGTGCGACCATGCCGGCCGACGCGTGGCTGCCGTGGGGCTGTGGACAATCATTGGGCTTGGAATCGCTCATCGGAGGGAATGCCTGTGAAGGCTCTCGGTACGTGGAATCGCGGAAAACATCATCGAGAACATCATCGCAGCGCGGACTGCAGCGCTTTGCGGATGATGGTGGCGGCATCGTCGCCGGCGGCGGTGGCGTCGCGCGCCATGCGCGCGGCTTCCGCCGGTTTATAGCCCAGTTGCAGCAGCGCGCTGGTGGCTTCGGACTGGGGATCGGCGGCGATGCCTGACGCCCCGCCGCCGGTGACGACGCCATCGCCGTACAGTCCAGACGTGCGGTCGCGCAGTTCCACCACCATGCGTTCGGCGGTTTTCTTGCCGATACCGGGAATGCGGGTGAGCGCGGTCACGTCGCCGGTCTGGATCAACCGCGCGAATTCGTCGACGCTCGCGCCCGACAGCACCGCCAGTGCGATCTTGGCGCCGATGCCGCTGACTTTCTGAACGTCGCGGAACAGACGGCGCTCGGCATCGCGCAGGAAGCCGTACAGCGACACGCTGTCTTCCTTCTGCGCGTAATGGGTGAACAGCATCACTTCGCGACCGACCTCGGGCAGGTCGTAGAAGGTGCTCATCGGCGCTTCGAGTTCGTAGCCGACGCCGTGGACGTCGATCACCAGCCACGGCGGCTGCTTATGGATGAGCGTGCCTTTCAGGCGACCGATCACTGGATGATCCTCCGGGACGACGCTTTCCCCCTTTGAAAAAGGGGGATCAAGGGGGATTTGCTGTGGTCTTCGCTCTGCTTCGCCACGAAAAGCAAATCCCCCCTTCCCCCCTTTTTCAAAGGGGGGAACAGCGAGAATTCGCAAAGGAGGGATGCAGCGATGTGGTGCTTCGCGGAGTGGTGCGCAACGGCTCGGCACTTCGGGGAGTGCTGCTTCGCGGCGCGGCACTTCGCAGCGCCGCTTTCCGCAGCCCGGCTTTCCCCCTTTGAAAAAGGGGGATCAAGGGGGATTTGCTCTGCTCCGGAACGAAAAGCAAATCCCCCCCGCCCCCCTTTTTCAAAGAGGGGGAAGAGCAAGGACGGCATCGGCTGAGCATTCATCGGTTCACTTCCTCCACGCCTGGCGCGCGTTCACGCCCAGGCGCAGCGCGGTGGCGCGCACGTGGGCGTGGGTGATGGCGACGGCCAGCGCGTCGGCGGCGTCGGCCTGCAGCTTGCCTTTGAGATTGAGCATCAGGCCGACCATGTGCTGGATCTGCGCCTTGTCGGCGCCGCCGGTGCCCACTACCGCCAGCTTCACTTCCTTCGCGGCATATTCGTGGACCGGCAGGTCGCGCTGGACAACCGCGCAGATCGCCGCGCCGCGGGCGTGACCGAGTTTGAGCGCCGAATCGGGATTGCGGGCCATGAATACCTTCTCGATCGCCACCTCGTGGGGGCGATGGGCGTCGATGATATCGGCCAAACTTTCGAGCAAACGCTTCAATCGCAGCGGGAAGTGGTCGCGCGCGTCCTCGCCGGCCACCAGCAGGTTGATCGGCGCGTGGAACACGTGCGCGATCTTGCCGGCGGCGTCGACATCGATGATGCCCACGCCGGTGCGCTGCGAACCGGGATCGATGCCGAGGATACGTGTCACTGCGTTGCGCTCGGCGGATGCGCTCAGGCGTACGCGTCGGCGCCGAGTTCGGCGTTGGAGTAGACGCTTTGGACGTCGTCGAGGTCTTCCAGCCAGCGCAGCAGTTTGACCACCTGCTGCGCGGTGTCGCCGGAGACGGCGATGTCGTTGTCGGCGCGATACGCGACTTCGGCGATGTCCGGCGTCAGGCCGGAAGCTTCCATCGCGGCTTTCACGGCAGCGAAGGCGTCCGGCGCGGTGAGCACGTCGATCGCGCCGTCTTCGGGATAGACCACCACGTCGTCGGCGCCGGCTTCGATCGCGGCTTCGGTGACTTTGTCTTCGTCGGCTCCGGCCACGAACGACAGCACGCCGAGTTTCCTGAACATGAAGGATACCGAGCCTTCGGTGCCGAGATTGCCGCCGAGCTTGCTGAAGGCGTGACGCACGTCGGCGACAGTGCGGACCTTGTTGTCGGTGAGGCAATCGACGATCACCGCGACGCCGCCGGGCGCGTAGCCCTCGTAGCGCACTTCTTCGTATTCGACGCCTTCGAGCTCGCCGGTGGCTTTCTTGATCGCGCGTTCGATCACGTCCTTGGACATGTTGCCCGCCAGACCTTTGTCGATCGCGGTGCGCAGGCGCGGATTGGTGGCCGTATCGCCGCCGCCGGCGCGGGCCGCGACGCCGATCTCGCGGATGATCTTGGTGAAGATCTTGCCGCGCTGCGCGTCGACCGCGTTCTTGCGCGCCTCGATGGAAGGACCTCTACCCATGAATGCCCGGAGCCTGTGCGAATGCCAAGCCGGCGATTTTACGCCTATCCCGCGGCCGCTGCGGCCGCTTGAACCGCGAATCGTCCTTCGTGCAGAAAGCGGGCCGTCTGCCGGGCGGCGTCGGCCGACATCACCAGGCCGCTGTGACTGGCCGGGACGATGCAATGGGCTGCCAGGCCCGGCAGCCGGGTTTCGGCCACGGTCACGGTGCCGTCGGACTCGCCGTCCATCCTTGCGAACCAGCCGCCGACCCCGCGCGCGCGGTTGCCGGCCACCATCCCGACCGCCACCGGCCCCGGCCAGGGCGCGCAGCCGGTTTCGAGCAGACCGCGGCTGCGGCCCAGCACCAGCGACAGCGGCGCGCGGCCGCCGATGGCCGTGGCCACGCCGCTGCCGCACAAAGGCGATCCCAGACAGACCACCCGGCGCACCGGCAGATCCGGCGCCCGGCGCAGGGCTTCGAGGATGATGAGGCCGCCCAGACTGTGGCCGACCAGCAGTTCCACGGGGTTGCGGCGCAGGCGCGCGATCAGGCGGTCGCCGGCCCGTTCCGGGTCGCGCCAGACGCTGGCATAGCCGAACAATTCCGGCGCCAGCCCCTCGCGACGCAGGCGCATCGCGAACGGCGCCAGCCAGAGCTTGGCGTTCCAGATGCCGTGGACCAGCAACACCCCCGGAGCCGCTATCAAGTTACCCGTCATCAGTCGACGAGCCCTTTGCGCAGGGCGTAACGCACCAGTTCGGCGGTGTTGCGCACGTCGAGCTTGCCCAGCACCCGGCCGCGATGGTTCTCGGCGGTCTTGACGCTGATTTCCAACCGGCGGGCGATCTCCTTGGTGGTCAGGCCCTCGGCGATCAGATGGAACACCTCGCGTTCGCGCGCGGTGAGGTGGCCGTAAGGGTCTTCGGCGCCGCGGGCGGGGTTCTGCAACTGGTCCGCGAGTGCCTTGGCCGCCTGTGGGCCGAAATGGCCGCGTCCGGCGTTGAGGCTGCGCACGGCGGCCAGCAACTCGCTCGCCGCGCTGTCCTTGACCAGATAGCCCGAAGCGCCGGCGCGCACCGCCTGCAGCACGTACTCGTCCTCCTGGTGCATGGTCAGCACCAGTATTTTGACGTTCGGCAGGATCTCGCGCAGGCGCCGCACCACTTCCAGCCCGCTCAGCCGCGGCATGCTCAGATCGGTCACGACGATATCCGGAT
This sequence comes from Lysobacteraceae bacterium, assembly GCA_046598445.1. Lineage (GTDB taxonomy): Bacteria > Pseudomonadota > Gammaproteobacteria > Xanthomonadales > Xanthomonadaceae > Lysobacter_I. The sequence goes on from JBKJHV010000048.1 coordinate 10,892, forward strand.
GCGTGCGCGCAGCCAGTTCCAGCGCTTCGATGCCGTCGGCGGCCTGGGCCACGACCTCGATATCGGCCTCGGCCTGCAGCACGCTGACCAGGCTCTCGCGCACCATGGTGTGGTCGTCGGCAATCAATACGCGCATGTGGTTCTCCTTGAGACTTAACTTGCGCGCGGGGTGGCGGAGCGTCAAGTCTGCATGGCGATGAGACCGTCCAGCGGCACGCGCGCGCGCAGCCGGGTGCCCTGCCCCGGCGCGGAGCGCAGTTCCAGGCCGCCGCCGTACAGCCGCAGGCGTTCGCGCATGCCGCCAAGCCCGCTGCCGCCGCCGCGCAGCGCCTGCGACACATCGCAGCCGCGGCCGTCGTCGATCACCTGCAGCAGCAGTTCGCCGCCGCGCGCGACCAGCCGCAGCAGCACGCTGCCGGCGGCGGCGTGTTTGCTGGCGTTGTTCAGGGCTTCCTGCGCGACCCGGAACAACAGCGTCTGCAGTTCGCCATCGAGCGCGGGCAAGGGTTCGATTTCCACCACCACCCGCATCGCGCCACTGGCGTCGACGCTGCGCGCCAGCCATTGCAGCGCGGGCTCCAGGCCGAGATCGTCGAGGATCGGCGGACGCAGCAGCCGCGACAGTTCGCGGGTGTCTTCCAGCGAGCCTGTGCACATCGCCAGCGCCTCGCCCAGCCGCTCGCGCTGGGCGACGAGTTCCGGCGGCAGTTCGTCCAGCAGCCGCGAAAGACGATGCTTGAGCGCGGTGAGGTTCTGACCGAGGCCGTCGTGCAGCTCGCGCGCGAGCCGGCGACGCTCGTCTTCCTGCACGTTCCAGACCGCGCGACCGAGCCGGCGGAATTCGTGTTCGTTTGCTTCCAGCCGCTGCAGCAGACGCTGGTATTGCTCGCGCAATGCACCCAGCGACGCCTCGGATGACGGCAGCGGATCGGGGCCGGTCATCCGCGCGATGCCCCGCTGCCGGTCGCCGTGGAACTTGCTTCCGAAACGCCCGCTTTCGACACGCCCGCTTCCACGGCGCGCGCGTCGGCGGCGCGTGCGCCGGCCTCATCGCCGGCCGCGCGGCGCGCCTGCGCGCCGAGCCGGTGCAACGCCTCGGCCTGCGCGGCGCGGCCACCGCGCAGCAGGCGCGCGGCCTCGTCGTAGCCGGCCAGCGCACGACGGGTGTCGCCGGCAGCGAGGGCAGCGCGGATCGACGGCGCCAGCCAGTCCAGACGCAGGCCGGCATGACCCAATGCCGCGATCGGCGCATCGAGCGTGGCCAGACGCGCGGCGGCGGCGCCGGCGGCGAACAGATCGATGCGCAACTGCAGCGCACGCACGCCCGACGCCGACGCCAGGCGCTTGGCGCGCTGCATCGCGGCGGCGCTGGCGGCGGCGTCGCCACCAGCCGCGTCGAGGCGGGCGCGGAGGAATTCGGCCAGCGCCTGCTGTTCGCTGGACGCGTCCTTGAGATCGGGCGCCAGCGCATCGAGCACCCGCCGCGCCTGCGCCGCGTCGCCGGAGGCCAGCAGCGCCTCGACGTGGAGCACGCCGGCATCGCTGCTGCCGCGCAGGTCGCCGCGCTGGCGGAACGCGGCTTCGGCGCGTCCGGCCTGCGCGATCGCCGCCGGCCAGTCGCCCTGCTGGAGATCGAGTTCGGCGAGGTTGCGCCGGCTGACCGCCGCTTCCTCGACCATCTGCTGCGCTTCGGACAAGCGCAGCGATTCCTCCAGCCGTTTGCGCGCATCGTTCCAGCGCCCGCGCGCCACCGCCAGCAGCCCGAGGTTCTGCATCGTGCGCACGCGACCGGTCTGTTCGCCCAGCGCCTCGTAAGCATCGCCGGCCTGCTGCCAGTACACCTCCGCGTCGCCGTAATCGCCCAGTTGAAAATGCGCGAAACCGATGTTGTTCAGCGCCTCGGCCGCGCCGTGGGCGTCGCCGACTTCGCGCCATGCCTGCAGCGCGCGGCGGAACGCCACGAGCGCGCCCGGGTGATCGCCGCGCTCCTCGGCCAGCAGGCCGAGTTCGTTGTCGATGGCGGCGTGGCCGGCGCGATCGCCCAGCGCGATGTTGACCGCCCGCGCCTCGCGCAGCGCCGTCGCGGCGCCGTCGAAATCGCCGGTGAGCGACAGCACGTTGGCGAGATTGCGCAGGCTGGTGGCTTCGCCGCGGCGGTTGCCGAGCCGGCGCCGCAGTTCGATGGCCTTTCTGTATTGCTCGGCGGCGTCGGCGGTCTGGCCCAGGCGGCCGTAGCCGACGCCCAGCGCGTTGACGGTTTCGGCCTCGCCGTAGAGGTCGCGGCCGCGCTTGAACGCGACCAGCGCGCGGACCAGATGGTCGTCCACCGCGATCCGCGCCTGGCCCTGCAGGATCGACAGTTTGCCCAGCCCGAACCATGCCCGCGGGTCTTCGGGGTCGCGGCGGCTGAGTCCGCGCAGCACAGCGGTCGCCGCATCGACATCGCCGGCATCGGTCAGCGCGGCCGCCAGCGCCAGTTCCGCCTCGGTGTCGTCGGGCGTCTTCGCGAGCAGCGCCTTCCACTGCGATGCCGCGGCCTCGGCATCGCCCTCGATCGCGGCGCGCTGCGCGGCCAGCCGCTCGCGCACCGATGGCATTTCGGCGGCGACGCCCTGCGCCCGCACCAGCGCGTCCGCCGCGGCATCGCGGTCGCCCATGTCCAATGCGGTCTGCGCCTGCGCGACCAGCGCCGATAAGAGCAGCGCCGGCACATCGTCCGGGGCGGCGGCGGCCTCGCGAAAACCGCGCAGGGCCTCATCGAGCCGGCCCGCATCGCGCGCCAGCAGCGCCGCGCCGTAGCGGTCCAGCACGTCTGTCGATGCCGGCAACGATAGGTTGATCTTGATCGCAGCGGCGATGCCCAGCGCGGTCGCGGTCGCCGGGGCGGCGGCCCACGCCTGCAGGGCGGCGGCCGGACTATCGGCGGCCGGGCCGTCGATGGTCGCCGCCTCGGCGCCCGACAGATACAACGTCGCGCGCAGCCGCCAGCGCGCGCCTTCGCGCACCCACGCGGGCCGCAGCACGCGCCGCGCGACGGCGGCGCGGCCGAGGCGGGCCGGGTCCAGCGCCGCCTGGCCGCCGGGATCGAGCCGACGCAGCGCGAACGACGCGCGTTCGCGCCCGACCACGGCCAGGCCCGGCACCGCGGCCAGGCCATCGCGCAGATGTGCCGACAGCGCGCTATCGCGGGCGGCGCAGGTCGGGCAATCGCCGCTGCCGGTGAGCGGCAACACCAGTAGACGGTCGAGATCGCGCACCGGGGCGACAATCGCCGTCGCAGTCGCCGCCTCGCGGCCCCGCGACTGCCACCACAGGCCACCGCCGATCAGCGCGGCGCAGACCAGCGCCACCGCGGCGATGCGCAGCCCGCGGCGGGCGCCCTCACGCAGATCGCGGCCCAGTGCGCGGCGGTCGATCGCCTCGATCACGTCCTCCGCCCGCTGCAGGCGATGAGCGGGCTGCGTCCGCAGCAGGCGGTCGACCAGCCGCACCAGCCAGTCCGGCAGATCGTCGCGCACCGCGGTCAGCGACGCCGGCGCACGCACCATCCGCTGCGCCAGCACTTCGGCGACGGTGCCGCCGGCGAACGGCAGCTCGCCGGCCAGCATTTCATGGAGCATCAGACCGAGGGCGTAAAGATCGCTGCGCGCGTCGGCCGGCTCGCCGCGCGCCTGCTCCGGCGACAGATAGTCCGGCGTGCCGATCACGCTGCCGGCGCGGGTGCCGCCCGCGCGAGTGCGTCCGCCGCTGGCGGCGAGCGACCGGGCCACGCCGAAATCGCTGATGTAGGCGCCGCCGTCGCGATCCAGCAGGATGTTCGCGGGTTTCAGATCGCGGTGGATCACGCCGCGCGCGTGCGCCGCGGCAAGCCCGGCGGCGATCTGCCGCGCGATCGACAGCGCGTCTTCCACGGGCAGGCGACGCTCGCGGTCGAGACGGCGGTCGAGCGCCTCGCCGTCGACATGATCCATGCTGATCGCCCAGCGCCCGTCGGCGCGGACCAGATCGTGGATGCGCACCACGTGCGGGCTGGACACCTGGCGCGCGAGCAGCAGTTCCTGGCGGAAACGCTCGATCACCGTCTCGCGTTCGGCCAGCTCCGGACGCAGCAGTTTGAGCGCAACCTCAATACCCAGCGAAAGATCGGTCGCGCGATAGACCACGCCCATGCCGCCGATGCCGAGCAGCGCCCCGATCCGATAGCGGCCGTCGAGCACCGTGCCCGGGGCGAGTTCCGCCTGCGCGTGCAGGCCGGTCTGGGTCGCGTCCTGGTCGCTCATCGGCGGCGGCTCATCGGCGGCGGCTCATCGGCGGCCACTCATCGAAGCATGTCGCCATGACCGGCCACGATCCGCGCCCAGTCGCGCGCCGGCACCACTGCCGCGGCGACCCCGGCGTCCAGCAGCGCGGTGGCGCGCCGCGCGGCGATCCACAGCGCCGCGCGTTCTGCGAAGGCTTCCAGCAATTCCTGGTCGAGCGTGGTGATCGGCGGGCCGATGCGCACGCGGTCGGCGTAGATCGCGCCGAGCGTCAGCGCACCGTCGTGCAGCGGCAGGCAGGCCAGCGCGCTGATGCCAGACGCGATCACCGATGCGCGATCGCGCAGCCAGGCGTCGCCGGCGATGTCGTTGGCGATCACGCTGCGGCGCTCGTCCAGCGCGCGGCGGACCGCGCCGATGCTGCCGGAGAATCCGTGGTCGCGCAGCGAGGCGGCGTCGAACGCGAGGCTGGCGCGCACCGCGAAACCGTCGCCGTCGCGCAGCAGCACGAATCCGCGTTCGCACTGCGCCAGTTCCAGCACGCCGCGCAGACTGGCGTCGAGCCAATCGTCCAGATGGTCGAGCCCGGCGATGCGCGCGGTGTGCGCGGTCGCCGCGTCGCGGCGCGCGCGCAGACCGGCGTCGGCGGCAGCCACCGCATGCACGTCGAGCGCCTCGAATTCGCACAGCACGTCGCCGAAACGCAGCCACGCGCGCTTGCCCAGCGTGCGCCGCACGGCAGACTCGCCGACAACCGACTCGCCATCGACGAAGGTGCCGTTCTTGCTTTCGAGGTCGCGCAGCCGCCACGCGTCGCCATCGAAATCGAGTTCGGCGTGGACGCGCGAGACGGAGGGATGTTCCAGACGCAGGCCGCAACCGGCGGCACGGCCGATGCGCAGCACTTCACCCGGCCGGATCGACCTGACGAACGCGGCTTGAGCCGGAGGATGGGCAGTCAGGCGTGCCTGCATCGATTCATCTTACGGGCTTCGCGAAAGCGGCACCACGCAAACGGGCCTCAACCCAGGATCGCCCGACGTTTCTTCGAAAAAACCAAACGCATCGGCCGATGTGCATCGCTCCTTTGCTCGTCATCCCCGCGAAGGCGGGGATCCATGCCTGAAGTCGTGAAGCAACTCGCGATTTGTTCTGAACGCTCGAAGGCATGGGTCCCCGCCTTCGCGGGGATGACGAGCAAGAACCAGCGAGGGCTTCAGGGCATTCCTCGATCGATACGCATCTGAGCGGTACGCATCTGAGCGGTACGCATCTGAGCGGTACGTATCTTATTGTTCAACAAGGAGAAACGGGGTGAGATCCCACCTGCGGCCGATGCCGGGCGGCGGGCTTGTGCGGGTCAGCGCACTCAGTCGCCGAAGTCACGCAGATAGGCAATGCTGAATCTGAGCGTGGCCGCGCCGGCGATCAGATCGCCGGCCTGATTGTCGGCGAGGCGGGTCGCGCGCCATTCGTCCGCCAGATAGGTGCCGGCGCGCGCATCGGCACGGCTGGCGATCTGATCGACGGCGGCAATGGCCGCTGCGTAGTCCTCGGCTTCCACCGCGTCCTCGACGTCGTCGATCAGCGCGAAGAACGGCAGGCGTTCGCTCCACGGCAGGGTCAGCGTGCGCAGGCGCAGCAGAGCGATCTTGGACGCCACCACGCTGCTGGTCGTGCGCAGGTCCGCCAGCACCAGGAACTGCGAGAACCCGCCGGTGGTGCCGCGCGCGCGCACGCTGCCGGGCGCGATCTCGTCGGTGATGTCGCGGAACAGGCCGCCGAGCGGCGCCTTGAACAGGCGATACGAACTGCCTGCGCTGTAGCTCAGCGCATGGGTATGCACTTCGACGCGCACGGTGCGGAAGCTCAGTCCGCCGGTCAGCGGCGGCTCGATGGTCAGCAGCAGCGGAAAAGCCGCATCGATCTGGTTGAGCAGGGCATTGGGGAGGCGCACCAGCAGAGCGGCGGACAAGGGGTCCACCAGCTTGGCGGTCAGACCGAGGCTGGGCGCGTTCAGGCCGCTGGCGCCGTCGAAGGTGAGGGTCACATCGGCCAGCGGCGCGAGCGGATCGCCGACGATGGCGGTCGCGACATCACCGGACACCACGACCTGCACCGGCAGGCTCTGCGCCGACGCCGGCCGCATCCACAGGCACACCAGAATGACCATGGCGATTGCGATTTTGCGCGAGACGATCATCAGCTGTTCCCCCAGCAGTGCCACCAGCGACAGCTGCGGCGCACGCCGCGGTGGGCGCAAACGTGGACGCCGCAATACCACACCACATTAACGACTGCGCGGACAGGCGTCTGTAGGGGTTTTCCCCCAGCCTGCCTGAAGGCTATTCCGGATGGCCGCCACGCCCGGCTGCGGTGAGGATCGACACACCCGCTGCCAGCGGACTGGCAGCCATCACCTCCGGGAGATCCACATGCAGCGTCGCACCGTCCTCAAGCTCACCGCCCTCGCCGCCGGCATGCTCGCCAGCGGCATGAGCCTGGCCGCCGCCAGTCTCGGCGACAGCCTGAACCACACCCTCGCCATCGCTTCGCCGACCGATAAGCTGGAAGTGATCGTCAGCTTCGGCCAGAGCGGTGCGCCGCGCGCGAGCCAACTGCTCGCACTGCGCGTGTTGGGCATCACCCAGGGCCGGTCGATGCGTAACCTGCCGATGGCCGGGGTGATGGCCACGCCCGCGCAGATCGCCGCGATCGCCCAGCGCGGCGACGTGCGTTCGATCCACCTCAACCAGAACCTCACTTATTACAACCACGAGGCGCGCGAACTGTCCGGCGTGAACGCGCTGCAGGCCGACCCCGACCTGGGATACACCGGCGAAGGCGTGACCGTGATGGTCAACGATTCCGGCATCGACGCCACCCACCAGGATCTGCAGTTCGGCAGCCATGTGGTGCAGAACGTGCAGGCGCTAGGCAACGTGCATGCGCTGCTGGATTTCCTGCCGGTCACGGTGCTGGAAAACCAGCTTGTCACCGATATCAGCTCCGGCCACGGCACCCACTGCGCCGGCAGCGTCGGCGGCACCGGCGCGGCCTCCGTCGGCTTCCGGTATCGCGGCGTGGCGCCACAGGCCGACATCGTCGGCTACGGCTCGGGCGCGGTGATCTCGATCCTCGACGCGGTCGGCGGCTACGATTACGCCATCGGCAAGCAGCACGCGTTCAGGTCGGCGATCAAAGTGATCTCCAATTCATGGGGCAGCAGCGGCGCGTTCGACCCGACCGATCCGGTCAACATCGCCAGCTACGAGGCCTACAAGAAAGGGATCGTCAGCGTGTTCGCCGCCGGCAACGACGGTTCCGCCGAAAACACCCACAACCCCTACGCGCAGGCGCCGTGGGTGATCTCGGTGGGCGCGGGCAACAAGGACGGCACCCTGGCGGACTTCTCCTCGCGCGGCAATCGCGGCGAGACCGGCAACTTCACCATGGCCGACGGCAGCGCCTGGACCTACATCAACCAGCCGACCATCGTCGCCACCGGTGTGGACATCGTCTCCACCCGCGCGCTGACCGGCGCGCTGCCGCTGCTGGCCACGCAGCAGGATCTGGCGCTGGGCACGCAGCTCCCGTTCTACACCCACATGAGCGGTACCTCGATGGCCACGCCGCACGTCGCCGGCATCGTCGCGCTGCTGTTCGACGCCAACCCGGGGCTGACGCCGATGCAGGTCAAACAAGTGTTGCAGAGCACCGCCAACCCGATGGCGGGACGCCAACCGTATGAAGTCGGCAGCGGCCATGTCGACGCACTCGAAGCCGTGCAGGTAGCCGAAGGGCTGTAGTAGTAGACAGCGTAGTGGTGGACACAAGAGCGATCCGAACAACCTGAGAGCAATCCGCGGCAGTCCCGCCGCGGCTGTCCTACAACCACGGGGTCCCCCGGGCGTCGTCTGAAGCGAAAATAGGACGCGCGCCCGGGGAATTTTGCCCCGCTGATGCGAGGATCGACGGATTGCGACGATGACGGATTGCAACAACGATAGGCTGCAACGTTCCGCGAAGGCACTACCGCAGCGAACGCCACCACGGGCTTTCCCCGGCCCGCCCTGACGTTCGTTTTGCGGCCCGGCCCGGCCCAGCGCCGGGCCGTTTTTGTTTCTGGCCGGCGTCGCCTGGAGATCCGCCGCTGAAGATCCCTGCGCCTTTCTCCACTCCCGCGGCGACACCCCGCTGTAGGCCTTGAAGCCGCGCGACAGCGCCGCCTCGCTGCCGTAACCCACATCGGCGGCCACTACTTTCAAGGGCCGCCCCTGGCGCAACGCATGTTGCGCCAGACCCACGCGCCAGCCCTGCAGATAATGCCCCGGGGTGATGCCCATCACCTCGCGGCAACCGGTCGCTAACACCGTGCGCGACATGCCGGCCGCAGCGGCCAGATTGTCCAGCGACCAGTCCCGGGCCGGCGATTCGTGCATCGCGACCAGCGCGTTGCGCAGACGCGGGTGCGACAGCCCGGCGAGCATGCCGCCCTGCACATCCCCGCTTTCCATCTGCCGGCGCAGGATCTGGATCATCACCACCTCGAACAGCCGGTTCACCAGCGCATGCCGGCCACAGCGCTGGGTGAAGGCTTCCTCGAACAAGGTCGGCATCGGCCCGATCCCCACCGGCTTCGGCATCGAGGCGGAACTCACGATCACCGCGCCGGGCCTGCCGCGCGAACAACTGCAGGCGCTGGTCGATCAGGCCCACATCGTCTGCCCGTACTCCAACGCCACGCGCGGCAACATCGATGTGTCGCTGGTCCTGGGTGACTGACGTCGCCGACTGACCGCCACTGCCTTTCACCCGATATCGTTCCGAACCCGCATCGGGCAAGCAGGACAGCCCGTGAACAACGGCCGCATCGAGCGGCCGTTGTTGTGTCGATCACCTGCAGTATTTCAACCGCGCGCCGCAACCGCCTTCGCACGACGCAGGATGAACTCGTGATCGTGGGTGTTGCCGACCGGGAACAGATATTCGCCGACCTTCTCGAAGCCGTAGCGGCCATAGAACCGCTGCGCGCCGAGGTTTTCACTCCACACCCCGATCCACAGCGTGCGCGGGCCGTCGCGTTCCAGCCAGTCCAGCACCGTCTGGAACAATTTGCTGCCCCAACCGCCGTTGTGCGCGTCCTGCAGGATGTAGAGCCGCTTCAGCTCGCGGTCGCCCTCGGCCACATCGGCGTGCGGTAATCCCGCCGGCCCGGCCACGGCATGGCCGACCGCCTGTCCGTCGCGCTCCAGCAGCCAGATCGCGTAACCATCGTCCGCAAGCATCGTGCGATGCGCGTCCAGCGAATAACTGTTGTCGAGGAAATACGCGAGATCCTCCGGCGGATACAGATGGCCGAAGGTCTCGATGAAATTGCGCCGGGTGATGTCGACGACGCGTTCGGCGTCGGCGGGAGTGGCGCGGCGGATGGTCATGGTCATCTGCAAATCCTGAAGAAAATCCTGTGGGAGCGGCGGGAGCCGCGATCGACATCCGGCGAGCTTTATCGCGGCTTGACCAGCCATTCGGCTGTTGAAAGCCGCCGCTCCCACAGAGACAGCATTATTCCCACGGAGACATCACGCCTTCGGCGGACGCACCTGCACGTGGACTTCGGCCAGCTGCGCGTCCGGGATCGGCGACGGCGCGCCGGTCATCAGGCACTGCGCGGTGGTGGTCTTCGGGAATGCGATCACGTCGCGGATCGACTCGGTGCCTGCCATCAGCGCGGCGATGCGGTCGATGCCGAAGGCGATGCCGCCGTGCGGCGGCGCGCCGTATTTCAGCGCGTCCAGCAGGAAGCCGAACTTCAGCTCGGCTTCCTCGCGGCCGATGCCCAGCAGATCGAACACCGCCGACTGCATCGACGAACGATGGATGCGGATCGAACCGCCGCCGATCTCGTTGCCGTTGAGCACCATGTCGTAGCCGCGGCTCACCGCGGTCTTGGCGTTGGCGCGCAGGTCGGCTTCGTCGTCGACCGCAGGCGCGGTGAAGGGATGATGCAGGGCGACGTAACGCTGCGCGTCCTCGTCCCACTCGAACATCGGGAAATCGGTGATCCACAGCGGTTTCCATTTATCCTCAACCACAGTAGAAACAACGCCGAAATGAGTTTCTTTTCTGCACCTCAATCGCACCGCCCCCATGAATTCAGAGACTTTCATGTAAGGACCAGCACCAAAAAAGATGAGATCTTTAGTTGTCGCCTGGACTCGCTCAAGAATGGCTGCAACTACTGCAGAATCAAGGAACTTCGCGATAGGCGAGGCAATACCATCCAGCCCTTTGTCGGCGTCCTCAATCTTCATCCATGCCAGACCTTTCGCGCCATATTTTGTGGCATGTGCGGCGAAATCATCGATTTGCTTGCGGGAGAGAGACGCTCCGCCCGGCACCCGCAATGCGATCACGCGCCCATCATCAGTATTTGCCCAGTCTGTGAAGACCTTGAACTCACAATTTTTAACGATGTCGGCAATATCGATAAGATCGAATTCTGGTGGCAACCGCAGGTCCGGCTTGTCCGAACCGTAGCGGCGCATCGCTTCGGCGTAGGTCATGCGCGGGAACTCGCCCAGCTCCACATCCATCACTTCGCGGAACACTTCGCGGATCATCGACTCGGTGCTGTCCTGCACCTCGCGCTCGCCCACCCACGCGAACTCCATGTCGAGCTGGGTGAATTCCAGCTGGCGGTCGGCGCGCAGCGCCTCGTCGCGGAAGCAGCGCGCGATCTGGTAGTAACGGTCGAAGCCGGCCACCATCAGAATCTGCTTGAAGAGCTGCGGAGACTGCGGCAGCGCATAGAACTCGCCCGGGTGCATGCGCGCCGGCACCAGGAAGTCGCGCGCGCCCTCGGGCGTGGCCTTGGTGAGGATCGGGGTCTCGATGTCCTGGAAGCCGCGCGCGTCCAGCCAGCGGCGCAGCGCCTGCACCAGGCGGATGCGGGTGCGCATCGCCTGCTGCATCTCGGGGCGGCGCAGATCGAGGTAGCGGTAGGTCAGGCGGGTTTCCTCGCCGGCATTCTCGTGAGCGTGGAACGGCAGCGGTTCGGCTTTGTTCATGATGTCGATGGCGGTCGGCACGATCTCGACCTTGCCGGTCTTGATCTTTTCGTTCACCGCATGGCGCGCACGCACGGTGCCGGTAACGCGCAGGCAATCTTCGTTGCCCAGGCCGCTGGCGGCCTTGAACAGCTCGATTTGATCGCTTTCGACCAACACCTGCACGATGCCCTCATGGTCGCGGAGATCGACGAACACCTGATGGCTCTGGACGCGGGCGGTGTTGACCCAGCCGCAAATCGAGACGGTCTGGCCGATCAGCGCCTCGTCGATGAGGCCGCAGAAGTGGGTACGCATGGGGGAGACTCCGGGTGTAGGATCGTCCGGCGCCTGCCGGTCATCCGCACATTTTAGCGGTTGCGGCGGCCGAAGGTGGCCCGGCACAGGAATCGCCTCCGCCGCCACTGCACGTCGTCCGCCCCCCATCCAAGCAAGGAGACCGAAATGAAACGTCTGACGATGCTGCTGTACCCGTTGATGCTCGCCGCCGCTCTATCCGGGCTTGCCGCCACAGCCCCGTCCGTGCAGGCGCAGGGCCCCGCTGCGCGCGCATACGCTCCCGAGCGCCTGTGGGAGCTGCCGGTGGCCGACCAGCGACGCGTGATCGCGCTGGAGTACAGCGAACAATCCAGCGGCAGCAACATCCCCGACGACCAGATGCGCTTCTATCTGGACCAGATCAAGTTCTCGCGCTGGACCTTCAGCCAGGTCAAGAACGACATCGGCCAGTCGCTGGCCGGCGGCGGCAGCAATCCCAACCCGGGCGGCAACAGCATCCGCTGCGAAAGCCGCGACAGCCGTCAGGTCACCTGCAACACGCCGTGGCAGCGCCGTTCCGTGCTGACCCGCCAACTCTCCGACACCCGCTGCGTCGAGGGCCAGAACTGGTCGAGCACGCCGGGCACGGTCTGGGTCAGCAGCGGCTGCCGCGCCGAATTCGCGTCCGCGCAGGGCGACGTGGGCGGCACCGGCACCGAACTACGCTGCGAAAGCACCGATGGCCGCTACAAACAGTGCGGCAACGGCCTGTACGGCAATCCGGTCCTGGTCCGCCAGCTGTCCGACACCCCCTGCCTGCTCAACCAGACCTTCGGCCTGCGCGCCGGCGCGCTGTGGGTGGATCGCGGCTGCCGCGGCACCTTCCGGATCGACGGCAACGGTAACGGCGGCGGCGACTACAGCGTCACCTGCAACAGCAGCGACGGCAAATACAAGACCTGCGCCTGGGATCACAGCCGCGGCGTGCCGGTGCTGCTGCAGACCATCTCCGACCGTCGCTGCACCCAGGGCTATTCCTGGGGCTACAACCGCCGCGCCTCGCTCTGGGTGAACCACGGCTGCCGCGCACGCTTCGGCGTGCGCTAGAACATCCACTTCGGCGTGCGCAGAGTCGCCGCGGCATCCCATCCATCGCATCCATCACACGAGGCCCCCAATGCCCACTATCCGCACCCTCAGCCTGTTCCTGATCGCGCTTGCCGCCTGGTCGGCCGCGCCCAGCGCGCATGCCCAATTCGGCGATAAAGACAATGTCCGCTGCGAAAGCAAGGACACCCGACGCGAGACCTGCGACACCCCATGGCCCGGCCAGACCCGGATGAGCCGGCAGCTGTCGGATACCGCCTGTGTCCAAGGCCGCAACTGGGGCGCGACGCCCGGAAAAGTGTGGGTGGAAAAAGGCTGCCGCGCCGAGTTCGGCCCGCAGTACAGCGGTGAGGAAGTGCGCTGCGAGAGCAGCGACGGCCGCTACAAGGCCTGCGGCAAGAACCTGTACGGCAACGCCGACCTGATCCGCCAGCTCTCCGACACCCCGTGCCGCGAAGGCGTCAGCTGGGGTACGCGCGGCGGATCGGTCTGGGTGGACAAAGGCTGCCGCGCCGTGTTCCGCGTCGGCGAAAGCGGCGGCCGCTACAGCACCACCTGCGCCAGCGAAAACGGCCGGCGTCAGGCCTGTACCTGGGACAGCAAGCGCGGCAAGCCGGCGCTGCTGGAATCCCTGTCCAAGTCGCCCTGCGTCCAGGGCCGTTCCTGGGGCTACGACAAGAAGCAGGGGCTGTGGGTGGATGAAGGTTGCCGCGGCCGGTTCGGCCTGCGCTGAGCGCTGTTCCAGAAGCTAAGAAAGGTCTGAGTAATTCACCGCCGTCATCCCGGCGAAAGCCGGGATACAGCCTTATCAATGATTTACCGAGGAGCTGGGCCCCGTCTTTCGCCGGGGTGACGAGCTTATTAAGACCTTTCCCTAAACGACAACGCCGCCTCAGGGCGGCGTTGTCGCATCAGGCGTCGGACGTTTCGCTGGGCGTCAATGATCCCAGGACGCGGGCGGCACGTTTACCGGCCGGCTCAGGTCGAATTCGACCTGGAACAGGCGACCGTTCGGGCGCGACAACTCATAGAGGAAGCGGCGACCGGGCTCGATCTCCATCGCCCAGGTATTGGTCACCGAGGCGGTGAGGCCATTGGCGTTGAAATTGGCGATGGATTCGGCATCCACCGGGAAGGCCTGGCGCTGTGCGGTGCCGGCCGCGGCGGTGTCGCCACCGTACATCGTCACTTTGTCGGATGAGCCGTCTTCATGGCGATGGTCGTGCTTCAGCCGCAAGCCGTTCGCGGTGCGTGTCAGCACCCAGGTGCGCGAATGGTCGTCGCCGACGTGGAACGGCACACGCGTGATGTCCGCCCCGCATTCACGGACGTGCATCACCAGCGCTTTGCCTGCGAACGCATCGTTCGCGGATACCGGCCTATCGACCAGCACCCGCCCTGCGAACGCCTGCCCGCAGTGGGTGCGGAGCGCGGCGAGGAAGGCATCGGCCGGGGCGTCTAAGACAGACGCACCGGCAGCCGGTGCGACAGAAAAGGAAGCTGTGCTGGCGCAGGCCGAAAGCAGGCACAGCGCCACGAGCGGAACGATTCGGACAAGTGTTTTCATGCCCCCACCCTAGCCGCCCGGCCCAAGCCGGACAAGGCGCCCGGTCGCAAACCGATACGCCCTCTGTCATCCCGAACGCCCGCGCAGTGGGCGGAGGGATCTGCTGTTGTGTCTGCCGGCAGTAAGCAGATCCCTCCTCGGGCTTCGCCCTCGTTCGGGATGACAGCACTTCCAGATCCAGGATTTTAAACAGACGCTCAGTCGGCCGGCTTGCTCGGAGCGGGCTTCGGGGCTGGCTTGCTTTCGGCAGGCTTGGCGGCCGGCGCGGGCTCGGCGGCTTTGGTGGCCGGCGCGGCATCGGTCTTGGCTTCCGACTTCGAAGCGTCGCCCTTCTCGGTCAGGTTGCGCTTCTTGTCGCCGTCCTTCTTGAAGTCGGTCTCGTACCAGCCGCTGCCGGACAACCGGAACGACGGCGCGGTCAGCTGACGCTTGATCTTCGGCGCGCCGCATTCGGGACACACCTCGGGATCCGGATCGGACATTTTCTGCAGGCGATCGAACTCGTGACCGCAGGCGTCGCACTGGAAGGCATAGATGGGCATGGAAGACCGTGGATTCGCAAAGGGAAGGTCGCGACAGGTCGCCATTCTGGGGCCGGACGCCCGGGAATCAAGCGGCGCAGCCGGATCCCGCGCCATTCGGGCCTCCGCGACCGCCCGTCGGAGACTCCCCCGCCAGCCATGGGTGAATACGATTCCAGACGCCTCTGCGGCGCCCATGTGCATTCGCACATCGGGCCACAGTGGCCGCCCGGTGGCGCTGACCACGGATCGAATACGGAACGGGAACATGATCGGTACATCGATTGGATGGATCAAAACCGCTGCAGGCGTACTGCTCGCACTAACACTGGGCTGCTGGTCGCTGCAACCGGCGCAGGCCGCGATCAACCCCCACACCCTCGGCGCGAAATACGACGCGACCCAGGCGAACATCACCTTCCGCGTGTATTCGTCGCGCGCCACGCGGATCGAAGTCTGGATCTACAAGACTGCCGCCGGTGCGCAGGAAACCGTCAAATACGTGATGACCAAGGACGTCGCGACCCAGGTCTGGTCGAAAACCGCATCGGTCGCCACGCTCAAGAACACCTACGGCATCACCGGCCCGGTCTATTACGGCTACCGCGCCTGGGGCCCGAACTGGACCTACAGCAGCGCCTGGACCAAGGGCAGCGCCACCGGCTTCGTCACCGATATCGACGCCAGCGGCAACCGTTTCAATCCGAACAAGCTGCTGCTGGACCCGTACGCGCGCGAAATCAGCCAGGATCCGAACACCGCGACCTGCGCCGACGGCACCGTCTACGCTTCCGGCGCCCTGCATCGCAACAAGGACAGCGGCACCTGCGCCAGCAAGGGCATCGTGCTGGCGGCCGATGCAACATCATTCGGCACCAAGCCCACGCGCGCGTTCAAGGACGACATCGTCTACGAAGTGCATCCGCGCGGTCTGACGATGAACGACACCTCGATCCCGCTGTTCCAGCGCGGCACCTATGCCGGCGCGGCGCTGAAAGCCGCGCATCTGGCGAGTGTAGGCATCACCGCGGTGGAATTTCTGCCGGTACAGGAAACCCAGAACGACCAGAACGACATCGATCCGAATTCCAGCGCCGGCGACAACTACTGGGGGTACATGACCCTCAACTATTTCGCCCCGGACCGTCGTTACTCCTCGGACAAGACCGCAGGCGGCCCGACCCGCGAATTCAAGGCGATGGTGAAGGCCTATCACGACGCCGGCATCAAGGTTTACATCGACGTGGTCTACAACCACACCGGCGAAGGCGGCGCATGGGGCGGCAGCGACGGCCTCACCGTGTGCAACGTGATGTCGTGGCGCGGCCTCGACAACCCGACCTACTACTCGCTCACCAGCGATCTGCAGTATTCATGGGACAACACCGGCGTCGGCGGCAACTACAACACCCGCAACACCATCGCGCAGAACATGATCGTCGACTCGCTGGCGCACTGGCGCGACGTGATCGGCGTCGATGGTTTCCGCTTCGATCTCGCCTCGGTACTCGGCAACACCTGCCAGCACGGCTGCTTCAACTTCGACAAGATGGACGCCGGCAACGCGCTCAACCGCATCGTCAACGAACTGCCGCCGCGCGCGGCGGCCGGCGGCAGCGGTCTGGATCTGATCGCCGAACCGTGGGCGATCGGCGGTAATTCGTATCAGGTCGGTGGTTTCCCGACGGGCTGGTCGGAGTGGAACGGCCTGTACCGCGACGCGCTGCGCAAGAAGCAGAACCAGCTCGGCGTTGAAGTGATCACCACCGGCACGCTGGCGTCGCGCTTCGCCGGCTCGTCCGACCTCTACGGCGACGACGGCCGCAAGCCGTGGAATTCGGTGAACTTCATGGTCGCGCACGACGGCTTCACCTTGAACGACCTGTACGGCTACAACAGCAAACAGAACAACCAGCCGTGGCCCTACGGCCCGTCCGACGGCGGCGACGACAACAACCACAGTTGGGACCAGAGCGGCATCGTCGCCCACCAGCGCCGCGCCGCGCGCACCGGCATGGCGTTCATGATGCTCAGCGCCGGCGTGCCGATGTTCAACGGCGGCGACGAAGCCCTGCGCACCCAGTTCGGCAACAACAACGTCTACAACCTGGATTCGCCCGCGAACTGGCTGTACTGGACGCGCAGCACGATCGAAACCGATTTCGAGACCTTCACCCGGCGGATGATCGCGTTCCGCAAGGCGCACCCGGCGCTGCGACCGCTGAATTTCTACGTCGGCAACGACACCAACGGCAACGTGATGGAGCAGTTGCGCTGGTTCAAACCCGACGGCGCGCAGGCGGACGCGGCCTATTTCAGCGGTACCGGCAACCACGCCATCGCCTGGCGCGTGGACGGCAGCGAGTTCGGCGACAGCGCGAGTGCGATCTACGTCGCCTACAACGGCTGGTCGGGCAACGTGAACTTCAGCCTGCCGTGGCCGGGCAGCGGCAAGCAGTGGTACCGCGTCACCGACACCGCGACCTGGAACGAAGGCGCCAACACGGTCGCGAACCCGGGCAGCGAGGCGCTGATCGGCGGCGAATGGACGATATATGGACTCGAAGCCCGCTCGATGCTGGTATTGATCGCGAAGTAAGCGCCCCCCACCCAACTTGGTGGGGGCGGGGAGACACCCCATAGCGCGGAAGCATTGATCGCATCGATCGAAACCGCATGAATCCCCGAAAAACCACGGATGACGCCGGCTGCGCGTTGCCGTGTCAATCTCTGCCGATTCTGCCCCTGCGCGTCATCGAATGACGCAGATTATTCTCGCAAACGCATGCGCCATGCGTTCGCGCGGCAGGCCACACCCATGATCGGTACATCATCGGGCAGAACACCCGATCAATGGTGGGTCGCGATCGCCTTGCGCTATCGAAAACGGGCGGCCCTATGCGCAGATATGAGACTCAGCCCGCGAAAAACGGCTGGGCAATGGCATCGCACTTGCTTTGATGACCCGGGAGAACGCTTCCACACACAAGCATCGCCCAAGAGGGTTTCATAGACGAAGCACGATCGTGAACGCAGATCGACGACAAGACCAAACCACAGACATCTTCCGCAACGGCGTAAGACGACCATAGGATCAAGACATGCTTTCGCTCGCCCCACGCCAGACAGAAACCACAACCGACCCCGCCCCCCCCCCGCACATCGGACAGGCCGCAGTCGACACGTTGCCATATGACCCGAATCTCATCGCCAGCCTCAAATCCGACCACGTGTCACTGCTGGAAGCCGTTGAGGAGCTCGAGAACTACGTCCTGCACCAGAAATTCGCGAAGATTCCCGGGATGCTCACCCGCTTCCGCGACGCGCTGCAGAACCACCTTGATGAGGAACGCGAGCACTGCTACCGCTACGTCGCCCTCAGTGTGCAGGGCGATGCGGCGAAATCCGCCTTCGTCGAACGCATCAACGCCCGCATGGAGGGGATCGCACGCCAAGTCATGATCTTCACCAAGCATTACACGAGCATCGGCGTATGCCGGGTGAACAAGGACGCGTTTCGTCACGACCTCGAAGTGATCTCCGATCTGCTGGGCGAACGGATCGAGCTGGAAGAAACCTCGCTGTACACGCTCTACCAGCCGCTATGCCGCATCGGCCAACTGCCGGACGAAGACTGCCAATTGAGCTTCGAATCCGCGGACGGCTGAGCCGCCTCCGGCATCGCGTCCCGTCCCCGGACGGAAGAGGTCGATCCCCGATGGAATCGACCTCTCGTTTCGATAACGTGGTGTTCCGCAGAGACCGCCGTTACAGTTTCTCGTAGTAATTCGCGCGCGACGAACGCTCGAACTGGAACGGCGCGACGTAGCTTGTCGTCGACAGTCGCGTATACAGATCTTCGATGCCGTACCAGCGGTTGCCGACTTTCGCGAGCGGACGGAAATAGCGCACCCGCGTCGGTGCGCACTGCGTTGCCCCCAACGCGAACGCGGACTCGCAGCTTTGGAAAAACTGGATGTAGTCGTTGCCGGTCGGAGTGTTCGCGCGATAGCGGGTGTCGTACAGATTAAATCCGATCAGTTTCCAGCCGGAACGCTGGAACAGGGTGAGAGCTGGATCGCCGTAACCTTCCGACAAGGAGGTAGTCTGCGTCTGCGTGCCGTCGGCATTGCGGATGAAACGGCTGGGTCCAAGCACGACCTGCTCCCCGTACCCATACTCGTCAGGCGTATCGAACGAGCCGTAATGCCAGGTACCGACGGGATCTGTCGAGCCGAAGAACACCGGCAGATTGCCGTTTAGGACGATTGAGTGACCCACGAGCACCTGGGTCTCGCCTCCGCTCTGCGTGGTCACCTGGAACAGCATCGCGTCGGCAACACCATCGGCAAGACCAAGCCGCCAGAACTTCGCGGAAGACTCCGGACTATCGATGCGCAGCGTGCCGGCTTCGAGCTGCCACTGCACGCCGACGCTCCCGGAGGCCGAAGTGGGGACGAGTGCGGTGTCGACCTTGGGGCCGAGGCCGTCCACTTGGCCGAAACCATTCGCGCCCATGGTGTGCAGCGCGTATTCGCAGTTCTGCAGCACCGCAGGTTCGCCGTTCACGCGCGACGGCTGCAGGCAGAAATACGGGATGGCGCGACGGCCGAGCACATCGGCCTCGGCGACTGACGCGACCACATCGTCGAGAATCGAAGCATTGAGCAGCGCGCTGGTGGTGGTGGCGACCGTCGGCTGCGACGGGTACTGTGGATAGCTCTTCGACTCTTCGCGGACTTGAAGCCAGATCTGCTGCTGTTTGCCGACGAACAGCCGGCGATACGTCTCACGCTGGATGATCCCGCGATAAACGATCGGCCTGGACGGATTGATCGGATCGACCTGATTGGCGAACACCATCGCATCGAAATACGGCTGCCCTTCCGGCGTGATCCGCAGATCGCCGTCGGCAAGCAGTTCGGCGCCGAAATTCGGGTTGCTGCGGCTCTGCGTTGCGGACACCGCGAAACCGCCGGGGCGTTGAAGCATGAGCTGCACGACCGGCTGCGCGAACGGCACGCCGTTGCGCCCGACCCGCGTGGTCAACAGCCAGTTCCGGCCCAGATCGGCAGGCGCGAACGCAGCTGCCGGCACGCTGCGCAGATAAGCGTCCGCGCCGCCCCTGATTTCGGGATAGAGAATCAGGAACTGACGATACGCCTCACGATCCGCCAACAGCTCGGTGGCGCTGGCGAAACCGGACGGCAGCTGGCGCTCGCCCTGCACGATGACGCGCTGCAGATTCGCTGCGGGCAGCAGATCGGCGGGGTTGAGCGCGCGCACGGCCTTGTCCATCTCTTCATCGGACGTCGGCAGACGCCCGCCCAGTTCGCGGCTCACGAAAAAGTGGATCGCCGTGCTGAGCGGAGACACCCGCAGCGATGGATTTTCGGCGATATCCAGACGACCATCCATGCCCGCCTGGCGCTTGAGCAACTGCGCGCTGCCCAGCAGCGCACGGTATTGCAGATTCGGTTTCGGCAGCTCGATGCTGACGATACTCGCCGCATTGATGAGATTCAGATCGGCGGTGAATGTATTGCCGCTCACGACCGCCGGCATCTGCTGATTGCCGAAACGAACGATCACGCTGGGCGTCTCGCTACCGGCCATCTCGATATCGCCAGCGATGCGGACCGACACCGGCGGCAGCCTCGGCAACGAACCGGGTGATTCGACAGCACCTTCAGCGGGCGCGCGAGGAACAGAATTGCCGATCGGCATTCTAACCCTGGCGCCCGTATCGGGCCGCTCGGACATCGGCGCCCTGTGCGCATCGCCGTGGCGATATTTCACGGGCTGCAACCAGGACGCTGCAAACGCGACCGCCATCGATGCCGCACACAACAGGAACACGATCAACTTGCGCATATCCGGAAAACCTCCCTGTCATTCGCCTCAGCCGAAAATGATCGCCGCACTGGTCCAGGTGCGGCGCCCGGCGCCGCCGGGTCGAGCGAAGCATCAAAACGAAAATAGGCGGATTAACTTCGCCTTGTCGGCCCCCACGGCGCGAAAATTTGACTGAGGCCAGTATTTTCGACAACTTTAGCCGTGTGAAATTGATTTCACGTATCGATCATATGGCATCGATAGCGACGACCTTACGCGCCGTCGTACAGTGCCAACAGCTCCACTTCCGCCGCTTCGAGCTGCGCGCGGAGCGCCTGTTGCTCGCGACCGAGTTCGGTGGCGCGCTTGCCACCGTCTGCGTAGGCGGACGGCGCGGTCAGATCGGTTTCGATCTGGGCCAACCGCTTTTCGATCTCTGCCACGCGCGTTTCGGCTTTCGCCAGTTTCTGCGGATTGAGTTTCGGTCCTTTTACCGCGGCCACCGGCGCAGCGGCCGGCGTCGGCTCAACCTTGGCGTCGACAGCCTTGCCGGCGGCTTTCTTCGGGTCGCCGCTGGCGCGACTGCGCAGCCACGCCGCGTATTCGTCCAGATCGCCGTCGAACGGCGTGACCACGCCTTCGGCCACGCGCCAGAAGGTGTCGCTGACCAGGCCGATCAGGTGGCGGTCGTGCGAGACCAGCACGATCGCGCCGAGGAAGTCGCTCAGCGCCTCGGCCAGCGCTTCGCGCATTTCGAGGTCGAGATGGTTGGTGGGTTCGTCCAGCAGCAGCACGTTCGGCTGGCGCCAGGCGATCAGCGACAGCGCCAGGCGCGCGCGCTCGCCGCCCGAAAAGCCGTCGATCGATTCGAACGCGCGGTCGCCGGCGAAGCTCCACTTGCCGAGGAAGTTGCGGAAATCCTGGAGCGACGCTTCCGGCGAGATCTCGCGCAGGTGGTCGATCGGCGAGGTGCCGGCCACCAGCGCTTCCACGGTGTGCTGTGCGAAGTAGCCGATGCGCAGGTCCGGATGGGCGTAACGCTCGCCGGTGAGCAGCGGCAGCTCGCCGACCAGGGTCTTCACTAGGGTCGACTTGCCGGCGCCATTGGGGCCGAGCAGGCCGATGCGGTCGCCGGCCTCCAGGCCGAAATTCGCATCGTGGAGGATGGTCGTGGCGCCGTAGCCGCAATCGGCATGGTTCAGGCGCAGCAGCGCATGCGGAAGCCGCAAGGGCGCCGGGAAA
>JBKJHV010000041.1:0-16154 GCA_046598445.1 Lysobacteraceae bacterium
GTGCGCCGTCTGATCCGCGAATTCATCGAGCAGCAGTCCGGTCGCCCCTGGAAAGCCGGAGACCTGCCGGAGGATTTCGCTCCCACGTCTTCGGCGGGTACGGAGCAGCAGGGCAAGCGCGAGGATCCGGCGAAAGACCGCTAGATCGCCTGGTCAGGGCCTCGTCATGCCACCGATTCGCCGTGCCTGGGCGACCTGCGCTGGATGGTGGGCAGGAGCGCGCCGGCCATCGCGGCCGGCGTGCGCTGTTCGATGCCGAGCCGGGTGCGCGCGGCGCTCAGTGGTGTGACGATGATCAGCGAAGCCGCCGGACGAGGGCGCGGACGCTTCGTTGCCATGGCGGTGGCGTGCCGCCATGGCGCTAAAGTACTTCCGACGCGTAATCCGCCAGGCGTGAGCGTTCTCCGCGACGCAAGGTGATGTGCGCGCTGTGCGCCCAACCCTTGAAGCGGTCGACGGCGTAGGTCAGGCCCGACGTGGTCTCCGTCAGATACGGCGTATCGATCTGCTCGACGTTGCCCAGGCACACGATCTTGGTGCCGGGACCGGCACGGGTGATCAATGTCTTCATCTGCTTGGGCGTGAGGTTCTGCGCCTCGTCCAGGATCAGCCAGCGGCTGAGGAACGTGCGCCCACGCATGAAGTTCATCGAGCGGATCTTGATGCGCGAGGCGAGCAGGTCGTTGGTTGCGCCGCGGCCCCAGGCGCCGTGGTCATCGGTGTGCGTGAGCACTTCGAGGTTGTCGGTGAGCGCGCCCATCCACGGCGTCATTTTTTCTTCCTCGGTGCCAGGCAGGAAGCCGATGTCCTCGCCCACGCTCACCGTGGCCCGGGTCATGATGATTTCCCGGTAGCGCTGGGTGTCCATGGTCTGCGCCAGGCCCGCAGCAAGTGCAAGCAGGGTCTTGCCGGTGCCGGCGGTGCCGAGCAGGGTCACGAAGTCGATCTCCGGATCCATCAACGCGTTCATCGCGAAGTTCTGTTCGCGGTTGCGCGCGATGATGCCCCACACCGCATGCTGCTGGCTGCGGTAATCGTCGATGATCTGCAGCTCGACGAAGCCGTCGTCGACCTTGGCGACCCGGAATTCCGCTTCGTCGTCGCCGGGCAGATAGACGAACTGGTTCGGGTACCACTCGTCGTCGTCGAGGCGCGCGACCTTGTAGAACGTGCGGCCTTTCTCGGTCCACGACTTCAGCCCGTCGCTGTAACGCTGCCAGAAGTCCTCGGGCAGCGCGGTGGAGCCGGTGTAGAGCAGGCTGAAATCGTCCAGTGCGCGGTCGTTTTCGTAGTCTTCGGAAATGATCCCAGCAATTGATGCCTTGATCCGCAGGTTGATGTCTTTGGAGACGAACACCACCGGCACCGCGGGTTCTTCCTCGCGCAGCACCAGGATCGCGCCGAGGATCTGGTTGTCCGGCATCACCGCGCCGAAGCGCTTCGCCGAATCGAAACTGCCGGTCTGGAAGCGCAATTTGCCGATGCTGTCGGCGGCGCGCAGTTGCAGGCCCTTCGGGCGCGAGAGCGTGAGCCCCGAGGCGATCTTGTCGGTGCCGTTGGCTTCTATCAGTTCGTTGAGGAAACGGCTGACCTGACGCGCGTTGCGGCTGGCTTCGGAGGTGCCTTTCTTGGCGTTGTCCAGTTCCTCGATCACCTGCATCGGCAGGAACACATCGTGTTCCTCGAACTTGAACAGCGCGGTGGGGTCGTGCATCAGCACATTGGTGTCGAGAACGTAGATGCGCTTGCCTTTGGTCATCATGCGTATGCGCTACCGGTTGCGGAAGTCATGGGGGAGGGGTCGTATGAGCGGTGGTCGGAAGGAATCGCGGGCGAACGAACACCACCGCGACCCGTGTTGCGGGGCGATGGCCGGCGTTGCGGAGACATCGGATCACTGCGCCTGGGCTGCCTTCAGCGCGTCGAGGACAGCCTGGGCATGGCCGGGCACCTTCACGCCGCGCCATTCGGCGGCGAGTTTGCCCTTCGGATCGATCAGAAACGTGCTGCGCACGATGCCCAGCACTTTCTTGCCGTACATGTTCTTTTCGTGGATCACGTCGAAGGCATTGCACAGCGCTTCGTCGCCATCGCACACCAGCAGGAACTCGAATCCCTGCTTCGTGCAGAAATTCTGGTGGGATTTGATCGAATCGCGCGACACGCCCAGCACGGTGGCGCCGAGTTTCGAGAACTTCGGCAGCAGCGCGTTGAAATCGAGACCTTCGGTGGTGCAACCCGGGGTGGAATCCTTCGGGTAGAAATACAGCACCAGCCACTGTCCGGCGTAGGCGGAGAGTGTTGCGGTGCTGCCGTCCGAAAGTGCGAGGGGCAGGGCGAGGGTGGCTTTGGGCAGCGCTTTACCGGCTTCGGTCATCGTCAGAACTTCATCGGGTCCATGATGGCGTCCAGGTTCAGGTGATCGCAGAACTCGAGGAAATCGTCGCGCAGCGCCGCGATGTGCATGTCCGCCGGCACGCCGATGGTGACCTGCGCGGAAAACATGTCGGCGCCGGTCTGCATCGCGCGGTAGCGGGCGCAGTGCAGGCTTTCGATGGTGATGCCCTGGCGGTCGAAGAAATCCGCCAGCTGATAGAGGATGCCGGGTTTGTCGGCGGCCACCACTTCGACCACGTACGGCAGCAGGTTCGACTGCACCGGTTTTGGCCCGGTGCGGTACCAGATCAGCTTGATGCCTTCCTCGCGCTCCAGCCGGGTGAGCATGGCTTCGAGTTTGGCGATGGCGTCCCACGGGCCGACCGCGAGGGCGGTGACCGAGACGTCGCGACCGACGGTGGACAGGCGCGAGTCGACGAGATTGCAGCCGCTGTCGGCGATCCGCCGGGTCACCAGCAGGAGCGGCGACTGCGGATGCGTCGTGTAGGCGTTGATCAGCAGGTAGTTCTCGTTCGGCGCTGGTCGAGCGGCGGCGGTAACGGAATCGGTCAAGGTGGGGTCCGCGGCGAGGGAAGTGTTGCGAAGTGGTTCTGAGATTGTTGCGGGATCGTTCCAAATCAAGTCTGGTCGCGCGGTGCGCGGTCCGGACTGCGACCAGCATACTTGGCGGCGGTTTCGGGCCGCAAGCAAACTCGGCGCCCTGTGGTGCCACTCTTGTCTGCTTGTGCCTCCCGGGGCGCTGGCTTAGGCGCAAGTCGTTGATTCACATGAATGAGAGGGCCGTGCATTGCGCAGCACGTCGCTGCCGAGAACATGCGGCCCGTCTTCACGAAGGATGGAGTGTTCAGACCTTCCCAAGTAACATCCGGCTGTTACGGCGCCGCTCCGGCCACGCCACCCCTCCAGAACCATCCGTCATTTCAAGGCATTCGCGTGCATCTGTCCGGCAGTATCACTGCGCTGGCTACGCCGTTCACGGCGTCCGGCGACCTCGTTGGCGAACTCGACCTCCCGGCCTGGGATCGTCTGCTCCAGTCGCAGATCGATGCCGGCACCCAGGGCGTAGTGGTGGCTGGCTCTACCGGCGAGGCCAATGCGCTCAGCGACGAGGAGTACGAGACGCTTCTGCGTCGTGCAGTGGCCTTTGTCGGTGGACGCATTCCGGTACTGGCCGGCACCGGGCTGTCGAATACCGCGAAAACCATCGCACTGACCCGTCGCGCTGCCGCCTGCGGCGCCGACGCCGCGCTGGTGGTCACGCCGGCGTACGTCCGCCCGACCCAGGCCGGCCTGATCGCGCATTACCGCGCGGTGGCCGATGACGGCGCGCTGCCGGTGGTGCTGTACAACGTGCCCGGCCGCACCGGTTGCGACCTGCTGCCGGCGACCGTCGCCGAGTTGGTGTCGCATCCGGGGATCGTGGCGATCAAGGAAGCCCGCGCCGAACCCGAACGCATGGCCGAACTGCTGGCCCTGCGCTCACCCTCGTTCGCGGTCCTGTCCGGCGACGACCCCACCGCCGCCCGCGCCATGCTCGCCGGCGCCGACGGCTTGATTTCGGTGGCCTCGAACGCGCTGCCGTCGGCGATGCGCCGGCTCTGCGACCTGGCCCGCGGCGGCCACCGCGCGCAGGTCGAAGCCTTCGATGCCGAACTGCAGCCGATCTTCGACTTCATGGGCATCGAACCCAATCCGATCCCGGTCAAGGCGATCCTTACCCGCCAGGGCTACGGCCAAGGCCTGCGTTTGCCGCTCACCGATCTGTCCGCAACCCACACTTCGACGGCCGACGCCATCGCCGCCCGGATCGCCGGGATCGAGCGCGCCGCGGCCATGCCCGCCGATCGCATCGCCCGCGCAGGTTGAGCGCCGAAACGTCCACGCCGCATCTCGTTCACCGGGGCCCCGTGCCCGTACCGTTTTCTTCAGGAGACCCCATGTCACCGATCCGTCCCAACCTCCGTCATGCCCTGTCCCGCGCCACGATGGCCGCGTTCGTCGTCGCGATGTCCGTCGCCGTACTCGGCACGTCGGGCTGCAGCTGGTTCCGCAAGAAAGACTATTACTCGTTGGACACCGAAAGGCGCCCGCTGGAATTTCCGCCGGCGTTCGATGCCTCTGAAGCCGAACGCAGCCAGGCGACCACCGCCAGCGGCTCGGTGTCGCGCTCGTCACTGCCTTCCGGCGATCCCTCCGCGCGTGCGCTGGCTTTCAGCGTCGCCGGCGATCGCGCCGCTACGTTCACGCGGGTCGGCGAAGTGCTGGCGGCCACGCCGGGGCTGACCATCGCCAGCCGCGCGCAGCTGCTGGGCGCGTTCGATGTCGATTACGAAGGCCAGAAATTCCTGGTACGCATCACCGAGGCCGAAGGTCGCAGCACGGTGTCGGCGGTCGATCCACGCGGCCTGCCGGCCGACCATGACAGCGCCGCGAAGCTGATCGCCGCGATGAAGACGGCGCTGGCCGGCAACTGACGCTGACCCACCGTCGCAAAGCGTAAGGTGGGTAAAACAAAACGGGCACCGTGAGGTGCCCGTTTTCGTTGGTGTCTTCAGTATGTGGAAGGCGCCGAAGACCCGGCCGACTGGCTCAACGCTCCAGCAGCGGCAGCTTGTCCGGCTTGCCTTCCCAGTCCTTGGCGTCGGCCATCGCGTCCTTGCGGGTGGTGATGACCGGCCAGGACGCGGCCAGTTCCTTGTTGAGGGCGACGAAGGCTTCCTGCCCGGCCGGCACGTCGTCTTCGGGATAGATCGCGTTGATCGGGCACTCGGGCTCGCACAGGGTGCAGTCGATGCACTCGTCCGGATCGATCACCAGAAAGTTCGGGCCTTCATGGAAGCAGTCGACCGGGCAGACCTCGACGCAGTCGGTGTACTTGCACTTGATGCAGTTTTCGGTGACGACGAAAGGCATGGTTCGACCCGGAAGGCGAGGAGGGGGAAGTGTAAAGCGAGTGGGGCAGAAGGAGAAATCGGTCACGCTGCCGCATCGATCCGGTATCCGCCCCGCCTGCACATCCGATACGACGAAGCCCGCGCATCGCTGCACGGGCTTCCGAAGTCCGTGCAGCGTGCGCACGGGGTGCGAGAGGACTCGCGGTATGGCGCTCCCTACGGGATTCGAACCCGTGTTTTAGCCTTGAGAGGGCCACGTCCTGGGCCTCTAGACGAAGGGAGCATGAAGCTTCGCTTGAGATATTTCGGAATCTGGAGCCGGCAAAGCCGTGTTCGATGGCCGGGAGGGCCGGGGCCGAACGGGCGATGCCGACAGGCTGTTAGTATAGCGGGTCAACCGGCGTCCTGACCAATTCCGGCCCGCCGTGCTTACCCATCTCCGAGCGCCGATGACCGACCCTTCATTTCTGCCGACCGCACCGCGCACCATTCCCCGCGATCAGCACGCGATTTCGCGCAAGGACATCAGTCCCAGTGCGCTGCGCGTGCTTTACCGGCTGCATGAAGCCGGATACGGCGCCTATCTCGTCGGCGGCGCGGTACGCGACCTGCTGCTGGGCGAGCACCCGAAGGACTTCGACGTGGCCACCGATGCCACGCCCGAACAGGTCAAGCATCTGTTCCGCAATTGTCGTCTGATCGGCCGCCGGTTCCGGCTGGCGCATGTGGTCTATGGCCGCGAGATCATCGAAGTGGCGACGTTCCGCGCCAACAGCGACGACGGCAGCGGCGACCGCGAGCAGGATATGGAAGGTCGGGTGTTGCGCGACAACGTCTACGGCACCATCGAGGACGACGCGATCCGCCGCGATTTCACCGCGAATGCGCTGTATTACGCGATCGCCGATTTCTCGGTGCGCGATTATCTCGGCGGCTTCGAGGACGTCAACAATCGCGTCATGAAGTTGATCGGCGACCCGGAGACGCGTTACCGGGAAGATCCGGTGCGCATGCTGCGTGCGGTGCGACTGGCGGCGAAGCTGCGCTTCAGCATCGATGCGCCCAGTGCCGACCCGATTCCCGCATTGGCGCCGCTGCTGAAAGAAGCCTCGTCCGCGCGCTTGTTCGAGGAGTGTCTGAAACTGTTCCTGTCCGGCCATGCCGAGGCCAGCTTCCTCGGTCTCGAAGCCCACGGCCTGCTGCCGGCGCTGCTGCCGGAGACTGCGGTCGCGTTGGCCTCGAATCGCAGCGGTGCGCTGCGGCGGATGCTGCTGGAAGGGCTGCGCGCCACCGATACCCGCATCGCCGCCGAGGAGCCGGTGTCGCCGGCGTTCCTGTTCGCCCTGCTGCTGTGGCCGGCGTATTGCCGCACCCTGGCGATGCTGCAGGCGCAGGGCATGCACGTCGCCGAGGCCGAGCGCCACGCTGCCGACCGCGTCACCGTGCATCAGCTCAATACCGTGGCATTGCCGCGCAGGTTCTCGCTGCCGATGCAGGACATCTGGCTGATGCAGTCCCGGTTCTCGCAGCGCCAGCGCAAACGCGCGGTGCGGATGCTGGCGCACCCACGGTTCCGCGCCGCCTACGATTTCCTCTTGCTGCGCCAGGTGGCGTCCGACAGCCACGCCGAAGACATCGCGTTCTGGGCCGAGGCTCAACAGGATCCCGAACATGCGCTGGCGGTCGCCGCACTGCGTCCGATGCTGGCCGAAGAGGAGGCCGCCGAATCGCGCGGCCCACGCCGTCGTCGCCGGCGGCGCCCGGCGGCGGCCGGGCATTGAATTCCATAGATATCGCGCCAGAAGTCATCGCCCGGCGCGACCCGGTCGTCGCCTATGTCGGTCTTGGCGGCAATGTCGGTGAAAGCGTCGCGGTCATGCGCGCGGCCGTGCATCGGCTGATGACGGTCCCTCGCAGCCGCCTGCTCGCGGTTTCGCGGTTTTATCGCACACCGGCCTGGGGGCAGACCGACCAGGCGGACTTCGTCAACGCCGTCGCCGCGATCAGGACCGCACTGTCGCCGCGTGTGCTGTTGGACGAGCTGTTGAGCATCGAGCGCGATTTCGGTCGCGAACGCGCCGTCGATGGCAGCGGTCGCTGGGGGCCGCGGACCCTCGACCTCGATATCCTGCTGTACGCCGACGATCGGATCGACCTGCCTGGCCTGCGCCTGCCGCACCCGCACCTGCACGAACGCGCGTTCGCACTGATGCCGCTGCTCGACCTGGTCGACGACATCGAGATCCCCGGCCGCGGCAGCGCCCGGCGGGCGCTCGGCAGCGCGGAACGGGGCGGAATCGCACTGCTGCCTGAACGCTGAAACGCCGGAAAACGCCTGCTGCAACCTGCTAGGCTTAGCGCCCTCCGGCCTCTTCCCCCGGCCCAATCCTGGATGCACATGGCCATTCGAGAAGACAAGCCCTGGACCGTGCCGGCGCTGGCGGATGCCAAGCGCGACGGCCGCAAACTGGCGATGCTCACCGCCTACGACGCGGTGTTCGCCCGCGTCCTCGATCGCAGCGGCACCGACCTGATCCTCGTCGGCGACTCGCTGGGCATGGTGGTGAAAGGCCACGGTTCGACCCTGCCGGTGACGGTCGACGACATCGCGTATCACACCGCCGCGGTCGCCAGTGGCCTGCAGCGCGCGCTGTTGATCAGCGACCTGCCGTTCCAGGCCGACGCCACGCCCGAACGCGCGCTCGACGCCGCCACCCGGCTGCTGCAGGCCGGCGCGCAGATGGTCAAGCTCGAAGGTGCCGGTCCGCACAAGCTAGAAGTCATCCGCTTTCTCGTCGAACGCGAGATTCCGGTGTCCGCGCACCTCGGCCTCACCCCGCAATCCGTACTGCGTTTCGGCGGCTTCAAGGTGCAGGGCCGCGAGGCGCTTGCCGCCGCGAAGCTGCGCGAGGACGCGTTGGCCGTGGCCGAAGCCGGCGCTTCGCTGTTGGTACTGGAATGCGTGCCGACGCCGTTGGCGCAGTCGATTACCGCCGCCAGCAGCATTCCCACCATCGGCATCGGTGCCGGCCCGCACTGCGATGGTCAGGTACTGGTGCTGCACGATTTCCTCGGCCTCGACAATGGCCACCGCCGGCCGAAATTCGTCAAGGATTTCCTTGCCGAAGGCGGTTCGGTCGCCGGCGCGGTGGAGGCGTATTGCGCCGCGGTGCGCGATGGTTCGTTCCCCGATGCGCAACACGCATATCAATAAAGCGTCTCGACAATAAGGCGTCTCAATAAGGTGTCTCGCAGATCATGATCGAAACCATCACCGAACTGGGCCATCTGCGCGAACGCATCCTCGGCTGGCGCCGAGAGGGTCTGCGCATCGGTTTCGTGCCGACCATGGGCAATCTGCACGCGGGCCACTACTCGCTGGTCGAACTGGCGCGGCAGCACGCGGATCGGATCATCTCCAGTGTGTTCGTGAATCCGACCCAGTTCGGGCCGAATGAAGACTTCACCCGCTACCCGCGTACGCCCGAAGCCGACACCAGCGGGCTCGAAGCCGCCGGCTGCGATGCGCTGTGGCTGCCGACGGTGGAATCGATGTATCCGTTCGGCGTCGATCTCGCGGTGCGCATGCGCGTGCCGGGCGTCGCCGACGTGCTGGAGGGCGCGCACCGCCCCGGGCATTTCGACGGCGTCTGCACCGTGGTCGCGCGCCTGTTCAATCAGGTGCAGCCGGACTTTGCTGCGTTCGGCAAGAAGGATTTCCAGCAGGTCGCGGTGATCCAGCAGATGGTCATCGATCTGGCCTATCCGCTCACGCTGCTGCGCGGCGACATCGTGCGTGAAGCCGACGGTCTGGCGATGAGTTCGCGCAACCAGTACCTGAGCGCAGAGGATCGCGTGATCGCCACCGAGATCCATCGCACGCTCTTGGACATGCGCGCGCAACTGCTGGCCGGGGTGTCGCGGATCTCGGTCGAGACCGGTGCCGCCATCCGTTTGGGCGACGCCGGTTTTTCGGTTGACTACGCCGCGATCCGCACGCCGGATCTGGCCGCGCCCGAGATCGAACCGGCCCGCTACGCCACACCCGGCCCGCGCGTGGCGCTGATCGCGGCGCGTCTTGGCCGCACGCGCCTCATCGACAACCTCGAATTCGATATCGGCTGACGCGAGGCGGACGGAAACGTGTCCGTCGATGACTTGCGCAAGGCCCGTGCGGCGTCCTTGGGTAGTTCGGGTCACGACAGGGAAGTCCGGCAATGACGCGATTGTCGGCAGCGGGTCCAGCGCATGTCCGGGCTGGCTTTCGTCGATGCGTTTGTCTGCTGGAAACTCCCTGCGATACCGCATTCGACAAGACAACAGCGCGAAATTCGCGCATTGATTTCGTTTGCACGGCGATCTGCGTCGACGATCTGGCAAGATGCGGCATCGCGCACGCAACGCTGAAGCCCGAGATGACCGAACAGAACGTTAGCGCCACCGCTTTCGACGCGCTGCTTTCGCACGCGGAACGCCTGCGGCATTCGCCGATCCAGGACCTGATCGCCGCGGATGCCCGGCGCCCGCAGGATTTTGCGGTTCGCGCCGGTCCGCTCTATGCCAGTTTCGCGCGCCAGCACTACGACCGGCCGGCGCTGGATGCCTTGTTCGGAATCGCCGAAGGGGCCGATTTGAGTTTGGCGCTGCGCCGACTCTTCGATGGCGACATCGTCAACGTCACCGAAGGGCGCGCCGCACTGCATACCGCGCTTCGCAGCGATCTTTCCGGGACTGCGCATGTACTCGAAGCCAGTGCGCAGGCCCGCGCTGCGCGCGTACGCATGGCGGCGATGGTCGATGAGATCATCGCTTCCGGCGTGACCGATGTGGTCAGTGTCGGCATCGGCGGTTCCGATCTCGGTCCGCGACTGGTTGCCGATGCGCTGAACGATGCCGATGGCGGCCCGCGTCTGCGCGTGCACTTCGTCTCCAACGTCGACGGCAATGCGGTGCGTCGCACGCTGTCGCAGCTCGATCCCGCGCGGTCCGCGGCGATCCTGATCTCCAAAACCTTCGGCACACAGGAAACCCTGCTCAACGGCACCGCGGTGCGCGACTGGCTGCAAAACGACAGTCGCGTGTATGCGGTGAGCGCGAACGTACAGCGCGCGGCCGCGTTCGGCATCGACGCAAGCCGCATCCTGCCGATGTGGGATTGGGTCGGTGGCCGTTATTCGCTGTGGTCGGCGGTGGGCTTTCCGATCGCGCTGGCCATCGGCATGGACGGCTTCGAACGCCTGCTTGCGGGCGCTGCGGACATGGATGCCCATGTGCTGGCGACGCCGCTGCGCGACAACGTCGCGGTCTGGCATGCGCTGACCGCGATCTGGAACCGCAATGCGATGCACGCCGGCAGTCAGGCGGTGTTGCCATACGACGAACGCCTGCGTCTGCTGCCGAATTATCTGCAGCAGCTGGTGATGGAAAGCCTCGGAAAATCCGCGCGCCTCGACGGCGCGCCGCTGGTCGGCCACACCGTGCCGGTGTGGTGGGGCGGGGCGGGCACCGACACCCAGCACAGTTTTTTCCAGGCGCTACATCAGGGTACCCAGATCGTGCCGGCCGATTTCATCGGCATGATCCGCGCCGATCATGCGCACGCGGACAATCACACCGCGCTGCTCGCGAATCTGCTGGCGCAGACCGAAGCCTTCGCCAACGGGCAGTCCAGCGACGACCCGCATCGCGCGTATGCCGGCAATCGCCCGAGCACGCTGCTGTTGCTGGATGCGCTCACGCCCGAGTCGCTGGGCGCGCTGATCGCGCTGTACGAACACAGCGTCTATCTGCAGTCGGTGCTGTGGGGCATCAACGCGTTCGATCAATTCGGCGTGGAACTCGGCAAGCAGGTCGCGAGCAAACTGTTGCCTGCGCTGCAGGGCGATGCCGAGGCCGACGATCCGGTGACGCGGGCGCTGTTGGTGGAAATTCGCAAGCGTTCTGCTTGAAATTTTTTCGCAGAGCGGCCTTCAGGCCGCTGCTCTTTCGCGAACGGCAAACAGCGGCCTGAAGGTCGTTCTACAGGTCGTGCCGCCTCAACGCCCACTCGACATGCTCGCGCACCATCGCATCGTCGATATCCTGTTTCGATCGCAGTGCGTTGACGACGTCCGGCGTGGTCGGCGCATTGCCCAGCGCGATCGCGAGGTTGCGCATCCAGCGCGCGTAGCCGCTGCGGCGGATCGGCGAGCCCTCGGTGCGCTGCAGGAATTCGTCCTCGCTCCAAGCGAACAGATCCACCAGCGTTGCCTTGTCCAGATCGTTGCGGGCGCGGAAATCCGGTTCGTCGGTGGTCTTAGCGAATTTGTTCCAAGGACAGATCAGCTGACAGTCGTCGCAGCCGAAGATGCGGTTGCCTATCAGCGGCCGCAGTTCCTCGTCGATGCTGCCTTCGTGTTCGATGGTGAGATACGCAATGCAGCGCCGCGCATCCAGCCGGTGCGGCGCGACGATGGCCTGCGTGGGGCAGATGTCGATGCAGCGCACGCAACTGCCGCAGTGCGCGCTTGCCGGCGGGTCGACCGGCAGCGGCAGATCGACGTAGATTTCGCCGAGGAAAAACCACGAGCCGCCGTCCTTGTCGATCAGGCAGGTATGCTTGCCGATCCAGCCCAGCCCGGCGTTGCGCGCCAGCGCGCGTTCCAGCACCGGCGCCGAATCCACGAACACGCGATAGCCGAACGGGCCGATTTCAGTAGCGATGCGATCGGCAAGCTTCTGCAGGCGGTTGCGCATCAGCTTGTGATAATCGCGACCCAGCGCGTAGCGCGCGACGTAGGCGCGCTCACCGTCGTCCAGCGTGGCCCAGGCTTCGTCGATGTCGCGACCGTAGTCCAGTCCCACCGAAATCACCCGCAGCGTGCCCGGCACCAGATCGGCGGGGCGGCTGCGCTTGTCGCCGTGATCGGCCATCCAGCGCATCGAACCGTGCAGCCCCTGTGCCAACCAGTTGCGCAGATGGGTTTCGTCGGCGTCGAGTTCGATATCGGCGATGCCGCAGCGCTGGAAGCCGGATTCGCCCGCCAGCGCTTTGATCCGCACCGCGAAGGCGTGAAGGTCCGGAGTGCTGTACTCGATGTCGGCGGTCGTTTTCACAGTGGGAGTATAGAATCCGGCCATGCGAATCGCCTCATTCAAGGACATGCCGAAGCTTTACCGCGGCGCAGCGGTACGCGCCGCCGAACAGGTGGCGATGGCCCGATTCGGCCTGGACGAAGACGATCTCATGGCCCGCGCCGGCCTGGCCGCATGGCGCCTGTTGCTGGACCGCTGGCCGCAGGCGCAGCGCATCGGCATCGTCTGCGGCCCGGGCAACAACGGCGGCGATGGTTACGTATTGGCCGAATTGGCGCGCAGTTCCGGGCGTCACGTATTCGTGCTGCGTCTGGGCGACGAGGTGAAAGCCGGCGCTGCACGGCGCGCCGCGGACGCCTACACGCTGGCCGGCGGCCAAGTGGCGACGCTGGTTGTCGACGAGGGGCTTCCGCAGGCGGATGTCTGGGTGGATGCGCTGTTCGGCATCGGTCTGCATCGCGCCTTGGAAGGTCTCGCCGCGGATGTCGTGGCGGCGCTCAACCACGACGGCGCGTCGCCGGTGCTGTCGCTCGACGTGCCATCGGGGGTGGATGCCGACAGCGGCCATCACCATGGCCTCGCGGTGCGCGCCACCGTCACCCTGAGTTTCATCGCCGGCAAGCCCGGGCTGTACACCGGCCGCGGCCGCGAGGCGGCCGGCGAGGTGGTCATCGATACGCTGGGTTTGGCCGATCATGTGTTCGACGATCTCGAACCCGCCGCGCGGCTCGCGCGTGCGGACGCGCTGCCGCTGTGGCTGCAGCCGCGCGCGCGCAACGCGCACAAGGGCCATTTCGGCAGCGTGCTGTGCATCGGCGGCGATCACGGTTTCGGTGGCGCCATCGTACTGTGCGCTGAAGCCGCGCATCGCGCCGGTGCAGGACTTGTCAGCGCGGCGACGCATGCGGAACACGTTCCCGTATTACTGGCGCGACGCCCCGAAACGATGGCGCGCGCGGTCGCTTCGGCAGAAGAGCTCAAGCGCATGCTCGACGCGGCCAGCGTCGTCGCCATCGGTCCGGGGCTCGGCAACAGCGAATGGAGCGCCGCCATGCTGTATGCCGCCCTCGATGCCGGAAAGCCGCTGGTACTCGACGCCGATGCGCTGAACGCCATGGCCAGACGCGACGCGTTGGCGCTCGGCGATGCGGTGCTCACGCCGCATCCGGGCGAGGCCGCGCGACTGCTGGGCGAACGCGTGGCCGATCTCGAACGCGACCGCATCCTTTCGGTGCGCCAGCTCGCGGCCCGCTATGACTGCGCGGTGGTGCTCAAGGGCGCCGGCACGGTGGTGATGGCGCCCGGCGAAGTTCCGGTGATCGTCGATGCCGGCAACCCGGGCATGGCCACCGGCGGCATGGGCGATGTGCTGACCGGCGTGATCGCTGCCGCGATCGCACAGGGCTGGTCGAATTTCGATGCCGCCGTCTGCGGCGCGCTGCTGCATGCCGCTGCCGGCGATGCCGCCGCGCGCGACGGCGGCGAACGCGGGCTTTTGCCGTCGGATCTGTTCGCGCATCTGCGCCGTCTGGCCAATCCGGTATCGCGCGCATGAGCGAAGCAGGCACCAGTGAAGCGGGCATCGACGATGCCATCGTGCTGCATCTGACCGATGCCGAAGCCACCGAACGTCTCGCGCAGGCGCTCGCGCGCACCGCGCCGACGCCCGCGGTCGTGCATCTGCATGGCGATCTGGGTGCAGGAAAGTCCACGCTCGCGCGTGGTTGGCTGCGCGCCTTGGGTGTGACCGGCGCGATCCGCAGCCCCACGTACACGCTGGTCGAATGCTACCCGTTGCCTGCGGGCCTTATAACGGCGGGCGAAGCCCTGCATCTCGATCTCTACCGTATCGGCGACGGCGCGGAGCTTGAATTCCTCGGCTTGGACGATGCCGACGCGGCGCTTTGGCTGGTCGAATGGCCGGAGCGCGGGGGTAGTTCGTTGCCCGCGGCCGATCTGCGCGTGGTCTTGGCGATCGAGGGTGACGGTCGTCGCTGCGAGCTGCAGCCGCTGACCGGGCCGGGGCGGGATTGGCTGCTCCGGGCAGGCGCTGGGCAGGAGCTTGCGGCCCTTTGATGAACCGCTACAGTAGGAAGTTCAGGCAGGTTGCGGATTATTAAGGGAAAAGTGCTTGAAAAATTCCCCGGCCGGTGGTTGACTACCGGTCATGCGCGCGAAGTGGACCACCCTCCAGCAAATCGTCCTGGGCCTGGCTCTGCTGGTGGCCTTGTGCTGGAATCTTGCGCAAGCGAATGAAATCAAAGGTTTGCAGCTGAGCGACGGCGCCACCGGCACCCGCGCTGAGCTGCAACTGCAGGGCGAAGTCGCGTTCAAAACGATGACGCTGGCCAATCCCGACCGCTTCGTGGTCGATCTCCCCGATACCGCCGTCGGCAGCACGCTGCAATTGCCGGCGCCCGTGGGCGCGATCAAGGCGGTGCGCAGCGGCAAGCCCACGCCGGGTACGACCCGGATCGTGTTCGATCTCGCATCCCCGATCGCACCGCTCAAGCCGCGCATCGAGCGCGGCGCCGACGGCGTTCGACTGGTGCTGGAATGGCCGGGCGATGGCGCCAAGCCGGTAGCTGTCGCAGCGCCTGCACCGAAAATGCCGCCGACGGCGCCTGCCGCCGTGTCGCCAACGATCATCAAGCCTGCCGCCGTGCCACTCGCGCCGACGGTCGTCGCTGTACCGACGCCCGCGACCCCGACGGTGATCGACAAGCCGGTGCCGCCGTCCCCGGCCAGCCTGCTGTTGCAGGGCCCGGCCATCGCTGGCTCACCAACGGTCCCAGGCCCGGCCACGACTACGGCCGTACCGCCAGCCGAGTCGGCCATCAAGCCCGTCGTTGTGGCCGAACCGCCAGCAACTGCCGGCAAGACTTTGCAGGATCTGCGCGTCGGCACGCGGCCGCTGGTCATCGCCATCGACGCCGGCCACGGAGGCCAGGATCCGGGTGCCATCGGCCCGAGCGGGCGCTATGAAAAGCATGTGGTGCTGGCGATCAGCAAGGAACTGGCGCGGCAGATCAATGCCACGCCGGGCATGCGCGCCTATCTGATCCGCGACACCGACGTCTACGTGGAGCGCCCGCAGCGCGCCCGGAAGGCGCGTGGAGCCAAAGCGGACATGTTCGTCTCTATCCACGCCGACGCCGCCGAGAACCGCAGCGCCTGGGGATCGTCCGTGTACGTGCTGTCCACGCGCGGCGCGTCCTCGCAGCATGCTCGCTGGTTGGCCAACAAGGAAAACGCCTCCGATCTGGTAGGCGGCGTGCGCCTGACCAAGGACACCCTGTCGAACGTGCTGCTGGATCTCGCGCAGAGCGGCCACATGAAGGCGTCCCAGGACGCGGCCGGTTATGTGCTTGATGGCCTGAAACAACTGGGCAAGACCCACAAGCCGCAGATCGAGTTCGCCAACTTCGAAGTGCTGCGCAATTCCGACATGCCCGCCATGCTGGTGGAAACCGGCTTCATCTCCAATGCGGAAGAAGAGAAGCGCCTGTTCGATCCGGCCCATCAGCGCAAAGTTGCGGCGGCGGTGCTCGACGGCATCCAGTCCTACTTCACGCGCCAGCCGCCGCCGGGCACGGTGTTCGCAGCCCGCGCCAAGGGCGGGGAAGCCACGGTCGTGGCCAGCGCCGTGGTGACCGGCGGTAGTCCCTGAGCCTGTAACAAGACCTGCGGCATAGCGCCTTCCGCACGTCGCCCGCTGTCGGGCAGTATCATCCCGGTTCACTTTCTCAAACACCGCTGTGGCGGTGCTGCCAACGCCGTGACCATCCG
>JBKJHV010000056.1:0-12221 GCA_046598445.1 Lysobacteraceae bacterium
TAGCGGCTGATGATGTCCATCGCCACTTCGTTGGCGCCGCCGTGCTTCGGACCTCGCAGCGCGCCGATCCCGCCGGTGATGCACGAATGCATATCGGAACCGGTGCCGGCGATCACCCGCGCAGCGAACGTGGACGCGTTGAATTCGTGTTCGGCGTAGAGGATCAGCGACTTGTCGAGCGCGTTTTCGTGCAGCGCGCTGGGCGGCTCGCCGTGCAGCAGATGCAGGAAGTGCGCGGCCACCGAATCGTCGTCGGTCTGGGTGTCGATACGGTCGCCGTTGCGGGTGAAATGCCACCAGTACAGCAGCATCGAGCCGAAGCTGGCGATCAGGCGGTCGGCGATGTCGCGGGCTTCGCTGGCCGGATGGCCTTCGCGCTCCGGCAGCACCGTGCCCAGCACCGAACAACCGGTGCGCATCACGTCCATCGGGTGCGCGTTGGCCGGCACCAGTTCCAGCGCTTCCTGCAGAATCGCCGGCAGCCCGCGCAGGCGCTTGAGTTTGGTCTTGTAGGCTTTGAGCTGCGACGCCGTGGGCAGCACGCCGTGGACCAGCAGATGCGCCACTTCCTCGAACGTCGATTGCGTCGCGAGATCGTGGATGTCGTAGCCGCGGTAATGCAGATCGTTGCCGCTGCGGCCGACCGTGCATAGCGCGGTGTTGCCTGCCGCAGTGCCGCTCAATGCGACGGATTTCTTCGGCTTGGGAAGGGTTTGACTGGTGTTTTCGCTCATGGTCTGGTCCTTGTCATTTCTTCGCGGCGAACAGCGCGTCGAGCTTCTGTTCGAATGCGTGATAACCGATGCGGTCGTACAGCTCCTCGCGGGTCTGCATGATATCGACCACGGCCTTCTGGTGCCCGTCGCGGCGGATGTTTTCGTAGACGCTCTCCGCGGCCTTGTTCATGGCACGGAACGCGGACAGCGGGAACAACTGGATCGCGACGCCCGCCGAGGCGAGTTCGTCGCGGGTGAACAGCGGGGTCTTGCCGAATTCGGTGATGTTGGCCAGCACCGGCACCTTCACCGCGTCGACGAAACGGCGGTAGGTGCCGAGGTCGTAGGCGGCCTCGGCGAAGATGCCGTCGGCGCCGGCTTCGACGCAGGCGATGGCGCGCTCGATCGCGGCATCGACGCCGTCGACCTGGATCGCGTCGGTGCGCGCGATCAGGAAGAAGTCGGCGTCGGTCTTGGCGTCGGCCGCCGCCTTCACGCGGTCGACCATTTCGCCCTGCGACACGATTTCCTTGCCGGGACGATGGCCGCAGCGCTTGGCGCCGACCTGGTCTTCGATGTGGCAGGCCGCGGCGCCGGCCTTGATCAGCGATTTGATGGTGCGCTCGATGTTGAACGCGCTGGCGCCGAAGCCGGTGTCGATATCGACCATCAACGGCAGGTCGCAGACATCGGTGATGCGGCGGGTGTCGATCAGCACGTCTTCGAGCGTGTTGATGCCGAGATCCGGCAGCCCCAGCGAGCCGGCGGCGACGCCGCCGCCCGACAGGTAGATGGCGCGATAACCGGCGCGCTTGGCCAGCAGGGCGTGGTTGGCGTTGATCGCGCCGATCACCTGCAGCGGGGTTTCTTCGACGAGGGCAGCGCGGAAGCGCGCGCCTGCGGATGCGTTACTCATTCGGGACAACTCCTCATCTGGGTCATGCCCTTG
Organism: Lysobacteraceae bacterium; assembly: GCA_046598445.1. Taxonomy (GTDB): domain Bacteria; phylum Pseudomonadota; class Gammaproteobacteria; order Xanthomonadales; family Xanthomonadaceae; genus Lysobacter_I. The sequence goes on from JBKJHV010000056.1 coordinate 1,666, forward strand.
CGGGGCATCGGGCCGGGCGACGGCACCTGCCCGCCTCCCATGGCGCTCAATCTGGCACCATCGCGATGGTTGATCAATCTTGATCCGGTCGATCAATCTATTCACATCCCACCGCCGGCATCGCCATGACCACCGATCTGCTGACCGCCCGCGACACCTGCCGCCTGCTCGGCATCAGCCAAGCCACGCTCTACGCCTACGTGAGCCGCGGCCTGCTGGAGTCGCGCCCCGGCGCGGATCACCGCAGCCGCCTCTACCTGCGTCAGGACGTGGAGCGGCTGGCGCAGCGCAAGAAGGCTGGCCGCGGCGCCGCCAGCGGGGCCGCGCAGAGCCTGGATCGCGGCCTGCCGGTGCTGGAAACGCAGATCTCGCTGATCCGCCCGGACGGCCCCTACTACCGCGGGCGCTCCGCCATCGGCGCACTCCGCGACGGCGCCGACCTGGAGGACATCGCCCGCCTGCTGTGGGACTGCGGCGACCACGATCCCTTCGCCACCGACTTCGCCGACGCCTGGCCCGTCCATGTCGCCGGCATCGCCGCCAACACCGACCTGCCGCCGCTGGAACGCGCGATGGCCGCCATCCCGCTGCTGGCGCTGGACGTGCGTCATTCCTTCAGCTCCGCGCCGCGGGTGCGCCACGAGATCGCCGCCGCCCTGCTCCGGCAGAACGCCGCGCTGCTGGTCGCGCAGCCGCCGTTCGCCGGACCGGTGCATCGCTTGTTGGCGAGATGCTGGAAACCCGGCGACGAAGGCTTCGCCGATCTGGTCCGTGCCGCGCTGGTGATGTGCGCCGATCACGAATTGAATGTCTCGGCCTTCGCTGCGCGCGTGGTCGCCTCCACCGGCGCCCATCTGCACGCGACCGTCTGCAGCGGACTGGCGGCACTGTCCGGCCCGCGTCACGGTGGTGCGACCGCACGGGCGTATGCGCTGATCGCGGATGCATGCGATGCCTCTTCTCCGCACGACGTCATCGCCGCGCGCTGGCAGCGCGGCGACGACCTTCCGGGGTTCGGCCATGCGCTTTACCCGCACGGCGACCCGCGCGCCGCGGAACTGCTGGCACGTGTGCGCGTGCTGCACGCCAGCTCGCCGAAACTCGCAGCGCTGGAAACGATTATCTCGGCTACCGAGGACGTCAGCGGGCAGCGCCCGAACATCGATTTCATGCTCGCGGCGATCTGTCACGTCAACGGCTTGGCGGCTACGCCCGCGCTGGTGATGTTCGCGGCCGGGCGTCTTGCGGGCTGGTTGGCCCATGCGCTGGAGCAACAGGCGCAGGGAAAATTGATTCGGCCGAGGGCGAGGTATACGGGGGTGGAGCCGAGTACATCATGACCGCACTCCCGTAGCCCGGTTGTCGCATCGCGACAGCCGGGATGGATTTCTACACTATGTCGACGTCTAAGCGCGGTCGCCTTTCAACGACGGCTCCTCATAACGCATTCAGGACGGCTCGACGATGGTGGCAATCGCGAATGCGCATTGGGCTCTGCTCCCGGCTGTCGCGATGCGACAACCGGGCCGCGAAGCTGCGGCGGAGACAGGCAATTCGCATCGCCGACGGGAGGAACGGAAGATGGCGACTCCGTTGATTCGATCAATGGTCCCCGCGATTGGCCGCATCAGAAAAAGCGTGTCAGCCTGACCTTACTCCCCCGCTCGGGGACGACTTGCAGTCATGCCCTTATTGAGGACGATGGAAATGAGCACGGAATATTTTCGATTCAGGAGAATAAATCGATTGCTGGGTGAAGACGGAGAGCTCGAAAAACAGGAAATCTACTTCAGCGACCCCGCATCTCTGAACGATCCACTGGAAGGCTTCAGGGACGTCGTGTGGAAAGGCGACAAGATCGTTTGGAAAAATTTATTCAGGCACTACCTGAGATGCGTCGAGCATGTGTTCATGCTGTTATCGGTAGGCGGGGAAGAACACGAGATCACCGACGATCATGTGCCGATGCATATCCAAGTCGACTCATTTCCTACCGACATATACCGGGATATGTTCTCGAAGATGTACGATGAATTCGTGGCGGATGAATTCATATCGGATCTGACCGCAAGAATATCCAAGAGAACAACACCGGTTCGTCGTTCGGAGCTTCTGTTTTATTTGGAATCGGTGCATATCGCCGCCCTTCATTACGTTCGCAAGACACACGCCGAGCGCGGCCTGTCCAGGCAGAAAAACGAGCCCTCTCTTTACGACAGCAACCAACTGAAAATAGAAGTCTGCGACAAACTGTCAACTGCTCTGGAAGTCGCAATGGCAGATTCCGAACATCCCGACGCCATTTTATGCGATCTCTTTTCCGCACATTCCCATGTTCGGGAACAAATGCGGCTCATTGCAAAATTCAATGACGTCTTTCCTACGGAGAAAAAGAACGCTGAATACCTGATATCCGGCTTTCCCGGCAAATACATCGCGCTACTTGAGCGATTGGTCTTTCCGCCCTGGTATACCGCCTGCTTCATTTCTGATTTCTCGAATTCATCGATATGGGGACACTACGCAGAAAACCATTCTGGCGCGTGTCTCATATTCAAACCGGAATCGGACAATGGGAACGACTATCTGCCACTTCGCGGCGTCAACGGATTCGGGTCAACGGGAGATTCGTACGGCACCCTCAAGCTCGCTTTCCAGGAGATCGATTACGTCACCGGCTATGGGGAAATAGACTTTTTCAGATCCTTAGGAGGCCTGCCGGTTTCCACACTCAATTCGAGTTGGCATATGGATGATGGGGTTTTTAGCGAGTGCGCCAACGAGATGCGGGAAAACGAAGCGCAGTGGAGAAACAGATACTGGTCCGATTTCTACCGTGACATCGTAAAAAAGTCGAAAGATTGGGAATATGAAAAAGAGAGTCGGTTGATCCTCAGCAGCGCTCTCGATCTATACGAGGAGAAAGAAAAAAGAAAATTGACCTACGAATTCCCGTCTCTATCGGGGATCATTTTCGGGATCAAGACATCCCTGGACGACAAGGTCCGGATCATGAGAGTGATTGAAAAAAAGTGCGCTGAGCATGGAAGAGATGATTTTGAGTTCTACCAGGCGTTCTACGATCCAGAAAGCAAGCGTATTTCCAGAACGAAGCTTGGTTTGGTTAAGTATGCGAATTCATCGACAAAACAGCATTGAAGCGGCGGGCATGGCCATTCGGTGCTGATTAGTCGGGTCTACTTCCCAAGGACCACGACCAGAATGGTAGGTTATCGTAGCCGAGTCTTTTGGGTTGACCCCTGCCAGGGGCATGACGCCTTCGGCTTATGCGCCCTACGGCATTTCGGAGTTATCGATATTCGTCTGCAGGCAGAAACGACAACGCCGGGCGATGCCCGGCGTTGCTGTGGATTATCTATGCATCGCGATCAGAGCAGATGCGCAACACCCGCACGCTCTTCTTCCAGTTCCGCCAGCGTCTTGTCCATCGCCGCACGGCTGAAGTCGTCGACCGGCAGGCCTTCGATGCGGGTGTATTCGCCGTTGGCGCAGGTCACCGGCACGCCGTACATCACGCCTTCGGGGATGCCGTAGCTGCCGTCGGAGGCGATGCCCATGGTCACCCACTTGCCGTCGGTGCCCAGCACCCAATCGTGGATGTGGTCGATGGCGGCGTTGGCGGCCGATGCGGCGGAGGACAGGCCGCGCGCTTCGATGATCGCCGCGCCGCGCTTGCCGACCTGCGGGATGAAAGCATTCGCGTTCCAGTCGGCGTCGTTGATCTTGTCCTTCAGCGACGCGCCGCCAACGGTGGCGAAACGGTAGTCGGGATACATGGTCGGCGAGTGATTGCCCCACACCACCATGTTCTGGATATCGCCGACGGCCACGCCGGCCTTGGCCGCCAGCTGCGACAGCGCGCGGTTGTGGTCGAGACGCAGCATCGCGGTGAAGTTCTTCGCCGGCAGATCCGGCGCCGACTTCATCGCGATGTAGGCGTTGGTGTTCGCCGGGTTGCCGACCACCAGCACTTTCACGTTGCGGCTGGCGACATCGTTCAGGGCCTTGCCCTGCACGGTAAAGATCTCGGCGTTCTTGAGCAGCAGATCCTTGCGCTCCATGCCCGGGCCGCGCGGCATCGCGCCGACCAGCACCGCGACATCAACATCCTTGAACGCGACCCGCGGATCGTCGGTGCCGACCATACCGGCGAGCAGCGGGAACGCGCAGTCTTCGAGTTCCATCATCACGCCTTTCAGCGCGGCCTGCGCCTTGTCCAGCGGCAGTTCCAGCATCTGCAGGATCACCGGCTGGTCCTTGCCCAGCATTTCGCCCGAGGCGATGCGGAACAGCAGGGCGTAACCGATCTGGCCGGCGGCGCCGGTCACGGCGACTCTCATGGGGGCTTTCATGTATCGACTCCGTCTATCGAAGAGAAAGTAGGGTAGGCCCCTGGCCCACCGTTTGAATTTTCCGTTGTGGTGGTAACGATCGAAAACCGTTCCCACCAAACGTGCGGCGCGATTTGATACATCGCGATGGTGGGCCAGGGCCCACCCTACGACGCTGCTTTATTTCAATTCGGCGAAGAATTCCTGGATCCGCTGCAGACCCGGCGCCAGCTGCGGCGTCGGGCAGGTGTAGCTGATGCGCAGCGCGCGCGGCTCGCCGAAGGCCGAACCCGGCACGCAGGCCACGCCCTTGGCGTCGAGCAGCGCGTTGCACAGCGCCACGTCGTTGTCGATCTTCAGCCCGGTAGGGCCGTGGGTCTTGCCGAAGTAGGCGCTGACATCGGGGAACACATAGAACGCGCCCTGCGGTTTCGGGCAGACGATGCCGGGAATCGCGGTAATCGCCGCCATCACCTGATCGCGCTTGGCCTGGAACTCGGCGTTCTTCTGCGTCGGCACGTCCTGCGGACCGGTGAGCGCAGCAATGGCCGCAGCCGTGGTCATCTCGGGGATATTGGTGATGTGGTTCGAGTTCATCGTCACCACCGCATTGGCCACCGATTCCGGGCCGGCCATGAAACCGACGCGCCAGCCAGGCATGCCGTAGGTCTTCGACAGCGAATCGATGAAGATCACGCGGTCGCGCAGTTCGGGACGGAAGGTGACGAAGTTGTGATAGCCGACGCCGTCGAACACCATGCGGTTGTAGATGTCGTCGGTGATGATCCAGGTGTCGGGATGCTTGGCGATGACATCGGCCAGCGCCGCGACTTCGTCCTTCGTGTAGACCATGCCGGTCGGGTTGGACGGATTGTTGAACAGGAACACTTTCGGCTTTTTCGCCAGCGCCACGTCGAGCTGCGCAGGCGTGAGCTTGTAGTCCTGTTCGGCGCCGCAGGGCAGCAGATCGATCCTGGCGTCGACGATCTCGGCGATATCGAGATAGCTGGTCCAGTAGGGCGTGGGGAATGCGATGGTGTCGCCTTCATCCAGCAGCACTTCCGCCAAATTGTAGATCACGTGCTTGGCGCCGATGCCGGTGGCGATGTTGGCGCGGGTGTAGCCGCTCAGGCCGGTGTCCTGCATGTGCTTGAGGAACGCGTCGAGCAGCGCGTCGGAACCGCGGTTGCTACCGTACTGGCCCGAATCTTTCGTCAGCGCCTCGCGGACGGCTTCGTACACGTGGGGACCGGGCAGAAAATTCGGGACGCCGATGGAAAAACTGACGATATCGCGGCCTTCGGCCTTGAGGCGCTTGGCCTTTTCGGCCACGACCATAATCGCGCTGGGCTTGGCGCGACCGACGCGCTGGGCAAGAGAGGGCATGTGGGGTTGGACCTGCAGAAGGTATGCACTATTGTAGCTGCGCAGCTTCCGGATCGCAGCACCGATCGGACCCGATCGGTCGCGACCATAACGGAATCTGGCTACATGACCATATAACCGGATACATCACCGGACATCCTGAAGCGGAAGGGGAATCGCCCGTGAAGACTCGTTTCCTTGCCTCGGCGGCGCTGCTCGTGCTCGCCCAAATGCTTGCATTGGCACCCATGACCGCCATCGCGGCCAACCGCGCCCGCGTCGCGACCGACGCTACCGGCAGCCTGGTCAAGGTCGACGGCAGCATCGTCGTGATCGAACCGGACATCGAGCTGTATCTGGTCACCGCCGGCGGCCTGCAGGAGCCGCGCAAGGCGTGGTCGGACACCGCGCGCACGCTGTACCCGGCCGAAGTCCACGCCCAGCTCGATGGCAAGAGCGTCGATCTGAAAGCGGATTACGACATTCCCGACGATCTGGACCCCACCTCGCAGCTCGGCCAGATCCTGCGCCTGAACCAGGCAGTGGCGATGAGCATCACCCAGTATTCAGTGGCGGGCACCGTGCTGGCGACCAAGCGAGACGCCAAGGGCAAGCCGCGGATGGACTGGAGCCTCGGCCCGGGCGTGGCCGCGCTGCGCGAGCAGACCGGCGCCGATTACGCCCTCTTCACCTATGTCCGCGACAGCTACGCCAGCGGCGGCCGCACCGCGCTGCGCGTGTTCGGCTTGCTGGTCGGCGCGGCGCTGGGCGGCGCGTTGGATATCGGCGGCGGTGTGCAGGTCGGCGTGGCCACCCTGGTCGATCTGCGCACCGGGCAAGTGGTCTGGTACAACCTGCTCGCCAACCAGTCCGGCGATCTTCGCGACCAGAAGGGCGCGAACAAGACGGTGCAGCAAATGTTGCAGAAACTTCCGCTGGAATAATCTGGAATAAGCAATCATGCACGGCTTCCGTCACACATTGGCTGTTGCGACGCTGACCGCAGCACTCACGGCATCGCTCGGGTCGGCCCAAGCGGCGGCCCCGTTGCCGCACTTGCAGCCAGGCGAACGCCCGGTCGCCGGCTCCACCGAATCCGAACTCTGGTACGGCATGGATCAGGCCGAAAAGGAGATCCGCAATTCGCCGCTGATCGTCCACGATCCCGAACTGCAGCGTTATGTCGAAAGTGTGGCCTGCAAGGTCGCCACCGATTACTGCAAAGACCTGCGCATCTACATCGTCGACATCCCGGTGTTCAACGCTTCGATGGCGCCCAACGGCGTGACCTTCGTCTTCACCGGCGCGCTGCTGCGGATGCGCGACGAATCCGAACTGGCGGTGGTGCTCGGGCACGAATTCGCGCACTACAAGGCGCGGCATTCGCTGGAAGGCTGGCAGTCGGCGAAACGCACCACTGCATTCCTGAGCACCTTCGGCATCATCACGCTGGGCGTGGGCGTGCCGATCGCCGGCAATATCGCCCTGCTCGGCGGTATGTCCAGCCTGTTCAAACAATCGCGCGACAACGAACGCGAAGCCGATACGCTGGGCTTCGCGGTCGCCACCGCGCACGGCTACGACCCGCAGGCCGGCGTGCGCATCTGGGAGCGCCTCAATCGCGAAGAGAAGGCCGACCGCACGCACAAGAACCGCGCCGTCTTCGCCAGTCATCCGCAAACGGAAGAGCGCATCGCCGATATCCGCGCCGCGGCGACGAAAGCGGACGTGCAGGATCCGAAAACCTACGCCGATGACTATCGCACCGCGATCCGGCCGTTCCTGCAACGCTGGATGGAGGGCGAACTATCGCGTCGCACCTACGACACCAGCATCCACGTACTGGGCGAACTCAAACAGGACGCCACGCCCGACACCGTGGCGCTGGCGACGTTCTATCTGGGCGAAGCACACCGCCGCCGCAACAAGAACAACGACATGATCAAGGCCGGGCAGTTGTATGCCGAAGCCCTGACCCTGCCCGACCCGCCCGCGGCGGCCTGGCGCGAACAGGGCATGCTGCTGCGCACGCAGGGCGACGCCACCGGCGCAGCCACCGCCCTGCGCAACTATCTGCAGGCCGCGCCCGCCGCCGGCGACGCCGCGCTGATCCGACACTATCTGACCAAACTGGAGTCCACCCCATGACGCTGCGCTTGCTGAAGTGGCTGCTGCCGATCGCACTCGCCCTGCTGCTGACCGCCTGCGCATCCGCCGGCGGCAAACTGCAGACCAAGGGCGCGGCCACCGCGTTCGACATGACCTTCAACACCTCGCTGGACTGGGCGCGCATCAAGAGCCGTCGCAACGAGCTGTGGACCATCGACGGCGTCGCGCTGAATCGCCTGATCATCTTCTCGAAGGTCAAACCCAACGAACACGTCTTCCAACTCGTGCGCGAGCGCAGATCGCGTCCGGACGGGCCGTGGTATCGCGTGGGCATGCGTCTGGACGAACTGCAGAAGCTGGTGGCCGACGGCTTCGTCGACCAGCAATGGGTCGGCATCCAGACCACGAACCTGCGCCCGCACACCTTCGGCAGCGTCGAGGGCATCCGCTTCGACGTCGAAATGACCAACCCCGACGGCCTGATCTACAAAGGCACCGCGGCGGTCGCCGAACGCAACAAATTCCTCAACGTGCTGGTCTGGGTCGCGCCGAAGGAGTACTACCACGGCCGCGACGTGGCCGCGGTGGAGTCGATGCTGGACGGCATGCGTTTCAAGTAGTCGGACATTCGTCGACACGAGAAACAGAAAGAGCGCCGCATGGCGCTCTTTTTTCAACATCAATCCGACGCAGCCTCTTAAACGGCCAATGCTTTCGCAGGAGGGCCTTCAGGCCCGAGCTTTTCGCGGAACATCCATTTCATGCCGGCCATCGGGGCTGAAGCCCCTCCTACAGGGTGCTCAATCCCCGCCACCACCATCGCCGCCGCCCGAATCACCGTCGCCACCGCCGAGATGATCGTTATCGTTGCGGTGATCGCCATGCCAGTGCCCATCGCCCGAACCACCGTGACCGGAACCGCCGCGCCCTGCCCGCGCCGTACTCGCGATGAACAACAGACCCGTCGCCGCGGACACCAGCGCAACGATCTGGAAACCCGCCACCAGCGCGGCCAGGCCTACCACGAACAGCAGAAGACCCAGGATTCTTCTCGACATGACGGCACTCCGTGCGATGGTCAACGTGTGCGGCAATGTGCCATGAAATCGACGCGATCATCGCAAGTCAGAGCCCGCTGCACCACCGCAACACTTTTCCGCGCATGAAACCGACGCGGTGGCTCGAGTACGTCCGGACGACGCGACCCGCATCCGCAATGCAGGCCGCACTGCGATTGCCCCGGCGACCATGACCCAAACGGCGTAGGATCGGCTTCGGCGCAGCATTTGCGTCACATGGCCCATCCAGGAAGGAGGTTCCACATGAAAAGCAACCCGTTCCCGCTGACTTTCAAAATGCTTGCGATCGTCGGCTTGACCCTTGCGTTCGGTTACCAACCGAACGATTCCCGCGCAGCAGGGGACGATCCCTGCGATGTCTGCGAGTTACAGTTCTTTACCTGCGGCGGGTGGCAGAACGATTACTGCGTGAATCAATACACGCGTTGCCTGTACAGAAACGGCTGTCCGCCGATCGAGTTCGTGCGCGGCGGGAAGATGCCTGGCATGGAAGCATTCGTTCCAGTCGCCGGACGCTGAATAAGCGCGAGGCCGGGAAAAGCAATCGCTTTCCCGGCCTCAACGTTCGCGTCGTCGGTTACGCCGCCAAGATCTTGTTCCACTCCGCCACGCGGTCGGCCTTGGCGGCCAGCGCGGCTTCGGCGTCGCCTTCGATCTTCAGCGATTTGATGATGTCGTCGCCGCGGATGCTGTCGACCACGTCCATCCCTTCCAGGACTTTGCCGAAGACGGTGTGCTTGCCGTCGAGCCAGCCGCAGGGGACGTGGGTGATGAAGAACTGGCTGCCGTTGGTGTTGGGACCGGCGTTGGCCATCGACAGCACGCCGCGCTCGTGGGCGACGCCGTTGTTGGCTTCGTCCTCGAACTTGTAACCCGGGCCGCCGGTGCCGCGGCCCTGCGGGCAGCCGCCCTGGACCATGAAGTCGGGGATCACGCGGTGGAAGGTCAGGCCGTTGTAGAACCCGCGCTGGGCGAGGTTGACGAAGTTGGCGACGGTCAGCGGCGCCTTGTCGGCGTGCAGCTGGATGCGGATCGGGCCGCGGTCGGTATCGAAATGGGCGATCAGGCTCATGGTCAGGCTCCGGAATGGGTCAATCGAAAGGACGCGAGGTCGAAACGACGTGGTGTCGACGCGCCGCGGATAAAAGGGGCGATACCGTAGCATGCCGATCTGGTCGAGGGCCGCGCGGCCCAGGTTTCCGGCCACGGTGCTAGGGCGGCTCAGCGGCGGCCGTGGTCGACGAGCGATATCGCCAGCGTGGCCGGCAGGGCAGGACCACCGCCGAATCCGGGCTGAGCCGCATCGCCAGCCCCAGGCCGAACAGCGCCAAATCCACGAAATCGAGGGCAGTCAGCCTCATCGAGGGGCACCACAAGGGCCTGGAGATCGTATTTCCGGAAATCTGAACAGGCGAACCGAGCCATTACTCTCGGCCGCGGGCTATAATAGTGGGCTTCCTTCACGAAAATTCTAGCGTCCGGCCACACCCGGGCGCCCATCGCCATGTCTATCGAACGCCTGCGCAATATCGCCATCGTCGCCCACGTCGACCACGGCAAGACCACCCTCGTCGACCAGTTGCTGAAGCAGTCGGGGACTTTCAGTGAGCGCACGGTCACGACCGAACGCATGATGGACAGCAACGATCTC
>JBKJHV010000090.1:0-3928 GCA_046598445.1 Lysobacteraceae bacterium
GCGCTCGATCCCTACACCACGCACGGCCAGGACGGGTTGATCGACGACAGCGGCTACGTGGTCAACGACGACACCGTCGAGGCGCTGGTGCAGCAGGCGCTGTCGCATGCGCGCGCAGGCGCCGACGTTGTGGCGCCCAGCGACATGATGGACGGCCGCATCGGCGCGATCCGCGAGGCGCTGGAAGTCGGCGGCCACATCCACACCCGCATCCTGTCCTATGCCGCGAAATACGCCAGCAGCTTCTATGGCCCGTTCCGCGACGCGGTGGGCTCGGCCGGCGCGCTCGGCAAGGGCAACAAGTACAGCTATCAGATGGACCCGGCCAATTCCGACGAAGCGCTGCGCGAAGTCGCGCAGGATCTCGATGAAGGCGCGGACATGATCATGGTCAAACCGGGCATGCCGTATCTCGATATCGTGCGCCGGGTGAAGGACGAATTCGGCGCGCCGACGTTCGTGTACCAGGTCAGCGGCGAATACGCGATGCTGAAAGCCGCCGCGCAGAACGGCTGGCTCGACGAGCGCGCCTGCGCACTCGAAGCGCTGGTCGCATTCAAGCGCGCGGGCGCCGACGGTGTGCTGACTTATTTCGCGCTGGATGCTGCGCGCTGGCTGAAGGACTGAGGAGTTCGCGATGAAACGTTACGCCGTGTTCGGACACCCCGTACTGCATTCGCTGTCGCCTAGAATCCATCAGGCCTTCGCACGCCAGAGCGGTATCGCGATCGAATATGTGGCGATCGAATCCAAGCCTGGCGATTTCGACGGCACGCTGTCGTCGTTCGCACGCAGCGGCGGCGAAGGCGGCAACGTCACCCTGCCGCACAAACAGCGCGCCGCCGAACTGTGCAATCTGCTCAGCGCGCGCGCCAAACGCGCCGGCGCGGTCAACACGCTCATCAAACACGGCAACGGCTGGCTGGGCGACAACACCGACGGTGCCGGCCTGGTACGTGACCTCACCGGCCGCCACGGCCTCGATCTTCGCGGTCGACGCACGCTGCTGCTCGGCGCCGGCGGCGCCGCGCGCGGCGTCGCACCGGCGCTGCTCGATGCGGGCATCGGCGAACTGTTCATCGTCAACCGCGATTCGCAGAAAGCCGACGCGCTGGTGGATCTGCTCGGCATGCCCGGCCGCGTGCATTCGCGCTATCTCGACGACCTCGGCACGCTGGGCGAGTTCGAACTGATCGTCAACGCGACTTCGGCGACGCGCCACGGCAGCCTGCCGAAACTGCCGATGTCGCTGGTCGGCCCGCGCACCGCCGCGGTCGACCTGAGCTACGGCGAAGCCGCCATCCCGTTCCTCGCCTGGGCCCGCGCCGCACACGCGCACCACGCCATCGACGGCCTCGGCATGCTGGTGGAACAGGCCGCGGAAAGCTTTTTCCTCTGGCACGGCGTGCGTCCCGACACCGATGAGGTGTTCGCGGAACTGCAGGCGCGGCATGCGGCGCTGATGACTGCGGATTGAAAGCGGCGCGTTGAGCCGCGCGCAGTCCGCATGCAAATTACGGCGCGTTTTCGCGCTCGAAACGCACTTCACCGCTCTCGTTGACACCAGCGCGCCGCCAGCCGCGGCGCTCGTAGAAACCACAGGCGCGGCTGTGCGCATCAGTGGTGAGCCACAGCCGCCGGATCGTTTGCGTGCGCAACCACGCCAGCATCGCCGTATGCAGCCGATCGCCATAGCCAAGCCCTTCGGCGTCCGGATGCACGAACAGCGCCCAGATGTTGCCGGTGTGCGCATTGCAACTGGCGAACGCACGGATACCGCCATCGACTTCGATCACCCAGCCTTTACCGGTATCCTCGATCTCGCGACGGAATTCCTCGTCGGTGATGCGTCCAGGCGCGAGCGTGTTCTCGGTCACCGCATAACGCACCGTCCACATGCCCGGGATGTCGTTCCTGTGCGCTTCGCGCAGCACGGCGTTCATTGGTTTTCCTACTGATCGAACCTGGATTGAGCGGATCGTAGCCGTAAATCCGCGCCGGCGGATCGGCTTGGTTGCCGTCGCGCGGCGATTGAAATCGCAGAGCAACGGAGCCAAGTTCACTTTTACTGAAGTGAGGACGGCTTCGCCTACTGCACTTCTTTTTTTCTTGGTCGGCTATCGAGAAGTCAACCTGACCCTAGTTTTCCACAGAGCCGGAGGTGACAACCGAAATCCAACCCGACACACTCGCCGCATAACTGCTTCTACCCAAGCCCGGGTGTCGGGTAATTACCAAACTTATACAACTGGCTCCGCCCCATATATCAGCGTCAGGTTTACTTCTTCTCAAATGAACCTGTCTGCTGCAAAACAGTAGGGCACACATACGTACCTATTCCCGTCAACGCCATCAATCGCTTTCGCATTTGATCGGTCATATACGATTGGTCATCACGTGATGAGATCGCCCGGCATGCCCAATATACTGAAAGACTTTTTGCATCGGCCAAAGGTGAATCAAAGTAAACATTAGAAAGGCTGACAGCCGCGTCATAATTACCCATAAGGGCAGCGGCCTGAAACCAGCCAACACTTTCTTCAAAAAGCTTTCTTTGAAAATATGCATCGCCAATTCTCTTATATGCCGCTGCCCCTTCATTTTTGACCTGCGATCGGAGCAAAAGTATGGCTTCTTCAAACGCTTGGTCGTCTTTCTTTAGCAAGAGCATCTCAGCCAAGTGCAAAACAGCTCGTGGATCCATTTTTGCAGCCGAACGCAACCAGAATTCCGCTTCTTCGTTATATTGCGGAGCACCGTCTGTCAGCTCTTCCACCAAAATATAGATGGAATCTAAATCGCCCTGCTTTGCCTTTTCTCTGTACTCATCAATCGTCTGATTCTTGGAAGAAGCAGCTCTTTCACAGGCAGCTATCTCTTCGCCACATAACAAAAAGGCAAAGATCCATACAAGCGATTGAATCATCAGGAATCGATTTTTCATGGCTTTCCTCCTGGGAAACTAACCCAAGGGGCTGCTGGCTCCCCTGGATCTCTACGGCGATTGCCATTAGTGTCATTAAAAGGTGTAAAACTTCCTTGCGGCGATCCTTGAACACGCGTCCCTGAACCAATTAAGGCGCTCGACGCTAGAATTGCTTGTACTAAAGCAGCCAAAGAATCAGCTCCGCCCTCTGCAGATCTGCATGACAGCAAACGCACCGTCATGCCTGGCGAATAAGCTGAGTGGTTCTTGATGGCTTGAGCAAGCTCCGCAGCATTCAAGTGCTGCCTATTGTAATAACCCAAACGCTCATCCCATACACCCTTGTTATCGCCATGAGCAGCAACACTGAACTCACCAAGCTTGTTTTTATAGCGTTTAGCATACTCATGGCCGCATGGCTTGCCGCATGCACCATCATCAGCCTTGTTATCACGCGGATTACTGTCTGGCGCAAGCATATTCAAGGTTGCGGCAAGTCCATAGTAGTCGACAAAAACTAACGGCGACCCACCAACATAACCAAAGGTACTAATTCCCCCGTCCAACCCAATCGGATCGCTTTGCACATACCGACCCGTTTTGGCTTCGTAATCCCTGAAATAGTTGTAGTTGAGTTCCGACGCACTGTCGTACTGCTGCCCCGGATAACGCATGTCCAGCACGAACGCGACGTCGTCGCCGTCCGGATCCTCGTTCGGCTTGTCGTTGCCGAACGCTTCGCCCGCCAGATCCCAGCGCCATACGACGGTGCCGTTGGTGCCGCGCGTCGGGTCGATCACCACGCGCGGGCTGCCCAGCGCATCGGCTTCGATATGGAACAGGCGGGTGACACCGCCGTCCTTCGCCAGCAGGCCGACCGGTAAATCGCCCAGCCAGATCGCCTGCTGGATGACCGCGCCGTTGGCGTCGTAGTCGCCGATCCAGCGGCCCGCGTCGTCGAACACCGTGTGCACGGTCCTGTCCGCGCCTTGGCGGTACACC
>JBKJHV010000027.1:0-19765 GCA_046598445.1 Lysobacteraceae bacterium
GCTGGAGTAGGCTGGTCCGATCCACAGGGGGAGGGCGACAACGATGAGCACCAGCGACGTCGTGACCATGAGTACCAGCGATTCCAGTCCACGGCCCGCCGAGGCAACCCCCAGTCCCCTGTCGCCCCAGGACGGGCCGCATCGCCGTCTGGCGCGGATGGCCGGAGAGTGGGAGGGCGTTTACCGGCTGTGGTTCGAGCGCGACATGCTGGCGGCGGAGTCCGGCCAGCGCGGCAGTCTTCGCGCGGTGCTGGGCGGACGCTTCCTGTTACACGAATACAGTTGGGAGTTCGATGGCCGCAGTTATGCGGGCGTGGCGCTGTACGGCTATCACCTCGACGAGCGGCGCTGGGAATGCGCGTGGATCGACAGCTTCCACAGCGGTAGTTCGATCGTGTTTTCTCAAGGGCAGGCGTTCTCGCACAGCGCGGGCGAAACCGAGCCCGCGCACTTTGCGGTACTCGGCAGCTACGGCGACGGCAAGACCCCGCCAGGGCCGCGCTGGGGTTGGCGGACCGAGATCGAGCAGCTGGACGACGACCATCTGGTCATCGTGATGACCAATATCTCGCCCGACGGCGATGAGGCCAAGGCGGTGGAAGTGGAGTACACCCGCCGCAAGAACGAACCGTAACGCCGGTAGTAGACGGGCTGACCAGCCATTCGGCTGTTGAAACCCAGCCCGCTTCATTTCCCGTGAAGCGTGAGCAGCGGGGTGAAACCCGCTCTACAGGTGGTGCCGTCAGACCTCGCGCTCGACGCGCACCCGCAGTACGCCGTCCCGCAGCCGCGCATTGAGTCCTTCGCCGGCCTGCGCGTCGTTCACGCTGCGCACGATGCGACCGTCGTCGTGCTGCAGGATCGAATAGCCGCGTGCGACCGTCGCCAGCGGACTCACCGCTTCCAGCGAACGCGCCAGGCCCTGCAACTGCAGCGCACGCCGCTGCAATGCGCGCACGGTCGCCGCTTGTGGGCGCGGCGCCAGCGACTGCAGGCGGTCGCGCAGCAGCGACAACCGCCGCTGCGGCCGCGCTGCGTGCAGTACCGCGGCCGCGTGCCGCAGCTGCGCGCGGCGGCGTTCATCCGCTTGCGCCCACGCCGCATGCAGTCGGCGCAGCGCGTCTGTCTGACGCCGACGCAGCGCGTCGAGCCGCGCCTGCGGTTGCAGCGCCTGCAGGCGCAGGGCGGCGCGGTCGGTGCGCTGCGCAGCGTGGCGCAGCAGGCGCTCGTGGATGGCATGCAGGCGCCGCGCCTGCGCGCGCAGATGCGCGGCGAGATCGGCGCGGTCCGGCACCAGCAGTTCCGCAGCGACAGACGGCGTCGGCGCGCGCAGGTCGGCGGCGAAATCGGCGAGGCTGAAATCGACTTCGTGACCGACCGCCGACACCACCGGCACCGGCGAGGCGGCGATCGCACGCGCCAGCGCCTCATCATTGAATGCCCACAGGTCTTCCAGCGAACCGCCGCCGCGGGCGAGCAGCAGCGCGTCGTAGCGGCCGCTGCGCCCGGCGGCCTGCAGCATGCGCACGATCTGCGCCGCCGCGGTCTCGCCCTGCACCGGCACCGGCAGCACGTCGACTTCCAGCAGCGGGAAGCGCCGGCGCAGAACGCTCAGCACGTCGCGCACCGCGGCGCCGCTGGGCGAAGTGAGTACGCCGAGGCGGCGCACGTGCGCCGGCAGCGGCCGTTTGCGGCTCTGGTCGAAAAGACCTTCTGCCTGCAGCTTGGCTTTCAGTTGCTCGAATGCCCGCTGCAGCGCGCCTTCGCCGGCTTCCTCCATGGTGTCGAGGATCAGCTGGTAATCGCCGCGGGCTTCGTACAGCGTGAGCCTGCCGCGCGCGAGCACCCGCAAGCCTTCGCGGGGCGTGAACTTCAGCCACTGGCTCTTGGGCTTGAACAGCGCGCAGCGGACCTGGGCGCGTTCGTCCTTCAGTGTGAAATAGAGGTGCCCGGACGAGGGCCGCGACAGATTGCCCAACTCGCCTTCGACCCAGATCAGCGGAAAGGTGTCTTCAAGCAGATTGCGGGCAAGGGCGTTCAGCTGACTGGGGGTGAGCGCCTTGCGGTCGTCGTTGGGGGGTAATGCGGACATCGGTACAGGATACGGGACGCTACAGTTTCTGTAGGAGGGCCTTTTCTGTAGGAGGGCCTTCAGGCCCGAGCTCTCCCATCTGCCATGCCAAGCGAGAGCTCGGGCCTGAAGGCCCTCCTACAAGATGGCTTGAAGGCCCTCCTACGAAGGGCATGGCGCACGGGTAGAATGCACGCCATGTCCGCACAGCCCTTGCCCTGCCAGTCCGAAGCCGCCGCGCCGATCTTCGGTCCCGCGTCGCGTCGCGTCACCCGCCAGGTCTGCATCGGCGGCATCGCCGTCGGCGGCGATGCGCCGGTGGTGGTGCAGTCGATGACCAATACCGACACCGCCGACGTCGCCGGCACCACCAAGCAGGTCGCCGAACTGTGGCGTGCGGGTTCGGAGCTGGTGCGGGTGACGGTGAACAATGCCGAATCCGCTGCGGCTGTCCCACGCATCGTCGAGAAGCTGGCGATGATGGGCATCACGGTGCCTATCATCGGAGACTTCCACTACAACGGGCACCAGTTGCTCGCCGCCGAACCGGCCTGCGCCCAGGCGCTGGCGAAGTACCGCATCAACCCGGGCAATGTCGGTTTCGGCAGGAAGCGCGACACCCAGTTCGCGCAGTTGATCGAGTTCGCGATCCGCTACGACAAACCGGTACGCATCGGCGCCAACTGGGGCTCGCTGGACCAGTCGCTGGCCGCGCAGTTGATGGACGAGAACGCGCAGCGCGCCATGCCGTGGGATGCAGGGCGCGTGTTGCGCGAGGCGTTGATCCGCTCGGCGCTGGATTCGGCCGAACGCGCGGTGGACATCGGTCTTGCGCGCGAACGCATCATCCTCAGTGCGAAAGTCAGCGGCGTGCAGGAATTGATCGCGGTGTATCGCGATCTCGCCCTGCGTTCGGATTTCGCGCTGCATCTGGGGCTCACCGAGGCTGGAATCGGCAGCAAAGGCATCGTCGCTTCGGCGGCGGCGCTGGCGGTGTTGATGCAGGAAGGGATCGGCGACACCATCCGTATTTCGCTGACGCCCGACCCGGGCGCCTCGCGCACCCAGGAAGTCATCGTCGCCCAGGAATTGCTGCAGACCATGGGCCTGCGCGCGTTCACGCCGATGGTCACCGCCTGCCCGGGCTGCGGCCGCACCACGTCGGAGTTCTTCCAGGAACTGGCGAAGGTGGTGCAGGAGCACGTCCGCGCGAAAATGCCGGAATGGAAGATCACCCATCCGGGCGCGGAGAATCTCACGCTGGCGGTGATGGGCTGCATCGTCAACGGTCCCGGCGAGTCGCGTCACGCCAACATCGGCATCTCGTTGCCGGGTACCGGCGAAAGCCCGGCCGCCCCTGTATTCGTGGATGGCGAAAAGAGCGTGACACTGCGCGGCGACAATATCGCCCACGAGTTCATCGGCATCATCGACGGTTACGTCGAGCGCAAGTTCGGGCGTGACGCGCACACCGGCTGACATATTGGCGATGCTGCGCGGGGAACTGCGCTTCGTCATCGATTTCCTGCGCAGTCGCCTGCTGCGGCTGACGCTGCTGTTCGTCGGCCTGCTGCTGCCGCTGTGGGGGTTCGCCGAGCTTGCCGACGAAGTGCGTGAGCACGAACCTTTCGCGTTCGACGAACCGCTCCTGCGTTTCGCCGAATCGCTGCACGGCGACGTCCTCGATCGCGCGCTCGTATTCATTTCCGAAGCCGGTTACGCCTACGGCGTGGTGCCATTCGACATCCTGCTGATCGCGGCGCTGGCCTGGCGCCGGAAGCTGCGCGAAGGGTTGTTCGCCGGCATTGCGATCATCGGTTCGGCATTGCTGAATCTGGCGACCAAACAGATCTTCGCGCGCGACCGTCCGAGCCTGTGGGCGTCGATCGCGCCGGAAACCACCTTCAGTTTCCCCAGCGGCCACGCGATGGGTTCGGCCACGCTCGCCTGGGTGCTGCTGCTGCTGGCCTGGCACACGCGCTGGCGCTGGCCGATGGCCGTCGCTGTGGTGGCATTCGCCGTATCGGTGGCGTTCTCGCGGGTCTATCTGGGCGTGCATTACCCCTCCGACATTCTTGCGGGCTGGGCGGCGGCGTCGGTGTGGTCGGTCTCGGCCTACCTGCTGGTATTCCGCACTGACGCCCGGCCATGGGGGCACGAAAAGGGCGGCACCGGCTGACGACGCCCCGTCGTGGGTGTCCAAGTTGCCCGGATCGAGATTGTCTCGATGTTGCAGCGCGCAAAGCAGTACACTCGACGGGCTAGCAGGGACATGCTTGTCAGTTATAGTCATGTCAGTGTTACAGATCAGTCTTACGGGTACGGTGTCACCGGTTGTGGGCTATCCATGGAAGCCCTTACCATCGCACGAAGCGGTGCTTTCACACACACGCTTGCCGATCAGTCTCTGGGGAACTCCAAATGTCAAATCTGAAAAAGTGGGGCGGCGTTTTCGCGTTATGCGCGATCGCCGCGGCCGCCAGCGCCGCGTCTTATCAATACTTGTCCGCACGGTCCGAGCGCGAGCATCGCGTTGCGCAACAGACCAAAGCCACCCAGACCGCGCCGCGGTTCTCGCTGGTGTCGCGTGCGGAACGCAACCAGGTCATGGAGACGTTCAACGCCGGCAACGGTGCCCGTACCCCCGCAGTTTCGATCAAGGCCGCCGGCCGCAATGGTCGCGGCACCTATATCGTCCTCTTCAGCGAAGCGTCTCTCGCAACCTATAAAGGCGGCACAGCCGGCATTTCCGCTCCGCAGCGGAAATCGGGTGCATATGGCGCCCCGCGTCTCGACAGCCGCAGCCCCGAAGCACTGAACTACGTGTCCTATCTGCAGGGCAAGCAGCGGCAGATGGAAAGCCAGATGTCCGGCATGATCCAGCGTCCGCTGCAGGTGCGTCGCCGCATGCAGCACGCGGTCAACGGCATCGTCACCGACATGAGCGTCGCCGAAGCCGCGCGCGTTTCGCGCATGGGCGGCGTCCGTCTGGTCGAGGAATATCGCGAATACGTGCTCGACACCGACGTCGGCCCGACCCTGATCGGCGCCCCCGCCGCATGGGCCGGCAGTCCCACGTTGCCCGGCGGCGCGCCTGCCGTGCAGGGCGAGGGCATCATCGCCGGCCTCATCGACTCGGGCATCAATTTCGGCAGCCCGTCGTTCGCACAGACCGACCCGGTCGACGGCTACGTCCACGCCAACCCGCTTGGCGCCGGCGTCTATCTGGGCACTTGCGCCGCGGGCGGCGACGATGCCGGACGCTGTAACGACAAGCTGATCGGCGGCTACGACTTCGTCTGCGCGGCACCGGGCAACCAGTGCGGCGTGACCGCAGTGCGTGAAGAGCCCGGCTTCGGCGATACCAACGGTCATGGCAGCCACACCGCTTCCACGACGGTCGGCAACCGGCGTGACGTGGTGTTCAACGGCGCGTCGCTGCGTATCTCCGGTGTGGCGCCGCGCGCCAACATCATCGCCTACGACGCCTGCTACACGAATACGACGACCGGCCAGGGCCTGTGCCCGAACGTCTCGACCGTGGCCTCGATCAACCAGGCGGTCGCCGACGGCGTCGATGTCATCAACTACTCGATCGGCGGCGGCGCCCAGCCGTGGACCGAAGCGACCTCGCTGGCCTTCCTCAGCGCGACCGATGCCGGCATCTTCGTCGCCACTTCGGCCGGCAACAGCGGCCCGGGCCCGAACACCCTCGGCCATCTTGAGCCGTGGACCTCCGCGACGGCCGCTTCCCAGCATGGCCGTGGCGGTTTCGGCACGCTGATGCAGGTGACCGGCCCATTGCCGGTGCCGGCGAATCTGCAGCCGGTCGTGCTCAACAACGGTAGCGGTGGCGTTGCGTTCTCGGCCACGATCCCCGGCACCACGCCGTTGATCATCAGTGCTGGCATCGCTGGCACCACCGATGGTTGCAACCCGTCGCCTTACGCCGCGGGTTCGCTGACCGGTGCGATCGTCGTGATCCGCCGCGGCACCTGTGCCTTCAGCGAAAAAACCAATAATGCTTCGGCCGCGGGCGCCATCGCGGTCATCATCGCCAACAATCAGGTCGGCACGATCCTGCCGTCCGTCCCGGGCACCACCGTTCCGGTGTTCAGCGTGAGCCAGACCGATGGCAACGCGCTGGCCACGTTCGGCGGAGCCAACCCGACCACCACCACCGCGCAGATCTCCTTCCCGGGCGTTGGTCTGCCGAATGTTGCCGATGCGCTGGCGTCCTTCAGCTCGCGCGGCCCTGCCGGCAATTTCGATCTGGTCAAGCCGGACGTGACCGCGCCGGGCGTCGACATTCTGGCGACCCTGGCCGGGACCACGATCAGTGGTTTCGAGCAGCTGATCGGCACGATCAGCGGCACGTCGATGGCGTCTCCGCATCAGGCCGGCGCTGCCGCGCTGATCCGTCAGGCGCGTCCGACCTGGAGCGTTGCTGAAATCAAGTCGGCACTGATGATGACCGCGACCACGCAGGTCTACACCGAAGATCAGGTCACCCTGGCGAACGCCTTTGCCCGCGGCTCCGGCCGTCTGCGCATCGAACGTGCGATCCGGGCCGGTCTGGTGTTGAATGAGACCACCGCAAACTACAACGCCGCGAACCCCGCCACCGGCGGCAACCCCGCGACGTTGAATCTCGCCAGCATGGCCAATGGCCGCTGCGCTCCGCCGACCTGCAGCTTCACCCGCACCTTCCGCAATCCGGGTACGAGCGGCGGCTTTTGGCAGATCAGCGTCAACGGCGTGCCGGGTACGGCGAATCCGGCGCTGATGTGGATCCTGCCTGGCGCGACCCGCACGATCACTTTCACGATCAACAGTTCGACCCTGCCCGCCAACGGCGCCTGGAATTTTGGTGAAGTGCTGTTGGAACGCATTCAGAGCGGCGCGGGGCAAAGCGATGTTTCCAACCTCCGTCTCCCGGTCGCGGTGGCGGTACAGCCGCCGATCATCGCGCTGCCGGCTTCGGTCAGCGCCAGCGTGGCCGCCGGCAACAATGGCAGCACCAGCTTCAACATCGGCAACACCGGTGGTTCGACCCTGAACTACACCGCCAGCACCAGCGGCAACGGCAGCCTCGACCTGTACAACGCGCTGCGCGGGGCGGTCAATTCCGGCTTCCGCAACACGATCTACAGCGACCCGGCGACCGCCGGCAACAACGCGCAGTTCTCCGCCGACGATTTCGATCTGACCGGGGCGACGCAGCTCAGCTCGATCTCCACCGAAGGTTTCGTGGTCAGCGGTCTGGCGTTCCCGGGAGCTGCAACCAGCCTCCGCTGGAGCATCTATCCGGATGCGGCCGGCGTGCCGGCAGGCAATCCGCAGTCGGCGTCTGGTGCGGCCGTGTGGACCTACAGCGCGTCGCCCACTGCTGCTGGCGTTTCCACTGCAGGCGGTTTCATCAGCCTGAATCTGGCCGCTGCCGGCCAGAACGTGACCTTGCCCGCAGGCAAGTACTGGCTCGTGGTGAACACCGCCGGCACCTTCGCCAACCGTTGGGCGCAGTTCGGCTCCGCGACCGGCAACGGCACGTTCATGAGCATCAATGTGAGCACGACCAACACCGGTGCCTGGGCCAGCAACAATGCGTTCTCGGGCTTGAACATGGTGATCCGCGGTTCCGTTGCCTGCGGTGCGCCCTGGTTGGGTACGCTGACGCCGGCCTCCGGTTCCGTCGCTCCTGCCGCTGCGCAGTCGACCACGCTGACGCTCAACAGCAGCGCGTTGGCTGCGGCCAGCTACCGTGCCTATGTTTGCGTGAACAGCAACGATCCGGCCAGGCCTGCGGCTGCCCTGCCGATCGATCTGACGGTCACACCGTAAAGTCAGCACCTGTCGCGAGACAGGCATCGCGAGTCAGGAAAGGCCCGGGGAAACCCGGGCCTTTCTCTTTTCCGGAACCTTGGAGCAGCAGGGGGTGTCGCTGTCATTCGTTTGTCACAATATTTCGAATATTCTAGAAATATGGAAATCAAAGAAGCCACACTTGCGCTGGCAGCCCTGGGCCAAAGCACGCGCCTGTCGATCTATCGGCGGCTCGTGGAAGCCGGCCACGATGGCAGTAGCCCAGGTGAACTTGCCGAGTACTTGTCGCTGCCCGGTGCAACGCTGTCCTTCCATCTCAAGGAACTGGTCGCCGCCGGCCTGATCCATGGCGAACCGCGCGGCCGCTTCATCTGTTATCGCGCGGATTTCGATGCCATGAACGCGCTGGTGGCATTTCTGACCGCTCACTGCTGCGGCGGCAATCCGAGCGCATGCGCGCCGGCCGCTGCAGTCGGCACGTCCGCCTGCGCAGTCACCGCTATTACCGACACACTTCCGGACCATTCCTTATGACCATCCGCACCGGCATCAACGGCTTCGGCCGCATGGGGCGCCTCACCCTGCGCGCCGCCTGGAGCAATCCCGATATCGCGTTCGTCCGGATCAACGATCCGGGCGGCGATGCGGAAACCTTCGCGCATCTGCTGAATTTCGATTCGGTGCATGGCCGCTGGGAACGCGAAGCCGTGGCCGATGGCGATGTCATCGTGATCGATGGCGTGCGGATTCCGCTGTCGCGCAATCGCGAGATCGCCGCGACCGACTGGTCGGATTGCGATGTCGTGATCGAAGCGTCAGGCAAATTCCGCAAGCCCGATGTGCTGCAGCCGTATCTCGATCAAGGCGTGAAGCGCGTGGTGGTGACCGCGCCGGTGAAATCCGCGGGCGCGCTGGACGTGGTGATGGGCGTGAACCATCACCGCTTCGATCCGGCGACGCATCGCATCGTCTCGGCGGCGTCGTGCACCACCAATTGTCTGGCGCCGGTGGTGAAGGTGATCCACGAGGGGCTGGGCATCCGCCACGGCAGCCTGACCACGATCCATAGCCTGACCAACACCCAGGTCATCGTCGATGCGCCGCACAAGGATCTGCGCCGCGCGCGGGCCTGCGGCAGCAGTCTGATTCCGACCTCCACGGGTTCGGCCACCGCCATCGCCGAAATCTTCCCGGAACTCAAAGGTCGCCTCAACGGCCACGCCGTGCGCGTGCCGTTGATCAATGCCTCGTTGACAGACTGCGTGTTCGAGGTCGAGCGCGCGACGTCAGTGGATGAAGTCAACGCCTTGTTGCGCGCCGCCGCCGAGGGGGAACTCGCCGGCATTCTCGGTTACGAAACGCGGCCGCTGGTGTCGATCGATTTCCTGCACGACCCGCGTTCGGGCATCGTCGATGCGCTGTCGACCATGGTCACCAACGGCACCCAGGTGAAGATCTACGCCTGGTACGACAACGAATGGGGGTATGTGAATCGCACGGCCGAGCTGGTACAACTGGTCGGCAATGCGGATCGGTAGGTTGATCGTGCTGAAGCGGCTGTCGCCCGGGATCCGCCAGTACCTGGCCATCACCGGCAATTACTGGGCCTTCACCTTGACCGACGGCGCGCTGCGCATGCTGGTGGTGCTGCATTTCCACCGCCTGGGCTACAGCCCGCTGCAGGTGGCGATGCTGTTCCTGTTCTACGAACTGTTCGGCGTGGCGACCAACTTGATCGGCGGTTGGCTCGGCGCGCGGATCGGGCTCAACCGCACCATGAACATCGGCCTGGGGCTGCAGGTCGCGGCGCTGTCGATGCTGCTGGTGCCCGCCGCGCTGTTGACGGTGCCGTGGGTGATGGCCGCGCAGGCGCTGTCGGGCATCGCCAAGGATCTGAACAAGATGAGCGCCAAGAGCAGCATCAAGCTGCTGGTGTCCGCCGATCGGCTAGACACGTTGTATCGCTGGGTGGCAGCGTTGACCGGCTCGAAGAACGCGTTGAAGGGTGTCGGTTTCTTCCTCGGCGGCGCGCTGTTGACCTGGGTGGGCTTCACCCGGGCGGTAGCGATCATGGCAATCGCTTTAACGCTGGTCTGGGCCTTGAGTCTGTGGGCGCTTCGCCGCGATCTGGGCAAAGCCAGCGGCAAACCGAAATTCCGCGACATCTTCTCGAAGAGCCGCGCGATCAATCTGCTGTCGGCGGCGCGGATGTTCCTGTTCGGCGCCCGCGATGTCTGGTTCGTGGTCGCGCTGCCGGTGTTCCTCGCGCAGACGCTGGGCTGGGATTTCTGGTCGATCGGCGGTTTTCTCGCCGCATGGGTGATCGGCTACGGCGCGGTACAGTCGATCGCGCCGTACGTCACCGGCAAGCGCAGCGCAGACAAGTACAGCGCAGATAATCACACCATGAAGCTGCCGGATGGCCGTGCGGCGTTCGCATGGGCCAGCGCGCTGACGGTGGTGCCGGCGGGCATGGCGGCGCTGCTGTGGCACGGGCATTCGCCGCAGACGGTGCTGGTGATCGGGCTGATGTTGTTCGGTGTGTTGTTCGCGATCAACTCCTCGCTGCACAGTTATCTGATCGTGAGTTATGCCGCGGAAGACGGCGTGTCGCTGGATGTCGGCTTCTATTACATGGCCAATGCGATGGGCCGGCTGTCGGGCACACTGTTGTCGGGATGGGTGTTCCAGCGTTACGGCATCGCGATGTGCCTTGCGGTGTCGGCGGGCATGGTGGCTGCGGCAGCGGCGATTTCGATGTACCTGCCGAAACATGCGCCACCGCAGGGTGGCATCGCGTCGGGTGGAGCTTGATCGTCGCGCAGCGTGACGATGGCCGGTTGTTGTCCGCGTTGGCGTT
This sequence comes from Lysobacteraceae bacterium, assembly GCA_046598445.1. Lineage (GTDB taxonomy): Bacteria > Pseudomonadota > Gammaproteobacteria > Xanthomonadales > Xanthomonadaceae > Lysobacter_I. The sequence goes on from JBKJHV010000027.1 coordinate 10,755, forward strand.
GTCTGCGGGTACGTACGGCGCCGCTGGGCGTCGCAATGTCCATCGCTGAGTGCACCAATGTCCGAGCAAGACCCTGCTTCCACCCATGTCGACGCCCTTGCGTTCCTGCGCGAACGTCTCGAACGCGGCAACGATTGCCTGATGGAGGGCAATGCCCGCGGCGCCATCGTCAATTACGACAGCGCGTTGGTGTCATTCCAGATCAGCCGCCATATCGCGGCGCTGCGCGAGACCTATCGCGCGCTGTGGACCAACAAGGCGCTGGCGCACCAGCAATTGCGCGAAATGGTGAAGTCGCAGGAAGCGGCGATGTTCGCGAACAGCCTGTCGGTGGATTGATTCTGCGGGCGTGGCGTCTACAGACAGGCGCAAACGAAAACGGCCACCTCGCGGTGGCCGTTCGACGATACCGCAGCCGATCATCCCGTTGATCGCCTGCGCCGAAGCCGTTACCAGATACGCACGCGCTGCTCCGGCGGCAGGTAAAGCTTGTCGCCCGGCTTCACGTCGAAGGCTTTGTACCATTCGTTGAGATTGCGCAGCGGGCCATTGATCCGGTACTGCGGCGGCGAATGCGAATCGGTCTTGAGCCGGTTGAGGATGGTTTCCTCGCGCGCCTTCGACTTCCATACCTGCGCCCAGGCCAGGAAGAAGCGCTGGTCGCCGGTCAGGCCGTCGATCACCGGTGCTTCCTTGCCCTTGAGGCTCAGTTTGTAGGCGGTGTAGGCCATCGACAGGCCGCCGAGGTCGCCGATGTTCTCGCCCATCGTCAGCTGGCCGTTCACGCATTGGCCTTCGAGTGGGCAATACGTGGCGTACTGTGCGCCCAGCGCCTTGGTGCGGGTATCGAAGCGCGCGCGGTCCTCGTCGGTCCACCAGTTGCGCTGGATGCCCGCGGAATCCGATTTCGAGCCCTGATCGTCGAAGCCGTGGCCCATTTCGTGGCCGATCACGCCGCCGATCGCGCCGTAGTTCACCGCCGGGTCGGCGCTCACGTCGAAGAACGGCGGCTGCAGGATGCCTGCCGGGAACACGATCTCGTTGAACGAGGCGTTGTAGTAGGCATTGACCGTATGCGGGGTCATGAACCATTCCTCGCGATCTGGCTTGGTGCCCAGGCGACGGTTCTGGTCTTCGACGAAATAACGGCGCAGCGATTGCACATTGGCGATGAGGTCGCCGGGGACGATCTTCACGCTGCCGTAGTCGCGCCATTTCTGCGTGTAACCGATCTTCGGCAGGAACGTACCCAGTTTCTTGTAAGCCTCGGTCTTGGTCGCATCGCCCATCCAGTCGAGGGTTTCGATGTTCTGGCGCAGTGCGGCGCGCAGGTTTTCGACCAGATCGTCCATCGCCGCCTTGGCTTCGGGCTTGAAGTGGCGGGCCACGTACATCCGGCCGACCGCATCGCCGAATCCACCGGTACCGCCGACGGTGGCCACACCGCGCTTCCACAGCTCGCGCTGGGTTTTCTGGCCCTGCAGCACGGTGCCGGTGAAGGCGAACGCGGCCTGATCGATTTCGGTGCTGAGCATCGGCGCGTGGTTGCGCACGGCGTGATAGCTCAGATAGTCGCGCCACACGTTCAGGGGGGTCTTCGCGATCACATCAGTGATCGGGCCGACCGCGCTCGGCGTGGAGATATTGACCTCGGCCGGCGTCTTCAGCCCCTGCGCGGCGAAATGCGCGGCCCAGTCGTAGCCGGGGAACTCTTCGCGCAACTGCGCGAAGGTGCGCAGGTTGTAGGTCTTGTCGCGGTCGCGCAGTTGGGCGCGATCCCACAACCGCTTCGCAAGTTCGGTTTCCAGCGCGATGATCGCTTCGGCGCGCGGCCTGGCGTCGGCGATGCCGGCGAAACCGAGCATCGTGGTGACGTGTTCGAGGTAAGCGGCGCGGATCTGCACGAAGCGCGGTTCGGCGTTGAGGTAGTAATCCTTGTCGGGCAGGCCCAGGCCGCCGACGCCGATGCTGACCAGATAACGGTCGGGATTTTTGCGGTCGAGCGTCACGCCGCCGCCCACCGGACTGCTGGTGCCGTCGATGCCGGCGCGGCCGAAGGCAGCGGTCAGCGTGGCGATGGAATCGATGGTTCCGATCCGCGCCAGCGTCGGTTTCAGCGGCATGATGCCGGCGGCATCGCGCGCCGCGGTGCCCATGTAGCTGGCGTAGAGGTCGCGGACTTTCTGTTCGTCGCTGCCGGGCTTCAGATCCTTGCGGGTCTGCAGTTCCTCGATGATCGTGCGGGCCTGTTCCTCGGCCCGGTCGCTCAGCGCGTTGAACGAACCGAAGCGGGTGTCGTAGTCGCGCATCTGATAATTGTCGAACCAGTGGCCGTTGGCGTAACGGTCGAAATCGTCGCCGGGCTTCACCGACAGGTCGCGGTTGCCCAGGTCGATACCGAAACTGCCGAGCTGCGGTTTGGCGGCTTGGTTGGCGGCGTCGCCGGCGAAAGCCGCAGGCGCGACGAATACGAGCGCGAGGCCCAGGGCGAGCAGGGTCTTGTTCATTGAACGGTCCGGAATGGCGGGCAGACCGGCAGACTAGCCGACACCGCCGATCCGGCATGTGCCGAAGGTAGGGGCTAGCAGGTTGTTGAAAAACGCACATCGTGTGCGTTTTCAAGTCGCGAGTCCGGTACATGCCCGGACTCGCTCCCGGCAAATCAATCGCTTACGCGCTTGCTTTGCCGTCGCAGCCATCCATGGCTGCCCTAACAGACTGTTTTTCAACAGCCTGTTAGGGCGTCGGGGCTGGCGTGGGCGCTGGTGCGCGGTTGATGGTGTCGCGCACGGCCTGCAAGCGTTGCCGCAGGTAAGCGTCCCGGCTCAGGCCGCCCGGATAGCGCTCCATCGCCAGCACCTCGGAGACGATTCTGGCTTCCTGAACCTTGTAGTCCTTGAGCTGCGCGTCGCGCCGCTGCTGGGCGAGCAGCGCCCGTTGCCGCGCGGCCTTCTGTTGGCTGTGACGATCGATCACTTCCTGGATCTGCGTAACGCGCTGCCGCGGATCTTCGACCGCCACCTGGATCAGGCCGACGCGCATCACCATCGCTTCGTCCCCGGACAGCTCCCGGTTGTGCTCGCGACGATCGATGTCCTGGCTCAGCGCGCGGGCCCGGGCCATGCGCGTCGCGTCGTCCAGCGCCGGAGCGTCGCGCAGGAATGCGCGGGCCTGACGCTCGAACGCGAGTCGACTCTGATCGGCCCGGGCCTCGGGCGTGGCGGCCAATCCGGTGCTCGGCTCGGCGACGATGGGGACTGTCGGTTCTGGCTGGGTTGCGATCATCCTGGCGACCGAATTCTGGCGCTGCTGCGCGGCGAGCCACATCGCCAGCATCAGGAAGGCGGAAATGACCAGCCCGATCGAGACCAATCTGATTTTCATTGCAGCGTCGGGTTCCGTGGGCCTGGTATCGAGAGGGATGGTCGGGGAGGGCGATTGGCGGATCCGCAGCGCGTATCCGGTAGATGCGATTCCGATCAGGTCAGCCGATTACAACAACTGATTAGAACAGCTGATCGATGGTCCGGTACAGAGGATTCGATGCAGCGGATTCTGCGCCTTGCCGCGTCCAGCGACGCTGTCGCGCCGCAGCTGTCGAGTTGCAGTGGCGACTTCGTCTATTCGCCCGGCTTTGCCGCCTCGATCGGCGCGCTGGTCGCCGCACGGCGCGCGAGCTGCGCTTCGCGGTGCGCCATGTAGGCGTTCGCGGCGAAGATCACCCCGGCGCCGACCGCGGTCCAGCGGTCCAGCGGCTCCTGGAACAACAGCCAGCCGGCGACGGCCACGATCGGCAACTGCATGAAGCTGATCGGCGTCAACGCCGAGACATCGCCCAGCTTCAGCGCCCGCGTCCACAGCATGTGCCCGCCGGTGCCGAGGAACCCGGCGGCGGTCACCCACAGCCAGACGATGCCGCGCGGCCATTCCCACACCATCAGCGCCGGCAGCAGCGACATCGGCACCCACAGCAGGGTGGTGAAAAACACGATGCGGTCGGCCGGTTCGACCTTCGACAGCAGTTTGATCTGGATCGAGACGATGCCGCTGAGTACCGCCGCGGCCAGCGCGACCAGCGTGCCCATCGTGAAGCTGTCGGTGCCCGGACGGACGATGATGACCACGCCGACGAAGCCCAGCGCCACCGCCGTCCAGCGTCGAGCGCGGACCTGCTCGTGCAGGAAGATCACCGCGGCGATGGTGACGAAGATCGGCGTGGAGTACGACAGCGCCACGGCCTGCGCCAGCGGCAGGTGGCCGATGGCCCAGAAGCCCGCCATCATCGACACCACGCCGATGAGGCAGCGGAACACGTAGCGCGGCAGTTGCGTGGTTTTCAGCAGGCCGGGGCCGTGGCGCAGCAGCAGCGGCAGCGCCGCCACCAGCCCGAAGAAATTGCGGAAGAACGCGATCTCGAAGGTGTGCAGGGTTTCCGAAGCGAGTTTGATCGCCACCGCCATCAGCCCGAAGAACACGGTGCTGCCCAGCATCAGCAGCGCCGCACGCATGTGCTGCGAGCGCGGTGCGTTCATGTGTGGTTTCCGCCCTGGGTCGCGAAGACGAGACTCATGCAGGTCAACCCGGCCTCGGCCTTGCCGAATTCGGAAATATCCACTGGAACGACCCGCAGCCCGGTGCGCTGCGCGTGCGCCGACACGCGCTCGAGCGTGCGCGGGAAGGCCGCATTCGCGATCAGACAATCGCCGGCCGGCAGCACGTTGGCCGCGAACGGTTCGTCCGCATGCACGGCGATGGTCTCGAAGCCGGCGAATGGCGAAGCATCCAGCCATGCGGGATTGAGCAGCAGCGTGTGCGCATCCAGCGCGGTGCAGGCGGTTTTCAGATGCAGGCTGCCGGCGACAGGCACAGGCATCACCGAATAGCCGTGCGCCTGCACGATGGCGGCGAGCTGCGCGATGCCTTCGCGATTGCTGCGTGTGGTCAGGCCGACGAACAGCCGTCCCCCGATGCGCAGCACATCGCCGCCTTCGAGCGTACCTGGCGCATGGATGCGCGCGACGTTCGTGCGATGACGCGCGACAGCGGCTTCGATGCGATCGATTTCCGGCTGCCGCGATACCGTGCCGGGGCGGGTGAGTACAGCCAGTTCATCGAGCATCACGGCCGCGTCTTCGATGAACACGCTGTCGGGCAGGGTGTCGATGGCGTCCAGCGCCACGACTTCGGCGCCGACGGCGGCCAGTGCATCGCGATAAGCCGCGTGCTGATGTTCCAGGCGCGCGAACGACATCGCCGCGCGTTCGAGGAAAGTCAGTTCGCAGTGGTCGGCCAGCGCCGACGTGGGGTGCCTGACCATCGCGGTGAGCCGCCGCGTCGCGATGAGACGATCCGTCGCGGGCGCGGCGCTCACCACCGCGCGCCGACGATCCGCGGCTCGGGTTCGATGGCCACGCCGAAACGTGCGTGCACATCCGCGGCGATCCCGCGCGCCAGCGCCAGCAGCTCGGCGCCGGTGGCGCGGCCGTGGTTCACCAGCACCAATGCGTGTCGGTCGGAGACGCTGGCATCGCCGCTGCCGGTCGCAAAGCGACGGCCTTTCCAGCCGCAGGCATCGATCAGCCAGGCCGCGGACAGCTTGCGGGTGGCGTCGCTGTCGCCGCGGAAGGCGGGCAGTTGCGGGTGTTCCGCCAGCAGCGCGTCGGCCTGCGTTACAGGCACGATGGGATTCTTGAAGAAACTGCCGGCGTTTCCGACCACCGCCGGGTCCGGCAGCTTGCGTCGGCGCAGACGGATCACCGCGTCGGCGACATCGCGCGCGCCGTAGCCGCTGCGCGCGTCGGCGGCGAGCCCCATTTCCTCGCGGATGCCGGCATAGTCGATCTTCAATCCAGCGGTGGCGAGCGTGCGCGCCAGCGGCAGCTCGAATTCCACCGCGACGATCAGCCAGCGGTCGAGTTCGCGTTTGAACGCGCTGTCGCGGTAGGCGAAGGCGCAGGCGGCGGCGTCGAAGCGATGGAACGCGCCGGTGGCGCGCTCGAACACTTCGACCGTGCGGATGCGTTCGCCCACTTCCACGCCGTAAGCGCCGATGTTCTGGATCGGCGCGGCGCCGACGGTGCCGGGGATCAGCGCCAGGTTTTCCAGCCCGGCGTAGCCCCGTTCGAGCGTCCACATCACCAGCCGATGCCATTCCACGCCGGCATCGGCGCGGATGATGGCGCGATCGTCATGGGTGTCGAGCGTGCGGATCGTCTGCGTGGCGAGATGCAGCGCGAGCGCCGGCCCTTCGACGATCAGCAGGTTGCTGCCGCCGCCGAGGACGAGTGGCGGGTTCGCAGCGCATTCATTCGCGAACAATCCATGCAGTTCATCGGCGTCGTCGGTTTCGATCAGCAGCCCGGCGCTTGCTTCGACGCCGAAGGTATTGCGCGTGCGCAGCGGCGCGCGTTCGATCCGGCGGACGCTCATGTGTTGTTGGGCAGATGCCCGCGGCTGGGCGCTTCCTTGCGGCGGCGGATCGCGTCCACGCAGTCGTGGATCAGCGCCGGTCCGCGATAGATCAGACCGGTGTAGGACTGCACCAGACTCGCGCCCGCGGCCATCTTCTTAACCGCGTCGGCGCCGGTCAGGATGCCGCCGACACCGATGATCGGAATCTGTTCCGGCAGCCGGGTGCGCAGCATCCGCAGCACCGCGGTGGACTTCGCCATCAGCGGTTCGCCGGACAGACCGCCGGCTTCCTTCGACAACGGGTGCTGATGCACCGCGATCCGCGACACCGTGGTGTTGGTGGCGACCACGCCGTCGACCTGCAGCTCGCCGAGCACGCGGGCGGTGACTTCGATGTCTTCGTCGGCCAGGTCAGGCGCCACTTTCACCAGCATCGGCACGCGCCGGCCGTGACGTGTCCACAGCCGCTCCTGCGCTTCCTTCAGTTCGCCCAGCAGACGTCGCAGCGCCTGCTCTTCCTGCAGTTCGCGCAGGCCGGCGGTGTTGGGCGAGGAGATGTTGATGGTGACGTAATCGGCCAGCGGGTAGACCTTCTCCAGACAATGGAGATAATCCAGCGCCGCCGATTCGTTCGGCGTGTCTTTATTCTTGCCGATATTGATGCCGAGGATGCCGTCGCCCTTGCGTCGCGCCTTCTCGACGTTGCGCACCAGCGCGTCCACGCCGTCGTTGTTGAACCCGAGGCGGTTGATGACCGCCCGGTTTTCCGGCAGCCGGAACATCCGCGGTTTCGGATTGCCCGCCTGCGGTTTCGGTGTGACCGTACCCACTTCGACGAAGCCGAAGCCCAGCGCGAACAGCGCGTCGATGTGCGCACCGTTCTTGTCCAGCCCGGCAGCCAGGCCGACCGGGTTGGGGAAGGTCAAGCCCAATACCTTGACCGGGAACGACGGTGTGCCTCTGGTCAGCAGCGGATTCAACCCGGTGCGGTATGCCACTTCCATCATCGACAGCCCGAGGCCGTGCGCGCGCTCGGCATCGAGATGGAACAGGAAGGGGCGGGCGAGTCCGTACATGCGCCGCCGCGCCTCAGCCCAACTGGCCGGAAAAACCCAACCAGGCGAGTAGGGCGGCGATCCCGCCGAAGAACATCACCGCGATCAAAATACCCACGATGGTGACGATGATCGAGCCCCAGCCCAGCACCAGGCCGGCGATGGCGAGGCCGTTGCCGTCGATCGCGCCCGCGGAGCGGCGGATTTCGGCGCGCGCCATGTGTCCGGTGATGATCGCGCCGAAGCTGCCCAGCCACGGCAGCAGGCTCCAGCCGAGAATGCCGGCGACCAGGCTGACGATGGCGAGCGTGCTGGTCTTGCGGCTGTTAGAAAGCGAACCGTTCATGGACGCGTCGTTCATGGGTGACATCTCCTGCGGATGGGGCGCGTGCGGATGTGCTCGTACAGCGAGGCCCGGGAGGCGCGAGCCTGTCCCGGACGGCGTGGCGGAACGTCAGAGATCGAACTTGATGCCCTGCGCCAGCGGCAGCGAATCCGAGTAGTTGATGGTGTTGGTCTGGCGGCGCATATAGACCTTCCATGCGTCCGAACCCGACTCGCGGCCGCCGCCGGTTTCCTTCTCGCCGCCGAACGCGCCGCCGATTTCCGCGCCGCTGGTGCCGATGTTGACGTTGGCGATGCCGCAATCCGAGCCGCCCGGCGACACGAAAAGCTCGGCCTCGCGGACGTCGCCGGTGAAGATCGCGGACGACAATCCCTGCGGGACGGCGTTGTGGATCTCGATCGCCTCGTCGAGCGTCCGGTACGGCATGACGTAAAGGATCGGGGCGAATGTTTCTTCGCAGGTGACGGGCGCGAGCTTGGGAATTTCGACGAGGGCCGGCGTGACGTAGACCCCGCCGGTCGGCACGTCGCTTGTCACGCGGTGCCCGCCGTGGACGACACCGCCCTGCTTTTTGGCCGCATCGAGGGCGCGCTGCATGGCGTCGCCGGCGACGGCGTCGATGAGCGGACCGACGAGCACGCCTTCGCTGCGGGGGTCGCCCACCTTTAACCGCGCGAACACGGTGGTCAGACGTTTCACGACGTCCGCGCGGATGCTCTCGTGGACGATCAGCCGGCGGAGCGTAGTACAACGCTGCCCGGCGGTGCCCGCGGCGGCGAAAACGATCGCGCGAATGGCGAGATCCAGATCGGCCGAGGGGGTGAGGATCATGCCGTTGTTCCCGCCGAGCTCGAGCAGGCTTCGGCCGAGGCGCCCGGCAACAACCGGCGCGAGTTGCCGGCCCATCCGCACCGACCCCGTCGCAGAAATAAGCGGCACTTTCTCTGAAGCGGCGAGAGCTTCGCCGACGTCACGCCCGCCGACGACGAGTCCGAGCAGCCCGTCCGGCACGTCGCCCATTTCTTTCGATACTTCACACGCGAGCGTGTGGCACGCGATCGCCGTGAGCGGCGTCTTTTCCGAAGGCTTCCACACGATCGGGTCGCCGCAGACGAGTCCGAGCATGGCGTTCCACGCCCACACCGCGGCCGGGAAGTTGAACGAGGTGATGACGCCGACCACGCCCAGCGGATGCCACT
>JBKJHV010000061.1:0-21233 GCA_046598445.1 Lysobacteraceae bacterium
TAGGCGTAGACCAGGCCATGCCAGCCGTCGAGGAAACCCAGCCGGAGCACATAGCCGCGCCAGAACCGCCACGCCGGCGAGACGATCAGTTTGCCCAGCGAGGCGCGCTTGCCGCGCGAGAATTCGTGCTCGGCCATCATCCGCGCGTAGCGTTCGGTCTTCTGCAACTGCTGCATCAGCGAACGGTACGGAAAATGGATCAGATCGCCGGACAGCGTGCGCACCGCGCCGTCGACGCTGGCGGCCTCGTGGATCTCGCGGTCGCCGCGCCAGCCGCCGCGACGGCGGTCGAACAAGCGCAGCACACGGTCCGGATAGGCGTTGCCGCGACGCAGGAACTTGCCGAAATACTCGCTCAGTCGCGCGAACCGGTAACCGGCGGCATCGGCGAAACCGGCGTCGCGGGCGGCGAGGATCGAGGCCTTCAAGTCCGGACTCACGCGCTCGTCGGCGTCGAGGCACAGCACCCAGTCGTGGCTCGCCTGATCGACCGCGAACTGCTTCTGACTGCGGAAGCCGTCGAACGGCCGCACCAGCACCCGCGCGCCGGCCGCTTCCGCGATCGCCCGGGTATCGTCGGTCGAACCGGAGTCCACCACCACGATCTCCGCGCAGAACGCCAGCGAGGCGAGGCAGTCGCCGATGCGGTCGGCCTCGTTGAACGTAATAATACAGGCCGAGATGCAGGCTGAAATCCCGGTCTGAACCGGCGGTGCCGTGGGTGGAGACGTATTGATGGCGGAGTACCTGTTGTTCGCGACCGAGCGTTATGCGTTGCCCATCCTGCAACCGTTGGCGGACGCGCTGCAAGCATCGGGACACGGGGTGTCCGCCTGGCTGGTCGACGGCGCCGCGGGCGCGCGCCTGCCGGCACCGGTGCGCAGCGTGGGTCTGCGCGAAGCGGTGGCGCTGCGGCCGCGCGCGGTCTTTTCGGCCGCCAACTGGGTGCCGACCTTCCTCAGCGGCCCGAAAGTGCAGCTGTTCCACGGCTTCAATGTGGAGAAACGCGACGCTGCCCGCGGCCACTTCCGGGTGCGCGGGCTGTTCGATCTGTACTGCACGCAAGGCCCGGCCACCACAGCTCCGTTCCGGGCGCTGGCCGCCGAACATCCGCATTTCGCGGTGGTCGAGACCGGCTGGCCGAAGCTCGATCCGCTGTTCCGCGACGACGGCGGCGCTTCCGCCGCGCTGCGTGCGCCGGCTGGCGATCGTCCGACCGTGTTGTTCGCATCCACCTTCACCGAACGCCTCAGCGCCGCGCCGCATCTGTTCGAGGCGATCGCCGCCGAAGTCGCGCGCGGCGACCGCTACTGGCTGCTGACCCTGCATCCTAAGTGCGCGCCGGAACTGTTCGAACGCTACCGCAGCCTCGCCGGGCCGAACGCCGCTTTCGTCGAAACCGAACAGTTGATGGCCGCGCAGCGCACCGCCGACGTGCTGGTGGCGGATACCACGTCGGTGGTGTCGGAGTTCGTGGTCCAGCACAAGCCGGTGGTGACCTTCCGCAACCGCGCGCCGAAGCCGCACATGCTCGATTTCGACGACCCGTCGCAGCTGCCAGCGATGCTGGAACGGGCGTTCGCGCCCACCGATGCGCTACGCGCGGCGCTGGCCGATTACGCCGACACCATCCATCCGTACCACGACGGCCGCGCATCGGAGCGGGTCATCGCCGCGACCGAAGACCTCATCGCCGGCAAGCTCGGAACGCTGCGCGGCAAACCGCTGGGCGGCCGCTTCCGCGCGCTGCAGATCCGCTCGAAACTGGGGTATTGGGGTTTGGATTGAGCCTTGTAGGAGGCCTTCAGGCCTGAGCCGCGACGTTTTGCAGGAGGGGCTTCAGGCCCGAGCTCTTCCGGCCGCTGCATCGCCGCAAAAAAGCTCGGGCCTGAAGGCCCTCCTACAAAACGCGCTCACCAGCGCAGCGTACTGCGCGCGATCTCGCGTCCCAGCCGCGCCTGCAGCGCGCGCGCATCGGCTTCCGGCAGAAAACGCAGGCGCAGCGGTTCGGCCAGGGCGTTGCCGCCGGCGGTGTCCAGCAGCAGCGTGGCCATGCCCAGCCGGCGCTCCAGCGGCGACTGCCCGTAGCGGATCGCCTGCAGCTTGGCGATTTCGGCGAACCGCCATTCGCGCGTCCACCAGCCGCTGCGGGTGGCGACCATGCGTTCGTCGATCGCATAACCGGCGTGGGTGGCGTGCTGCCAGGTGATGTAGGCGACCCAGGGCACCCACAGCGCGACGAACACCAGGCCGAGCGGGCCGAAGTTCCACAGCGCGACGGTTCCCAACAGCGACGCCAGCAGCAGTTGCGGCACGAACAGGCGCGCGTAGGTCCAGCGATGCAGGCGATGCCAGGTCTGCGGCGGCCACTGCACCTGCGGCGCGAGGTGGCGGATGAGTTCGTCGCAACGCTGCGGCGTGGCCACCGGCGCGATCTCGCGCAGCGAGCGCGGCTGGCTGTGCGAGCCGTTGTCCAGCACCGCGGTGCCCACTTCCAGCGTGCGCCGCTTGAACAGGCGGTGGAGCATGCCTTCGCGCAGGGTCCACGACTGGATGCGCCGGCGCGGCGTGCTGGTGCGCATGCGGGTGAGCAGGCCGCGTTCCAGCGTCAGCCGGCGGCCATGTTCTTCCAGCCGGAAACCGGAATACTGCAACAGCGCGAGCAGCACCGAGAACGCACGCAGCAGTACCAGGAACAGCAGGATCAGGAACATTGTCGCCGCCACTTCATGGCCACGGCCATAACTGTCGACCATGCCGAACAGCGCACGCCCCCACGATTCGATCAGGTCCGAAGTCATTTGCGAACCGAACTGGTTCATGGCCAGGTACGCGCCGCCGACCACGATCAGGCCGCGGTTGGAGATCAGCCCGACCCGCACCACTTCCGCAGTCGACAGCGTGTGCAGCAGGCTGATTTCACTGACCGCCGCGCCGTCAGTGGAGGTTGTGGGCGCGGCATCGGCGCCGCCGGTGCGGCGGCGCACCAGCGCTTCCAGGGCCAGGGCGTCTTCCAGCTTCAACACGCGCATTTCCGCTTCCGGCTTGATGCCGCCCGCGGATTCAAGCCGCACCTCGGCCACGCCGAAGATCCGGTGCAGCAGGGTCTGGTGCAGGCCGACATTGTGGATGCGCGCGAAAGGAATCTGCCGCAGGCTGCGTTCCAGCAGGCCACTGCGGATCTCCAGGCTGTCGACGCCGATGCGGAAACGATAGGTGTAGTACTGCCAGATCGACACCGCACCGAGGACGCAGATCGCGACCAGACCCCACAGATCGTTGCGGTCGCCGCGCCCGAAGAAGAACAGGGCAAGGATCGGCACGATGAACTGCTTGAGCTGCTGGATCAGCACGAACAGCCACGACATCGGATGCAGCCGGCGCTCCGGCTTCGCATCGATCCCGGGCGCCACTACCGCGTCAGGTGTGGTCATCGTCGTCCTGACGATCGATCTGGCGGCTGAAATGGTCGCGCAAACGCTCGGCGTCGGCATCGTCCAGGCCGGAAATGCTCACCGCGCTCAGCCGGGTGCCGGCGGTGTGCAGCACCAGCGAAGCCAGCCTGTGCGTGCGCTCAAGCGGCCCGCGCTTGAGGTCCAGATGCTGCACGCGAGAGGTCGGCACCCGGGTTTCCCACTGCCACAGACGGCCGCGGCGCACCGCGAAGCCGTCCTCGTCCAGCATCCAGAAGGTGTAGCGATAGCGTTTGCCGGCCACCCACACCGCCAAGCCGATCGCCACCACCCACAGCGCCGCGATCGCCATCCAGCCCCAATCCTGTTCCGCCAGTGTCCTGCGCAGCATCAGCGACGCGAACGCGCACGGCACCGCGGCGACCAGCAGCGCGACGTAGAGAAACACCCGGTAGGCGCGCGGCGGCAACGGCTGCCAGCCGCTCGGCGCGACCCAGGCATCGGCCGCGGACGCCGGCGTTTCCCCGGCGACAGCTCCGTCGGGTGCAGCGTCGTCAGGCACAGCGTGGTCCAGCGCCTCGGGATGCGGTTCGGTCATGTCGATATCGGTCGGGGAAGGAGGTGCGGCTTCGGCGTCATCCGCGGCTTTCAGAGTCGCGATCTTCGGGATCGCGGCCTTCCAGATCGCGGTAGGGATTGTGATACGGATTCAACGACGGTTGCAGCGTGTAGCGTTTATACGTCCATTGATACTGCGCCGGATCGCGACGCGCGATGCGCTCCACCGCCGCGTTCAAGGCCGAGGTCGCAAGCATCGTATCGCCTGAGGCGATGTCTTCTGGCGCCGGCTCGATGCGCAGCGCGAACGCCAGATCGCCCACCCGCTCGCAGTAGGCGAACAGCACGATCGCGCCGCTGCGTTCCGCCAGGCGCGGCAGCAGCGACATGGTGTACGCCGGCACCCCGAAGAACGGCGCGAACTCGCCGTCGCCGCTTTTCGGCTGCTGGTCGGGCAGGATGCCGACCACGCCGCCGGCGCGCAGGCGTTTGAACAGCTGGCGGATGCCGGCGGCTTCGGCGCGGACCTGGGTCACGCGGTCGCCGGCATCGGCATCGGCACGGACCCGACGCAGGAAGGCTTCGCCCAGCGCGGAGTCCGGCGGGCGGTACAGGATCGCCAGCGGCGTGCGCGACGCCAACCACTGGTTCAACAATTCCCAGTTGCCGTAATGCGGCGCGGCCACGATCACGCCCCTGCCCGAGGCGATGGCGGCATCGAACAGCGCAACGCCCTGGGTTTCGCGGATCAATCGCAGATTCTCGGGGTGCGGACGGGTCCACAGGCGCAGCGTTTCCAGCGCCTGCCACGCCGTGGTGCGCAGGATTTCGTCCTGCAGCACCTCGCGCTGCCCTGGCAGCAGCTCGGGATAGGCCAGTTCGAGATTGCGCGCCGCCACCCGGCTCTCGCGGCCGCCCCGGCGCCGCCACAGCCAGGCCAGAGCGTCGCCGGACGTCCGCAGCCATGGCCACGGCAAACGGCCGACGGCACTGGCCATGAGATAGAGGAGACGGGCGAAAGCATCGGTCATCGCTCGAAGTCTAACTGGGGCGACCCCGCCGGCAGCGCATGGCAGAGGTCATCATCGAAGCGGCGCGCCCTTTGCGGCTTGCGCCGCGTTCGCGATCCCCGGATGCTCGCCTTCCCGCCTCGTCCAGCCGCACACCATGCTCGCCCTGATCCAACGCGTCACCGAAGCCCGGGTCGAAGTCGAAGGCGAAACCGTGGGCGGTATCGGCCCCGGGCTGCTCGCCCTGGTCGGCGTGGAACCCGGCGATGGCCGCGAACAGGTATCCAAACTCGGCGACCGCCTGCTCCGCTACCGGGTGTTCTCCGATGCTGCCGGCAAGATGAATCTTTCCCTGGCCGACACCGGTGGCAGCCTGCTGCTGGTCAGCCAGTTCACCCTCGCCGCCGACACCCGCTCCGGTCTGCGGCCCAGCTTCAGCGCCGCCGCCGCGCCCGCGGACGCCGAGCGCATTTTCGGCGATCTGGTCGGTTATTGCCGGCAAAAGCACGGCAATGCCGTCGAAACTGGCTGCTTCGGTGCCCACATGGTCGTCAGCCTGGTCAACGACGGCCCAGTCACGTTCCTGCTGCGCGCCTGACGCGTTCCGGGCTGAATACGCCTTGCTTCACCCTTGTCGGCACCTTGAATCGGCGCCCAGTGCGCACCACATCGCCCGCATCCAGCCTCATTGATCCAGGTCGTGCGTTCTCCCGACCGATGCCTCCGAACCATCCCGCGCGCCGGCCCCGCCCACACCGACGCCCAGTCCCCGCCCCGGGCTGTTATAATTACGGGTTCACTTTCCCACGGTGGCGCCCATGGCCAACGAACGTCAGGCTCCGCAGTCCGACATCAAGCAACTGATCAGCAAAGGCCTGGAGCAGGGGTATTTGACCTATGCCGAGGTCAACGATCACCTGCCCGACGACCTTGTCGATCCTGAGCAGATCGAAGACATCATCAGCATGATCAACGGCATGGGCATCGAGGTCCATGAAGTCGCGCCCGATGTCGATACCCTGCTGCTCGCCGACGGCGCCACCGGCGGCCGCGAAGTCGACGATACCGCCGCTGAAGAAGCCGCGGCCACGCTGACCGCGCTGGACGGCGAAGGCGGCCGCACCACCGATCCCGTGCGCATGTACATGCGCGAGATGGGCACGGTCGAGCTGCTGACCCGCGAAGGCGAAATCGCCATCGCCAAGCGCATCGAAGAAGGCCTCACGCAGATGATGTCCGCGCTGGCCAGCTTCCCGTGGTCGGTGCAGCTGCTGCTCGAAGAATACGAGCTGCACAAAGGCGGCAAGAAGCGCCTGGCCGACATCGTCGTCGGCTTCAACGATGTCGAAGAACCGGTCGAAGACATTCCGGTCGCCGAGATCGCCGAAGACGCGCTCGAAGCGGAAGCCGAAGAAGACGAGGACGACGGCGCCGCCGAAGAAGCTGGCCCGACTGGCCCCGATCCGGCCGAAGTCGCGCGCCGCATGGAAGCGCTGGCCGCCGGCTACGTCAAATTCCAGAAGGCCTACGCCAAGCAGGGTCCGGCCAACAAGGCCCTCGCCAAGATGCGCGAGGAAATGGCCGAACTGTTCATGACCCTCAAACTGCCGCTGCCGCTGACCGACACCCTGGTCCGCAAGCTGCGCGAAGTGCTGGGCCAGATCAAGGAACACGAACGCCGCATCCTCGACCTCTCCACCCGCATCGCGCGCATGCCGCGCAAGGATTTCATCCGCGCGTGGGAAGGCAACCAGACCAATGTGGGCTGGGTCGACGAGATGCTGAAGCGCAAGCAGAAATGGTCCTCGGGCCTGCGCGACGTGAAGGAACAGGTCATCGCCGAACAGGAAGCGACGATCGCCATCGAACAGGCGCTGTACCTGAATCTCTCCGACATCAAAGAGATCAGCCGCGCGATGGCCTACGGCGAAGCCAAGGCGCGCAAGGCCAAGAAGGAAATGGT
The DNA here is from genome assembly GCA_046598445.1 of Lysobacteraceae bacterium. Taxonomy (GTDB): domain Bacteria; phylum Pseudomonadota; class Gammaproteobacteria; order Xanthomonadales; family Xanthomonadaceae; genus Lysobacter_I. The sequence continues at coordinate 6,945 of JBKJHV010000061.1, forward strand.
CGAAGCCAACCTGCGCCTCGTCATCTCCATCGCCAAGAAGTACACCAACCGCGGCCTGCAGTTCCTCGACCTCATCCAGGAAGGCAACATCGGCCTGATGAAGGCCGTGGACAAGTTCGAATACCGCCGCGGCTACAAGTTCTCGACCTACGCGACTTGGTGGATCCGCCAGGCCATCACCCGTTCGATCGCCGATCAGGCGCGCACCATCCGCATCCCGGTGCACATGATCGAAACGATCAACAAGCTCAATCGTATTTCCAGGCAGATGCTGCAGCAGTACGGACGCGAAGCGACGCCGGAAGAGCTGGCGAAAGAAATGGACATGCCGGAAGACAAGATCCGGAAGGTCCTGAAGATCGCCAAGGAACCGATCTCGATGGAAACGCCGATCGGCGACGATGAAGACAGCCACCTCGGCGACTTCATCGAGGACACCAACGTCGAATCCCCGATCGAGAACACCGTCAACATCAACCTGCAGGAAACCGTCCGCGATGTGCTCGCCGGCCTCACCCCGCGGGAAGCCAAGGTGCTGCGCATGCGCTTCGGCATCGACATGAACACGGATCACACGCTGGAAGAAGTCGGCAAACAGTTCGACGTCACCCGCGAACGAATCCGTCAGATCGAAGCCAAGGCCCTGCGCAAGCTGCGTCACCCCAGCCGTTCCGAACAGCTGCGCAGCTTCCTCGATATCGAGTAAGCGGCCTCGCCGTTCGGCCCGCAGAAAAAGCCCGCCGCATGGCGGGCTTTTTCATGAAACGGTTAAGATAAGCCCACGGGCCTATAGCTCAATGGTTAGAGCAGAGGACTCATAATCCTTTGGTTCCAGGTTCGAGTCCTGGTGGGCCCACCATATAGACCTCTCGCAACATCCCAAGACACCCTAAGATGCACCCCAAACCCCGGTATATCCGGGGTTTTTTGTTTCCCATCGTCCCGGCCTGTCCTATTGCATCCCGGCGAAAAGTGAGTAAGGCTGTGAGTAAGGGGGCGGCACGGCCCCGGCCTTACTCACTTTCGGCTTACTCACATGCTCACCGACACCAAACTGCGCGCGCTGAAGCCCAAGACAAGCGTTTACCGTGTCGCCGACACGAACGGGCTGTGCATCGAAGTGCGCACGACCGGCGCAAGGCTATGGCGCTATCGCTACCGCTACGCCGGCAAAGCGAGCATGGCCGCATTGGGCGAGTACCCGATGATGGGGCTGGCCGACGCGCGGGCAGAACGCGACCGGATGCGTGCATTGGTGAAAGGCGGGGCGAACCCCGGGCATGTGGCCCGCGTCGAACGTGCCGCGCAGGTGGAACGTGCGGAAACTACATTCGCAGCGGTCGCTATCGAGTTGCTAGCGAAACGTGCAAAGGAAGGCTTGGGCGTCGGCTCCGTCAAACGCGAACGCCGTCTGATCGAAAAAGACATGGCTAGCATCGGTTGTCTGCCCGTGGCCGACGTGAGCGCCCCGGCCTTGCTTGCCGCGTTGCGCAAGCTGGAACAGCGCGGGGTAGTGGAAACAGCACACCGCGCGCGCACATTGGCCGGGCAGGTGTTCCGCTACGCCATTGCGACCGGACGCGCCACGCACAACCCCGCTGCCGATCTGGCCGGCGCATTGGAACAGCCCAAGGTGCAGCACTTCGCCAGCATCACGGAACCGGCCAAAGTGGGCGAACTACTGCGCACCCTGCAAAGCTATCGTGGCTCGCCCGTGACCGTGGCCGCCCTGCGACTGGCGCCGCTGGTATTCGTGCGGCCCGGTGAACTGCGACAAGCCCGCTGGGCCGATATCGACCTCGACGCCAGCGAATGGCGATTCATCGCTAGCAAGACCGGCACGCCGCATATCGTGCCGCTGTCGGAACAGGCGGTCGCCATACTGCGCGACCTGCAACCGCTCACCGGGCGAAGCGAATACGTGTTCCCGGGCGTGCGCAGCGCGCGGCGGCCGATGAGTGAAAACACGGTCAACGCCGCACTGCGGTACATGGGCATCGATGGTGACACGATGAGCGGCCACGGCTTCCGGGCAATGGCACGGACGATCCTCGACGAGGTGCTGCACTTCCGGCCCGACTACATCGAACACCAGTTAGCGCACGCCGTGCGCGACCCCAACGGCCGCGCATACAACCGCACGGCCCACCTGCCAGAGCGCCGAAAGATGATGCAGGCATGGGCCGACTATCTCGACCAGTTACGCGACACCACCGGCAAGGTCTTGCCGATGGCGCGCAAAGCATCCGGCGACCGCCGGTAACAAGCGGCCGGCCGGGGTGCTAGTGACACCCCGACGGGCCTAACCACCACCGTTCACGAGGAACGATCATGGCTCACAGCAGATTATCAGACACCCGCCCGACCACAGTAGACACCGGCTTTCGGGAGATTCCAGCGGAGGGCATGCGCCTATTGGCCGTGTCCGCAGGCTTGGACAGCCGCACCGCCACACGCGAGGCGAGCGACCTAGAGGACGCCGTGCGCCGCGTGCTGGCCGGATCGATCGAAGCCGGGACCGATGGCAGTACGGCCTACTTGTGCGAGTTCGCGTTAGAGACGGCCAAGGCGTTGCGGGAAGCGGCCGGCTGCGACGACTGACGCGGGAAAGTTCACAGCATCCCTCAGCGACTTGCTACGCTCGCGCTGCGCGTAGCCCAAGGGGCGAAACGCCGGACGTGCTGCCCGGCGTCGGCGCAATGACTTCAGCGATGGAAAGCGCCAGCCATGAAAGACAAAAAGCCGCCGAATCCTTTCAATCGAAAATTCATCGAATTTTGCGATAAGGAATCCAAGCGGATCGCTTCGCAACTAGTTGAATCGCTGCAGCAAGGCGAAGCAGGGAAAGATTTCAAATTCTCGGATGACGACATCGGCTTTCTTGCCTTTCTGCTGTCCGACGAATTGAGGCATTTTTTCTGGCGCTCCATGGAAGCACATGTCAGTGACCCGGACGGCATCAAGAAATTGACCCGTATCACTTCAGCAATTTCCGCCAGAAAAAGCGCGACCAAGCGAGCGGCAACCTCAACAAAACAAAAATTCATCGAATACGCCATCAATCAAAACCGCAGGAATCCCGAACTCTCGAAAGGCGCTGTCGCCGAAATGTTCGCGAGGGAAAACCCCGGAACATCGGTCACCACATTGCGCCGCTACTTGGCCGCGATTCCCACCGAGAGGGACGACTGAGCAGCTTGATCCATGACTGAGCAGCTCCGCCGCAATACCTGCGCCGATGCAGCGGCGGCACGCTGTCCAGCCATAGCCCGGACGGTTTCCGGGCATCGCAGGCAGCACCGAAATGACCCATACCCGCACCCTTCCCGATTCCGGGCTGACGCTCGAACGGCTCCCCCAAGTCAAAGCCCGCACCGGGCTGTCCCGGTCTGAGATTTACCGCAAAGTAGCGCTAGGCGACTTCCCCAGCCCGATCAAGCTAGGCGAACGTGCCAGCGCATGGCCGGAGCATGAGGTAACGGCATGGATCGCGTCACGCATCGCCGCACGCGATGCAAGGATCGGCCGTTAACCGGGGATGGCGCAGACCATGCAAACCCTCGCTAGAAGCGCACCAATCGACGCACAAGGCGCGAGCGCAGCTTCCCGCAGCATCTGGCGAGGCTGTGTCGCATGAAGCCTCGCAGCCGGCGAAAGCACAAAGGGCGGATCGTGTCGGGAACGTTCACGGCGATCCCCCATAACGTTCAAGACTCCCCCAACTGGCGACAAGCTAGCGGGACAGCCATCAAGCTGCTATGCGACATCGCGCGGCAGTTCAACGGCCACAACAATGGCGACCTTTGCGCCTCGCTGTCAGTGCTGAAGCCCAAGGGCTGGACATCCCCGGAAACGGTCACACAGGCAGCGCGCGAACTGCGGCACTTCGGATTTATCACGTTGACCCGGCAAGGCGGCCTCTACCTTGGCGCAAGCCTCTATGCGTTGACCTGGCATCCCATCGACGAATGCGGCGGCAAGCTCGATTGTGGGGCGACGGCTGTTGCATCCGGTGAGTGGAAAGCGCCGAAACCACCATTCATCCGGCCAGCGAAAAATCGCAAGCCCTATACGCCATCCGTAGCAGACCAGTACGCCAACCGTATCGACAGCCCGGAAAAGACACCATGACCGCTACGCCATCCGTATCGAAAACGGCAGTTTTTGAACATACGCCCGCTACGCCATCCGTACACCTTTATAGATTCTTACCAAGCGGCAGCGTGTTTGTGCCCGTCTCAGGTTGTCACTGCTTTGGCGTGCTGAATGACGCACCACAAACGGCACACATGCCAAGGCACTGCGATGACTGACGGCTATCTATCGAAAGACCGCGAACACCTCGCCAAGCTACAGCGGCAGCGACGGGCACGCATGGTGCGCATCGATTACATGCCCGGCAAGGCCGCTAGGGACGCCATAGAGGCCATGCGGGCGCAATCACGGCCCGGCAGCGGGTCGGCGACCAATAGCGCCGTGATCGATGCCATCGTAGCGGAGTGGGCGCGACTTACCGGGCTAAAGAAGAGCGGAGTAGACAAGCCCATGACTCCGGCGATACGGCCGGGCATATCAGACCAGTACCCGCGCGTGCGTATAAGTTCGGGTGAGTTGCCCTCTTGCGGCCATGCCCGTGAGAGAGGAAGTGAGACGACACCGGGAATACCTCCGCGCGTTGGTGACCACTACGCACAGGCGCGCGCGCGATCAAGTACGGAGACACCGGAATTTTGGCAGCATACGCAGGCGCGCGCGTGCGCGAACAACTTCGGCAGCCTGCCCGCCGGGCCGAATCAGGCGCGCGTGATATGCGGCGCTAAGCGACGCCGTGACGGCCAACCCTGCCAAGGCCTTAGCGTTCCCGGAAAGCAGCGGTGCAAGTGGCATGGTGGCGCTTCTACAGGGCCTAAAACCGATGAAGGGCGCGCGCGCTCAATGATGAAACTGCGGCAGTACCGACCTTAGGGACCCAGACAGACAAATCTACGGGCGCGGGCGAACGGAAAATCTCTATGGAATCTGCTGATTGATGTACCTGAGGACTTTTCCCGTTCGACGCCACAGCACAATATTTATTGAAGCAAATTTATATGCCGCAGGCAGAATTCCCGGTAATGCAATCGGCGAACGCATCAACAAACCCAGAAATATACCCAAGCATGAACAACACTAGTGCTGCATGAGCAAGGACTTGAATTCCATACAATCGATTAAAAATACGATATATACGATTGCTTTTTACTTCTACCTCAAGAATCTGAGAGAGGTCTTTTCGGTTCGAAGTATTCGTGATTGCCAACTCAAAAAGTAAGGCGTAAATAATCAACATGGCCAGATAGTGAAGCAGCATCTTATATTGAAAAACGTAGGCAATAATTTCATAGCCTTCGATCTTAAAGAACGATACCAAAGCAGCTACAAAAGCAAAAAGGGCCAAGTCAAATTTGAAGTAGAAAACGCAGCCTTCTCTCCATCGCGCGAGGGCATCAAGAAATTTCTTTGGTTCGCAAGACTCTTCCATAAGGCACCTAAGGGTAGTAGAGCAGCCGCGCGCGCACTGGGCTGGCATGCACTAGCGTAGCGTGGACATGAAATCGCCGCCACTTGCAGAGTGCTCGGACCGGCCCGCCCCAGTGAACACACATCCCGGCAATGCTGCGACGCACCAATAGACCAATGGACCGAGCCTCCTGCTGATGACCCGTGCCCTCATATCAGCAATTGATGTTGTCAAATCTTGGAGCGCTGTGTACATGCGTGTTGTGACTGCCTCAGCTCAGTTGCTCAATCCATCATCGTAAAGGATGTGGCGGCCTTCGTGCTGCAAAAGCAGTAGCGAGCGGAGCGGCAAGCTTAGTCACGAATAGGCTAAGATGCGTGGGTAAGCTGCCAACCTTGACCTAGAGCTAAATTGATGACCAATCTAACAGGCTAACGATGGCGTTCGCAGACACTCGCGTTTACCACATCACGGGGATTGACAACCTCGTCTCGATTGCTAGCAGCGGGCTACAGTCCGACTTAGCTATCGGGCCTCTGCCGCATCAGGTGATTGGCTATGCCCACATCAAGTCCCGCCGCATGACGCAGTACCGGGTGCCATGCTGCTCCGGGTCACCATTCGTGGGCGACTTCGTGCCGTTCTACTATTGCGCTCGTTCACCAATGCTGTTCACAATCAACAAGGGCAATACGGGCCTGCCGCCAGGGTGCCAAAAGGACATCGTGCATCTTGTAACCACCATCGGCGATGCTACGTCACGTGGAGCAGAGTGGGCCATTAGCGATGGCAATGCCGGCGCTGAGCACACTACGTTCTCTGCTGATGAGGACGGATTGGCGAAGCTGGATTGGTCTGCGATTCAGACCAACAATTGGACTGGCAAGACGCATCAAAAATCTGCTGAATTTTTGGTTCGAGATTTTGTTCCTTGGGGTGCAATTCGGGCCATTGGTTGTGTAGACGACACGGCCAAAGCTCGTACTGAGGCCGCGCTCGCAAGCGTGACCACACATCTTCCACCTGTAACAGTGATGCGTAACTGGTACTACTTATGATCAATATTACTAAAGGCAACCTCCTAAACGCCAAAGTTGATGCATTGGTTAACACTGTCAACACTGAAGGCGTGATGGGGAAGGGCATTGCTGCTCAGTTCAAACGGGCTTACCCATCTGTATATAGCGCGTATCACTCAGCTTGTAAGGCGGGTGAGGTTCAGCTAGGCAAAATGCATGTTGCCAATTTAGGAGCACTCGGAGGTGGACCACGTTGGGTAATCAATTTCCCAACGAAGGGTCATTGGCGTGCTAAAAGTAAAATTGAAGACATCCGGGCAGGGCTTAGAGATTTAGTCAACGTAGTACGTGAGCTTGGAATTCGTTCAATAGCTATACCGCCTTTAGGGTGTGGTAACGGCGGACTATCTTGGTCCGAAGTTCGCCCGATGATTGAACAGGAGCTCTCTATCATTCCTGAGGTAGACATCGAACTGTACTCACCGGATGGAGCGCCGTCGGCTCAGGAGATGCCGACCCGAACGATGAAGCCGAATTTGACATTAAGTAGCGCTGCACTAATTGCCCTTATAGAGCGCTATCGAGCAGGCTTACTTGATCCTTGTGTACGTCTCCTTGAGGTTCACAAGCTGATGTATTTCTTGCAGGAAGCTGGAGAGTCGCGGCTTAAATTGAAGTACGACGCTGGGCTGTATGGCCCTTATGCTCAAAACTTGCGCCATGTGCTTGCCAAAATTGAAGGACATTGGATTTTTGGCTACGCGGATGGCGGCGATGCTCCATACAAGGTGATTGATGTAGTAGAGGGTGCTGCGCAAGCTGCTGAGCAGGTAATTAGCTCAGAATTCGCCACAGCCGACAGGATGGAGCGGGTTGCTGCATTGATTGATGGTTACGAAGACCCATACGGTTTGGAATTGCTTGGTACAGTGCATTGGGTTATGTGTCGCAACGTTGACGCTCGTGATAGTGCAGAGGCTGCCTTCCTAGCCGTTCAGCAGTGGAATGATCGTAAGGCGTCCGTGATGAAGCCAGAGCACGTACAGAAGGCTTGGAATCGACTGTCAAATCAACGGTGGGGAAGCGAATCAGCGAGCGCAATCCATTGAGTTGATTGAGGGTTTTAGCTAGACGCTTTGCCAAGCAACTCACGGCGGCCGAGGCAACCACCCCGGCATCAGTCCCCCAAGCGTGGAACAGCAGCGGAGGCATATGGTTTTTCCAGCATGCAATTCGCTGCTTTTCATTCTGCGGCCTGTAAAGTGAGTAAGGTTGTGAGTAAGATTCACAGATAGCAAATTTAAATCCTTTACAGATCAAATGCTTAACATTTGTGTGTGAGTGCTGGTGGGCCACCATATCGACATCCGAGAATGTCGAAAGCAGAACACAAAGCCCCGGTTCATCTGGGGTTTTTTGTTGCCTGTGGTTCCGACCTGCAGATGACGTATCGATCGAAGACACGTCCGGCCAGGCGAACCACCTGCTACGTCCAGTAGCATTGGATGGAACTGGCGCCATGAATATCGGAGGCCAACATGCACGATCAGACATCGGCCGCGGACGAAGTCCGTGTTTTGCTGACGCAGGCTGCGCAATGTGCGGGCCAAAAACGGGATGAGGATGCGTTGCGTCTCAATCGCCAAGCGATGACGACGGCAATGGCTGCGTTCCAGCAGCAAGGCAAGGGCGAGTTGTTGCACCTGGCGCTGATTGCCTATCGCGGCGTCGCCGTCTGTGCGTTCCTGACGGGCCGAAACGCGGAGGGTTCGACGGCGCTCGCGACTGGCTTGGCCAATGCGGTGTTGGGGCTACGCCATTGGCCCGATGCGCCGCCATTGCTCCAAGAACAAGAACTTCTCCTGTCGCTGGAACGGAAAACAGGGAGCAAAGGCTCTGTCTACATTCCTGACGACTTCAGCGAGTGGCTGTTCGACGATTGACGTCTGACCGGTTTGCCGTGCGCGACACATCGCATACAGGCCATATCCGCGAATAATTTACGCAAAAAATACGCCAGGCCAGAGCTCTGCGCATAGCGTCTTTACTGGGGCAGACCCAACACTGCGCACTTGAAATCCGCATCCTTGCGGACGAGGTGACGCGATGAATCGCTCTTCGCGGGCCGGCCAATGGATACCGGTCTTCGCTTTCGGGTTTTCCGGGGCCTGCATGGCCTTGCTCATGGCCGTGATCTGTTCGGCGGCTGTCGCTCAGACCTCCGCTGCGACAGAGCAGCGATCCATCGACGAACGTCCAGATGCCGGAATAGCGGCGCTGCGCTGATTTCTCTCCGAGGATATTCCAATGCCTACCTGGCTGATCGCCGTGTGCGCGTTTTCCGTCTGCGTGGCGGCCGCGTATCTGTTGTACGTGATTCTGAAACCCGAAGATTTCTGAGACTGCCGACATGACCGAATTCGTTTTGACGATGGCGATGGCCATCGCGCTGGGCTGGCCACTGGGCCGCTACATGGCCCGGGTGATGCGCGGCGACTCCGCCCCCGGCGACCGCGTGTTCGCGCCGGTGGAGCGCGCGCTTTACCGGATGCTGGGCGCGGGCGCCCAGGGCGGCATGAGTTGGCGCGGTTACGCCGGTAATTTCCTGCTCGCGAATCTCGTGCTGGGCGTGGTCGTCTGGGGGCTGTTCATGGCCCAGGGCGCGCTGCCGCTCAATCCGGACGGTGTTCCGGGCATGAAATGGGATCTCGCGCTGCACACCATGGTCTCCTTCCTCACCAACACCAATCAGCAGCACTATTCCGGCCAGGCGCAGCTGTCGTATCTGTCGCAGATGGTCGGGATCGTCGGTCTGCAGGTGATCACACCGATGTTCGGTCTGGCGGTACTGGTCGCGACCCTGCGCGGGTTGTTCGGCGGCCGCGAGGCGATGCAGTCGACCGGCGAAGCAAAGGAAGGCATCGATCGCGACGTCGGTAATTTCTGGGTCGATATCACACGCGCCACGCTGCGCATCCTGTTGCCGCTGTGTCTGCTGTGGTCGCTGCTGCTGGCGTCGCAAGGTGTGCCGTCCACGCTCGCGCGCGGCGCCGATGTCGCACCGATCGACGCCAGTGCCGGCATGGCGACGCAGCACATTCCGGTCGGCCCGGTCGCACCGATGGTCGCAGTGAAACAGCTCGGCACCAACGGCGGCGGCTGGTACGGGCCGAACAGTGCGGCGGCGCTGGAAAATCCGACGCCGTTTTCCAATCTGCTGCAGACGCTGGCGATCATCCTGCTGCCGGTCGCCATCGCGTTCATGGTCGGGCCGTTCACCGGCCGGCGAAAATTCGGCACGTTCGTGTTCGCCACGATGCTGGGCATGTCGCTGCTGTCTACCGGCGCGGCGATGCTCGCCGAAACATCGCTCACAGAAGCCTCGAACAATACCAATGTCGCGTCGATGGAAGGCAAGGAAGTCCGCAACGGCGTGGCGGCCTCTGCGCTCTGGGGCGCGTTGACCACGCAGACATCGAACGGTTCGGTCAACGCGATGCACGACTCGATGGCGCCGCTGACCGGCGGCGTGCAGATCGCCAACATGCTGGTGAATTCGATCTGGGGTGGCATCGGCTGCGGCGCGCTGCAGTTCATCGTCTACCTGCTGCTGGCGGTATTCCTCGCCGGCTTGATGACCGGACGCACGCCGGAATTGTTCGGCCGCAAGATCGAAGCGCCCGAAGTGCGGCTGCTCGCACTGTTGATTCTGCTGCAACCGCTCGCACTGCTGGGCTTCACCGCGGCGACGCTGGCGATGCCCGCGTTCACCGGCAATTCCAATCCCGGCTTCCACGGCATCTCGCAGGTGTTCTACGAATACGCATCGGCGTTCGCGAACAACGGTTCCGGCTTCGAAGGTCTAGGCGACAACACTGTGTGGTGGAACACCACCGCTTCCATCGTGTTGGCGCTCGGGCGTTTCCCGGCGCTGCTGGTGCCGCTGATGGTCGCCGGTTTGTTGGCGAAGAAGCGCGTGGCGCCGGAAAGCGCCGGCACGCTGCACGTCGAAACGCCGACTTTCGCGCTCACTCTGGTCTCCATCATCGCGATTCTGACCGTCCTGCAATTCCTGCCTGCGCTGGTGCTCGGCCCGATCGCCGACCACCTGCAGCTCACGTCGTTCTGAACAGGCTCTGGAGATCCGCATGAATTCCTCACTCCATCTCGGCACGCAGCGCCGTGCCGCCATCGCCGGCCTCGACGCCGCCGGCGTCCGCTTCGCATGCCGCGAAGCCGTGCGAAAACTCGCGCCGCGGCACGCGATCAAAAGCCCGGTCATGGCGATCGTGCTGCTCGGCACACTTATCTGCGCACTGATCACCGCGACCGGCCATGCGCCGCTCGGCTACGGTCTCGCAGTGACCGTCATCCTGTTGATCACCGTGCTGTTTGGCAACTTCGCGGAAGCCGTCGCCGAAGCGCGCGGTCGCGGCCAGGCGGCGGCGTTGCGCGCTGCGCGCAAGGATCTGGTCGCGCGCAAACTCGACGAGAACGATAACGAAACCCGCATTCCCGCCTCCGATCTGCGCCGCGGCGACCGCGTGATCGTATCGGCGGGCGAGCTGGTGCCGGCCGACGGCGAAATCATCAAAGGCCTGGCGACCGTCAACGAAGCCGCGGTCACCGGCGAATCCGCGCCGGTGCTGCGCGAAGCCGGCACCGACCGCAGCAGCGTGATCGGCGGCACCAAGGTGCTGTCCGACGAAATCGTGATCGAGATCAGTGCCGAACCCGGTGGCAGTTTCCTCGACCGCATGATCGCGCTGGTGGAAGGCGCCAATCGCCAGAAGACGCCGAACGAGATCGCGCTGACGATGCTGCTCGCGGCGATGACGCTGACGTTCCTGATCGTGGTCGCCACACTGCCCTTCATCGCCGGTTTTGTCGGCGCGAAACTCGATCCGCTGCTGTTGATCGCGCTGCTGGTGTGCCTGATCCCGACCACAATAGGCGGCTTGCTGCCGGCGATCGGCATCGCCGGCATGAACCGCGCGCTATCGGCGAACGTGTTGGCGAAATCAGGCAAGGCGGTGGAGATCGCCGGCGACATCGACGTGCTGCTGCTCGACAAGACCGGCACCATCACCTTTGGCAACCGCATGGCCGACGCGTTCATGCCGCTGGGCGGCGTGACCGAACAGCAGCTCGCAGAGGCCGCCTACCTCGCCTCGCTGTCGGACGAGACGCCCGAGGGCAAGTCGATCGTCGACCTGGCAGGCAAGAAGTTCCCGCTGCGGGCCGATGCGGCGGCCGGCGCGAGTTTTGTGCCGTTCACCGCGCAGACCCGCATGTCGGGCGCCGATCTCAAGGACGGCACCGCGATCCGCAAAGGTGCATCGGACGCCATGCTGCGCCATGTCGGCCAGGCCGCGAGCCAGGAACTCGACCGCATCGTGCGCACCATCGCCGCCTCGGGCGGCACGCCGCTGGTCGTTGCCGAGGACACGCGCATCCTCGGGGTCATTCACCTCAAGGATGTGGTCAAGCCCGGCATCCGCCAGCGCTTCGATGAATTGCGCAAGATGGGCATCCGCACGGTGATGGTCACCGGCGACAATCCGCTGACCGCCGCCGCCATCGCAGCGGAAGCGGGCGTCGACGATTTTCTCGCCGAGGCCACGCCCGAGAACAAGCTCGAGCTGATCCGCGCACAGCAGGCCGAGGGCCGTCTTGTCGCCATGTGCGGCGACGGCTCGAACGACGCTCCGGCGCTGGCGCAGGCCGATGTCGGCGTCGCCATGAACTCGGGCACCCCGGCGGCCAAGGAAGCCGGCAACCTCGTTGACCTCGACAGCGATCCGACAAAACTCATCGAGATCGTCTTGGTCGGCAAGCAATTGCTGATCTCCCGCGGCGCGCTCACCACGTTCTCGATCGCCAATGATGTGGCGAAGTATTTCGCCATCCTGCCGGCGCTGTTCGTTGCGGCCTATCCGGGGCTCGGCCTGCTCAACCTCATGGGCCTCGCCTCGCCGCAGAGCGCCATCCTGTCGGCCATCATCTTCAATGCGCTGATCATCGTGGCGCTGATTCCGCTGGCGCTGCGCGGCGTCCAGTACAGGCCCAGCAGCGCCGCGGCACTCCTGCGCCGCAACCTGCTGCTCTATGGCGTCGGCGGCCTGATCGTTCCCTTTGTCGGTATCAAGCTGATCGGCGTCATCGTCACCGCAACAGGCCTTGCGTGATGCCCACCCCAGGGCGGAGGTTACTCCGCCCGACGAGACGCGTGCTGCGCACGCTCCTCAGGGTGAGGTGGTGGGTAAGTCAAAGAGTCCTCATCCTGAGGAGGCCGCGCAGCGGCCGTCTCGAAGGATGGGTTAGGAGAACACCATGCTTCGCCATATCAGAGCTTCCCTTGTCATCCTGCTGACGATGACCGTCCTCCTGGGCCTCGCCTATCCGCTGGCCATGACCGGCCTGTCGCGCGTGCTCTTCCCGGCCCAGGCCGCGGGCTCGCTGATCGAGCGGGACGGCAAGGTCGTGGGCTCGTCGCTGATCGGACAGAACTTCGCCGAGGACCGCTACTTCCAGAGCCGGCCGTCGGCCACGACCGGCGCCGATTCCAAAGATGCCACCAAGACCGTGCCGGAGGCCTACAATGCCGCCAACTCGGCCGGCTCCAACCTGGGTCCGACCTCCAAGGCGCTGGTCGACCGCGTCCAGGAGGATGTGGCCAAGCTGGGCGGGAGCAAAGACAAGCCGGTGCCTGTCGACCTCGTCACGACCTCGGGCAGCGGCCTTGATCCGCATATTTCGCCGGCCGCCGCGGCCTGGCAGGTGGCAGCGGTTGCCAAGGCGCGCAACCTGCCCGAGGCCGAGGTCCAGAAGCTGGTGGCGCAATACACCGAAGGGCGCGTCTTCGGCGTCCTGGGTGAGCCCAAGGTCAATGTCCTCAAGCTCAATCTCGCCCTCGACGCGCTGCCGAAGCGGTGACAATGATCGGGCCCCATGGCCGGCTCGATTGACGACAACCGCCCTTCACCCGACGCGCTGCTGAAGGCCGCGGAAAAGGAGTCGCGCGGCAAGCACAAGATCTTCCTCGGCGCCGCCCCCGGCGTCGGCAAGACCTATGAGATGCTGTCGACCGCCCGACGCCGCAAGCTCGAGGGCATCGACGTCGTGGTGGGGGTGGTCGAAACGCATGGGCGCGCCGAAACCGAGGCTCAACTCGCGGGCCTTGAAATCCTGCCGCGCCGGCGCACGGAATATAAAGGCCGGATGCTCGAGGAGATGGATATCGACGCCGTGCTGGCGCGACGGCCGGCACTGGTGCTGGTCGACGAGCTGGCGCACACCAACGCCGAAGGCAGCCGCCACCCCAAGCGCTATCTCGACGTCGAGGAGCTTCTGTCGGCCGGCATCGACGTTTATTCGACGCTCAACGTCCAGCACATCGAGAGCCTGAACGACGTGGTGGCGCGCATCACCCGTATCCGCGTCCGCGAGACCGTTCCCGACAGGATCGTCGACACCGCCGACGAGGTCGAACTGATCGACCTGACGCCGGCCGACCTGATCGCGCGGCTCGGCGAGGGCAAGGTCTACGTGCGCGAGCAGGCCGAGCGCGCGGTGCGGCGCTATTTCTCGCCGGGCAATCTGACGGCGCTGCGCGAACTGGCGCTGCGGCGCACCGCTGAGCGCGTCGATGACCAGATGCTGAGCTACATGCGTGAGCATGCCATCACCGGCCCCTGGGCCGCCGGCGAGCGGGTGATCGTCTGTCTCGACCCCAGTCCTGCCGCCGCCAATGCCGTGCGCGCCGCCAAG
>JBKJHV010000042.1:0-3292 GCA_046598445.1 Lysobacteraceae bacterium
TCGAAACAATCCAGCAGCCGGCGCTCCAGCTGCGCCATTTCCGCCAGCTGCGGCGATAGAGAAAACGGTTCAACGCTCGCCAGATATTCCGGCAGCGATTGCCCGAAATGCCGCAGCGACCGCACCCGCGACGGGTGCGCGGCGATGTAGCCGTCGCACATCCGCGCCCAGAGTTCGTCGCCGAGATACTTGCCCAGCACCGGGTGATCGTTTTCCAATGCCTCGCGCAGGCGGGCGGCGTAGGCATTGCGGTAGATCGCAATGCCGGTCGCAGCCGGGATGCCGCCGTTGGCCAGATGCGCCATCGCGGCATCAGGCGCAACGCCACACATATCAGCGAGGAAAGCGCGCTGCAGTTCGGCCAGCCCGGCGCTCATGCGTGCGCCTCGGCGCGCGCGGGGCATACCCGCCCGAAGCATGCCCGCGCGATGTCCAGTTCCTGCAGCAATTCCGGCAGCGGCGGGATGTGATCGTCGCGCTCGATCATCGTGCTGACCGGGCCGAAGCGTTCGATCGCGGCTTCGTACAGCCGCCAGACTTCAGCGGGAACATCATGATCGTGCGTGTCGATGACGTAATCGCCGTAATCGCTGTGCCCGGCCAGATGGATCTGCCACACCTTGTCGCCGGGGATGCCGGCCAGATAATCCAGCGGATCGAAGCCGTGATTGCGCGCGCTGACCTGGATGTTGTTCACGTCCAGCAGCAGGCGGCAGCCGCTGCGCTTGGCGATTTCAGCGAGAAACTGCCATTCCGGCATCCGCGAGCCGGAGAATTCGACGTAGGAACTGAGGTTTTCGAGCAGGATTTCCCGCCCCAGGAAGTCCTGCACCTGGCCGACGCGGCTGCACACATGAGCGATGGCTTCTTCGGTGTACGGCAGCGGCAGCAGGTCGTGGCTGTTCACGCCGCCGACGCCGGTCCAGCACAGGTGATCGGAAATCCACACCGGTTCGACGCGCCGTGCCAGTGTCTTCAAGGCGCACAGATAGTCCATGTCCAACGGGTCGGTGCTGCCGATCGACAGCGATACGCCGTGCATCGCGACCGGGTAACGCGCGCGGACGTGTTCGAGATGATGCAGCGGCTTGCCGCCCGCGACCATGAAGTTCTCCGAGGTGATCTCGAACCAGTCCACGCGCGGCGGTTCGGCCAGGATCTCGGCGAAATGCTCGACCCGCAGCCCCAGACCGAACCCCAGGAACGGACGCGACTCCGGTGCACGAGCACCGGAGTCCGCCGCCGTCATGTTCGACAGCAATGACATGTCAGCCCGCTTTGCCGCCAATGTTCGTGCAAGTGGGCGCCGGCAGCGCGATGAAGCCCTGGCCCTTGCAGCTGCCCTTGCCCTTGCAGGCGTTGCTGGCGGTCTTGCAATCGTTGTGGCCCTTGCAGACGTTGGCGCCCATGCAGTGGACGAAGTCTTTCGAGGACGCGGTGAAGTTGACCTTCGGGTCGACGCGACGGCCACCCATGTCGGCGCAGGCGTCCGCGGGTGCGGCGACGAAGCCCTGGCCTTTGCAACTACCGTTGCCGGCGCAAGCGTTGCTGGCGGTCTTGCAGTCGTTGTGGCCCTTGCAGCTGTTGACGCCGGCGCAGTGGACCATAGCCACCTTGCCGGCGGCGGGCTTGGCTTTGGCGGCCTGTGCGCCGGGGGACGCGGCCAGGCCGGCGGCCAGCATTGCGAGGGAAGCGCCGGACAGCATCGAAAGCGGGTTCGTATTCATCGTGAATATCTCCAGAGGGTTGAGTGGGAGCAAGCAGCCGGGCGTTCCGTGGGGAGTCCGGATCGCCGACTCGCAACAAAGAGACCGGCCGAAGCCGAAACGGTGCGCGGCCGGGAAACTGCATTCCGATGCCGGTGCGGGCGTCGGGTTCCGTTTCCCTTGATTCGCCCGCCGCGCGTCTCCAAGCTATGCCATCTCGCGCCGTCGCTGCGCCGCCCCTTCTTCAGATCCAGAGGCTTCATGAGCACTTCCAAGCACACCCAACTGGTCATCCTCGGCTCCGGCCCCGCCGGCTGGACCGCCGCCGTCTATGCGGCGCGCGCCAACCTCAAGCCGGTGGTGATTACCGGGCTGCAGATGGGCGGCCAGCTGATGACCACCACCGAGGTGGACAACTGGCCGGGCGACGCCCACGGCCTGATGGGCCCGGATCTGATGAACCGGATGCAGGCGCACGCCGAGCGTTTCGAGACCGAAGTGATCTTCGACCACATCCACACCGCCGATCTGTCGCAGCGGCCGTTCCGGCTGAAGGGCGACAGCGGCGAGTACACCTGCGACGCCCTCATCATCGCCACCGGCGCCACCGCGAAATATCTCGGCATCCCGTCGGAAGAGAAGTTCAAGGGCCGCGGCGTGTCCGCCTGCGCCACCTGCGACGGCTTCTTCTACAAGGATCAGGACGTGGCGGTGATCGGCGGCGGCAATACCGCGGTCGAGGAAGCGCTGTATCTGTCCAACATCGCCCGCAAGGTCTATCTGGTCCACCGCCGCGACACCCTGCGCGCCGAAAAGATCATGCAGGACAAGCTGTTCGCGAAAGTGCAGGCCGGCAAGATCGAGACCGTGTGGCATCACACCGTCGACGAAGTGCTGGGCGACGACAGCGGCGTCACCGGCATGCGCGTGAAGTCGATGCTGGACGGCAGCACCCGCGACATCGCGGTCAACGGTTTCTTCGTCGCCATCGGCCACACTCCGAACACCACGTTGTTCGAAGGCCAGCTGGCGATGAAGAACGGCTACCTCACCATCCACACCGGCCTCGACGGCAACGCCACCCAGACCTCGGTCCCGGGTGTGTACGCCGCCGGCGACGTCGCCGATCAGGTCTATCGCCAGGCCATCACCTCGGCCGGCTTCGGCTGCATGGCAGCGCTGGACGCCGAGAAGTTCCTCGATAAAGAGGGCTGAGCGATGCTGCGGATCAGCGCCGGATTCGACGATATCGATCTCGCGCTGGTCCACGGTTTCCTGTCCAGCGAGTCGTACTGGGCCGCCGGCATTCCGCAGGACACGTTGGAACGCGCGCTGCGCAATTCCGTTTGCTGCAGCGGCCATCTCGACGGCCAGCAAGTGGCGTTCGCCCGCGCGGTGACCGATCAGGCCACGTTCGCGTATCTCGCCGATGTCTTCGTCCTGCCTCAGCATCGCGGCAAGGGTTACGGCCGCGAAATCGTCGAAGCCTTGATGGCCGATCCGCGCCTGCAGGGCCTGCGCCGCTGGCATCTGGTGACGAAAGACATGCAGCCGCTGTACGCGAAGCTGGGCTTCGTGCCGCTGTC
>JBKJHV010000066.1:0-19656 GCA_046598445.1 Lysobacteraceae bacterium
TGGTGCCGGAAATAGGCGCTGCAGACCTTTCTGCCAGTTGCCACCGGATCGGCCCAGATAGGCTCAAACCCTTGCGCGACCTGCCGTTGGCCTGTGGCGCTCGTTTCCTGTTCGCAGCCTTTGCGACCCGATGGCGCAACCATCGGCCCCACAGAGGCCCCAAAAGCAATGGCAAGTATCAAGCCCTACCGCAACGGCTGGCGCGTCCAGATCAAGACGCCCCGAGGCCGGGATTCTGGCACGTTCAAGACGAAGCGTGAGGCGGCCCAGTGGGCGCTGGCGCGTGAGGCCGAACTTGACGGCCGGCAGCTTCCGTCCAAAGGCCTTGGTGATGCCCTGAAGCGCTATAGGGACGAGGTGAGCCCCACTCACCGCGGGCACCGGTGGGAGGTGCTCCGACTCAACGCCCTGCGGTCGGCGCCGATCGCCGGCCAGATGCTCAGCGCGATCACGGGGCCGGACATCGCCGCGTGGCGCGACGCCAGGCTGGTCGACGTTTCCGGCGCGACCGTGGCGCGCGAGATGACGTTGCTCCGATCCGTCCTTGAGGCATGCCGGCTCGACTGGGGCTGGATCAAGGACAACCCGATGGCCGATGTCCGGAAGCCGCGGACGCCGGCGAGTCGGAAGCGCCGCATCACGCCCGAGGAGGTCAGCAGGATTGAGATCGCTTGCGGCCTCGCCGACGGTCTAGCTGCCGGCAGCGCAATGCAGCGCACTGGGCTGGCCTTCCTGTTCGCATTGGAGACAGCCATGCGCGCCGGCGAGATCCTCGGCCTGCAGTGGAGCAACATCGGACCAAAATCGGTGAAGCTGCCACTGACCAAGAACGGCGACGCGCGTGAGGTGCCGCTGTCGATGCGCGCCCGGGAGATCCTTTCACTGTTACCTCGTGACGGCGATAACGCCTTTGCACTGGCGCCAGCGACGCGAGATGTGTTCTGGCGGCGCGCGGTCATGGCCACGAAGATCCAAGACCTTCATTTTCACGATGCGCGCGCGGAAGCGATATGGCGTCTGTCCAAGAAACTGGACGTGATGGAACTGGCCAGGGTCATCGGACACCGGAACCTTTCGAGCTTGCTGCTTTACTACAACGCATCGGCTGATGAGCTTGCGGACCGGCTTTAATCGCCGCCGCCGTAGCATTCAGCGCTCGAAGGTGTAGCCCCAAACGTCGACGAACAGCAGGCCTGCCCCGGACGCGGGCGCCTTGTAGTACAGGTTCTGGGTCGCGTCGATGGGAAGCATCGGCGTCCCGAATTGCGCCGGGTTGAGCGTGGTGAAGAATCCGCCACCCGCCGCCTCGCTGCTGATGTCCGTTCCGACGGATCCGCCGACGATCTGGATTCCGACCAGCGCAACCCGCGATGTCGGCGGCACCACTGCCGTCATTGGAATCGCCGTCCAGGCCGTAGAGGTTCCCCCGGCAAGCACCCTGTATGGGCTCGCCGTGGTGTTCTCCTGCCAGAGGATGCGATCGCCGGTGTGAATGAATTTCCTGACCGCGGCGCTTCCGTTGGTGCGCACGCTTCCGAGATAGCGCCGCGTGGTGTCTCCGGTCTTGCTGCGCGCGGTGCCGGAATATGCAGCTGCGGGCGCCGTAGTGACGACCTCGACATCGGGAGTGCCGGCGTTCGAATACATGTAAAGGTGATACGTCGTGTCGTTCGATAGCGAAAGCCCGGATTTCGTGATCGCAGCCGAGGCCGCCAGAACGCGGCCAGTGCTTTGGATGTGCGCGGACCCGGTGCCGACGGTGAGCGAAGTCCCGGAATTCCACGACATGACCAGGCCGGTGATCTCACCCGAAAACCCAGGGCCGCCGGTGAGGTTTTCCGCCGACCAGCCAGAGTTCCAAATCTCTCGCGTCCCATTGACCGTGACGATGAGGCCCGTAACCGGGGCGAATGCGTACCATGTCCCGCCGCGGTAGATCGTCAGGTCACCGATGGTGAATGTCGCCCACTGCGCCCCAGTCTTGCCGGCCGGGATGATGTAGCAGTCGCCGTCTGCCGGGCTGACTGGCTGAGCCGTGGTCGTCTTGCTGATGATCGGCCGCGAAAGCAGCTCGATCCGTAGCGCGTTGTCGTTCGCGGGAATGCTGTTCTGATTGGTGCCTGCGGCCCACGTGGCCAACGGAAGGATTGCGATGCTCATGCGATAGCCTCAGAAACCGACGGCCCTGCGCCGGTGTAACGGTTGACTTGGGAGACGGTGACCGTCACCGGCGAAGACCAGCCGGTCACGTCGAAAGTAGTTGCGTCGGTGACGGTGTCTTTCGTGATTGAGTTTGCGCCGGCCGCGGCCGTCCACCGGTACGCGATCCAGTGCAACGACCTGACCGGCACAAGCTCTGTGCCGAATCTATGCCGAGGGACGGCGGTTGCGGTGATCGTATTGGCCGCGCGCGACAGTAGCAGATTCGCAACGGGCCATTCTTTCTGAGCAACGCCCGCGAAGACCATCGATTGCGGGAACGCGGTTTCCGGAGAAAGCCCATTCGAAACCGCGCGATGCGTAAGCGTGGCCCCGATCATTGCCGTCTCTGCATAGATAGGCTTTGTGAACTCCAAGAACACGATCAGCGATCCAGCCGAGTGCGAGTTTGTCGTGGTGTTCAGGCGGCCGCGTAGCAGGTGCGACAGCGTGTAGCTGTAATCGCTGGTCTGCAGCGCGTCGCGGTATTGCATCAGCTCCCAAGATCCGTCATCGCTTTGAATCGCGAAAGCGCCACCCTTCGAGAGGAATTCGGCATCGGTCAGGCTGTCGATATCGTCTGGCAGGAACAGCTGAATTTTTACCGTGTTCGTGGTGTCGGTGTAATGCTCGCTGGCGTCGGCGAAGTTATCGGTCAGCTGTCCGATCACGGTTCCTAGCGTGAATGTGGATGCTGTGCTGTAGCTTGCGCCCCCGTCCAAGCTGCGCTGGATCACTGCTCCAGACCACGCCTCTGTTACCCCAGCCGCGGCGCTGCGGTATCCGAGATAGTCGTCGGCCTCCGAAATCGCAGGGATGTCGAGGATCGCGGACACCGTAGGACCGACAAGCGATTGCGGCGGCGGGCGCGGCGGCGGCAGCGGGATCCCCGTTAGATTCGACGTGTACGCGCTCTGCCTGTCGATCTTGCAAGTCAGCGTCCGCACGCCCGGGTCATCAACGATGCTGATGATGCGCAGCCGCTTGACCTGGCCGCGAAGCGACAGCCCGATGTTGTCTGCGTTCACCAGATCAAGATGCTCATCGGTGACCGAGAACTTCACTGGTCCCGCAGCTTCAGCCCATGCGACCTTGTGCAGCTTGTTCGCAATCTGCGCAACGCCATTCACGTCGGAGAAGACGACCGGCACCTGCGCGCTGGCCTCGCCGACCACGCGGATATCCGGGCTGCTGCGTGTCGAAGTCGCCTTGGCCGGCGCATATCCAATCGATGGGTTTTGATAGGACATGTGCAGCACGCGCGGGTATTCGATTTGATTTTCTCGAATCGACTCCTCTGGCAGATCGACGATGTCGTCAAAGTCCAGCGTCTTCACCACGGCCTTTCCGCGTTTGATGTAATTGATCTTCCCGTCGTATTCGGAGGCGTCGAAAAAGAACGGGACGGCGAGCGCTCGAATTCCGGAAGCGATCGTGTAATCGCCTGAATACGTGATGCCTTCGACTTTCTCAACGAGCTCGGTGACGTTGTATTGAGCTGGCGTGTGCTTGGCCCTGCCGTGCAGATTGGCAACAATCGAGGAGAGCGTTTCGCCGCCGCCTTGCTGCTGCTCTGCGCCGACGAAAGGCGACCACGAAAGCGAGGTGACACTATTGGCTGTTGTTGTTGGCTGCACTCCGATCGGGTCAAGGCTCATATCGAGCGGGTCGATCGCATACACGAACACCGCGCGACCAGCGCTAGAGGCCAGGCCGACCGCAAGAAAGCGGCCATCAGATGTCATGGATGTATCGCTCGCGGCTGCTGGCGGCTGCGCAGGGATGCTAGGAAATATCGTCGTCGGATTGTTCGGGATGAACTGGTATCGCGCTATGTAGTTTCCGCCTACTGCGGCAGTCACCGCTGTGTAGATATAGCCACCGTTCGGAGACCACAGCGCGCCGACCGTGCTCGCAACTTCTCCCGTTGGCCCAATCTGCACCGGCGTGATCTTCAATGGCGACGTGTCCCAAACGACGAGCTTCGATAAATTTTCCTCTGCCAGGTATCGCCCGTTCGGCGAGAACACAAGCCTGCTCGGCGGCTGCACGTTGTAGGGCGCGATCGCGTATTTCGGGAACGATAGGATCTTCGTATCTGGGTTGAATAGGAACAGGCGAATCCCGTTGCTGACGCCGTCGAAACCCTGAGACCAAGCGATCTTAGTGCCGTCGGGAGACCACGTCACATAGCCAAATCCATTGCCATCGAACTGCGTGGCGAGCGTGAATGTGTCGCCGCTGTAGCTGTAGATGTACAGGCGCGCGTTTGACCATCCGCCGGGCGCGCTGCCAGGACGGCGATACACGACTGCCAGAATGTTGCGCGTTGGATGGAAGGCGGTAGCCGTAACGTGGGCGTCAGGTGCGATAGCAGGAAGCGCAAGATCATCGTATGCGGTGCCCGCCGCATTGAGCCGGCGAATCGCGAGATACGGAGACACTGCTTTGCCGCCCGCGACGTAGCGCCCATCCCGTGAAATCGAAAGGCTACGCGCCGAGATTCCGGTCCATCCTACTGACCGCGTTTCCTGCAGGTTGTCGCCCGCGCCGGTCAGCACCTTATCGTCCGCGATCAGGCTCGGAGTGAAGCTCTCAGAGACGACCGAGGCAACCTCGAACCGATAAACCGGGATCGATTCCCTGCGGTCGGTCAAATCGTTGTTCGGAAACACGATGTATGCGCGGCCGCGATATGTCGGCGCGTTGCCGGCGCCGAGGAAAGCTTCAAGGTCCGGACTTGGAAGCTGGTCTTCGCCTCCGAGGTACAGCTTGAATCGCTTCGCATATTCGACCGACTCGGAAAGCATCCCGCTCGTCGGCCGGATGTCGTAGACCAGTTTTTCGTCTTCCCATATTCGCGTCACGCCTGCGATCGGCCCGGCGCAGATCCGGATTGCATACGTCCAGTAGACGCGTTCCGATTCGGTCACGGGACCGCCGCCCTTCGATGCCTGGTCCCGCCTGGTCTTGATCGTCCTGTTTCCCCGGCAGACGATGTTACCCGCACACGGCGCGGTACCGAAGATGATCGGGCAGTAGACGCCCTCCGCGGATGTCTGGACGCCAGCGTCGCCGATCTTCGGCCCTTGAAGCACCTGCGGATCAACGGCGTTCCCGATCACGGAGCCGATCATGTACCCGAGCTGCGGATTGCCGAAGTAGGCGCCGACGACCAGACCGACGATTGGCAGGACTTGACGTGCCATTACAGCGGCCTCCGGAATGCGTGCGTGACCATCGCGAGATGATCGGTGGTGAGGATGTGCTCGATCACGCGTCCGGCGTGACCGTCCGCGTGGATCATTCCGAGGCCACCGAGCACGTAGTCGGTGACGATGGCCAGATGGTGCGGCTCATGCTCGAATCGCAGCAGCAGCACGTCGCCAACCTGCAGCGCGTCTGCAGGCGGAGGGCCGATATGCACCGGGTCGCCAAGCGCGGCCCGTACGTGCGCCTGCAGTCCGTCCCGGTGCGGCTCCCCGCCGTACAGCAGGAAGTCCGGGAGGTCGACGCCACAGTCGTGGTAGGCCCGCCAAACGATGCCCGCGCAGTCAAAGCGGGTAGGCCCGCGCCCGCGGTGCCGGAACTTGCAGCCGACGTAAACGCGCGCCGCCGCGACAACCGCGGTCACCCGAGCGCCTCATAGGTCGCGCCGCCCTGGCCGGCGCCGCTGGACGCGCCCGGGGTTTCGATCGTGCCGGAATCGCCGATCGGGATATCCGGCTCGCCCCGGAAATGGTTGACCCACTGTGCGCCCCACCATCGCTTGCAGCCGCGCACGTCGTCGCGGGCGATCTTGCTGCAGCCTCCGCGGGCTTCGAAGGTGTCGGATGGCTGGATCGGGAACATCGTAGGGAATGCCAGCGTGATGACGCCGCCGACCGTGTTGTCTTCGACCTCTTCGGTACGCCCTGCGTTTGCGCCGGTCAGCCATTTCAAGATGCCGAGCGAAAGCTGTCCAGCAGCTGCTGGAAAGCCAGGGTTCGCCGTGAACGTCGTCGTCGACTCGAAGCCGACCGACGAGACCGTGCCCGAAATGAGAAGCGAGTCAGCGTTGAACTCGCACGGATATTCCTCTTCGACGGCCGCGCCGCTGCCGATTGCGCCGCTGCCGAAGATCGCGCGGCACGACAGCGAGTCCTTTTGGCATAGCGACTGCTTCAGCTGGTCGCTCAAACCGCGAAGCTCTTCGACGAATGACAGCCCGCCATCTCGCACGGTCACGCGTCCAAGGGTTCCGGATTGCACGTGGATATGCCGACCTGGCGTTAGATCCTTGTAGTTGACGAGGTACAGATCGAATTTTGAAAAGTCGTACACGCCCGCAATGATGTCGGCCTCGCTGATCGGGAAGTCGTATTCCGGCATGAGGCTTTCATTTTCGGCGTTGTCGACAGAGAGATCGGCCGACGAGGAAATCGACGAGAGCTGCATGCCGATGATGGCGGCGTAGAAAAGCGGGCCAGTACCGTCGTCATATGTCACTGGCCGATTCGTCATGGCCGCGCCGTATGGCGCATACCCTGGCGTCACCGGCGTGATCTTGAGGATGTAGCACGTCGTCGTGCGGCCCGTGTTGATGTGGCTCATCAGCGTGATATCGATGGTGCGCGGCATTGCTCAGGACTCCGGCGGATCGTCTTCGATCAGGTCGATCGTGCCATTGGTTGCGTTCGGGTTGTCGAGCGAAAACGGCAGGTAATCCTGCGCGAATCTCACCCAGATATCGAAGTTGCCTGACCATCGCAGAGTGGCGCCTATTGCGGGCGCTACGGCGAACGTGACTTTCCCGGTGTTGGCGTTGACGGTGGGCGTGACCGGGGCGTTGTTGACCGTGATGGCCGGCGTCGACTTCAGCGCGTAGACCTCGCGCTGATATGAGATCCCGTCGACGGTGCTGAACTTCGACAGCTGGAATACGGTTTTCACACCATCCGCAATTGCGAATATTTCGCCGACCGCTTCATAGTCGAGTTCATCGCGGAACCGGAACGTGTGAACTTGGCCCATGCACGCAAGGTGCATTTTCTTGATCTCGCGATACGCGGACTTGGAGATATTCAAGAATGGCGCGGAGTAACGATGCCGCGCCTGCGCCCAGTTCGCGTTGCGCCGGTTGCGTCCGTTTTGCAGTTCAACGATGCGTGTCTGAAACTCCGCGCCGCCTGCCCACCCGTAACCGGGGCACGGGCTAAGGTATGTATTTAGGTATGCCAATTCAGCTTCTCCTCGATGCCATGCCGATATTGAATGCCGCTTCCTGCTGCAGCTGCATCGTGCTGCGGCGCGTGAACGGGGCTTGTGAAACGAGGGTTTGATTGACCGTGATGCCTCCGCCGCCACCCGCGCGCATCGGCGTCACTTTCCCGTTTGTTCCTGGAGGCATGATCATTAGCTGCCGGTTGCGGATCGTCACCAGCTCAGGCAGGCCGCGCTCGGTCACGTCGTACATCTTCCCGCCCATGACCGGGCCGCCGTCTGCGCGGCCGCCGCCGAAGATGGATGCGAAGATGCCGCCCCAGTTGGTTCCGCCGCTGCCGCCGCTGCCGCCGCTCGCGCCGCCGCCGAAGATGCCGCCCAGGACTTCGCCGAACAGGCCGCCCGTGTTGCCCTGCCCGTTCGTGCCCATCTGGCCGAACAGCTGCTCCACCAGCCCCTTCGCCGCCCACTGCAGCAGCATCGATTCAATGGACGCGAGCGCGTTTTTCCACGCATTAGCCGCGCCGTTTGGCAAGTCTACGAAAAAGTCATATGCGACGCCGCGAGCCTTGTCCAGGCCTTCGATCTTCTTTGCTTCGGCTTCGATGCTCTTGACCATGGCGGTGATAGCATCTTTACGATTTCCGTCCAGTGTGACGCCCGCACGCTGCAATTCGTTACGTATACGAAGAGCTTCATTCGACAAACCCAAGGCTTCGAACTCGTCCTGCAGATTTATGTAAGTGCTCTCAAACTGCTCCGTCTTCTGCTTATCAAGAGCGGCAAGTTCTTTCTTTGCCTCGCTTTCAGCATTCATCATATCGATGCTTTGCGCACTTGCGATTAGCTCTTTCGCTTTCGCCTCAGTTAGTCCTTTGAGCCCGCCAGACTGGATCTCATAGGAAACCTTCCACGCCTCGCCGACTTGTTCGCCCGTGATCGCCTCTTCACGAAGGATCGACAGCCGTTCCGCCATCGTGGCATTGAGGCTTTCGTATGCGCGCTGCAGTTCTTGCGCGCGTTTCTGCTCTTCTGTGAGCGCGGGCTTGACTGACTTGCTGCTTCCTGATTTCCCGCTGCTGCTGAAGTATCGGGACACTCGACCTTCAAGCGCCTTGTCTCCGGGGCTCATGGGCGCGCCTCGGGAAAAGTCGATCCCCGCTGCATTTGGTAACCGCAGTGCCCGCGGCCTTCCGGAGTTGACGAGACTCCCGCCGTTATTGTCGGTGCCGAATACCGCAGCGTTCACCGCCGCCTTCTGGCCTTCACCGAACAGCGAGGCGCCGAACTTGATCTTCCCCCAATCCAGTGTGACGAGCCCGGTCGCGACATCAAGCATCCCGGATGCCTGCGCGAGCGCGCCGCCTATCGCGGTGCCAAGCACGTTGAACACGTCGCCGACAATGGTCGCGGTATCCGCAAGAAACCCGAACGCCGCCCCCAGGCGAGCAGCAATGTCGCGCGCGTTGTCGCCGTCTGCCGTGAACTGGATCGCCCAATCGACCAGCTCGATCAGGTTCGGCAATAGCTCGGCTGCGACTTGCGCCGTCAAGCCTTCCGAAACCGCCTTCAATTCACTGAGCTTGTCATTGAACGCATCGGCACCGGCCGCCGTTTCCCCGCTGATCGTGATGCCAAGCTCTGCCGCACGGTCCGTGAGCGCCTTCATTCCATCGGCGCCAAGCTCCAAGAACTCGATCATGCCGGCGCCGGACTTGCCGAAAAGCTCCGTCGCAAGCGCTTGCTTTTCCGTGTCGTTGGTCAGCGCCTTGAAACGGTCGCTGATCTCCGGCAGCACATCCTCAACGTCGCGCAGCTTCCCGTTCGCGTCAGTGACCTCAACGCCAAGCGCTGCGAATAGTCTCCCTGCGCTGCTGGTCGCATCAGCCGCACCCGCGATATTTTTTGACAACTTCGGAATTGCAGCCCCAAGCGAATCAAGATCAGATCCAGATTGCTTCGCGGCGTAGCCCCACGCGCTCAGTTTTTCTGTGCTGATTCCGAGCCTTGTCGAAAGCTCATTGACCTTGTCCGCGTTGTCGATCGATGCGATAAGCACCGCGAAACCTTTCTGTGCAAGCGCAACAAAAGAATTGATGCCGATCAGCGCAACACCAACGCCGATGATGTTGTTCTTGACGCTGGACATTGCGCCAGCAAATGCGCGATCGATCTCGCGTGCGCGCTTCTCCGCGATCTTCGCAGCCCGGCCGGCGTCCGTCTCGAAGCTGCCGGTTTTCATCAGCAGATCGACGTAAAGCCGACCGAGGGAAGTACTCGCCATTTCCTTTATTCCTCAAAGTTGATCGTGTCGCGCTGTTGCTCGAACGGCATAAATTCGGTGATCGACTTCGGATTGTCGCCCATTGCTTGTTTTACGATGTAGGCGAGTAGCGCGGCCGGCCTGTCGTACATGCGCGCCGGGCTCAGCGGCCCATGCTGCGAGGTGTACTGGCGGGCCATCTGAATGTCGGCATGGGTCATGGTTCGCCGCAACTCTGAAACCGGGCGGCCGTAGGCGAAAGAAAGTTCAATCCACCATTCGTCGCCCGTTGTCAGTTTTTTTCGTTGCCGTCCTCGCCGACGGTATCCATCCTGTTGACCTTGATCACGGCCGCGAACAGCGGGTCGGCGACTTCCTTTCGAAGCCGGCGGATCTCTTCATCCGTGAAGCGGTTGCCGTCTTCGTCTTCGATCGAGGCCGCACACATCGGGACGATCCACGAGACGCCAGATGCGGAGGCCTTGACGCTGATTTCTGTCACTTCCAAACATCCGAGCCGGCGCGCGTACAGCGTCAACATTTCGTTTTTTTCGCCAACTGGCACCAGCACCGCCTCGCGATCAGTCACGAACGCACTGGCACCCATGTCGATACCGGACTTCTTCTTTGCAGCCATGTCGATAGTTCCTTAATGCCGGTGGGTTCCGGCCGGGCCTGCCACGGCGAACAGCAGGACACCGGCCGGACCCGTAGGCGATAGCCGTTGGGTCAAGCCGTTGGATTTGTTACGTCGTCTTCTTCGCCCAGGACGCGAAGCCAGACATCTGGATGCCGACGGTCGACGTGACCGGCTGGCCGGGCTGGAACTCGAACGGGAAGTCGGAGACGTACCCGCTGAAGAGATTCCACGTTCGAGTGGTCGGCGCGACGATGCGCCATGCGGTGACTGGTACGCCAGCGGCGCCAGTACCGCCGCCGCCGGTAAAAGTCAGCGCAGTCGGTGCGACGGTGTAGCTGCCGGGCGTGGTCACTGTGATGCCGACGACAACGCCGCCGCTCAGCACCGCGACGCCGACGAAACCGGAACCGGTGCCGCCCGTCGCCGCGACCGCGACCGAACCGCTGTAACCGGAGCCACCAGCGCTGATCGTGGCGCCGGTGACGCCAAGCGTCGAAGTAGGCGCATCGGTGCCATCGGACCAGCCGACAGCCCATGCAACGCTCGCACCGGTTTCGTGCAGCGCCTTCAGTTCCATATGCCCGGTATAGGTTGGGTCCGGGTCTAGCGTCACCGATGCGGTGCCGGGGGTCGCGAGGCCCGCGATGTACGTGCGCGCGTCGTCGTCCAGACAGGTCGTCTCCGCTTGGTCGCGTGCGGCACTGAGGCCGGTTACTGATTTCGCGCACTGAATCTTGATCAGCACGCCCGAGGTCGGGTTCAGATACCACAACCCGGTTTTTTGCGAGGTCTTCGCCATTTTCTACGCTCCGAAAAACCCGACTGCGCGGGGTGTGATGCACGGATGTGCAGGGTCTTGCTGTTGCCGTTACCAGTTTTCGAGACGCGACCAGTCCAGCGCCATCCCATAGCGCCGCGTCTCCGCGTCCCTGCCGAGGCTGGTGCAGCTGTTGATGTAGCCGAACTCTTGCAGGCGAGTGCGAAGCGCGCTCGTCGCGGCCGTCAACGTCACCGCCGTATCGGCCCACACGCTGAACTGGATACGCTCGTCGTCGTGCGTTGGTGGCGCATCGAGATTGTTCTCGGGCGTTCCGGCGATCAGGTCATGCGCCGCATAGGGCGTGACCACATTCGGCGGCACGTCGCCATAGGGGTAGATGCGCACCGGTGAACCGAATTCGGTCCGAACTCCAGCGACATCGATCAACGCCATCAGACCGGTCGGATACATCAGCCGGCCCTCGCGACTTTCTTGGCGGCTCGGGCGATGCCCTTCGTGAGCGTGTCGACAATCGCGTTCATGGCTTCCTGCTGTTTCGATTCAAATGCGGGGCGCAAGAACGGCTGCGCACGCTGCTTTTCTGTGCCGAACTCAAGAAACCGCCAGTAATAGGTGTTGCCGGCGGTCTTATATTCCTTGCCGGCGCGGCCCTTGCGTACGTTTCGTTTCGTGTTCGCGTAGCGCTTGGCGCCGCCGCGGACGCCGACCGTATAGCGTTCATTGACGCCAAACCGATCCGGGCGGCCGTCGCGCTTCATGACGATATTCGCGGCGACGGCGCCGGTATCCTTCGGCACCAAAACGCGCGCTTCGTCCCGGATGATCTTCGCGCCGCGCGCCAGCGCCGCACGCGCCGGTCCACCGTTCTTGCTGGCGATCTCCCTTGGCAGCGCTTGGAGCGCTTGCAGCAGCCCGTCCAGCCCTTCGATGTTGACGCTACTGGCCATCGTTGGTGCCTTCGCTGCACGGCGCAGTGACGTATTCCAAACCAGATTCCTTGTCCGCCAAGAATCCGGCAGGGTTGTAGATCGCGCCGGCTACACCATTGACCAGATGCACGAGCCGCAGCGTCGCGTCCAGCCCGGCGCGCGCGCGGATCGTGATGCGAGTCGTGAGCTGCGATTCCTGCGCCGCAGTCGCGATGAACTCCCGCACCGACAATGGCTCGATCGCGGCCCAGACCGTCGCGACTGGTACCCACGAAACGATGACCGTGCCGAACGCGTCCCGCGCTTCGGAGCGAGCGTCGATGCGCACGCGGTGGCGGAGGCGACCGGCGGAAAGGGTCATGCCCCGAGCCCCACCCGAAATGGCCATAGCAGTGAGTGGGCACCCTGCGGTAGCTCTGTCGCAATGGTCCCGGTGATCACGCTTTCGCGGTTGTTGAACAGGTGCCCCGTGATAAGCAGAATCGCCGCGTTGATCTGGTCGTTCGCAACGATGCCGCGATAGGTTTCATCCGCGCGGTAGCGCGCCATGCGCAGCGCGTTGCAAGCGGCCTCCCTTGCCGCACGAGCAGCCTCACCGCCAAGGAGTGCGGCCGCCACGAGCGCGGCGTCATAGTCCGCCTGGGCTGCAGCAAGTTCGGCAGGGAGCGATGCTATGGCCGCGGCGAGGGCGGGCGCGTCGTCGAAGACTCGTCGATTGAGCCATTCGGCGGCGGCCGAAACGGCGGCCGCCAGATAGAGGGCGACCGTCGTGTCCAGCTCGTCGGCCCGGCAGTGCGCCCGGGCCTGTTCGATCGTGACGAGCATGATCAGTCAGCGACCGCGGCGTTGAGCGCGTCGAGAACGGTCTTGCGTTTCCTCCCCACCGTTTCGATCTGGAGAGCCTGACGCAATAGATCTGCGTCCTTGATCTCCGCGATTGCGGCTACGACGGTGGCCGCGTTCTGGTCCAGAAGCGCTGCGGCACGGCTGTCAGTCTCGGCATGATCAGGATCGTCGCTGACCGCGCTTTCGTTCTCCGGCAGGCGGAGCGCGGCGCCCGAGTCTATGAGTTGCTGTCCGCGAATCGAATCCATGCGGGCGGTCTGGCCGGCGCGCGGATCGGATGATTTGAATTTTATGAGCATGCTGCCTCCTGAGGGGCCGGCCTGCGCCGGCCCCTTTGTGGACGGATGGTGAGAGCGCCGCATTGCGCGGCGCGTCAGGTCAGATGACGTTGCCGAAGTCGCCGTAGACGAACGCCTCGGGGCGATAAACGGCCAGCGCCAGCCGCTCTTCGGCGAGGATCGTCACCAGGTTCTTGACGAAGTCGTCTTCGTTCTCGGTCGCGACCTCGACGCGGGCCTGCCAGCGGTCGAACACCTGGGCGCCAAGACGGAACGCGCCGACCAGGAACTTGTCGATCGTGATGGCCTGCGTGGCCACGACCGGCAGGCTCCACAGGGTGGGACTCAGCGTGCCCTGCGGGTTACCGATGATGTAGCGGCCCGTGGTGTCCTTGAGCAGTTCGATCCGCGCCCAATCGCTCGGGTGCATCACGATGCCCGTTGCCGGATATTCCGCCAAGGTCGTCTGCAGCATGGCCAGACGGATGTTGTCGATGTTCGTCTCGGTGCCGGCCGGGTCGAACGGTGCCGAGAACGCGCTGGCCTGCGGGATGATGCCGAGCAGGTTCTGGCCGGTTCCGTCGCCATTGAGGATCTGCTGTTCTTCCTTGAAGGCCAGGCCGTAGCGCAGGCGTCCGTCGATGTAGCTGGCCAGCTGCGAGTTGTCGGACAGGATCTGGCGGGACGCCTTGACGAAGTGCGCGATGACCTTGGCCGTGGTGCTGATCAGATCGAACTTGATCGTGGACTCGGGCTTCTTCACCGTCTCCGCGGTGCCAGCGGCGTTGCTGGTGAAGCCCGTCTCCTTGACGTATTCGAGGGCGTTGCCATCCATCTGGCCAGGCGTGATCAGATCACGGACCGTCATCCGCCGATCCGGCGGCGCGATGATGCCGGGAACACGGGTGATCTGTACCGTGTCGCCGGCCGCGCCGTCGGTATCGGTGGTCACGGAGGTGATAGCCGCGCTGAAGGTCATGTCGACGCGACCCCGTGGGGTGGTCTTCGAGGCAAATGCCTTGAAGTCGTCGGAGAGCACGAACTGCTGGCCGAACGACTGGTGCTGGACGTCGCCGCCGGCGCCGTTCGCCTCGAGCTTTGCCAGCATTTGCTGGGTGGACTGCAGGTTCGCCTGCAGCTCGCCCTGCTTCGTGAGCAGCTCGTCGACCTTGGCGCGAGTTTCGGTGCTGAGCTCGCTGTTCTTGGCCGCCTTTTCGGCGTATGCCTTCAGCTGGTCGCCGACCGTGCGCAGGTCGGCGCTCACCTGCTTGTATTGCTCAGCAACGTCAACATCCTCGCCGACCTTACCGAACTGGGTGTGCGGCATACGCTGGATGTTGTGCGCCGGCTGGATCAGCTGCGACGCCAGCGCAACGAAGCCAGCGCTGCCGAGCAGGCTGAGCCCGAGCGCTGGGCCGTCGAGGGTCACGAAGGCGCCGACGGCGATGGGGACCGCGGCGGCGAGCGCGAGCACGACCAGGAAAAAGGTCGCGGAAAGCTTCATGGACTTCATGTGGAAACTCCTAATACGGG
This sequence comes from Lysobacteraceae bacterium, assembly GCA_046598445.1. Lineage (GTDB taxonomy): Bacteria > Pseudomonadota > Gammaproteobacteria > Xanthomonadales > Xanthomonadaceae > Lysobacter_I. The sequence goes on from JBKJHV010000066.1 coordinate 14,672, forward strand.
AAGTGGGAACGACAGTCGCGGCAGGGGTTCTGCCTGCACGTGGATGGCCTTTCGGCCGTTCTCGGTGGGATCGCCCTCACCGCTGCCGACGGGATCACCCGCGCCGGACTTGAATTCGCTGATGAGGCGCATTGCCTCGGATTTCGGCATGCCGCCAGCGCGCAGGCCTGCTTCGATTCGGCGCACCGCGGAGGCGCTCGCCTTCCCCGCACCCTGAGCAACCTGGTCGGAATCGAGGAGCTCGTCGGCGAAGCCTTGGTCCACTGCATCTGCGCCGCCGATCCATGTCTCCGCATCCATCAGCTTGCCCATCGCCTTTGCCTCGCCGCCGGTGTGCGCGGCGTAGATGTCGGACATGGCGCGGTCAAAAGGTTCAAGCTGATCCGCGACCTCGCGAAGGTCGATCCGGTTTCCCACCGCCATGACCCAGGTGTTGTGGATCATGAAGAAGCCGGACCTCGCTATCTGCACGTTATCGCCAGCCATGGCGATGATCGAAGCTGCAGAAGCCGCCAACGCGAGGACCTTCACGGTCACTTCGCCGTCGTGCTCGCGCAGCAGGCTGTAGATCGCAAGCCCTTCGAACATGTCGCCACCCGGCGAATTGATGTTGACCGTGACGGGGCCGCTGCCCAGCGTGCGCAGTGCCGCGGCGACGCGCTTCGCGGTGACGCCCTCGCCCGTCCAGTAGTCGTAGCCGATGACGTCGTAGATGTTGATCGAGCGGTCGGCTTCCTTGTCTGCCGCCTGCACGCCGGCATTCCACCGGTCGAGGGCACGCTGCTGCACTTGGCTGGAAACACCCGCGCAGGCGCGGCCCGCCGGGATTCCCGGCAGTTCTCGGATGGACATGGTCAGGGCTCCTGGGGTTCGAATCCGAGCAGAGCGCGAAGCGCGGCCCGGGCTTGCTGGTTGCTGTCGGCAGTGCCGATGGCATCCAAAGTGATCATTGCGGACTGCACTGTCAGAACCGCGGCGTTCCCACCCATCGGTTCCCGATCTTCGAGCTCGCGCACTTCATCTCGGGTGAGCATCCCGTTATTGACCATGACGGCATAGAACGCCGCTCGGCCCGCGCTGTCAGCACGCAGCAGGCCTTCGACGGCGAACTTCGGATAGAAACGGGTGCGCTCGCCTGGCGACAGCAGATCCTTGCTGATCGACTGCTCGATCCTGCGGAGCCACGGCGCCAGCGTGAACGTCAGGAATCCGATCATCTGCTGCTCGATGCCCGTGCCCCAGCTCGTGGATTTTTCGGTGTGGCCTACCATCCAGGGCGGAACGCGGAACCACCGGCAGATCGCCTCGACTGAAAACGCGCGCGACTCCAACAGCTGGGCATCGCTCGGGTTGATACCCAGCGTCTCCGCTTCTGTGCCGCCTTCGAGCAGCGGCGATTCACCGCGCTCAATTGATCCGGCAAGGTTCTTTTTGAACTCGTCTCGCTGGTGAGGCTTTAGGAATTCGGAGATCTTGTAGTACACGGTCTGCAGCAGGCCGTTGCGGAAAGTCGCCGCAGCAGCGCGCTCTGCCGCAATGGCAGCGCCGAACACCTTGGCGCCGTAGCGGATCACCGACACGCCATTCACTCCGTCCAGCGTGAAGCCCGGAATCGTCCATATTCTTGACTCCGGGATCTCGCGCTGCCGCCCGTCCTGCAGGTAGATGAAGCGCTTTTTGCCCTTGGGGTCCAACGTCACGGTCAGTTTCGCGGGATCGAGGAAGGCCAAGCCGATTTGTCGTGAGCCGACGAAAAGCCGTTCGGCCCTGCCCGCGCCGCGCAACAACATGGATGCGACGATCGCCTCCCAGAACACAGACGCGGTGGAGTCGATGTTCGGCTGATCGTGCACGATGAACTGGAGGGGATGGCCCGATGCCAGCCGCTTTCCGGTGGGCGTCCGCTCGTAGATTGAAAGTGGCAGCGTCGCGATCGTTTCGGAAATCAGCCGGACGCAACTCCAAACGGCATCCAACTGCATCGCCGAGTTGACGGTGACCGTCGTCAGCTTTTCATCGTAGCTACCGGAAAAATACAGCTCAGGGTCGCGGGGCGTGAAGGACCGGACCCACCCGTCGATGGCCAAGCGCGCCCGCTGAATCAAGGACGATTTCCGTGCGGCTTTCATGCGCGACCCACCACCGCGGGCTTGCTGAGCCAGTCGTTCATTCCGCCTCTCGCTTCAGGGTTGAGGGCCATCAGGTGCACCGCGTTGAATCCCGCCATCAGCGGATCGATCTTCGCGGAGCCGGATGCCTGCTTGGTAATCAGAATGGCGTTGCCTCGCGGCTCCACCTTCGCATTGCCTACACACCACGCCATCAGCGGCTGGCCGGCATGTATCAGCTCGCCGCCTGCGGTCTTGCGCTCCGCAGTCTTGATCGCGCCAGTGAGCTTCCAGCCTTGCGATACGCCGACGATCTGCTCTTCGGGAATGCCAGCCGCGACCAGCGCGTCGAGGATCGCGCCGATGCCCGCGGCGTCGACGCCCACCTTGTCGAGCAGGCCGGCGTCGAACACTTGCTTCACCACCGCGACCACCTCGTCGACGTCATCGCCGATGTTCTCCACGAGCACCAGGTCGCCGGCGTCGATCAACGTCTGCAGCTGCGATGCGATCTCTTTGCGGCGCTCCAGCACGATCGGGTGCGCCCATGCCTGCGCCCAGAGCAGCCAGCGACCGGTCTCTGTTTCGCGGCCCAGCACCACCAGACCCAACAGGTCGTCCAGCCCGCCACCATCGATACCGACGTCGGCCACCTCGCACCGCGTCAGCAGGCTGACCAGCGTCAGAGTTTTCTCGCCGGCCGCCTCCCAATATCCAGCGCCGGCCCAACTGTCCGAGCGCAGCGCCAGGCCGATCTCCAGATTCAAATGCTGAGACGCCCACGCGCGCAGCTCGTCTTCCGACGTGTCCAGCGCGGTCTGGTACTCCTCCTGCAGGCGCGCGATCGAGATCGAACGGCCCGCGTTTGGAGTCACCTGAGGCCACAGCTTCGGATTCGCCCAAGCGCGGTCGCGGTCCTTCTGGATCGCCTCCGGAAATTCGTACAGCACCGGCAGCATCGCCCCGCGGCGCTTGCCGTCGCGGATGTCGCGCGCCTTTGTCAGCTCGTCCTTGAACACGCCCACCGGCGGGCCGTCTGACTGCGTGGTGATGAAGGCGAGGAACGCCTCCGGGAAGGGAAGCATGCCGCCGCGGAGCTGACGCAGCGCTTTCGCCGCCTTCGGCATCTTCGCAATCTCGTGGAGCTCGTCGATCAACGCTCCGCCCGATACCTTCCGGCCGGTCACCACCGCCGGATCAAAGGTCATGATCTCGAGCTCGGCCTTCGTCTCCCGGTGGATGATCTTCTTCAGGTGGTCCCGGATGTGGAACTTGCGATCAAGCACCGGGTCGAGCTGGATCGCACCGGACAGCGCGGAGAACGCCAGGTCCGCCACGTCCTGCACCGGGGCCGTCATGAAGAAGTCGGCCCGCGGCCGCTCATTCAGCAGCAGCGCGGTAAGCATCAACAGCGCCCCATTCGTGGTCTTGCTGTTCTTCTTCGGCACCAGCAGGAACAATTCACGGATCGCACGCGCCTTTGTCACCGGGTCCAGCGACCCGAACAGCACCGCGACGATCGCGCGAAACCAATCACCGCCCGCCTCGAGCATCGTCGGCGTGCCCGGTACGTCCGCGAGCCGCAGCTTGTTGAAAGCCTGCACAGCGCGGGCACCACGCTCGGTGTAGATCGGCAGGTCCGGCATCGGCATCAACCCGGCCTGCAGGCGGCGCTCCCAATCCGGGCACGCCAGCGAGATCTCCATCAGCGGATCGCCACCACATTGGTGCCCGGCAGGATGCCGTCCCAGTCGGTGCCGCTCTCGGCGCCCACCGCGTCGACCTGAGCCTGCTCCTTCTTGCCGACCTTCACGGGCTTCGGCGCCTTTGAACCCTTGCCGCCGTCCTGCAACTGGCCCTCGGCCAGCGGCGTAAACTGCGCCTGGTGCGCGAGGTATGCGCGCGCCGCACTCGTGCTGCCCCTCCGAGCGGACGTGTAGAGCTTTTCCAGCACATCCATACGCCGCCCGTGGGCGCCTGCTGCGAGCTCGTCGGCGTAGTGCTTCCGCAGCGTCGGCTCGCTGATCTTCAGCGCCAGCGCGATCGCCTCGTGCGTCATGCCGCCGCCGGCAGCGACCGACACCCGCCGCCGCGTCGCCGCCGTCGGCTTGTGTTCCGGCCTTGCCATCGTTTCTTGCCCCCTATTCAGGATCGCCGCGATTTTCGCGGGCTGAAAAAAAACCTCCCAATGGGAGGGTGCGCGTATCGCGGGGAAGGGCTTTCCAGAGATTTAGCCTCCCCCTCCCTTTTCGTTCAGGTTTTCGTTCGGCTTGACGCCGATTGGTCAGTTCGTTCATGTCCAGCGCCTTGCATTGCCGAACCCGCCATCCTCGGCCGCCGTCTTCCTGCTGTGGCAGGGGCCACACAGGGACTGGTAGTTCGAACCGTCGGTCGGGTTGTTGTTGGCGTCGCCATCTATGTGGTCGCAGGTGTTGGCCGCGGTGGTGCGGTGGGTCTTGGCGCATTCCCTGCATAGGGGCTCGCGCTGCAGCTGAGCTGCGCGGATAGCGCGCCATGCTGCGCAGTTGGTCGCCATCGCGCGCCTGGCCTGTCTGCTGGCCTCCGGTGCCTTGTGCTGAGTGATGCGGGTTGGGGCCACCTTGATGCGCGGCCCAAGTGTCTTCAGCCTGCCCATGGGTCAATCGTCGTCCAAGCTGCCCGGGGCGGCCGGCGCAGACTCTTGCGCTGCTGGCTGGCCCATCTCCTCGCCCAGCAGTTGCGCGACGCACTGCGTCAGCATGTCGATGCTTTGCTGTTGGGCGGTGATGGCTGCAGCTGCGGCCTGCAGTGCGGCTGCGGCCAGTCCAAGCGCGGCGACCAGCTCGGCCTCGCCGTCGTGCCGCTCATCGGTCACGGCTTGGCGGACCCGGTATCCGC
>JBKJHV010000107.1:0-10612 GCA_046598445.1 Lysobacteraceae bacterium
TGCATCAACAGCAGCGGCTGCTGGAGTTCAATGCGGAAGGGCGCCTGACCGCGGTGCGCAACGAGGACGGCAGCTCGCTCGTCTATGCCTACAACAATCTTTCACAGCTGACGACGATCACCCACAGCACGGGCCGCCGCCTGGAGTTCAGTTACGATCCCAGCGCACCGGCCGGCGTGTCGCGCATCCTGTCGGTCGCGATCAATGGCGTGCCGCAGATGAGCTACGCCTACACCCCGGCCGGCATGCTGGATGCGGTCACTTACGTGGATCTGCGCCAGAGAAAATATCACTACGAAGACGTGCGCTTCCCGTCCAATCTCACCGGCATCACCGATGAGAGCAACACTCGTTACAGCACCTTCACCTACGACGACAAAGGTCGGGTGCTGTCGAGCATGCACGCTGGCGGTGTCGAAGGCACGCAGCTGGTGTATACCGCCAGCGGCGGCGCGCAGGTGACGGATGCGAACAATCTGGTCACCGACTATGCCTTGACCGGCGGTGCGGACGGCCGGCCGCGCAAGGTCGGGGACGTGACCCAGCCCATCAGCAGCGTGAGCCGAACCTACAACGATGTCGCGATCGATTTCCGTCGCCGTCTCAATACCTACGTCAATCGCAATAGCGTGACCACGAAATACGGTTATCAGACGCTGATCGATGCCGTCACCCAGCGCGAAGTCACCCGCTATACCACCCAGGAAGCCTTCGGTACGCTCGACGAACGCACCAGCGTCGTCGATCGTGATCTTGCGACCAATCGCATGACGCTGCAGCGGGCCGGCAATCGGGAACTGCGCATCGCCCGCAACGCACGCCTGCAGCCGATCACGGTACAGACGACGGATACCTCGACCGCGCTCACCCGTACCAGCAGGATCACGTACTGCGAGGACGCGGATCTCGCCGCCGCCAACAGCACCTGCCCGATCCTTGGTCTGGTGAAGGAGCTCAACGGCCCGCGTCCCGAAGTTGCCAACGTCTTCAAGGACATCACGCGATACGAATACCGTTCCGCGGATGAGCCGACCTGCGCCGCCACGCCCGCGAACTGCCCGTACCGCAAGGGCGACGTGTGGAAGGTCGTCAATGCGAAGGATCAGGTCGTCGAAGTGCTGGCCTACGATGTCGCCGGGCGCGCGAAATCGGTCAAGGATGCCAATGGCGTCGTCACCGATTTCGAATACAGCCCGCGCGGCTGGTTGCTGAAGACCAAAATCCGCGGCACCGATAACGGCACCGAAACCGATGACCGCATCACCGAGGTCGATTATTTCGGCGATGGCTCGGTGCAGCGGGTCACGCAGCCGGACGGCGTGTATGTCACATTCGGTTACGACGCCGCGCATCGATTGACCAGCATCAGCGACCGCGACGGCAATACCATCACCTACGCCCTGAACGACGCGGGCGAGCGGGAGAATGAAGAGACCCGGGATGTCGGAGGCACCCTGCGGCGTACCCTGTCCCGCACTTACAACACGCTTGGGCAGTTGGAGAAGGTGCGGACTCGCCATCCGGATCCGAATATCGTCACGCTGGTCGACATGTCTTTCTTTTACGACGCCGAGGGCAATCTCGAAAAAATCACGGATGCATCGCTGCGTGAAACGCAAAACCAATATGACGCGCTGGGGCGTCTGAAGTACACGCTGCAGAATGCAACTGGTGCTGTGGACGACATGGATCGTGCCGAGACGACCTTCCAGTACAGCGCGCTGGATCAGGTGACCAATGTCAATGATCCGAACAATCTCAATACGATCAATACCTACAACGGCTTCGGCGATCAGACCCGGCTCGAAAGCCCGGATACCGGCATCACGAACTATCTTTACGATGCCGCCGGCAATCGCACCCGCCAGACCGATGCGCGCAATGTCGAGTCGAACTATGCCTACGATGGTTTGAGCCGATTGACGGGTATCACGTATCCCAACAGCGGTTTGAATGTGAGCTATCTCTACGACACGGCGCAGAGTCTGTGCCCCACAGGCGAGACGTTCCTGGTGGGTCGCCTGAGCAGGATGACGGACGGTAGCGGTCACACCACCTACTGCTACAACCGTTTCGGGGATCTGACCCGCAAGGTGCAGTACGTCTTCGGGCGGAATCTGGAGCTGCGCTGGGTCTATCAGGCGAACGGCCGTCTACAGAAGATGGTGTATCCCGGCGGCGCCGAGGTCGACTACCTCTACGACACTCAGGGACGCGTTGGCGAGATCGGCGTCAACCAGGGAAGCGGGCGGCAGGTGCTGCTGCACGGCGCGGTCTATCACCCGTTCGGCCCGGTGTCCCAATGGCTCTACGGTAACGGCAGGCTGATGACCCGTACGCGCAATCTCAACGGTCAGCCGGGCATCGTGCAGGACACCGCTACAGGCGGCATCAGCCTCGGTTACGAGTTCGATGTGGTCGGCAACCTCAAGGTATTGCGCAACGGCGACCAGAACGAAACGCCGAAATGGATCTACGACTACGACAAACTCAATCGCCTGACCGCGATGCGCGATAGCGCCATCCAGGTGCCATTGCAGGAATACGGCTACGACAAGACCGGCAACCGCACCAGCCGCACGCTGGCCGGTACGGCGACCGCGAACACGTACGTCGCCAATCGTCACCGTCTGGCCAGTGTGGGTGGCATCGCCCGCAGCTACGACAACGCAGGCAATACCACCGGGATCGCGTTGGCCACGGCGAAACAGTTCGTGTATGGCGACCACGGCCGGATGGTGCAGTACAAGGAAGCCGGCACGATCAAAATGAGCTACCAGTACAGCGGTCGCGGCGAGCAGGTGTACAGGTTCGGCAGCGGATCGCCGACGCTCAGCCTGTACGATGACGCGGGTTACTGGATGGGCGATTACAAAGGTGGGAGCGGCGGAAGCATCTTGCCGATCCAGCAGATGATCTGGCTGGAGGGCCTGCCCGTCGGCGTGATGGTGGGCGCGACACCCGGCGTGGCGGCAAAGCTGCATTACATCGAAGCGGATGCCCTCGGTACGCCGCGGGTGATCATCGACCCGGTGCGCGATGTTGCGGTGTGGCGTTGGGAGCTGAGCGGCGAGGTGTTCGGCGACAGCGCGCCGAACCAGGACCCGGATGGGGACGCGACGCCGTTCGTGTTCGATCTGCGGTTCCCGGGGCAGAGATATGACAGTGTTACTGGGCTGAGCTACAACTACTTCCGGGATTACGATCCGGGCACGGGTCGGTATGTGCAGAGTGATCTGATCGGTTTGCTTGGAGGCGTGAGCTTGTACGGTTACGTCGATGGAAACCCAATGACGTGGATTGATCCAGACGGTCTTGAAGGAATTGGGCCTTGGACATTTGCGCCGGGTTCGCAGCGTGATGCCTATATAGCTGCTCAACGAAAGAAGGTTTGCTTTGACTTCTATAAGTTCACCAAATTTATCGAAGACAACAGGATCGATTTGGAGCCCACTCTAGCAACGTTAGGCGTAACTTTTGCTGCGGGAACCATGCCAAAAACCCCAGCGGAGCTGAGAGGCTTAGGAGTTCCAAGAAGTCAGTTAAATCCCTATACAGGGCAGCCTAGCCGATGGGCTGGAAGAACGGGGGTCAGGGGCTTTAGAGAGTTTGGCCGTAGTGTCGGAGGGAGAGTCCTCGGGGTTGGTGCTTTAGCGAGCCTAATTTTTGTAGGATTCTATGATCTGTCGATCGAAGCGCAGGCTGGCATTAACGCTACATCTTTAAGTGAAAATTGTGATTGCAATGGCGGCCAATGAGGTGATTGCGATGAATTCTGAGCAGCAGATATGGCAGAAGTCAGTCTTGAGATTGACCAAAGTATTCTCAATAGATGAAGATCGCATCAATCTCTCCGACAGATTCGGCGTGGAATTAAAGGCGAGCTTTGTTTCAGACTTTAAAGACAACGAGCTGGATATCATTAGCAACGACATTCACGATGTTGCTGATAAAAAATCAGCTTCTGATTTAGAAGCGGGAAGACTTGTCATAACGACAGTAAGTGATTATTGCGAATTCATGGTCCGCTGCAGTCGTAGCAATCTCAAAGAGGTGATGCAGAAATTGGAGAAATTGGGGTCAGGTTGAATTCGCGATAGCCGATCAAACACGGCAATTTTCAAGATAGTTGTCGTGTCACCTGATTACGCAGCTTGTTTCACATGCTCTCCTTGTGATCGTTCCGGATTGAGATAGACACTCGAAGCCAGCGTCCAATCTCGGGTCTTGCCCGACCATCGGCGCGGGTGTTTGGCACGCGCTTGGTGATACAGCCGATCACGCCGGCTCAATAACTCGGGCGCCTCTCCCCGGTGGCGCTGTTCCGGGGTCACGTAGTTCAAGCCGCTGTGCTGATGCTGCTCGTTGTACCACGCGACAAACTGTTCGACCCAGGCACGGGCGTCATCCAAGGTCTCAAACGCCTTCTCCGGCCACAGCGGGCAGTATTTCGCCGTCCGGAACAACGACTCCGCATACGCATTGTCGTTGCTCACACGCGGCCGGCTGAACGACGGCGCCACCCCAAGATGCTGCATCCGCGCCAAGGCCGTAAGGCGTAATCGTCGTATCGCGTAGGGTGGAACCCGCGCAGCGGATTCCACCGCATGAGCGAACACCGAACCCCGCCTTACCCGGCGGGGTTTTTGTTTATGCGTTGCTCTGCAGCATCGAGTCGATGAGTTGTGTAATGACGCGCTGCTTGGATTTTGGCAATGCTTCGATCTGTGCGAGCTGCTGTCGGATTTTTGGCGCGGGCCCGCGCTTGTTTGGCTTTGCGGCTTTGCGCGTCTCGCCGACCAGCTCTTCGAGCGTCATATCGAGCGTGTGTGAGAGCGGCGAGAGTAGCGCGACGGCGACACGGAGCGCACCGGCTTCGTAATGCGCCATCGTCTGTTGTGCGACGCCGAGTTGTTCGGCGAGTTGCACCTGTGTCATGCCAAGTTCCTTGCGGCGTTCGGCGATGCGGCGGCCGAGGTCGCGGTAATAGCTCTTGTCGGTGATGACCGTCATGGTGAGTCGAAGCGTCTGTGGTGTGGTCCTCAAGGCCTGTAACCCGTACAAAGCGGAGTGCTAACGATCAAGAAATTCTGCATAGGGTGCGCCCTGGCGCACCGAATGAGCGCCCCGCAAACCCCGCACTCAACCTGCAGGGTTTCGTTTTTACCGATTTGTTCTTGTTTCCGCGTGTTGTTCGCGGACAGGGCCAAACCCTAGCGATCAAGTTCCGCAGGCGAGGGTGCAGGCGTCGCCGTCGCCGGTTTGCACACCACGCACACGCCTTTCAGGCCGGACTTGAATTTGTAGAGCTGGTGGTGATCCTTGATGCCGTCGTGGTTTTCGTCGCCGTTGTGGTTGAACGCGGCGGGGTAGGAAATGAAGGGCATCGCTGGGGTCGATTGCCCGTTCTTCAGCTGATCGTTGGTGCAGGCTTCGTGCGCGGCTTCGTTGGCCCAGAACCAGTCGTCGACGATGCCGCAGGTCTTGAGGTCGTTGCACTCGCTGCCCAGCACCTGGCCGTCGCTGAGGTGCAGCGCGCGGTAGTCGACCAGGGACGAGGGCGTGAGGTCGAAGGTCGAAACGGTGACGACGGTGGTGCCGGCCGGACACCATTTGGCCGGCAGGGTGTCGTGGGCGATGGCCGACGAGGTCGCCAGCAGGCCGAGGCTGAGCGCAAGAGCGAAACCGTTCCGCATGGGTCTTGTCCGATGGCTGGATGTCCTTGGACAGTCTACGGCCGCACGCATGGCCAATGCCACGGAGATCACGGGGAGAACCCGGGCATAAATTCGCGCAAGTATTTGATTCTTCGATGGCGGCCGAGCCGAACGGCGCTGTTCGTCGCTTTGATGTGGCCCATGACGCGGCGAAAACGACCCGGGTGTTCCCGGATTTGCCCGGGTTCGTACTGGCCTGCCGGATGCGCGTTGCCTAGTGTGAATTCGCCCCGCTGCAGCGCGGGGAGCCGGGGTGGACAAGACGCCCGCTTCCGGGCTGCGCCGTCCCGTTTCGTCAAATCAATAGGAATTCCACATGAGCAAATTACATGCTGTCGGTCTGGGTCTGGGCCTTGCGCTCGCTGCGCTGGGCAGCGCCCACGCCGCGCCGGTGGTCGGGAGCGGTGGCGGTTATTTCGGCACCGCCGATTACGGCAACGGCTCGGGTTCGGTCGTCGGTCCCTATTCGACCTGGAGCGAATGCAACAACGCCCTGCAGGCTGCGATCGACAACGCGGTCAACAACTTCGGCTACACGCTGGTCTCGATGCACCCGTGTTCCTACACCCCGCCGTTCTCCGGCGTGATGCACGAGTACTTCGAGCTGTCGGTGGACGGCATCAAGGAAGGCGATACCGCCACCGTTGCGGCGGCGCTGCTGGATGAAGTCGAACGCATCCGCGAGGCGCACAACGCCGATGCCTACGACGCGGCGGTGGGCGAGCTGGTGCTCATCACCGATCCGCTGCGAAAGCGGGATCGGCCGAAGAAGTGAGTGCAACGCAATCCGCCGCCGGGCCCGTGCGTCCGGCGGCGTTTCCACCGCCCCGTCGCGGGCGCAACGCAACCTCCGGAGTTCCGATGAAGTTCCTGTTTTCAACCGTATTCCCAACGATCGCCATCACCGTGCTTATCGCCGCCGCTTCTGCGGCGCCCGCTTCCGCTGCCAGGATCGGCGGCCTGCAGCCGGTCGGCCCGACGCCCTACGTGCCGGGCGAGTGGCGCGCACGCGTCAAATATGTCGATCCGCATCCCGGCCGCGATGGCCAGTACTACACCTTCAGCTATCTCGACATCACCGCGCAGACCCAGGAAGGCTGCGAGAACCAGCTGAGTTCGCTGGGTTCGGTTTCGGTGATCGATTACTGCCATTTCGTCCCTTACTGAGACTTGTCCGGATGGGCATGGGCCGCAGGGATGCGGCCAACCACCGCAACACGATAGGAGATACGCATGGAAAGGATGTCGCGTCATTGTTTCATCGCCTTGGTCTTCGCTGCCGCATGTGCCCCGCAGATTGCGGCGGCGGAAGATCGGCCGTGGACCGCACTGCTTGCGTTCGACGAAGGTGGCCTCGAACCGGATGTGGTCCGGATCGTTGCCGGATCGGAAGCCGCCTGCGCGGCCGAAGTGGTCGCCGAAATCTCCGGATATCGCGGGGTCATGGTGATCGAGCCCTGCCAGCCGGCGACCGGCGCTTCCGCGATCACCGACGACAATGACTATCCGCGCCGGACGCGCCGGCCCAAAAGTCCGAGCCCGGTGACACCGCCGAGCGGCGGCGGTGGCGGATCCAGCGGTGGGGGCGCCGGTGGCGGCGGTGGCGGCGGCTGGTAAAGCCGAGATGGCGCGCCTATCCGGCCCGTGATCGCGTTTCCCGCAGCGCCAACGCCATCAGTTTCGCGTAGAGCTTTTCGCCGATGCCCGATGGGTGCCGGTAACCCATCCGCTGCATGGCTTCCAGATCTTCGACCGACGATGCGCCTGCGCCGAACAGCGCGCGCGCGACTGTCGCGAGCTTCGCGCCACGCGTCGCTGTGTTCGCTTTCAGCCAACCCAGCGCCTTCACCAGCCGCTGTTCGACCGGCGTGAAATCGCTGCCCAGCGGATAGTCGGGCAGGGCGCCCTCGCTTCGCAGCGGCGCCAGTGCCGCGCGCAGGCGTTCCGGTGTATTGCGGCCGGACAGCCGGAATTTCGTCGGCGCTGCGGGCAGCTTGCCGGTGAGGCTGGCGGTGCTCAGCAGCGCGTGCTGGAAGCGGCTGTCGGCAATGCCGGCCATCGCCTGCACGCAATCTTCGTCGCAGGCGCCGAGCAGATCGGCGATGCCGTATTCGCTGACGTACACGTCGCGCAGATGCCGGGGGATGGTGGTGTGTCCGTAGTTCCAGAGGATGCTGGAGATCGCGGGACATCCCGGTTCCTCGCGCGTCGCGCGCAGCATCAGCACTGAGCGCGCCTGCGGCAGTGCGTGCGCCATCGCGACGAAGTTGTACTGGCCACCCACGCCCGAGACCACACGGCCGTCGGCCAGGCCATCGGAGACCGCCGCGCCCAGCGCGGTCGCCATCATGCAGGTGTTGAAGAAGCGCGCCTGGTGACGCTGTTCGCGTTCCAGCGCTTCACGGCCGCCGTAGAGTTCGTTGACTTCGCTGACCCTGCGCATGCCGATGCCGTGGCGTTCGGCGGCGTCCAGCCCGCGCAGCCAGTCGTAGAACTCGTGCGAGCCCAGATAGAACGCGCCATGCAGGAATTCGCCTTCGCGCTCCAGTCGTTCGCGATCCATCTCCGACGCGCTGCCGTCGTTGATCCGGCGCATCAGCGCCTCGTCGTCGATCACTTTGCGCCGCAGCACGCCGGTCTGCACCAGTTTGCGGAAGCCTTCGTTGATCATTTCGCTGCAGCCGTACAGGCCGCGCTCGAACGGGTCCAGTCCGCCGCTGGCGATCACTGCTGGATGATGTTCAATTTCCGGATCCAACGCCTGCAACACGCGCCGGTAAACGGCGTTGTCGGTGTGGCGCAGCACCAGCGCGTGACACAGCGCGTCGGCCAGCGCGCCGATGCCGATCTGCAGCGTGCCGCCGTCGCGCACCAGCGCGCTGGCGTAGAAACCGATCGCGTATTCGGCGTCGGCCACCGGCTGCCGCGGTAGCGCGAAGAGTTTCGGATACGGCCCCGGCGGGGTCAGCACGATGTCGAAGAAACCGGCGTCCACCGCGGCGCCGTTCTCCAGCCATGGCAGCTCCGGATCCACTTCCGCCACCAGCAATGGCCGCGGCCGTCCGCTGGCGAGGATCGCGTCGATGGCGTCGAAGGTCAGGTCGGTGTTCGACGACAGCGACAGCCGCGACCCGTCTGCATTGCTCGCGACTTTCTGGATCACGCAGTTGACGCCGCGCGCGGCGATGGCGCGGGCGACGTGGGTGTAGTTGAGGCTGGCGTAACGCGACTGCGCCTGGCGCGACCGCAACAGCGCGCCGGACTGCATGTAGAACTCTTCGACGACGATATGTGCCGGCAGCGCGTCGCATTTCTGCGCCTGCACGTAAGCGAGTCGTGGGAAATCGTCGCCGAAATGGCGGCTCAGGAACGGTGCGAGAAACCGGCGTTGCAGGTCGCCCGCCGGCGATGGCGGATCCAGCGACAGCGCGGTGTAGAGATGCAGTTCGCGCGACGGATCTTTATGGATGCGCGCGTACAGCGCATTGAGCAGCCGGTGCGGTTTGCCGATGCCCAGCGGCGCGGCGATGCGCAGCGGGCCGTCGATGCTGGCGAGGAGGGTTTCGACCGCGTCGTCGAGGTGGTCGAGGCGGTGGGGCTGTGGAGAGGTGTGCATGCCGACATCATCCAGCAGTTTTGCCGGTTGCGGGTCGCGTCCGGTCTAAGCGTGGCGCGCGGTCGGTGCGGCTCGAGATGGGGGTCGTGGTCTGCGGGGTCTTGACATCGTTGTTTACGGGTGTAATCTCAATTCAAATTACACGCGTAAACGCCGCCTGGGAAGACCATGCAGATCAGTGAAGCCGAATCGGTGGTGATGGAAGTCCTCTGGCAGCGCAGCCCGCAGACCTCGGAAGAGGTGGTGGCGGCGCTGGGCGAGCGCCAGGACTGGCAGGAAGCCACCATCAAGACCCTGCTCAATCGTCTGCTCAACAAGGGCGCGATCGCTGCGCAGAAAGACGGCCGACGCTATTTATATAGTCCGAAGTTGCGGCGCGAGGACTGGGTGATGGGCGAAAGCGAAAGCCTGCTGGCGCGGCTGTTCGACGGCCGCGTCGCGCCGCTGGTCGCGCACTTCAGCCAGCAGCGCAAGCTCAGCGCGGCCGATGTCGCCGAGCTGCGGCGTCTGGTCGACTCGCTGGACGATGCAGAAGGCAAGGAGACGGGCCATGGTCGCGTCGAGTGAAACGCTGCAGATCGTGTGGACGGCGACGCTTGCGGTGGGTGTCGCCGCGCTGGCGCTGATGGTGTTGCCGCGACTGCTGCGTCGGCACTTCGGTGCGGGTGTGGGCTATGCCGCGTGGTGGCTGCTGCCGGCGGCGTTCATCGCCAGCCTGTTGCCGGGACGTGTTGTAGAAACAGTCGCTGTCCCGGGTGTACTGCAGGCCGTCGCCCGGCCGGTTGCGATGGTGCCGGTCGAGGCCATCGTGGATCGCTCGCACTGGTGGCTCGCCGCATGGCTGGTCGGCGTCATCGCGATGGCACTGCGTTTGTGGTGGCAGCAGCGTCGCTTCGAGCGGGCGCTGGGCGAATTGCGACCCCTGCGCGACCGGCTGTGGCGCGCGCAGGCCAGCCACGGCTTGCCCGCGGTGGTCGGCGCGGTGCGCGCGCGGATCGTCCTGCCCGCCGATTTCGCCGAACGCTACGACAGCGAACAGCGCAGCTTGATGCTGGCGCACGAACGTCGGCATCTGCACCGCGGCGATCCGCTCGCGAATCTGGCGGTCGCCATCGTCCGCTGTCTGTTCTGGTTCAACCCGCTTGTGCATCTGGCGGCGACACGTTTCCGCCACGACCAGGAACTCGCCTGCGATCAGGCGGTGGTCGCGGCCCATCCGAATTCGCGACGCGCGTACGGCGAAGCGATGCTCAAGACCCTCATGACCGACCGGCAGGCG
>JBKJHV010000112.1:0-70031 GCA_046598445.1 Lysobacteraceae bacterium
GACGCCGCGGCGGTCTGCCCGGTGACGACGTTGGCCCCGGGTGCAAGCACGACCTGCACCGGCACGCACACGATCACGCAGGCGGAAGTGAACGCCGGTGTGGTGAACAACAGCGCAACCGCAACGGGCACGACGCCCGGCGGCGGCACGACGACGAGTCCGCCGGATACGACGAGCACGCCGCTGGTGGCTGCGCCTGCACTGACGATCGACAAGACCGCCGGCACGCCGAGTGGCAACACCGCAGGCAGCACGATCGCGTACACGTTCCTGGTGACCAACACCGGCAACGTGACGATCACGGGCCTCGTGATCAACGACGCGAACCTCGACGCCGCGGCCGTGTGCCCGGTGACGACGTTGGCCCCGGGTGCAAGCACGACCTGCACCGGCACGCACACGATCACGCAGGCGGAAGTGAACGCCGGTGTGGTGA
This sequence comes from Lysobacteraceae bacterium, assembly GCA_046598445.1. Taxonomy (GTDB): domain Bacteria; phylum Pseudomonadota; class Gammaproteobacteria; order Xanthomonadales; family Xanthomonadaceae; genus Lysobacter_I. Next base: position 437 of record JBKJHV010000112.1, read on the forward strand.
ACAACTCCGCGACCGCAACGGGCACCACGCCCGGCGGCGGCACGACGACAAGCCCGCCGGACACGACGAGCACGCCGATCACGGCGACGCCTGCGTTGACGATCGACAAGACCGCGGGTACGCCGAGCGGCAACACTGCCGGCAGCACGATTGCGTATACGTTCCTGGTGACCAACACCGGCAACGTGACGTTGACCGGCATCGTGATCAACGATGCGAACCTCGACGCTGCGGCGGTCTGCGCAGTGACGACGCTGGCACCGGGTGCTTCGACGACCTGCACGGGCACGCACACGATCACGCAGGCGGAAGTGAACGCCGGCGTGGTGAACAACTCCGCGACCGCGACGGGCACCACGCCCGGTGGCGGCATCACGACGAGTCCGCCGGATACGACGAGCACGCCGATCGCGGCTGCACCGGCCCTCACGATCGACAAGACTGCCGGTACGCCGAGCGGTAACACCGCGGGCAGCACGATCGCGTACACGTTCCTGGTGACCAACACCGGCAACGTGACGCTGACCGGCCTCGTCATCAATGACGCCAACCTCGACGCCGCGGCGGTCTGCGCGGTGACGATGCTGGCGCCGGGCGCGAGCACCACCTGCACGGGCACGCACACGATCACCCAGGCCGAAGTGAATGCGGGTGTGGTGAACAACAGCGCGACCGCGACGGGCACGACGCCGGGCGGCGGCACGACGACAAGCCCGCCGGATACGACGAGCACGCCGCTTGCGGCGACGCCTGCGCTCACGATCGACAAGACTGCGGGCACGCCGAGCGGCAACACCGCAGGCAGCACGATCGCGTACAGCTTCCTGGTGACGAACACCGGCAACGTGACGCTCACCGGCATCGTGATCAACGACGCCCAACTCGATACCGCGGCGGTCTGCGCAGTGACGACGCTGGCACCGGGTGCTTCGACGACCTGCACGGGTACGCACACGATCACCCAGGCGGAAGTGAATGCCGGCGTGGTGAACAACAGCGCGACCACAACGGGCACGACGCCCGGTGGCGGCACGACGACGAGCCCGCCGGATACGACGAGCACGCCGATCGCGGCAGCGCCTGCGTTGACCATCGACAAGACCGCGGGTACGCCGAGCGGCAACACCGCAGGCAGCACGATTGCGTACACGTTCCTGGTGACCAACACGGGCAACGTCACGTTGACGGGCATCGTGATCAACGACGCCAACCTCGACGCCGCGGCCGTGTGCCCGGTGACGACGCTGGCCCCGGGCGCTTCGACGACCTGCGCCGGCACGCACACGATCACGCAGGCGGAAGTGAACGCCGGCGTGGTGAACAACTCCGCAACCGCAACAGGCACCACGCCCGGTGGCGGCATCACGACGAGCCCGCCGGATACGACGAGCACGCCGATCGCCGCTAACCCTGCGCTGACGATCGACAAGACTGCGGGCACGCCGAGCGGCAACACCGCGGGCAGCACGATTGCGTACACGTTCCTGGTGACCAACACCGGCAACGTGACGATCACGGGTCTGGTGATCAACGACGCCAACCTCGATGCCGCGGCGGTCTGCGCGGTGACGACGCTGGCGCCTGGCGCTTCGACGACCTGCACGGGCACGCACACGATCACGCAGGCCGAGGTCAATGCCGGCACCGTCAATAACTCCGCGACCGCAACGGGCACCACGCCCGGCGGCGGCACGACGACGAGTCCGCCGGACACGACGAGCACGCTGATCACGGCAACGCCTGCGCTGACCATCGACAAGACCGCCGGTACGCCGAGCGGCAACACTGCCGGCAGCACGATCGCGTACACGTTCCTGGTGACCAACACGGGCAACGTCACGTTGACCGGGATCGTCATCAACGATGCCAACCTCGACGCCGCGGCGGTCTGCCCGGTGACGACGTTGGCCCCGGGTGCAAGCACGACCTGCACCGGCACGCACACGATCACGCAGGCGGAAGTGAACGCCGGTGTGGTGAACAACAGCGCGACGGTCACGGGCACACCGCCCGGCGGCGGCACGACGACGAGCCCGCCGGACACGACGAGCACGCCGATTGCCGCGAACCCGAGCCTGACGATCGACAAGACCGCGGGCACGCCTTCGGGCAACACCGCGGGCAGCACGATTGCCTATAGCTTCCTGGTGACGAACACCGGCAACGTGACGTTGACGGGGATCGTCATCAATGACGCGAACCTCGACGCCGCCGCAGTCTGTGCGGTGACGACGCTGGCGCCGGGCGCAAGCACCACGTGCACGGGCACGCACACGATCACCCAGGCGGAAGTGAACGCCGGCGTGGTGGACAACAGCGCGACGGCCACGGGCACACCGCCCGGCGGCGGCACGACGACGAGCCCGCCGGACACGACGAGCACGCCGATCGCGGCAACGCCTGCGTTGACGATCGACAAGACCGCGGGCACGCCTTCGGGCAATACCGCGGGCAGCACGATCGCGTACAGCTTCCTGGTGACCAACACCGGCAACGTGACCCTCACCGGCATCGTGGTGAACGACGCCCAGCTCGATGCCGCGGCGGTGTGCGCGGCGACGACGCTGGCCCCGGGCGCAAGCACCACGTGCACGGGCACGCACACGATCACGCAGGCCGAGATCGATGCCGGCGTGGTGAACAACAGCGCGACGGCATCCGGTGCGGTTCCGGGCGGCGGCACGGCGACGAGCCCGCCGGATACCACCACAACGAGGATTGCGCCCGCACCTGCACTCACGGTCGATAAAACTGCTGGCGCTTCCACCGGTAACACTGCGGGCAGCACGATTGCGTACACGTTCCTGGTGACCAATACCGGCAACGTGACCCTGACCGGTATCGCGATCAACGATGCGAACCTCGATGCACCGGCCGTCTGTCCGGTGACGACGCTGGCGCCGGGTGCTTCGACGACCTGCACGGGTACGCACACGATCACCCAGGCGGAAGTGAATGCGGGTGTGGTGAACAACACCGCGACCGCAGTGGGTACCCCGCCGGGTGGTGGTACGACGACGAGCCCGCCGGATACGACGAGCACGCCGCTGGTGGCTGCGCCTGCGTTGACGATCGACAAGACCGCGGGTACGCCTTCGGGCAATGCCGCGGGCAGCACGATCGTCTACAGCTTCCTGGTGACCAACACCGGCAACGTGCCGCTGACCGGTATCGTCGTGAACGATGCACAGTTGGATGCACCGGCGACCTGCCCGGTGACGACGCTGGCACCGGGCGCTTCGACGACCTGCACCGGGACGCACACGATCACCCAGGCTGAAGTCGACGCGGGTACGGTCAACAACAGCGCGACCGTGACCGGCACGCCGCCGGGCGGCGGGACGACGACGAGCCCGCCGGACACGACGAGCACGCCGATCGCCCGCTCCCCGCTGATCGTTGCGACCAAGACTGCGACCCTGACCACCGATGGCGGCATCGTCGGTGTGGCGGACGCGGGCGACGTGATCACCTACGCGGTGAGCGTGCGCAACAACGGCAACGTCACCCTGAACAACCTGGTCGTAGTGGACAGCTTCGAGGGCGGTGCGCCGACGACGCTGACCTGTACGCCGACCACGCTGACGCCGGGTGCGACCGCGACGTGCAATGCCTACACGCATACCGTGACGCCGGCGGAAGCGGCGGCGGGCGGCACGCTCGACAACATGGTGACCGCGACGGCCACATCGTCCACATCGACCCAGACGGTGAGTTCGACCAGCACCGCCGTGGTCGCCGTGAATGCCGCGCCGGCCGCGATCCGCATCGTCAAGACCGCCAGCCCGCGCGACGTGAATGTCGGCGATCTGGTCCGCTACACGCTGACGCTGGACAACACCAGCCTGACGCCGATGACCGATGGCACGCTGGTCGACACGCCGCCTGCGGGCTTCACCTACGTCGAAGGTTCGCTGGCGGTGGCCGATGCCGACAACGCCGGTCGCCTGGTCGGGACTTACCCGATCCGTGTCGACCAGCTCGACATCGCTGCCGAAGGCCGCGCCACCATCACTTACCTGCTGCGCGTCGGCGCGGGCGTCCGTCCGGGCGTCCACACCAACAGTGCGTATGTCGAGGACGACGGTGGCGTAGTCTCGAACGTGGCCACCGCGACCGTGCAGATGGTGTCCGACCCGATGCTGGACGAATCGCTGATCGTCGGTACGGTCTGGAACGACCGCGACGGCGACCAGTGGCAGGATGCAGCCGGTCTTGATGGCGTGCGTGTCCAGGGCGGTTTCGCGGCGGATGCCTACGTGCCGAATTCGACCACGGTCGACCGCGGCACCGGCCCGACGCCGCAGGCCGACGCCAGTTCGCCGATGCTCCACGGCATCGACGTGGGCGCCATCACCGCACGTCAGTCCGAAGCCGACCCCGTCGCCAGGCACACGATGGTGATCCGTCAGAAGCTGCGCGAGCTGCGCTTCACCGACGACTTCGTGCTGACTTCGGCGCAGGGCGTGACGGTGCGCATGGCCGCCGATGGCAGCACCCGCGTCGAGAAGAGCGGCGAAGCGGCCAAGGGCCTCAATGCGGCCGAGCCGACAGTGTCGCGCCGCGTCAGCCAGGTGGCCGACGGCTATCAGGTGGATTACGTGATCGCCAACGCCGGCATCGACGAACGCGGTATTCCGGGCGTGCGCGTCGCCTCGGTGGAAGGCCTGCTGATCGAGACCGATCAGTACGGTCGCTACCGTCTGGTCGGCGTGGACGGCGGTCGCGAACGCGGTCGCAACGTCATCCTCAAGGTCGATCCGGCCACGTTGCCGCCGGGCAGCACGTTCACCACCGACAACCCGTTGGTGCGGCGCGTGACCCCGGGCCTGCCGACCCGCTTCGACTTCGGCGTGAAGATGCCGCAGACGGTGCTGGAAGGCGGCGAGCAGGCGGTCGAGATGGAGCTGGGTTCGGTGATGTTCGAGCCGGGCAGCGCCGATATCCGGCCGCAGTACCGTCCCGCCATCGACAAGATGGCGGAGACCGCGCAGCGCTACGGCGGCGGTGAAATCGTCATCGCTGCCGAGGGCGACAGCGATATCCTCGCCTTCGAACGCGCGGTAGCGGTACGCGATGCGCTGGTGTCGAAACTGACGCCGGAAGTGTCGTCGGCGCTGCGCATCAGCGTCCGCGCCAACCCGCACGATCCGTCGTCGACGGTGGTCGGGGTGATGGCTTGGCCACTGATCGGCACGCTGCTGTTCGAGACCGATCGCGCCGAGATCAAACCGGAATACCGGCCGTTGATGGGCAAGATCGCGGCTTACATGGTCGAGATCGGCACCGCCCAGGTGGCGGTGGTTGGTCACGCCGACAAACGCGGATCGGAGGACTACAACGTGGCACTTGGCATGCGTCGCGCCAAGGCTGTCTATGAAGCGATCGCGGAAGCACTGCCGACGGAAATGCGCAGCAAGTTGCGCGTCGATTTCAACGAAGATCCGGCAGCCCCTGCCGGAATGAACGGTCAGTGAGGGGCGCCGTGATGAAAATGAAACTGCTCGATTACACCCTGATAGGCATCCTTGCCGGTGGTCTCGCCGCTAACGCTTCAGCCCAGCAGGCTTCAGCACAGCAGGCACCGCCGGCATCCGCCGACAGCACCCAGTGCGGCAGCGATGGCTGCGCGTCCGACGAAGGCGTGCTGTTCAAAATCCGCACCCGCGGCGAACAGCGGCCGGTCACCGGCGCCACCACCGAACAATCGGATTCCAGCGTCCTGCAGCCCGACCGCCGGGTGACGGTGGAGGCCGAACACGTCGAATCGAAGTGGAATTACGACCTGCAGCCGGGCCAGGCGCTGGCGATCGGTCGCTGGTCGACCGACGTGCCCGGCGGCGGCGTGATCTGGGCCACCGAAGATCCCAATCTCGGCCAGCCGCAGTTCAATGTCTCGGCGCCGTCGCGGCTGCCGTTCGATGGCGGCAGAATCACCAAGCCGGTGCGCTTCTACGCCTTCAGCAACTACCCGGCCTTCATCCAGCGCGCCGAAGTGCTGATCTACCGCGCCAGCGACACCGATCTGGTGACGCCGCTGGCCAAGGTCGATCTGCCGGTGGGCGCGGTGAGCGATGTCGAATGGGACGGCGCGCTGCCGGCGGGCTTCGAAGCCCGCGCCGGCGACGAACTGCTGTATCTCGTCCGCGCCTACGCCGCCGACGGCAGCGTGGACGAAACCTACCCGCGGCGCATGCAGCTGGTCACGCCCGATGAAGTCGAGCGCGGCAATCAGATCCTGCGCCAGTCGGTGGAACGCAGCAGCGGCCTCGCGCTCAGCGCCGAGGAAGCCGAACAGCGCAGCCTGGTCGAAGGCATCTTCGGCGAGAACTCGCTGCGCCAGCAGAACATCCCGATCTACGGGTCGCGCATCCGCATCCAGGGCCGCGATCTTCCGGAAGGCTACAGCGTCAAGATCAACGGCCAGAGCCATCCCATCGACCTGCAGCGCAAGCTGGTCGCGGAATATCTGGTGCCGGTCGGCCGTCACGGCTTCGAGCTGGAGCTGAGCGGACGCGATCAGGCGCCGCTGAAGCGCCTGCTCGACATCGACGTCAGCGGCAAGTACATGTTCGCGGTCGCCATCGCCGATCTCACCGTCTCCAGCGGCAACGTCACCGGTTCGATCGAACCGCTGGCCGGCGACGAACGTTATGACGACAACTTCCTGGTCGAAGGCCGGCTCGCGTTCTATCTCAAGGGCAAGGTCAAGGGCAAATACCTGATCACCGCCCAGGCCGACACCCAGGAACGCGAAGTCTCCGAACTCTTCAAGGGCTTCTGGGATGCCGACCCGCAGGACGTGTTCCGTCGTCTCGATCCGGACGCCTACTATCCGGTCTACGGCGACGACTCCACGACCTATCGTGATGTCGATACCCAGGGCCGGCTGTACATCCGCGTCGACTGGGACAAGAACCAGGCGCTGTGGGGCAACTACAACACCGGGATCACCGGCACCGAATACGGCCAGTATTCGCGTGCGCTGTACGGCGGCGCGCTGTCGTGGCGTTCGCGCCGCGCGACCGCGCTGGGCGAGCCGGGCAGCGAACTGAAGCTGTTCGGCTCCGAAGCGCAGACCGCGCCCGGCCACAGCGAATTCCTCGGCACCGGCGGCAGCCTGTACTACCTCAAGCACACCGACGTGCTGCCGGGCTCGGACCGCCTCGTGCTGGAAGTGCGCGACGGCACCACCGGCCGCGTCGAACGTCGCGTCGATCTGACCCGCGGCGCCGACTACGAGATCGACGAATTCCAGGGCCGCGTGCTGCTGACCCGTCCGCTGTCGCAGATCACCCGCGAAAACATCCCCACGCTCACCCGCGACACGCCGCTCGACGGCTTCGCGCAGGTGCTGCTGATCGATTACGAATACGTGCCCAACGGTTTCGACGCCGACGAGTTCACCGCCGGTTTCCGCGGCAAGCACTGGTTCGGCGATCATGTTGCTTTAGGCGCCACCTGGATCGACGAGAACCGCGCCGGCGACGATTACATGCTCAAGGGTCTCGACCTGACCCTGCAGGCCGGTCGCGGCACGTATCTGAAGCTCGAACAGAGCCGCACCGAAGCGACCAGCGCGCCGATCTTCTTCTCCGACAACGGCGGCCTCAGTTTCACCGAGACCAATGCCGGACTCGGCGCCCGCAAAGGCGATGCGCGTGCGGTCGAAGCCCGCGCCAACTTCAAGGAACTGGGCTGGACGAATCTCGACTGGTCGGCGGGCGCCTGGTGGCGCGATGTCGACGCCGGGTTCTCGGTCGGCCGCTTCGACACCGGCGCCGACATCCAGGAACACGGCGCCGAAGTGCTGGGCCAGTTCGCGCCCAACGTCAACGTGCACGGCCGCTACAGCCGCGCCGAACGCGGCAGCGAAGCCCTCACCCAGACCCAGATCACCGGCGAGTGGCGGATCAACGATCACAACAGCCTGGCGGCGGAACTGCGCCGGGTCGATGAAGAGCGCGTCTCCGGCGATGCCGTCGGCACGCTCGCCGCGCTGCAGTACAAGCACCGTTTCGGCAGCAGCCTTGACGTCTACGGCACCGCGCAGGTCACCGTCGACGACGACAGCGGCAACTACGTCGACAACGATGCGTTGACCCTCGGCGGCAAATATCTGTTCGGCGATCTGTCCAGCGTCGGCGCGGAAGTCACCACCGGCGACCGCGGCGACTCGGCGCAGGTCAACGGCGAATACCGGATCAGCCCCGAACACACCGTGTACGGCGGCTACACCTATTCGACCGACCGCAGCGGCTACGATCCCTTGTTCAACGACCGCCAGAACGCCGGCTGGACATTGGGCCAGCGCTGGCGGCTGTCCAGCCAGGTCAATGTGTTCAACGAAAGCCAGTTCCTCAAGGCGCCGAACGAATCCGGCCTGGCCCACACCTTCGGCATGGATTTCTATCCGGGCGTGGGTTGGACCCTCGGTTTCACGCTGCAGCAGGCGAATCTGCAACGCGCGATCGGCAACGTCGACCGCAACGCGGTGAGCGTCAGCGCCGGCCGCACCTCCAACGACACCCAGTGGCAGAGCAAGCTGGAGTGGCGCCGGGACACCGGCGCGGAGCAGCGCGACCAGTGGGTGACCACCAACAACTTCACCCACAAGGTCAACGAGAGCTTCCGCATCGCGGCGCGCTTCAACTACTCGAAGACCGAGGACGAGCTGCTGGCCAGCGCCGGCGCCAAGTTCATCGAAGGCAACTTCGGCTTCGCATGGCGTCCGTTCGATTCGACCAAGTGGGCGCTGCTGGGCAAGTACACGTATCTGTACGACGTGTCGTCGCTGCCGCAGATCGGCGACAACGTCGCGTTCTACGACCAGCGCAGCCAGGTGCTCTCGCTGGAAGGCATCTACAAGCCGAACCAGCACTGGGAATACGCCGGCAAACTGATGCGTCGCGAAGGCGAAGTGCGTTTCGGCCGTCTCGCCGGGCAGTGGGCCGACTCGGGCGCGACCTTCGCGGCTGGCCAGGTCCGCTACGGTTTCGCCGACAAGTGGCACGCGCTGGGCGAATACCGCTGGCTGGGCGTGGAGGACGGCGGCGACCGTCAGGGCGCATTGCTGGGGATCGATCGCGACCTGGGCAAGAACCTGCGCATCGGCGGCGGCTACAACTTCACCACCTTCAGCGACGACCTCACCGATTTCGATTACGACCACAAAGGCTGGTTCATCAATCTGGTCGGCTGGTACTGACGGCGATTGCCGGATCGCTACGGATCGTGCCCGCGACGCGCCACGATCTGGGCGACTACGGCTTGCATCGGGAAGGGTTGCGTCGAGTACTGCTGCATCAAGCACGACTGCGTCAAGCACATACGATCGGCGATGCCTCGCATCGAAGCGCAGGGACGGCGGACGGTCAACGAAACTGCGTTTTACATGAGGAAATCGACATGCCACTGGTGATGAAGTATCGCGACGCTCTGCGGATGGGCACGATGACCGCATTGGCCACCGCGCTGTGCGGTGCGATGGCGATGCCCGCGCAGGCGCGTGTCCCGGGGAAGGATGGCGCGCTCACGGTCGGCGTCGCCAATACGGTGGTCAACAGCTACACCACGCTGACCGCCGGGGCGACCGCCGGGGCGACGACCCTCACCGTCGCCAGCGCTGCCGGCATCACCGCCGGCGATGTGCTGCTGGTGTATCAGGCGCAGGGCGCCACCATCAGCACCGCCAATGCCAACACCTATGGCGCGGTGACTGCGCTGGGCAATGCCGGGCGCTATGAATACGTCAGCGTCGCCTCGGTCAGCGGCACCACCATCACCCTCGGCACCGCCTGCGACACCACACCGCTGCGCTTTTCCTACAGCAGCGGCGCGCAGGTGGTACGCGTGCCGCAGTACAGCACCCTCACCGTCAATGCCGGCGCGTCGATCGTGCCGCAGGCCTGGAACGGCAGTACCGGCGGCGTGGTCGCCGCGATCGTCGACGGCACGGCGACCGTGAATGGCTCGATCAACGCCAACGCCGCGGGTTTTCGCGGCGGCGCGATCGACAACGACACCACGGCCGCAGGTACCGACGTGCCCGCATATGTCGGCACAACGACCGCTGGCGGCGCCGAAAAGGGCGAGAGCATCGCTGGTAGTCAAGCCACGTACGACGGCCTGAGCGGCCGCTACAACCGCGGTGCGCCGGCCAACGGCGGCGGCGGCGGCAATGCCCACAACGCCGGCGGCGGCGGCGGCGGCAACGGCGGCACCGGCACCTGGAACGGCCAGGGCGTGCCTAGCCTGACCACGGTGGCCTGGTCGAACGCCTGGGACATCGACGGCACCCTCACCGCAGCGACCAATTCGCCCGGCGGCGGTCGCGGCGGTTACACCTACGGGGCCAACGACCAGAACGCATTGACGACAGCACCCGGCAATGCCGGTTGGGGCGGCAACAATCGCCGCGAGCGAGGCGGCCTGGGCGGCCGACCGCTCGCGAACAATGCCAGCATCGTCGGCGACACCCGGTTGTTCTTAGGCGGCGGCGGCGGTGCGGGCGACGGCAACAACAGTGCAGCCGCCGCAGGCGGGCGCGGTGGCGGGCTGGTGCTCGTGATCGCGACCGCGGTCGCCGGCAGCGGCACTCTGCAGGCCGATGGCGCGACGGCGGCCAACACGATTCCGGGCCATAACGACGCCCCCGGCGGCGGCGGCGGCGGCGGTTCGGTAGTGCTGGTCGCGCCCGCTTCGGGTGCGTTGGGCCTGTCGGCCATCGGCGGCCTCGGCGGCAGCCAGCTGATCACAGGCAACGAATCGGAAGGCCCGGGCGGCGGCGGCGGCGGCGGGTTCATCGCGTCTCCTGCAGGCACCGGCACGGTGACCGGCGGCAACAATGGCACTACCTCGTCGGCGGCGGTCACCGAGTTCGTTCCCAACGGCGCCACCCGCGGCAACACCGGCAACGCCGCGACCGCGCCGTCGCTGGCGAATCTGCCGCTGTGCAACGTGTCCAACCTCGCCGATCTGAGCATCGCCAAGACCAACACACCGCTGTCGGGCCCCAACGATCAGGGCGCGGATACCGTAGCGTCCGGCGCGCAGAGCACTTACACCGTCGTCGTGACCAACAACGGTCCGGGTCCCGCAGTGAATGCGGTGATCAGCGACGCCCCGGGCGCGGGCATCACCTGCCCGGCGGCCAATGCCGTGACCTGTGCCAGCCCGGCCGCCGGCGCCTGTCCTGCAGGCCCGCTGACGGTCGCCAATCTGACTGGCGGTGTCACGCTCGGCACGTTGCCGGCCACAGCGGGTGCCAATACAGTCACCTTCACGTTCAATTGCACGGTGCAATAAGCCCCGACACCGTTGGAGTCCAGCGTAGTGCACATCACCAAGCGCCATCGAGTTTGTGACGCATGGAAGCGCGATATCGTTGTCGCCGTTCTGACGTTCGGCGCAGTGTTCTCGACCGTGATCGGCACAGCGACCGCCCAAGTCTGCGCCTTGCCCGGCAGTAGCGGGGACGCCACTATTTCGGGCACCGTCAACACCTACTGGACGCCCGGCAGCGGCAATTTCAGCGGTAGCGGCAGTATTTCCCTAAGCAGCCAGCGCGGTGCGGTCGCGAGCCTTGCCGAGGGCGATCTGGTGCTGGTGATCCAGATGCAGTGCGCGAATATCGACAGCAGCAACAGCCTGAATTACGGCGACGGCGCTGCGGGCGAACCCGCCTCCGGTTACTCCGACCCCGCCGGTACTTGCCTCGCCGGTCGTTATCAGTTCGTGCGTGCCGGTGCCGGCAGCAGCAACGCGGTACTCAATCTCGCAGGCTCGCCCCTCACCGCCGCCTACGAACAGGCGAACGCCACTGCGACCACCGGCCGCCGGACGTTCCAGGTGATCCGCGTACCGCAGTACGCCAACGCGACCGTCGGCGGCGCGCTGACCGCAGCGGAGTGGGATGGTTTCAGCGGTGGCGTGGTCGCGATCGATGCCGCGTTTACGCTGGCCTTGAACGCGAGCATCAACGTCGATGGTCTAGGCTTTCGCGGTGGCGGTGGCCGCGCGCGTTCGGTCATTGATGCGGTCGAACGCTTTCGCTGGGATGCCGATGATCGCCATGCGCCGAAGGGCGAAGGCATCGCCGGCACGCCGCGCTTCGTCAGCCTCAAACGCGACCCCAACAGCGGTGCGACGGCCGCGATCACCGATCTGGGTGCGGGCTGGGGCGGTTATCCGACCGGCAGCGCCAGTACCGGCGACTTCGCCCGCGGCGCGCCCGGCAATGCCGGCGGCGGCGGCGCCTTCTGGGACGGCGCCAGTGACAACGGCGGCGGCGGCGGTGGCAGTAACTCCGCCGCGGGTGGCCGTGGCGCTGCGGGCTGGCGCAGCGCCGGCTATGCGGGCGTATTGGCGGACTACAGCAATCTCACCGACAAGAAATGGGGCTTCGGTGGCGCTGCGTTCGCGGGCGCTGGCGTTGCACGGTTGGTGATGGGCGGCGGCGGCGGTGCCGGCGACAACAACGCCAACAGCCAGGCCGCAGAATCCAGCGGCGCGGCAGGTGGCGGCATTGTCATGATCCGCGCCGTGACGCTGACCGGCAGCGGCACCATCAGCGCCCGCGGCGCGCGTGCCGCCGACAACCCGACCAACGACGGCGGCGGCGGTGGCGGCGGTGGCGGCAGCGTGCTGATCGTCGCGACCACGTGGTCGGCCTCGCCCAGTATCGATGTCAGCGGCGGCCGCGGCGGTGACGCCTGGCCGACCGGCAGCAGTGCCCACGGTTCCGGTGGCGGCGGCGCAGCAGGCGTGGTGCTGACCACCGCAGCCGCCAGCGTCACCGCCAACGGCGGTGCGCCCGGCGTAACCAACACCGCACAGGGCCAGCCCGGCGGCGCCGCGCATGGCGCCACCGGCGGCGGCAGTTCGATCGGCCAAGTCATTTCGCCCGCTGCCGATACGCCCGGCAGCGATGTCGGCCGCACCTGCAAATCCGAGCTTCGCCTCACCAAGACCAATACTCCGGGCGTGAACGGCGAAGTCGATCAAAATGCGGATACCGTCGACAGCGGCGCGTCCACCCTCTACACCATCACCGTCGCCAACGATGGGCCCAAGCCGGCAAACGATGCGCTGGTGACCGATCCGGTTCCGACCGGCTTGAGCTGCACCACCGCGACCTGCACCGCCAGCGGCGGCGCGACGTGCCCGGTGCCGATCGGCGCGGCGCTGGTGGGTGCACTGCAGGGCGCGGGCGCGACCGTACCGACCCTGCCGGTCGGCGGCACTGTCACCTTCGTGCTGAGCTGCCAGGTGCCCTGACCGCGGCATCGTCCTGCAGACCAGGGGATGGCATCCCTGGTTCGCAGGGATGGGATGCGCCTGCTGGATAGGGAGGGGCAATCGAAAAGGTTAGTGCGATCGGAAATTCAGGTCGGCGCAGTGTGTTTTTCCTGAAAATAGAGATACGCATCGCAAATTCGGGTGTAAAAAGGCCTAACCTGCTTTAAGTGACAGTATCTGGGGAGAGATGCCGCGCTTATCTTGAAAACCGCTTGGCGACGCCCGTTTTTGCATGAGACGAAATGAACGTGACGGCTTCGTCAGCGGGGCAGCGACGAAACAGCGGTGAAGACCTGCCGAACGGGGGCGGTGGCCAAGGAAGCGGGATGTTGGAAAGAGGTATTCGATGAACGTGATGAACGCGAATGGTTGGATGTGCTCTCACCTGGATCTGTATGGCGAGCACTTGCACGCGACGCATCGCGGGCACCGCATCGCGGCTTGGGTCCAGCGGGCCTTCGCCCTGCTGCTCTGCCTCGGTGCCGCTTCGTTCGCCCACGCCGCGCAGGTCACCAATCTCAATACCCAGACCAGTACCGCGACCGGCGCCACCGCGACCGGCAAGCCCACCATCGCCACCTTCAACATCCCCGCCGGCAAGAACCGCGTGATGTTCGTCTGGGCCACGTTCGAGCGCGATCATTGCTCGGCCGCGGACGGCACCGGCGGCCTGTGCGTCAGCGGCAACAGCGCCGGCACCGGGCTGGGCGACAACTACCCTGAGCCGCGCATCGGCACCCCGCCGGCCACCACCAGCAACAACCAGATCACCGCCCAGGTCGTCGGCCCCGCGGGTACCGTCAACAAGCAGAACGCGTTGGTGATCGGCGGCACGCCCAGCGGCGACACCCGCTTCATCACGATCAATATTTCGCCCAGCGGTTCACCGGCCGGCACCTCGTTCTTCACGATTGCCAGCTACCACATCGTGCTGTTCGAGAACGATATCGACATTCTGCTCGGCGGTGCGGCCTCGGGCACGGTCAGCGTCACCTTTCCCGATGTGACCATACCCTCCAACCCCGGCGACGATGCGCTGCTGATGGCGGCGATCTTCCAGAACGTCGAGCAGACGCCCACCGGCTTCGTCCGCAACGCGACCGCGACTGCGCAGGTGGTCGCGGGCACGCCCGGCGATTACGCGCTGGCGCCTGCGGCCTACGATGCCGGCCAAGTGCCGGACGAGGCCGACGACGGCAAGCTGGTGATGGCCGCGAGTTCCGATACCGCCGGCTTCACCCTGCCGGCGGGTCACGTCACGCTTGCGGCTGCGGGGCTGGTCACCGCGAATGCCGGCGGCACTTACGACACCCCGAACGGCAACGTCAACAACGAACCCAACGGCATGTCCGGCGCGGCCTATTACCGCAACGGCGGAGCCACGCCCAACAGTCTCTACACCGTGACCGCGGCGGGTGCGGCTGCGACGCTGGTCTACGGCGGCACCAACGCCTCGTTCCTGCTGGAATCCGACAACGCCGACGTCGGCGATGCGCCCGCGAGTTACGGCAACCCCACCCACACCATCACCGGCATTCGTCTCGGCGCCAGCGTCGATGCCGACAGCGGCCTGCTGAACAACGCGACCGCCACCGGCGACGACGCGAACAACACCGACGACGAAGACGGGGTGACGCTCACGCCGCTGCTGCCAACCGGCGAAACCACCATCGTGCCGGTCAGCATCCAAAGCGCGGGCGGCTTCCTCAACGTCTGGTTCGACTGGAACGCCGACGGTGATTTCGTCGATGCCGGCGAGCAGATGGTGACCAATCAGGCGGTCGCGGTCGGCACGACCAACCTTAATGTTCCGGTGCCGGCCACCGCGATCATCGGCCCGACCTTCGCGCGCTTCCGGGTCTGCACCAACAACACCGCGCTGGACAATTGTTCGACGCCGCGCGGCACCGTGCAGAGCGGCGAAGTCGAGGATTACCAGTTCACCGTTTCGCGCAAACTGACCCTGTTCAAGACCACGCTCGGCGGCGTCGGCGGGCCGTTCGGCTTCACCCTGACCAATACCGAGCAAACCACTGGCACCGTCACCACCGCAGCGGTGAACACACCGACCCAGGTCGACGGCAACACCGCCAGCACCGCGACCCTTGCCTACACCATCGTCGCGCCGACCACCGCCGTGACCATCAACGAAAGCAGCCTGCCTGCCGGTTGGTCGCTCACCGGCGCGACCTGTATCAATGACGCAAGCGCAACGGTCGGCAGCCTCAGCGGTTCCACGTACACCATCACTGGCGCGGAAATCGGCGCGAGCATCAGTTTCACCTGCACCTTCACCAACAGCCAACTGCCGATCCTGCGACTGCAGAAGGCGTTACCGAACGGCCGTTTCGTGGCGACCGATCAGTTCGCGCTGACCATCGCCGGTACCGGCGGGCCGGCCACCGTCACCACCACCGGTGCCGGCAACACCGCCACCGGCATCGCGACGCTCAGCCCGGGTGCGATCGGTGCGATCTACACCCTCAGCGAAGCGGGCGCCGCGGGCGCGGTTCTGACCAACTACGCCACGACCTATGCCTGCACCAACGCCCTCGGCGGCGGGCAGACGCCCTCGGGCAGCGGCACCTCATTCAATATCACCGCCGTGGTGGGCGACGACCTCACCTGCACGCTGACCAACGTGCGCAACAGCTTGGCCGATCTACGCCTGACCAAGACCAACACGCCCGGCCTCAACGGCGAAGTCGATCAGGCCGCGGATACGGTGGTGTCGGGCACCTCGGTCAATTACAGCATCGTCGTGACCAACCTTGGCCCGGATGCCGCGAACGGTTCGGTCGTGACCGATCCGGTGCCGGCCAATATCACCTGCGCCACCGCCAGTTGCACCGCAACGGGTGGAGCGGTGTGCCCGGTGCCGACGGGCGCGGCGCTGGTCGCCGCCCTGCAGGGCGCGGGCGCGACCATTCCCACCCTGCCGTTGAACGGTACGGTCACCATCGTGCTCACCTGCACCGTGAATTGATGTCGCAGTGCCGCATGCGCCCCGCCATGGTTGCGCTGATGTCGTCATGGCCGGTGTCCACCGGTTTCCACGTATGATGAAAACGCTGCGGCCAGTAATGGCCGCGACCTTTTCGTGCTGACGGGGGGGCGATGACAGCAAGCGCAGGGAGCCAGCGGCAACTCGAACGCGGCGCGCGCGCGCGGCGTCACAACCATGCGCTGGTCGCGCTCGGCCGGCGGGTCTGGCACGAGGACTGCACGTTCGAAACCGCAGTCGCGGAAATCTGCGAAGTCGCCGCCGAGACGCTCGGGGTGGAACGCGTCAACGTCTGGCGCGTGGATGCCTCGATCCATCGACTGCACTGCGTCCACGCCTACGTCCGCAGCACCGGCACGCACAATCCTCCCGGATTCGACGAAAGCCTGCCGCTCGATTCCGAATACGGCACCCAACTGGACGAAGTGCGCGTCATCGACATCGCCGATGTCGCCAACGACGCCACCGTCTCCGCCTCGCTGGAAGCACTGGGCGCCTACCTGCGGCGCCACGACATCCATTCGCTGCTCGACGCGCCGATCCGCGCCGAGGGCATGCTGATGGGCGTGGTCTGCCACGAGCACGTCGGCAGCGCGCGGATGTGGTCGCCGGAAGATCATGCCTTCGCCGGCAGCATCGGCGACTATGTGGCCGTCGCCTACGAAATTACCCGTCGCCGCGAGATCGAGAGCCGGCTGCGCTTCCTGGAACGCCACGACCCGCAGACCAATCTGCCCAACCGCGATCATCTGCTGGAAGTCGCGCACACCGCATTGCGGCCGCTGCACGAAAACGACGCCGGCCTTGCGGTCATCCATCTGCAGATCGATCCGCCCGCCGGCAACGAAACCCTCGATGTCGAAGGCTTCCACCGCTTTCTGGTCGACTGTGCCGACCATCTGCGCGAACTCACCATGGACAACGCCGCCCTGGCGCGCGTGCGCGAAGATGCGTTCGCGATCATCCCGCATCGCCATCTGCGCGAGGTGGAAGCACTGGAACTGGCCGAGCGCTGCATCGATCTGGTGCAGACCGACGCCGCTGCGCCCACCGGCTATCCGGCCACGGTGACCGCCGGCATCGCGTTCTCGCGCGATCTCGCCGCGCCCTCCGCCGATGCGTTGTTGCGCAATGCCGAAAACGCCAGCCTGCGCGCACGTGCGCATGGGCTTGGGCGCTGCAAAGTCTTCAACGCCGTCCGCCATCGCGACCTGCTGGCGCGCATGCGTACCGAACAGGCGCTGCGCGATGCTTTCGCCGATGGCCAATTGATGTTGTATTACATGCCGGAAGTGGATCTGCGCGACGGCCACTGGCGCTCCGCCGAAGCCCTGCTGCGCTGGCGCAAGGAGAACGGCAGCATCGTCGCCGCTGGCGAATTCATCGAAGCGGCGGAGAGTTCCGGCCTGATCGTCAAGCTCGGCCGCTGGGTGCTGCTGGAAGCCTGCAATGCGGCGATGCGCTGGCCTTCGCGCAACGGCATCGCGCCGATGCTGCGTGTGAATGTCTCGGCGCGGCAGTTCGAGGAAACAGGATTGGCCACCGATGTCGACGCCGCGCTGGCCGAGTCCGGACTGCCGCCGGAGCGGCTGTGTCTGGAACTCACCGAAACCATGCTGCTGCGCGACGCCGAGGCCGCCGCCAGAACCCTCGCGCGGGTGCGCGCGCTGGGCGTGCGCGTGGCGCTGGACGATTTCGGCACCGGCTTCTGCTCGCTCGGTTATCTGAAACACCTGCCGATCGACACCATCAAGATCGATCGCGGCTTCACCGCTGGGCTGCCGCAGGATCGCGCCGACCTGGCGATCGTCAAGGCGCTGGTCGGGCTGGCGAACGACCTGGGCATCGATGTGGTCGGCGAGGGCGTGGAAACCGAAGCCCAGGCCGACTGCCTGCGCCGCTGCGGCATCCACGCGGTGCAGGGCTATCTGTATTCGCCGGCGATCGACAACGACGCGTTGATCGCGGGGTTCGGCGCGAACGCGTGATCGGGTCGCGCCCGGTCGGGTGCATCCACGGACTGGGTCGAAAATTCTTCATGCTGTGCATCGGCGCGGAGCGCAAGAGCAAATCCCCCGTAGCCCCCTTTTCCAAAGGGGGCGAAGCAAAGGGGGCGAAGCAAAGGGGCGAAGCGTTCGAAAAGCGGGCAAAGATTTGTTCTGCCCCTGATGCGCATTTGCCGTTCCCCCCTTTGAAAAAGGGGGGCAGGGGGGATTTGCCCTTGTCGCCAATAGATCCGCGGCCCGTCTCCGGATCGGACGCGCTACGCTGTGCGTTCCAGTCTTGAGGCGGTTTCCATGCGCACCCTGTCAATGACCTTCGCATTCACCTGCGTGCTATCCGTTGCGACTTCACCTGCGGAAGCCGCCGACCGCGTCACCGGCAAACCCTTCGCCACCCGCAGCGAGATTTACGCACCGAAGACGATGGCCGCCACCTCGCACCCGCTGGCGACGCAGATCGCGCTGCAGACGATGCGCGACGGCGGCAGCGCGGTGGATGCGGCCATCGCCGCCAACGCTGCGCTGGGGCTGATGGAACCGACCGGCAACGGCATCGGCGGCGATCTGTTCGCGATCGTATGGGATCCGAAAACCAGAAAGCTGCACGGCTACAACGGTTCCGGTCGTTCGCCCAAAGCCTTGACCCTGGACGAGTTCAAGCGCCGCGGCATCAGCGATATTCCGGCGCATGGCCCGTTGCCGGTGAGCGTGCCGGGTGCGGTCGACGGCTGGTTCGCGCTGCACGGACGCTTCGGCAAGCGCACGATGGCGCAGAATCTGGCACCGGCGATCCGCTACGCGCGCGACGGCCATCCGGTGCATGAAGTGATCGCCTATTACTGGGGCCGCAGCGTGCCGGTGCTGTCGAAGTGGCCGGGCTTCGCCGAACAGTTCACTGTCGATCACAGCACGCCGGAAGGCCGGCGCGGCCCGCGCCGGGGCGAAACCTGGCGCAATCCTAACCTCGCGAACACGCTGGAGAAGATCGCCAACGGCGGCCGGGATGCGTTCTACAAGGGCGAGATCGCGCGCAGCATCGACGCCTACTTCAAGGCCAACGATGGTTTCCTGCGCTATGAAGACATGGCCGCGCACAGCGGCGAATGGGTCGAGCCGGTCAGCACGAATTATCGCGGCTACGACGTGTGGGAACTGCCGCCGAACGGGCAGGGCATCTCCGCGCTGCAGATCCTCAATCTGCTGGAACCCTACGAGCTGAAAAGTTACGGTTTCGGCAGCCCGGAACATGTGCATCTGTTCGTCGAAGCGAAGAAGATCGCCTTCGCAGACCGCGCCGCGTCGTATGCCGACCCCGCGTTCTACGATGCGCCGGTCGAACGGCTGATCTCGAAAGCCTATGCGAAGGAACGCGGCAAGCTGCTGTCGATGGAGCGCGCCGCGCGCAGCATCGAGCCGGGCATCATTCCGGAGTTGAACGAAGGCGACACCATCTACATGACCGTCGCCGACGCCGACGGCATGATGGTCTCGCTGATCCAGTCGAACTATCGCGGCATGGGCAGCGGCATGGCGCCGCCGGGGCTGGGTTTCATCTTCCAGGATCGCGGCGAGATGTTCGTGCTGAAGGGCTGCGACGCGAAGCCCGCTGATGCCAAGCCGGCGCACCCGAACTGTTACGCGCCGGGCAAGCGTCCGTTCCAGACCATCATTCCCGCGTTCGTCACCAGGGACGGCAAACCGTGGCTGTCCTACGGCGTGATGGGCGGCGCGATGCAGCCGCAGGGTCACGTGCAGATCCTGCTCAACATGATCGATTTCGGCATGAACCTGCAGGAAGCCGGCGACGCGCCGCGCATCCAGCACGACGGCAGCACCGAGCCCACCGGGCAGCACACCGCGATGACCGACGGCGGCGAAGTGGATCTGGAGACTGGTTTTTCTGTCGAAACCATCCGCGCGCTGATGCGCAAAGGCCATAGCGTGCGCTTCGCCGACGGCCCCTACGGCGGTTATCAGGCGATCATGGTCAACCCCGAGGGCGGCTACGTCGGCGCCAGCGAATCGCGCAAGGATGGGCAGGCAGCAGGGTATTGAATCCAGATGCTCCTGTAGGAGCGACGGAAATCGCGACATGCCATGCAGTTTTGTGGGAGCGACGCAAGTCGCGACGGATTACGGAAAATCTTGACCAGCCATGCGGCTGTTGAAAGCCCGCAGCCCTTCGCGACTTGCGTCGCTCCCACAAAACACCTCAAGCCAGACAACCCCGCAACGATGATCGGCACTCGCTGACCCCATGACTTTCGACGCATTCGCCCTGATCCTCGCGATGCTTGTGCTGGGCTACGCCTTCCAGCGCCTGCGCGTGTTGCCCGACAACGCCGCGCAGACGCTGAATCTCGTCGTGCTGTACGTGTGCCTGCCGGCAGCGGTGCTGCGCTACGCGCCGCGGCTGCAACTGGAGCCGGCGCTGATCGGCGTCGCCGCGGTGCCGTGGCTGTTGCTCGCGGCGACCGTCGTGCTGGTGAATCTGTTCGCGCGCTGGCTGAAATTCCGCGACGACGAACGCGCGGTGCTGCTGCTCACCGTCGCGCTGGGCAACACCAGTTTTCTCGGCTATCCACTGACGCGCGCGCTGATCGGCGAGCACGCGCTGCCTTATGCGGTGATCTACGACCAGTTCGGCGCCTTCCTGATGCTGTCGACCTTCGGCCTGTGGGTGCTGGCGCGCTACGGGGGCGATGCGCGGCCCACGGCGCGCGGGATGCTGCTGCGGGCGCTGAAGTTTCCGCCGCTGTGGGCGCTGATCGTCGCCTTCACGGTGATGCCGGCCGAGCCGCCGCACTGGATCGCCGGCGCGCTGCAGCGTCTGTCCGACGCGCTGTTGCCGCTGGCGATGCTGACCATCGGTCTGTCGGTGAAGCTGGCGCTGCCGCCCGATGAACTCAAGCCGCTCGCGACCGGCCTGGTGCTGAAACTCGCGGTGATGCCCGCGCTGGCGCTGCTGCTGGTGCCGCTGCTCGGCCTGCACGGCGACATGGCGCGCACCACGGTGTTGGAATCGGCGATGCCGTCGATGGTCACCGCCGGCGCGCTCGCGATCTCGCATAACCTCGCGCCGCGCCTGGCCGCGGCGATGGTCGGTTACGGGTTGCTGCTGTCGCTGCTCACGCTGCCTTTATGGGCGCGTGTGTCGATCGGCTAGGATATCCGGGCCACGGCGTCGAGCGCCGGGCGTACGCCACCGGACCGCATCCAGACGCGCCTTATGATCAGCATCGACATCGACATCGAGCATTGGCGACGCACGCTGGCGCAGCGTTCGCGCATCCAGATTCCCGATTTCTTCCAGCCCGCCGCGGCCGATGCGCTGTGGCGCGAACTCGCCGCGGCCGTGCCGTGGCAGATGGCCGAGCGCAGCGAGGGCGAATCCCGGATCACGCCGCGCGGCGCGTATCCGGATGCCGCCGAATCCGATCGCCTGCTGCGACGCGGTTATGCGCGTGCCGCCGACAGCTACCAGTTCGCCTACGACAGCTACATGCTGGTGAAGGCTGCGATGGAGGCTTGGGATCCGGAACTGCTCGTCCACGGCGTGTTGCGGTTCTTCAATACCCCGCAGTTCATCGATTTCGCGCGCCATCTCGCCTGCGACCCGACCATCACCCATGCCACCGCGCAGTGCACCCGCTATCGGCCCGGCCATTACCTCATGCCGCACGAGGATCTCGATGTCTCCGAAGGCCGGAGGTACGCCTTCGTCCTCAATCTGGGGCGCGACTGGCGCCCCGACTGGGGCGGCCAACTGCAGTTCCTGGATGCCGAAGACAGCGTGGTCGAGGTCTTCCTGCCGCGCTGGAACTCGCTCAGCCTGTTCCGCGTCCCGCAGCGGCATCAGGTGACACTGGTCGCGCCCTGGGCGTCGCGGCCGCGACACGCCATCACCGGCTGGTGGCTGGCGCGATAGCGCGGGTTTGTCCGACCGTCCGCACGAGGACGCCCGCGACTCAATCTTCGTCCGGCCGCACCAGCGCATATCCGGGGGGCGGGTCGCTGCGCAGATAGCCGGGCGGGATCGGCCGGTCGAACTCGAAGCGGTAGTCGATCTCCAGCCCGCCACCCCCCAACTGGCGCATCGCCAGCGGCAGGCCGTCGGCGTCGGCCCACAGTTCCATGGTGATGCCCTGCGTAGACAGCCGCCAGCCGTGGGCGCTATGGCCGTCGATGATCCGCGTTCCGGTCAGCGGCGTGGCCTCGCCCTTGAATGTGCGCAATGCTTCCAGCCACGACAGCGTGCCGTCCTGAGGGGGCTGCGTTGCCGGGTCATCCCGTTTCGGAATAGGCGCCAGCATCGCCTCGCGCGATTCGTGCAGCAGCGTGAGCAGCCGTCCACGGGTCGGGTCGACGATGATGCTGAGTTCGTCGCCGACATCGGTGCGCAGCACGCCGCGCGCATCGACCACCGTGCGCGATGTCTGCAGCGGCTGGCCGTCGAAGCGTTGGACGATGGTCATCGCCAGCGTGTCGAACTCGCGGAAGCGCGCCTGCACTGCGGCGAAGGCGTTGCCGTTGCCGGGCAGCAGCGGCGCGGTCGCCACCACCAGCACCGCGACCGCCAGCGTCGCGGCAGCCGCCATCCACCAGGTCCGGACAGCGGCGTGCGCCGGTCGATTCGGCGCAGCCTGCAGCCGCGCGAGCAGTCGCGCCTGTGCATCGTCCACGGCATCGTCGGGCACGGCATCGGTGCTGCGGACCGATGCGGCCAGCGGATCGGACAGCTCATGGTCGAATCGACGGTTCATGCCTGGACCTCCGTAGCGGCATCGCCCAACTGCGCTTCGAGCCGGCGGCGCGCGCGATGCAGGACGACGTTGACGTTGTTCTCGCGCATCGACAGCGCCTGCGCGATCTCGCCGATCTCCAGCCCCTGCAGGTAACGCAGGCCGAAACACTGCGCTTCGCGACGCGGCAGCGTCGCCAGCGCCGCGCGCAGGCGTTCGGCGCGTTCGCCTTCGATGCCGATCTGTTCGGCGGATGCCGCCGCCGCGGGTTGCTGCGCGCGCCACAGCGGAAGCAGGCGACGCCAGCGGTGCCGGCGCCGCAGTTGATCGATCGCCGCGCGCGACGCGGCCGCCGCCAGATAGGCGGGCCACGAGTCGACCGCGCTTGGGCGGCTTTCCAGCAGCTTCACGAACACGTCCTGCTGCACGTCCTCGGCCATCGACGTATCGCCCAGCACGCGATAGGCCGCCTTGAACACCAGCGGCCCGTACAGACGGGCGAGGTGTTCCAGGGCATCCGACGGCGTACTTTCGGTCAACGGGGCGGTCTCATCGGGCAGGTCGAAGGGCGAGGAACAAGCCGGGGCGCTGGGATCGAGCATGACATCGTGGCCTCCAACGCGGACGGTATGCCCATGAGACGCGCGGAGGCGGCATTCCTTACATCGCGTTGCGCCCGGCGATCCGCGCATGCCGCCAGCGCGGATGTAAGTTCCGCCGGCCCGGAGCGTCAAGTCGGATAACACTCCGGAGAAACCGCCATGTCGCCTGTCCTGTCCGTCCGTCCCGCACGCATCCTGCGCCGCTGCACCGTCCTCGCCCTACTGGTCGTCGCTTCACTGACCGCCGCCGTTTCGCCGGTGCTCGCGCGGCTGCCTTCCGCAGCGGCGCTCGATGCCGAAGCCGCCCGCGCCATGGCTGCGACGCAGGCGCGTGGCCTGGCCATCGCCGTGATCGAAGACGGCCGGGTGATCCACGCCCGCAGCTACGGTGAGCGCAACGCAGCCGGCCAGCCGCTGCAGCCGGACACCGTGATGTACGGCGCGTCGCTGACCAAGGCCGCGTTCGCGTACATGGTCATGCAACTGGTGGAGGAAGGTCGGCTCGATCTCGATACGCCGATTTCGAAGTATCTCGAACGGCCGCTGCCCGAGTATCCGACCGAAGCCAAGTACGCGCCGTGGGTGGATCTGGCCGACGATCCGCGCTGGCGCGCGATCACGCCGCGACACCTGCTCACCCACAGCGTGGGATTCGCGAATTTCGCCTTCGTCGAGCCCGACGGCAAGCTGCGCTTCCATTTCGATCCGGGCGCGCGTTACGCCTATTCCGGCGAAGGCCTGATCCTGCTGCAGTTCGTCATCGAACGAGGGCTGGGGCTGGATGTCGGCGAGGAGATGCAGCGCCGGGTGTTCGACCGCTTCGACATGAAAAACACCAGCATGATCTGGCGACCGAACTTCGCTGCGAATCTCGCCGACGGTTGGCGCGCCGACGGCAGCGTCGAACCGCACGACGAACGCAGCAAGGTGCGCGCCGCGGGCTCGATGGACACCACCATCGAAGACATGGCCCGTTTCGCCGCCGGCTACGCGCGTGGCGAAGGCCTTTCCGAACCCGCCCGCGCCGCGCTGACCGCACCGCAGCTGCCGATCACCACCGCATCGCAGTTCCCGTCGCTGCAGCCGGAGCTGCCCGCGGACCGCCGCCGGCCGGACCTCGCCGCGGGGCTGGGCGTGATCGTTTTCGATGGCCCGCAGGGGCGGGGCTTCATGAAGGGCGGCCACAACGATTCCACCGGCAACACGATGGTCTGCGTGGAGCGCGGCCGGCGCTGCGTGGTCATCCTCGCCAACGATGTCCGCGCCGAGGCCGCGTTCCCGCGCCTGGTCGCCTTCGTACTGGGTGAGACCGGCGCGCCGTGGCGCTGGGAATACGGCGGCATGGTCTTCTGGGAAGCGCCGGCTACGATGCGCTGAAAAGCCGCGAGGTTCAGCGCCGGACCGGAATATCCACGTGACTGCCGCCCAGCCATTCGACGCGCATCGGCGTGCCGGCATCGGCGATGGTTTCGGCGGCGACATCGCCGCCGGTGCCGTAGTTGATCTGCATGTCCGACTGTTTGTTGACACGTAGCACCACGACGAGGCGGCTGCCGGGTTCCAACAGGCGGCTGGTCAGCCGTTCGCTGCGGAACGTCAATCGCTGGCGTTTGCCCGGCTGCAGCAATTCGCGGCGACTGCGGTCCTTGGCGTAACTGACGCGGCCCAGGTGATGGCTCAGATAGAAGTGGCGGCCGTCCGCCATCCGTTCGTACAGTTCGACCGTCACGTCCATGTCGCGTTTGTTGACGATGAAACCGAGCACGCCCGAGAACAGTCCGCTGATTTCGGTCGGCGCGTCGATCGGATCGCTGACGAACACCAGCCCGCCGTGCGCGTCCAGCGTCGGCGTGAGCGACAGCGGCGATGGCGCCCAGCCGGCGTCGCTGCGATCGGCGAAATCGATCCGCTGCACCAGCGATGTGCTGCGCGGCGGCGCTTTCCCGACGAGCCGGTGCGTCGCGGCGTCCTGTTTCTCGGCCTGCAAATACAGGCGCAGCGAACCATTCGCCATCGCCGCCACCGACGGCGCGTGCTTCCACGCATCGGCGCCCATCACCTGGTAATTGATGCGGTCGCGCAGCAGTTCCGGTTTCGGCGCGCCCTTCAGCACGTGATCGAACCACGCATAACGCAGCGCCTGCAGATCGATCAGCGCCGCCGGATCGACGTCGTAACCTTCGATGTTGCGCGCCACGCCGGTCTGCATCGTCAGGTGGCCGAACGGCCCGATCACCACGGTGTGGTCGGCGCGCGGATTGTGTCGCGTGTGCTCGTCGAAGTAGTACTGCACGCCGACGCGGCCGCCGTCGAAATAACCGGTCGTGGCCAGCACCGGGATGTCGATGTCCGCGAATTCCTCGCGGTAGGGAATCATCGCCTGCCAGTAGGCGTCGTAGCCGGGATGTTCCGACCAGCGGCGGAACAGCGGGTTCGCGGTGCCGTCGATGCGGTCCATGTCGCGATGGGCGCCGCCATTGGTGTACCACTTGCGGTTGAGCGCATCCCAGCGCGCCTGGTCGCCGTAGGTGGCGTCGTCCATCGTGCGATTGTTGGTGGTGTAGAACGGCCACGGGTACATGAAATTCATCAACACGTTGCCCTGCATCGGTGTGTCGATGCCCGGCGCGGCGCTGGCCGATGTCATCAGCGCCTTCAGCGCAGGTGGCCGATGCTTCGCCGCCGCCCACTGGGTGAAGCTGTTGTAGCTGCCGCCGTACATGCCGACACGGCCATCGCTCCACGCTTGCTGCGCGATCCAGCCGATCGTCGCCGCGGCGTCGGCGCCGTCGCGTTCGAACGGAATGACGGGCTCGGTCGGCGCAGCGCTGCCATCGCCGCTCAGCGACTTGCCGCGCGTGACCGCCACCACCCCGACATAGCCGTGCGCAGCCGCGGTCTTCGCATCGGCCAGCAACCAGTCCGGATTCGCGTAGATCGTGAAGCCCAGCAGCGTCGGCAGCGGGTCTTTCGCCGCGACCGGGCGCACCACCATCGCCGAGATCCGCGCGCCATCGGGCATCGCGATCCACAAGTCGCGCTCGATCCGGTAGCGCCGCGCTTCGTCTTCAGCGAACAGCGCCGGCGCCCGCGGCACCAGTTCGGAAAACACCTGCACGAACTGGTAGCGCCGCACCAGCTCCAGCGCTTCCGGCAGATCCAGCCGGCCGCGTTCGGCCACCGGCGCGAGCGCCTTGCGCAGATCGTCCTGCGCGCGCGGCATGCCCACATCGAACGACGGCAGCACGCGCAGCGCGGTGCGGTCGTCCAGTGCGCCGTACAGCGTGCGGAAAGCATCGCGCAGCGCGGTGTCCAGCGGAGCGCCCGCGGCTTCGGCGACTTTCGCCGTGGCGAAGATTTCGTACTGCAGATACAAGTTCGAGGCGGACGCATCGCCCGCCTCGACGCGCATCCGCCGCAGAGCGTGGATGGTCGCGATGGCGCCGGCCGCATCGCCCGCCACCATCTGCAGCCGGAAACGCGCGACGCGATCGCGGTCCGGATCGTCGTCGCGATAGACCTGCGCCACTTCGCGCGCGAGTGCCGGCATCGCTTTCGCCAGCAGCGCGTCGTCGCCCGCGGTTTCGCGCGGGATCGCGAAGGAGGGTGCGGTGGGTTGGGTGAGGGCCGGCAAGGCCAGTGCCAGCAGGAAGAGCAAGGCCGTTGATCGGAGCATGGACGCTTTCATGCAGTGAATATCCCGATGCGCGCGCGGCGCGGACTAGGCGATGATAAGCGGCTCAGTGACATATGTGTTTCAGATGCGAAAGACAAAAAAAATGGGCGGCCTTGGCCGCCCATAGCTTGAAGCACATCGATCAACGATTACTGTCCGGCGTCACCTTGATCGGCTTCCATTCGTGGCCAGGTTTGGTAGTGGGAGGGAGCGGTCGGTTGTCGGGTACAGTGGTGTAGTTCGGCTGTTTGCCACCTCGTGGACCCACTTCTTGAAAAATGCCGCCGTGATTGCCGGTATTTTGGCCGGGCTTTTTGGTCGTCGTCATGTGAAATTCCTTACGGTTGGTTTGTGTTATTGCAGGGGGCATTGGTTGAGAGATAAGAGATTGTTGTTCCACTGACCGTCGGCATGAGTTCGAAGGTAAGGTGCCTTTCCGGACTCGTGAACTACACCGATATCGGCGCGCCTGCCACTAACTGGGTCAAGCACATAGAACGTGTTTGTCTTTGCCTCGATGCTTTTGATTACGTCTTCACGACTCCACACCCAACCCGCAGCAGGATTTCCGAGATGCGTGATGTGTTCGTGAGGGCTTTGCGGGTTAGGTTTAGTAATGCAGGTCACTTGTGCGTCAGCCATGTCAATTCCTCTCATTGCTTGCGCCAGGAGCGTCAACTATGATGTGACGAGTTCGTCATGCCCCTGGCCAAAAGAGAGACCCCGAAGGGTCTAAGACGAACAAGTCAATTTTAACTATACGGAATCGTCATGTCCGAGTCAACCCCCTCTAATCCATCCTCTATTTTTCCACTCCGGCTACGGATTGCTCGTGAATATCGCGGCTTAAACCAAGGAGAGCTGGCAAGTCGTGCAGGATTACAGCCGTCGGCGATATCCCATTTTGAAACAGGGGCAAGAAAACCGTCATTCGATAACTTGCACCTTCTTGCAGAAACGCTCGATGTCACTATTGACTATCTGCTGGGGCGAGTTGATGAATTTAAAGCACTTTCTGGGGCGGATCGGTTGCATCGTCACTATGAGAATTTAGATAGCTCAGATAGGAAAATGGCTGACGATCTCATCAGCATGCTTGCCAATCGGGCAAAAGAAAGAGGCAAGACATGAGTGGAGCGGGTCCCTATTTTTTTGCTTCATTGGCTGGCGAACAGGTCGTTAAAGGTTTGGGTATCCTCACCCTGCCAATCGACCCGCGTAAGATAGCGATGGACAAAGGCATCCTTGTTGTTGCAAAGCCTATAGAAGAAAAAGGCGTTTCTGGAATGTTGGTTCGCTCCGGCAACAATTTCGCCATTGCCTACGCCACTCATCACCAAAACGAAGGTTTTGAGAATTACAGCATCGGGCATGAGCTAGGTCACTTTTATCTGAGGGGTCACGTCGATGCAATTATTGAAGGCGACGACGGAGTGCATGTCTCCCGAGCAGGATTCAACTCTGGAGATAGATATGAAGCTGAAGCAGATCGATTCTCTGCGGGACTGCTGATGCCAAGGCATCTCTTCCTTCCTGCGATGCGGAATGCGGGAAAGGGGTTGGCGGCAATTGAAGCGCTAGGAAATCTATGCAAGACATCTCTTCATGCGACCGCAATTCGTTATGCGCAGTGCTCACGGGAGCCTGTTGCAATCATAGTAAGTAAAGTGGGAGTCATCGACCATTGCTTCATGTCAGAGGCGCTGAAACAGATTGGCGGAATAGACTGGGTCCGGAAGCATCAATTCGTTCCGCGTGACACTCCGACTTTTGCCTTCAACAGAATTTCTTCGAATATTGAGCTGAGTCTGCGCATTGAGGAAAAAACCAATCTGCAAACATGGTTTGGTGGAACGCGCGATATTGAAGTAAGTGAGGATGTGATGGGCTTGGGACGCTACGGGAAGACCCTAACAGTCCTTTATGACATCGACTTACCTGAGCCAGAGGATGAGGAAGAAGAATCAAATCTCGTCGATTCTTGGACGCCACGCTTTTAGTAACGATATTAGATTGGCCGTGTGAACCTTGGCCCAAAAAATTGTAAGTGTTCGCTCTTTTTCAATCCGCCGGCACCGTCCGTGGCCCCGCCCACTCGCGCAGCGCTTCCACTTGTTCGCTCATCAACACCGACAGCGGCCGCGTGTTCTTCAACTCCGAGCGCAGTTGAAACTCGCTGAGCGGTTGATTCACCGCATGCGCAGAGTAGAGCGCGGCGACGATGACCTGTTCGATCTCGGCGCCGGAGAAGCCTTCGGATGCGGTGGCGAGAGCGGGCAGGTCGAAATTCTGCGCTTCCACGCTGCGTCGGCGCAGGTGCAGGGCGAACAGGTCGGCGCGGGATTCGGCGCTGGGCAGGTCGACGAAGAAGATTTCGTCGAAGCGCCCTTTGCGCAGCAGTTCAGCCGGGAGGTCGTGGACCTGGTTGGCGGTGGCGACGAGGAACACCGGCGATTTGCGTTCGGCCAGCCATGTGAGGAAAGTGCCGAGGACGCGACGCGAGACGCCGCCGTCTTCGCCGCCGGAGCTGGCGAGGCCTTTCTCGATCTCGTCGATCCACAGCACGCAGGGCGAGAGTTGTTCGGCCGAGGCCAGCGCGTCGCGCAGGTTCTTCTCGGTCTCGCCGTGGAATTTGTTGTACAGCGCGCCGAAGTCGAGCCGCAGCAGCGGCACGCCGAAACCGGCGGCGATGGCTTTGGCCAGCATCGATTTGCCGCAGCCCTGCACGCCGAGCAGCAGCAGGCCTTTCGGCGGGTCGAGGCCCGGCGGCGCGTTGCCGTCGACGAACGCGCTGCGGCGCAGTTCGACCCAGCGTTTGACCCGTTTCGCGCCGATGACGTGATCGAGCTTCACCGGGTCGAATTCGTAATGCAGATGGCCGCTGCGGTTGATGAGCTCGAACTTCAACTTCGCCAGTTCGGGCAGGTCGTTGGCGTTCAACACGCCGTCGCGGAAGATCAGGTGGCGGGTGATGCGGCGGGCGTCGGTTTCGCTCAGGCCGCGCAGGTTGCGCACGATCTGCTTCACCGCTTCGGCGTCCACTTCCACGCGCTTGCCGCCGTGTTCGCGCGCGTAGGCGGCGGCTTCCTCCTGCACCAGCTTCAGCAGCGCGTCGCTGTTGGGCAGGTTGGGGCGGTAGCGCACGGCATGCGCTTCGAGGTCTTCGGGCAGTTCGACCTTGTTGCCGACCAGCACCAGCACGTGCGGCAGGCAGTGGCGGCGCTGCAGGATGTCGCGCACCTGGCGCTGGGTGCCGGCGTACTTCAGGTACGGCGCGAAATCGAGCAGCAGGAACACGCTGCGCTGGTCGGACTTGTAGATCGCCTGCAGGGTGGCGCCGGCGTCCGGGGCGACATCGGCCTCGTCCTCGCGGTCCATGTCGATGCGGCGCAGGCCCTCGGTAATGGACCAGCGGAACAGCGCCCGCCAGACGTGCATCAGCGATTGCCGGAACAGTTCGACCACCCGGGGTTCGTCCGGGGTCTCGATCACGATCAAAGGGGTGTCGGCGCGGATCAGCGCCACAAGGTCCTGCAAGCCGCTCATGGTGTCCTAAGAAAGGGTGGGAATTCCCCCGAAGCAGCGAAAACGATAGCAAAGGCGGATCGTCGGCGCGCGCTGC
This sequence comes from Lysobacteraceae bacterium, assembly GCA_046598445.1. Classification (GTDB taxonomy): domain Bacteria; phylum Pseudomonadota; class Gammaproteobacteria; order Xanthomonadales; family Xanthomonadaceae; genus Lysobacter_I. Next base: position 31,385 of record JBKJHV010000112.1, read on the forward strand.
GGATTCTAAGTGCCTGATTCGCATGAGAACCCCGTGTGGACGCTTGCCCGCGCACGGCAATTCCGGTGCTAAGCTGCGGGCTCTTCACTGCGGAGGTGCCGATGAAAACGGTTCTGGTCGCCAGCTCGAAGGGCGGAGTGGGCAAAACCACCATCGCCACGCATCTCGCCGCACAGTCGGCCCTGGACGGGCATCGCACCGTCCTGATCGACGCCGACCCGCAGGGGTCGTCCACCCGCTGGGCCGAACGCCGGTCCGATCTCGAAACCGCGGTGCTGCCGATCGACGGCACCCGCAGGACGTGGCTGAAGCAGATTCCCGAAGACACCCAGCGCACCTTCATCGACGCGCCGGCCGGGGCCACTGCCGACAGCCTGGAAGCCTTCCTCGAACACGCCGACGCGCTGGTGGTGCCGATACTGCCGTCGACGCTGGACATCGACGCCACCGTGCCCTTCCTCAACGCCATCGCCAAGCACCCGCGCGTGCGTCGCGGCCAGCTGCGCGTGGGCCTGGTCGGCAACCGCCTCAAACCGTGGACCAACGCCTCGCAGCAGGCGGTGGAACTGCTGCAACAGTGGCCGTATCCGGTGGTCGCGCAACTGCGCGACAGCCAGGCCTACGTGATGCTGGTCGGTCTGGGCCGCAGCCTGTTCGATTACCACTCGCAGCAGGTGCGTGAGCATCAGGAAGACTGGGCGCCGTTGTTGAAGTGGTTGAGGAAGGGGTGAGGGCATCGTTGCGGATACGCGGATGACCGAGCGCGAGTACCTGCGGAAGCGGGCGCGGATCCTGCTCGTATTGATGATCGCATCGTGCTTGCCGGGCGCCTGCGCGTATGGTGTCACCATGCTGTTTGCGACGCCGCATGAATCCAATGCTTTCGTCGCTTGGTGCGCGGACTCCTGGTGGTGGCTGATCCTGCTGGGGATTGCGAGCTATCTCTTCATGTCGACGCTCGCGACATGGTTTGTGCTGCGTTGTCCGTCCTGTCGTTTCCGGTTCACACTCGCATCCATCACCACGTTCGCGATCGCGAGATTGTCGTCTCTTATCAGATTCTGCCCGCATTGCGGGGTCGAGCTTTCGGCTATGCCGGCTGCCGATACATTGCCGCCACGCGGGTAATCGTTCCGCAAGTTCCTGTGGCAGCGCCGGAAGGCGCGGCCGCTCTACGTCAAGCCTTTCCGCCGTCTGTCGCGTCTTCCGGCGTTCCTACAGAGGTTGCGCGGGTATCGCATCGATGCTGCGCAACGCCGCGCGCACGATGGCTTCGCGTTTGGGCGCATCGGCGGCGCCGTTGGGCATCTGCATGTTCATCGCGAAGAACACGGCGCCCTGCGGATGTTCGACCCAGCCGATGAACCAGCCGATCTGCGGATCGACATCGAAGGCCCAGCCGGTCTTGCCGCGCATCGTGGCGTCGCGCACGTCATCGATCAGCATCAGATCCTTGACCATGCGCTGATGTTCGACCTTGAACGGAAGTCGGTTGCGATGGAGCTTCCTCAGCAGATCGATCTGTTCGAGCGCCGAGATTCTCAGCCCGCCATCCAGCCAGAACCGGTCGACGCCGCCGGATACTTTCCGGTTGCCGTAGTCGATCTTCCGCAGATAAAGCCGCTCCTTCTTTTCGCCGAGTCGCCGCGCGAAATCCTGGAACACCCACACCACCGAACCGCGCATCGACGAACGCAGCGTCTGGTCGCGATCCCAATGCGGGAACCGGCGCGGGATGCCGTCCCAGCGGAACGCCTGTGCCTCGTCTTTCGCCAGCCCGGCGTCGAGCGCGAACAGCAGATGCGGGATCTTGAACGTCGAGGCCGGGATGAATCGCTGCCGGGCGCGGGCCTCATCGTGGACCCAGCGCGCGCCATCGCGTTCGTCGATCACCGCCAGCGTGCCTTCGATGTGTTCGGCGTGGAACAGACGCGACCAATCCGGGCGTTCGACCCAATCCCGCGCGGATGCCGGCGCGGACAGCAGCAGGCTGCAGACCACTGCCGCCGTGGCGGCCCAGCCGCTTGCGCCGCGCGTGGCCGACGTCATCGCAACGCGCCCGCATCCCGCAGCAACTGCTTGCCCAATGCGATGCGTTTGGCGCGATCGTCCATCTTCTTCAATTGCACGCCCAGCACGAAACTCGTCGCAGGTGCTTTGCCGCCTTCCACCCAGCCGATCCACCACGCATTGCCGGTGCCGTCGTGGAGATGCGTACCGGTCTTGCCGTAGATGCGTTGGCTGCCGGTCTCGCTATCGAGCATCGCGGCTTTCACGGTCGCGATGGTCTTGGCCGAAAACGGCAGATCGCCGCGACGCAGGCGGTCGATGAAGGCGAGCTGCTGCTGCGCGGTGACGGTGAGCACGCCATCGTGCCAGATGCGCGGCGGGTTGGTGCCGACGTGGCCGTTGCCGTAGCCCACGCGCTTCACCCATTCGGCCAGGCGTTCGTGGCCGATGCGCGTCGCCAGCGTGCCGAAGTAGTTCTCGCTGGAGGTCTGCATCGCTTCGCGCAGGGCCATGTTTTTTTGCCACTCGGGTTTGTCCGGATAGGGCTTGCCGTCCCACTTCACGATCTCGTCCGCGCTGCGCAGGGCGCCGGTTTCGAGCGCGATCAGCGACAGCATCACTTTGAACGTCGATGCCGGACGCAGTGGTGTCGCGTCCAGGGCATCGTCGTACAGTGTCTGCGGCGGGGCGCCGTCGCGCTGCAGCAGGAAGGTGCCGGCGTGGCCGTAGTTGGCGAAGTGATTCGCAATGCGATCGGCGGCGGTCGGCGCGGCGACGGCTTTCGTCGGCGGTGCGGCGGACACGGCGGGGGACAGCATCGCCAGTGCGGCGAGCAGGGCGCAGGCATGGACGAAAGAACGTGTGGATCGCGACATCGGGCAACTCCAGTGGCAGGGCGTGCGTCGCAGTGTCGTCGCGTCGCGCGGTCATCCCAAGCGGTGGCGATGTCGCGCGCGTCACGGCCGTAACGGCTGTCACCGCGTGTGGCCCGGCATGCCAGACTGCGCCACCACGCCCGCACGAAGCACGAGCGCACGACGTTGAGCCGCATGACCCCGAGCCGCACGCCCTCCAGCCGCACGACCACGGACCGCATCGACATCGAACTGGGAACGCCTGCGCGCGCGCAGGGCCGTCCGGTGCGGCACCAGTCGCTGTGGATCCTGCTGCGGCTGTGGCTGGCGGCGCAGTCCGGCGAAGGCTGGCTGCGCGAGACCCAACTGCGTGAGCAGTTCGCCAACACGCGCAACCTGCGGATGGTCATCAGCCGCGCCTACGCCGACTTCGCGCAATGGGGGCTGCGCGTGGGTTGGGGCACCGACCGCGGCCGCGATCCGGACCTGCTGCCGCTGGCGGGGCGCAATCGCGGCCCGTACTGGCTGGCTGACGGCGAAGCCGCACGGCTGCAGATCGTGCTGCACGACGCCCCGGCGGGCGTCGATGCGGTGGTGGCCTGGCTGGGCGCGGCGTCCGCGGCGCGTACCGTGGCCGGGCCGGAATCGGTCAGCACCGCCAGCCCGGATTACTGGCACGCCTGGGCCGGCGCGCGCCGCGACATGCTGGACGGCCGGCTGATCATGGATCGCGACCACGGCGCCCTGGCCGGCTACCGCCGCGCGCAGACCCTGGCGCCGGACCCGTGGCTGCAGGCGCTGGCGCTGCTGCAGCAGGCGATGGTCTGGCGCCGCGCCGGCAACGCCGATGCCGCGCGCGCGGTGCTGGCCGAACTGGACCGTCACTGGCACGACGAACAGGCGCCGGAGCACGCCTGGCTGGGGGCGATGGCCGCGATCGTGCAGGCGTGGTGCGCCTACGCCGGCCGCGACCCGCAGGCGGCGCGGCAGATCCTCCGCCAGGCCACCGAGGATCCGCGCTGGACCGGCTTGTTCCAGTACCACCCGCGGGTGCGCTGCGAACACGCCAACCTGCAGGCGCTGATCCATCGCGCAATGGCGCTGGACGAGCGCACCGAACTGGCGGAACGCACCGAGACCGCGCGCACCGCGCTGCTGTACTACCGCGCGGCGCTGGCGCTGGCCAACGAGGCCGAACTGTTCGACGCCGCGGCCTCCACCGCCAGCAATCTGGGCTGGTCGCTGTGGCTATTCCAGCGCTGCGGGCTGGACGTGCCCAGCGACGACGGCCATCCGCTCAAGTGGATCGGGCTGGCGGCGTGGCTCAGCGGGCGCCACGGCGTGGGCGGTGGCTGCTGGAACACCATCTATCTGCTGCGCATGGCGCGCGGCGGCGGCCCGGAAGCGCCCCATCCGCGTGCGGATGCCTTCCGCCGCTGGCCGGTGATCCCGACGGAGGAATTCCGCGCCAGGATCGCGCCGATCGAATTGACCGTGCCGTGGACCAGCTGGCGCGGGCTGGCCACGACGATGCAGGCCGACGTCGATGCAGGCCGGGTGCAGGTCGACGCGCTGCAGCGCGCCAACGTGCTGCTGGAAGTCGCGTGGTACGAAGCGCACGACGGCGACGCGCAGCGCAGCGCCGAAGCCGCCGCGCGGCTGCGGCGGCGCCTGCGCGAACTCACGCCCGCGGATCGCCTGTTCTTCCGCGACGCGCTGCGGCGGTTGCCCGAGGTCGTCGGTTGAGCGGTGCGGGCCGTGTTTTTTGCAGGAGCGACTGATTGTGGGGCCGACTTGTGGGAGCGACGCAAGTCGCGACGACCTGCAACAAGTTTTCCGCAGCCTGTCGCGACTTGCGTCGCTCCCACAGGGCCGCGCGACGGTCCCGATTGCCGGCGGTTCGCGTTAAGCTCACCCACATCATCCCGGGCCCAAGACAGAAGCGCACATGCGAACCCTCATCCTGCTCCGCCACGCCCATGCCGAACCCGTCAGCGACGGGCAAGCCGATGTCGATCGCGCGCTGTCCGCGGAGGGCCTGGCCGAGGCGGAGGCCGCCGGGCGCTGGTTGGCCGGGCAGAGCCTCGCGCCCGACCGCGTGCTGTGCTCGCCCGCACGACGCACCCGTGAGACCCTCGAAGCGGTGCTGGGCGGCGGGGTCGGTTTCGTCGAACAGCGTCTGGTCGACAGCATCTACGAGGCCACCGCCGGCGCGCTGGCCGAGCTGGTCGATGAACACCACGATGTCGAACGCCTGATGCTGGTCGGCCACAACCCCGGCCTGGAACGCCTCGCCGCACTGATGCACAGCGGCCAGTCCGGCGATTACCGCGGGATGCCGCCGGGCAGCGTCGTGGTGCTGGATTTCCCGGCCGATGCCGCGGTGGAGCCCGGCGTCGCCAGTCTCTCCGCGTTCTGGTGGCCGTGAATTCCGCGACAGTCTCCGCTTGGCTGTTGTTGGGCCTGCTGCTTGCGGCGGGCATGGTTATCGGGAGCACGGCCGCAGAGGCCGCCGACATCGATCCCGAACACACCCGGATCGGTTTCACACTGAAAACGCGCTGGGGCCAGGTGCTGCAGGGCCGGTTCCCGCGCTACAGCGGCCGCATCGAAACCCTTGAGGACGGCCGTCATCGGGTACGCCTGCGGTTTTCCGCGCGCGAGGTCGAGATCGTCGGCCACCAGAATTACACCGGCATGACCCGCGGCCGCGGCTTTTTCGAAGCCGACCGCTTTCCGGACGTGGAATTCGTCTCCGACCCGTATGCGTCCGCGCTGATCGCCGACGGCGGCAAACTCACCGGCGAATTGACCATCCGCGACGTGAAGCGGCGCGAGACTTTCGTCATCCTGAAAAGCGAATGCGCGCGGCCGGCGTACGACTGCGACGTGCATGCCAGCGGCAGCGTGCGCCGCACCGACTATGGGGTTGACCGCTGGATCTTCGCGGTGTCCGACCACGTCCGCTTCGTGCTGCGGCTGCGCGTGCGCGACGAATGAAGGGCGACGAATGAAGCCACTGCGCGCGCTGTGCCTGCTTGCGCTGGTTTTGACGCAGGCCGCCTGCGCCACGCTGTCCGACCCGCAACAGCGGCAGGTGGACACTCTGGTCGCCGCCGCCCGCAGCACCGAGAACACCTGCGGCCGCGCCGATACCTGCGCGCGGCCATCGCCGCTGCTCGAACTGGGCGTACGCGCCGCTGGTGGTATGCAGGCACAGGCGGCGGCTGCGGTCGTGGCTGCGTCCGTGGCGCCCCAGGCGGTTGTCGAGTCGCTCCCCGCGGCGCCTGCAGCTGTCGACGCTGCCCACGTTGTGCCCGCACCCGCCGGGGCGCAGCACTACGCGCTGATCCTCGACTACGGCCAGGATGCGCTGTTGGCGCGGCTGGATCTGATCCGCGGCGCCACCCGCAGCATCGACATCCAGACCTATATCTTCGACGAGGACGACGCCGGTCATCTGATCCTCGACGAACTGCTGGTCGCGGCGCGTCGCGGCGTGAAGGTGCGCCTGCTGATCGATCAGCTCGCCGCGCTGCGCCGTGTCGACACCCTGGCAGCGCTGGCCGGCGCGCACGCGAATTTCGAGATGCGCCTCTACAACCCGGTGCTGGGCCGGGCGCGGATCAACTACCCGATGTACGCGCTGGCGTCCGCCTGCTGCTGGCGCAAGCTCAACCAGCGCATGCACAACAAGCTGATGATGGTGGACGGGCTGGTGGGCATCACCGGCGGGCGCAATTACCAGAACGATTATTACGACTGGGACGAGAGCTACAACTTCCGCGACCGCGACATCCTGGTCGCCGGTCCGGCGGTCGCCAGCATGGACGCGCATTTCGAGCTGTTCTGGAACGCGCCGCTCAGCCGGCCCTTGACCCGACTGACCGATGTCGGCCGTCTGGTGCTGCGTCAGGGCGTGCCGCCGATGGAAAACCCGGCGCCGTTGCGGCCGCGCCGGATCGAGGCCATCGGCCGCGATGCCGACGACGCCGCGCTGGTGCGCAGCCGTCTGGCGGATGCGGCGATGCCGGTGCAGTCGCTTCGCTACATCGGCGACCCGCCGGGCAAACACCAGGCTGCGAAGCTGCGGTCGGGCGTGTCGTCGCGGCTGCTGCGCGACCTGATCGTGTCCGCCGAACACCGGGTGCTGCTGCAGACGCCTTACCTCGTGCTGTCGAAGCCGGCGCAGCGCATGTTCAGCGAGCTGCAATTGCGCGAGGCGCCGCCGCGGGTGGTCGTGTCCACGAATAGTCTTGCCGCCACCGATGCCTTCATTCCCTACGCGCTGTCGTACAAATACAAGCGCCGCTATCTGCGCGACTTCAAATTCGAGATCTACGAGTTCAAGCCGTTCCCGCAGGACGCGCCGATCGACGTCGAAGCCACCGGCACTGTCGGCATCGCGTGGCAGGACGACGGCACGCCGATCGTGCTGGACAAGTTCGGTGCGATGCCCGTCGACGCGGAGCCGCCGGGACCGGCGCTGACCGGCTCTTCGGGTCTGGGGTCCTCGGCAGGAGGCTCGTCCGGTGCGGGGGCGTCGAGCGGGATGGCCTCGGGTTCGGACGGGTCGGACATCGGCGGCAGCCGCTCGCCCGACCGGCCGATCCCGCTGGCGCGCGAATATTCCGCGCTGCGCTATTCCAAGCGCGGCGCCAACGAACAGGTGCCGCTCAAGCGCGGCGGCGTGCGCTTCGGCCTGCACGCGAAGTCGCTGGTGATCGATGAACGCGTCGGCGTGATCGGCACCCACAACTTCGACCCGCGCGGCGACACCTACAACACCGAATCGGTGGTGGTGATCGAAGACCCGGCCTTCGCGCGCGCGCTGGCCGCAAGCATCGAGCGCGACACCCTGCCGGCCAACGCGTGGATGATCGCGCGCCGCGACAAGCCGCCGGTGTTTTCGGGGCTGGAGTACTCGCTGTCGAAAATGTCCGAGCTGCTGCCGCTGTTCGATTTCTGGCCGGTGCGCTACGCCACCAGCTACGAATTCAAGCCCGGCCCGGACTGCCCGCAGCCGATCTCGCCGCGCGACCCGGAGTTCCGGCGCTGCTACGAGCCGGTGGGCGACTTCCCGGAAGTGGCGCCGGTGATCCGGCCACTGACGCGGATCTTCACCGCGTTCGGCGCGGGACTGGCCCCGATTCTGTAGGGCGGGCTCAAGCCCGCCGGCTCTAGCCCGCGATTGCGGTTCATCCGATCGCGCTGTAGAGCGAAAAACCGCCGCGATCCATGCCCGATCGGCCTGAATCTGCGCACCCGCCCCTCCAAAACCTGTCTCGCCAGCCCTTCCGGCGGGGTTCATCGTGACCGTTCGTCGGCTCAACACATGTTGAAAACCAATAAAAACAATTACTTGGGCCCATGACGGGAGTGGGGTGACTTCCGGCATGTCTGTTTCAGTAGATAGGTGTTGTAGATTACCAACACACCAAATCACAAGCACACACGGAACCCGCCATGAACGTCTCGAACACCACCGCCAACCGCACCGTCCGCACCCCGGCCGACACCACCGGCAATGTGGTCTCCATCGCCAGCAAGGCCCGCCGCAGCTACGGCACGCGCAGCTTCGGCGTCGGTTATGGCAACAGCAGCGGTTATGCGATGGACAAGCGCTACACCACCGACTGGGGCCAGATCCGCTTCCGCTGCGCCTGATCGGCCCAGCCATCCGCTCCAGTCATCCGTGCCACCCAGTTTCCAGATCGACATTCGCCACGCAACGCCCGCAAGTCATCCCCCGCACGAACCTCTCAGGATCAACATGAACGCCTCGCAGACCCACGCCTCACTCGCCCCGCGCACGCCGGTCGCCGTGCAGCCGCAGGTCGATTCCACCCCTTCTTCCGCCCGCTATCGCGAACGCGATTTCGGCATCGGCTACGGCGCCAGCAGCGGCTATGCCCAGGACAAGCGCTACACCAGCGATTGGGGCCAGGCCCGCTTCCGCTGCCGCTGAACGTACCGGCATGAACTTATCGACATGAACTGACCGATGCGACCCTGCCCCGCAGGCGTCACCCCCGCGCGCCCGGAGACCCGGCCGCAGCGCATGACCTCTCTCCCATGCGCCTGTGGCCGGGCCACCGCCGGCAGGCTCGGTTATCCTGATGCCATGAGTACGCCCGCGCCCCCCGCTTCCAGCCCCTTCCGCCGCAGCACCACCCTCGAACAGCTCAACGCGATGTCCACCGACACCGCCATGGCGCCGCTGGGGATCGTGTTCACCGAGATCGGCCCCGATTACCTGCGCGCCACCATGCCGGTGGACGCCCGCACCCGCCAACCCTTCGGCCTGCTCCACGGCGGCGCCTCGGTGCTGCTGGCGGAGACTCTGGGCAGCAGTGCCGGCATGCTGTGCTGCGCCCCCGACCATCTGTGCGTGGGCATCGAGATCAACGCCAACCACGTCAACGGCATCCGCGAAGGCCAGGTCACCGGCACCGCACGGCCGCTGCACGTCGGCGGCCGCACCCAGGTCTGGGAAATCCGCATCGAAGACGATCTGGGCCGGCTGATCTGCATCTCGCGGCTGACCCTCGCCGTGATCGCGCAACGCGCCTGATCCACGAGCGGACACCCTTAACCGACATGGTTCAAAGCTCTAATCCGCTTCGGTATGGTGGCGCCATGACCCGTGCCCCCTCCGCTGCGCGCGCCGCCAGGCTGCTGCGTTACCTCGTGCGTACGCCAATGCTGACCTGGCATGCGCTGGTGCATCTGCCGATCACCCTGATCCTGATGTCGCCGCCGTTCGGCGGCATTCGCATCGGCGATGATCGCCTCGGCCACCGCATGGTGCGCTGGTGGCAGGGCGGATTGATGTGGGTCTTCGGCTTCCGCATGCGCCGCATCGGCACGCCGTTGCCCGGCGCGGTGATGTTCGTCGCCAACCATGTCAGCTGGATCGATATCAGCGCCCTGCACAGCTACCGGATGATGGGCTTCGTCGCCAAGCGCGAAATCGCCGGCTGGCCGGTGGTCGGCTGGCTCGCGACCATGGGCGAAACCATCTATCACCAGCGCGGCAGCCAGGAATCCCTCGGCGGCGTACTCCACGAAATGCTCGCGCGGCTGCGCGAGGGCCGCGCCATCGGGGTATTCCCCGAAGGCCGCACCCGCGGCGGTGAAGACATCGGCCCCTTCCACGCCCGCATCTTCCTGGCCGCAGTGGAAGCCGAAGTGCCGGTGCAGCCGGTGGCGCTGCGCTACGGCGACGGCGCCTCGCGGCAGACCGTGGTCGCGTTCGGCCCGACCGAAAATTTCGCCGAAAACCTGCTGCGCCTGCTCGGCGAGCCCGGCTGCAATGCGGAAGTGGTGTTCCTCGAACCGATCCTCCCCGGCGATGCCGAAGGCCGCAGGCGACTCGCCGACACCGCCAGGACGCGGATCGTGGAGGCGATGGGGCCGGGATGAAGGCCCATCCGCTGTCATTCCGAGCGCAGCGAGGAATCTCCCTGTTCGTTTTTTTACGCATCAACAGCAGATTGCTCGCTGCGCCTGGAATGACAGCATCCGCATCGACAGCATCAGGTCGCGGATGAAAATCCATCCCTCCACCTACCAGCCCCCGCTCTGGCTGCGCAGCCCGCATCTGCAATCGCTGATCGCGACCAGTCCGCTGCGCCGAGCGCGCGGCGCGGTGCTGCTGCGGCGCAGCGGTGCGGTGAGCAAGCCTTACATCGTGGACGGCGGCGACGGCGTGCGCCTGGAGGGCGTGCACAGCCGCCTGCCCGGCGCGGAGCCGCGCGCGCTGGCGCTGCTGCTGCACGGTTGGGAAGGCAGCGCCGAATCCAGCTACATGCGCTTGACCGCGGCGCATCTGCTGGGCGCAGGGTTCGAAGTGTTCCGGCTGAATTTCCGCGACCACGGCGACACCCATCATCTCAATCAGGCGCTGTTCCACTCCAACCGCATCGACGAAGTGATGCACGCGGCCACCGATGTCGCCAACCGGTTCCTGGATGGCCCGTCCCTCGACGGCTCGCCGCGGCCGATGGTGGTCGCCGGTTACTCGCTGGGCGGCAATTTCGCGCTGCGCGTGGCCATGCGCGCGCGCGCCGCCGGGCTGCCGCTGGTGCACGCGGCGGCGGTGTGTCCGCTGCTGGACCCGGGCCTGACCATGACCCGGATGGAAGAAGGGCTGCCGTTCTACATCCGCTATTTCGAGCAGAGCTGGCGCGCATCGCTGCGCCGCAAGCGCGACAACTTCCCCCAGTTCTACGATTTCGACGATCGCGTGCTGAAGCTGGGGATGCGCGAGTTGACCCGCTGGATGGTGGAGCGGCACACCGATTTCGACACTCTCGACGATTATTTCAACGGCTACTCGATCGCCGGCGACCGTCTGGCCACGCTGGACGTGCCGGCCGATCTGTTGACCGCCGAGGACGATCCGGTGATTCCGGTTGCCGAGTTCCACGCCCTGCGGCTGCCGGACACGGCGAAGATCGAGATCGCCCACTGGGGTGGGCACTGCGGGTTCCTGGAGGCCGCACGCCTCGACGGCTATGCCGAACGCTGGGTCGCGGCCCGGCTGTCGGCGGCGCTGGCAGGCGGTTGAAAACAGCCTGCCGAGGCGGCCAAGGATGGCCGCCCCGGCGAAATCAAGCGCGCAAGCGATTGATTCGTCGGGAGCAAGTCCGGCTGCGCCGGACTTGCGAATGGAAAACGTACATGAAGTACGTTTTCCATAGACGGATCGACGGCTGATCGGTCGTCGCCTGCAGCGCCCGGTGCCGCGGCCCCGGACGGTACACTTGGCGGTTCCGGGCCCAGGCCCCGCAGTCCCAGAACAATCACATGCAAGAACGAATTCTCGCTGCCCTGCAGCGCGGCGCCAACGCCGAAGCCCTGTCGCTGGCCCGCGTGGTCGTTGCCGGCTCCCCGCACGACGCCCGCGCCCATGCGCTGCTGGCCCATGCCGAGCGCGCCAACGGCGACAACGCCGCCGCCCAGTACGCGATCAACCGCGCCGTGCTGCTGGCCCCGGACGACGCCGAGCTGCACTTCCAGCGCGCCGGTTTCCTGCTCAAAGAGCACAAGCTCGATGAGGCCCAGGCCGCGCTGACCCGCACCATCGACCTCAATCCGAATCAGTTCGAGGCCTACATCCTGCAGGCGCAGATGGCGGTGGGCCGCGGTGCCATCGACGAGGCCGAGCGCCTGCAGCGTTTGGCCGCGCGCATCGAGCCGGATCACCCTTGGGTCAAGACGGTGGAAGGCATGGTCGCCCTGCGTCGCGGCGACGGCGCACGCGCGCAGGCGCTGCTCACGCGCGCCGCCGCACGCATGCCGGACGATCTGCAGGTGCTCTACGCGCTGGGCTTCGCCCATCTCAGCCAGCAGCAGTTCGCGTTCGCCGAGCAGGCGTTCGTGAAGATCATCGAACTTGCGCCGCAGATGCAGGGCCTGCGCGGCCTGCTCGCCGATGTGCTGCTGCAGCAGCAGCGCCCCGACGAAGCCCGCGACGTGCTGCAGCCGCTGTTGGACAACCCCGAAACCGCCACCCCGGCGCTGAAGCGCATGACCGCGGAACTCGACCTGGCGCTGGGCCGTCACGAACCGGCGCTCGCGCTGCTGCGCGAATCGGTGGCCGAAGAGCCGCGCGACCCGCGCGCATGGGCGATCCTCACCGATATCTGGCGCCGCACCGGCGATTTCGCCGATGCCCGCGCCACCCTGGAAACGGCGCTGGCGCAGCATCCCGAGGCGGCTACGCTCTGGCAGTTGCGCCTGGCGTTCGAGCCCGAAGCCAGCGACGACGCCAATACGGTGATGGAGCGTTGGCTCGCGGCGATGCCGGACAACACCGATGCGCTGGATGCTGCGATGCACCTGCATGAAGCGCGCGGCGACACCGAAGCGGTGGACGCGCTCGCGCAGCGCATCGTCGAACTGGAGCCCGGCCGCAGCAGCGCCGAACTGCGCCTGCTCGACCGCATGCTCCGCGACCAGCCGGACGCCGCTGTCGTGCATGTGCAGGGGCTCATCTCCAAGGCGGTCGACGATGTCGCCAAGCGCAGCCTGATGCTGTGGCTGGGTTACGCCCAGGATCGCGCCGGCCGTTACGGCGAAGCGGCGATGACCTGGCACGCGGTCAACAGCGCCGAAGTCGCGATGCGCTGGCCACTGACCGTGCCCGGTCATGCTGGCGGCCCGTGGCCGGACCCGGCGACGCCGCTGCCGGGCACTCCGCCGGTCGCCTATCTGTGGGGCCTGCCGGGCTCGGGCGTGGAGAAGGTCGCAACCGTCATCGCGCATGCCGGTTACCCGCTGCGAGGCGACCGCTTTTCGCAGAATCCTCCGCAGGACCCGCTGCAGAATCCCGACACCATCGCCGCACTCAACGACGGCTCGCTCACGCCGGAACGCCTGCTCGCGGAATGGCAAGCGGCGCTGCCTTCGCGTGGCGTCCACGACGGCATCGTCATCGACTGGCTGCCGTATTGGGACAACGCGATGCTGAAAATGCTGCGTCCGCTGCAAGCCGGAGCGATCGTGATGATCGTACTGCGCGATCCGCGCGACATGCTGCTGGAATGGATCGCGTTCGGCAGCCCGATGCCGTTCGGCATCGCCACGCCGACCGAAGCCGCGCTGTGGATGGCGCGCCAGCTGCAGCACGTGGTCGCGCTGCATCAAAACAATCCGCAGCCGCACAAACTCATTCGCACCGACCATGCCCTGGCCGATGTCGAAGCCTTCGCCGCGGAGATCGGCGGTGGCCTGGGACTGGAAGAAATCCGCGTCCCGCCGGCGTCCGCGCTCGGGACCCAGCGTTTTCCGTTCGGCCACTGGCGCCAGTATTCCAAGGCCTTGGCCGAACCGTTCGCGTTGTTGTCGGACGTGGCGCAGACGTTGGGGTATCCGGCGGAGTAGGGGTTTTTCTTTCGTTGATATCAGGCGTTAGGTTGCTAAGGAGAGTCCTGTGGCTGTTGAGACAGAAAAATTCGTGATCACAGAAGTTGACGTTGCATACACCGAATCCCGAGAGATCACAGTAAATCGGAAAGCTCCAATTAAAACTGGCATAAGCGCGGCGACTTTGTACTGCAAAAAATGCGAAAATTTATGGCGCTCGCGCCAATTTGGTGATGGAAGTTTTGACTCTCCTCTCGGTTTTTTCATTTTTAAGTGTCCAGATTGCAACGAGAGCGAGGCGGTTAAAGCTAGCGTCGTGATGAGCACCGGTTAGCAACCTAACAATTCGTTCAAGCCGACCCCGTGTCGTGGCGGCGGCCACGTGCTTTGCGCTACGCTTGCACGTGTCCGCCGCCCCGCCACAGGCCGGCTTAACTCCGGCGTTAGGCCCCTATGTCAGACCTCGTAGACAACTACCTAGTCGATCTCGGTTTCCTGCTGCGAGAGCGCACTGAGGAACTGGAGCACATTGCTGCAGCCGCTCCTGACGATCAGAAGCAGTTTGAGCTAGGTCGCTATCGCGCTTATCGCGAGGTTCTGTCGCTGATGATTCAACAAGCTGAAGCTTTCGAGCTTGCGCCTGAAGCAATAGCGCTACAAGGAATAGATCGCGACCGAGATTTAGGATGTTAGTGCTGGTGGCCCGCGGCCCTTCCATCAAAGTCGTTTGGTGGTGGCTGTTCTGGCAGGGGCCTAACAATTCATTCAAGCCGAGCCCACATCAGGGCGGCGCCTAAGTGCACGCCTTCGGCTATATTCGCACTCAGTCGCCGCCCTGCTGTGGGCCGGCTTAATTCAGGCGTTAGGCGTGCATGAAGGATTGGCTCAAGATTCTTGGACTTTTGCTCATAGCGTTCGCCATTCTCTATGGAGTGCATGTTGTGGATGCGAGGCGGCAGCATCGGGCAAATGCAAAGTGCGCCCTCTCGGACGCCTGCCTGGACAATCGAGCCGCAGTTCAATCTATGAGAAGTGTTGCTCCAATAGCTGCGCCAAATAACACGCACTATTTTCGGGGTATTAAGTGCACCGCAAACTGCGATGAAATTGTTAGCGGGTATCGCTGGGCAGAGAACGTAGGCCTTACCAATGAGAAAGGGTGTGATGAGCTCGGCGGCAATAGAAGAGATGGTTGTCTGGCCTACTACAGCGAGTTCGTAGACTCTCAGCACGAGCCCGACTATGACGGTCCAGAGTAACCGTGTTGGCAGCCCACTGCGCGCCTAACAATTCGTTCAAGCCAACCCCGCATCGTGGCGGCGGCCACGTGCCAGCCCTACGTTAGCGCGTAGGGTAGGGTGAGCGCAGCGATGCCCACCCAAACCGCCAACAAAGCTTGATGTATCTACGTGCTGTTCTTGCTCCGTTCGATGCTTGCCTCATTTTGCGTGTCGGGATGGTGGGCATCGCTGCGCTCACCCCACCCTACGATGCTGCGAATCCTGTCTCATGGACTTCGTCCACGCGACCATACCGAGCGGATGGATCAACGCATGATCGTAGACCCAAAGGGCGGCGCACAGGATGTGCGCCGTTTTTCGACGCGGCAGGATGCCGCATCGAAAAATCCCGACGATGTAGCCGATGGCGGATTTGCTCCGGCACTAGAGAGTTTTCTTTGGTGACTTTCTTTGCGACAAAGAAAGTTACCCGCGCGACAGCGCGGAAGCTCTGCAGTTGTTTTTTGACGGGTATCGCTGCGCTAAACCTATTCTGCCTGGCTGAGAAACCGGCTTACTGATTGATCGTGGCGGCCCGCCCCCCTCCCAACCTCCCCCCGCGCTGCGCGCAAGGGGAGGGGCTGAGCGGCGCAGCTGATGCGGCGCGGCAAGTTCTACAATTGTTTCTTGATGGATATCGCTACACTCAACCCATTCTGACTCGCGTGTATGCCGCTTCCCTGCGAAGTGGCTTTACACAGCCGTCAGCGACATCCAAAGGAACTTCAATGCTTCTCGTCGTTGCAAGAATAATCGTGGCGGCCGTCGCAATCTACTTCCTGTTGCTCGGCGCGATTGCGCTGGTTCGTCCGACAAACGCACGTGCGTTCCTGCTCGGTTTCGCGGACACATCACTCAAGCACTACGCGGAGCTGGCCGCACGACTCATCGTGGGCGGCGCCATGCTCCTTGTGGCGCGCGATTCGGCGTATCCCACGGCACTCGCGGCGTTCGGCTGGATCCTCGTCGTCTCCACCGCTTGCATGGCCCTGGTGCGATGGCGCCTTCATCATCGCTTTGCGCAGTCCGCCGTGCCGAGGGCCTTGCGATACCTGCCATTGATCGGTGTTTCGTCGCTGATCATGGGCGGACTGCTTTTCTGGGCCGCCGTCGCCGGCAATGCCGCCTGACAATTCATCCAAAGCGATCTATCTTCACGAGCCGGTTCAAGTCAGGCTGCTCGACCCAGGCCGCTCAACTCAGGAGTCCCCATGCGCATCGTCAGCGACAGTTTCGAACACCGCCAACGCATTCCCGCCGAATTCGCGATGGGCACGCCGGAAGGATTCGGCGGCAACCGCAATCCGCATCTGCGCTGGAGCGATGCGCCGGCCGGCACCCGCAGCTTCGTGCTGCTGTGCATCGACACCGATGCGCCTACCGACGGCGCGCTGGTCGCCGACGAAGCCACGCCGATTCCTGTCGATCACCCGCGTGGCGATTTCGTGCATTGGGTACTCGCCGACGTCCCCGCCGATGTGCATGAACTTGCGGCTGGCAGTTGCAGCGACGGCGTGACCGCGCGCGGTAAACCCGCGCCGGGCGGCCCCGCCGGCGCGCGTCATGGGTTGAACGATTACACCGGCTGGTTCGCCGGCGACGCGCAGATGGGCGGCGATTACCTCGGTTACGACGGCCCGTATCCGCCGGGCCACGACCTGCGCCTGCACCGCTATTTCTTCCGTCTGTTCGCGCTGGATGTCGAACGTCTTGAATTGCCGGCGACCTTTGCCGCCGCCGATGTCTTCCGCGCCATGCACGAGCATGTGCTGGCGGAAACTGCGATCTACGGAACCTATTCGCTCAACGCAGCAGCGAAGGGTTGAGCGCGCCCGCTCAAATCTGCATGGGTTTGGCCTGGAACACCAGCACGTCGCCGCTGTCGCTGGTCAGGCGCATGCGGTAGGGCTGCGGCTGCAGCAGTTCGACCTTGAACGATTGGCTCATCAATTCGCTGAAGCGACGGTCGGCGAGATTCTTGTCGTCGCTGCAGGACATGCGGGTGGCGATGTTCAGGGTCATCTCCAGACGTTTGCCGGAGGCTTTGTAATCGCCGCGCAGCTGATTGCAGCCGGCCTTTGCGTCGACGCCACCGCCGGAGAAGGTCACTTCGAAGTCCGCGCCCGCAGCGCGGACTTCGGTGATGCTGGCGCCGCCCGCGGCGGTGGCGGACTGCAGCGTCCAGCCGCCGGTGTTGATCAATTCGTCGCGACTGAAGCTGGCGTTGCGTTCGCGTTCGGCGCCCGCGGCGGCGGCGTTGGCTGAAGCATTGGCCGCTGCGCTGCCTGCTGCATCGGCGGGGGTATTGCCGGCGCCGGTGCCGTTGGAGGATGCGCAGGCGGTGGTGGAGAGCAGCAGTGCAGCGGCGATCATGGCGTGGCGAAAAGGCATGGACGGTCTCCGGAAGCGGGGCATTGAAGCGTGGTGACGGTAACGGCGAAGCGGTGCGGGATCATGGGCCGGTCATTTCGGATTCGATGACCGTATCGAGCACGTAGCCGACGTTGGGCGCGTCCATCGGCGGGTTGGCGATGGGGAAACGCTTGACCCGCAGCACGGTGCGGATGCCGTCCTCGTGGGTGTAGCCATCGATGCTGCCGTGGAACACCTGCCATGCGGCGGGTTCGCCCACGCGCAGGCCTTCCGCGAACTGGACTTCGCGCACTTCGAGGCAGGCTTGCTGCGCCGGCATCAGCGGGTGACGGCAGGGTTTGGTGCGTGCGGCGACTTCCATGAAAACGGTGGTGCTGGCGCTGCCGTAGCGGGTTTCCGGCGTGGGGGCGCCGATGAAACGCAGGACATCGCCGTTGGCGGCGGTCCATACCAGTTGCGGCGGGTCGCTTTCGAGCAATTGAATGCGCGCTTCGCCCTGCAGGGGTTTGCTGATGGCGTCGTCCAGCGCCATCAGCGCCGGATCCATGCAGGCCATCTTGGTGGCGCGCAGCGGGCCGACGAGAACCTTGTCGACGTGCAGGCTCACTTCGCCGGAGATGCCGTTGCAGGCGTTGGTGACGCTGATGCGGCCATCGACGAAATCGAACTGCAGCGGCAGTTCCGGGCGCGCCAGCAGTGCAGCGATGCGCTGGCCGCGGGTGTCGGTGGCTGCCTGCAGCCGCCAGTGGTAACCGCCGAGGGTGGCATTCATGGCGTGGGTGCCCTGCGGTGGCGAGGGTGGGGATGGCGGCGCTGGCGGCGGCGCGGGTGCGACGGCCGCGGGGTCGACATTGGCGGGCTCGACGCTGGCGGGTGATCGCGCGCAGCCGGTCACGGCCAGCGACAGCATCAGGGATGAGAGCAACATTGACGACAAAGGCAGCGACGACGAAGAACGGGTCATAAGCGGGCTCCGCGAGAGAGAACTTCCATGAACGTGCCGGGATGCGGGACGGGGTCCGCGCGAACCGGGGGCGGCGCCCCGAACGATACATCGCATGGGGTGGGCGCGCGCCGGGAGTGCGTCAGTGGCCGCGCGGCCGCAGCAGCAGGGCGATGCTACCGGCGATCAAGCCCCAGAATGCTGAACCGATGCCGCCGAGGCTGAATCCCGAGGCGGTCACCAGGAAGGTGATCAGTGCGGCTTCGCGATCGCGGTCCTCGCGCAGCGCGGCGGACAGACTGTTGCCGATGGTGCCGAACAGCGCCAGCCCGGCTACCGCCATCACCAGCTCCTTCGGGAACGCCGCGAACAGTGCGGCGACGGTGGCGCCGAACACGCCGGTGAACAGATAGAAGATGCCTGCGGATATCGCCGCGACATAACGCTTCGACGGCTCCGGGTGCGCTTCGCGGCCGCTGCAGATCGCTGCGGTAATCGCGGCCATGCACAGCGAATAAGCGCCGAACGGCGCGAGCAGGATGTTGGTCGTACCGATCCAGCCGATGGTCGACGACACCGGCGGCGCGTAGCCGGATGCGCGCAGCACCGCGATGCCGGGAATGTTCTGCGAGGCCATCGTCACCACGAACAGCGGCAGCGCGATGCCGAACACCGCCGCCAGCGACAGCGACGGCATTGTGAACACCGGCTGCGCGACGCGCAGTTCGACATCGCCAAGATGCAGCAAGCCAGACGCGCCGGCGATGGCCATGCCCAGCAATAACGTGATCAGCACCGCGTAGCGCGGGAACCAGCGCCGCCCGCACAGATACACGACGAACATCGCGAGCGTCATCGCCATCTGCGTGCGCATCGACACGAACACGTCCATGCCGAAGCGCAGCAGCACGCCGGCGAGCAACCCGGACGCCAGCGACAGCGGCACCCGGCGCATGCCGCGCTCGAACACGCCGCTGAAGCCGGCCACCGCCGTCAACAGCGCGACCGCCACGAACGCGCCGATGGCGTCGGACAGCGGCACGCCGGCGTTGCTGGCGATCAGCATCGCCGCGCCGGGCGTGGACCACGCGGTGACGATGGGCATGCGCCAGCGCAGCGACAGGCCGATGCAGGTGACGCCCATGCCGATGCCCAGCGCCCACAGCCACGATGCGATCTCGGCTTCCGACGCGCCCAGCGCCTGCGCGGCCTGGAACACGATCACCGCCGAGCTGGTGAAGCCGACCAGCACGGTGACGAAACCGGCCGCGACCGAGGATGGCGCGATGTCGCGCAGCCAGGAGCCGCGCGGTGCGATGTGGTCGGGCGGCAGCGTACTCATTTGATTGGACTCACTCCCCGGGAGGAATCATGAAAAGCAGCGCCGCGCCCAGCACGAAGCGATACACCGAGAACGCGGTGAAGCGGTGGGTCTGGATGTAGACCAGCAGCCATTTCACCGCGACGAACGCGGTGACGGCCGAGGCGATGAACGCGACCGCCAGTGCGGTCCAGTCTTCGTGCACGGCGCCGCCGTCCTTGAATACGTCCAGCAGTTCGTAGGCGGTGGCGGCGAACATCGTCGGAATGCCGACCAGAAACGCGAATTCGGTGGCGGCCACGCGGCTGGTGGTGCCGGCGAGCAGGGCGACGAAGATGGTCGCGCCCGAACGCGAGGTGCCGGGGAACACGCCGGCCACGACCTGGGCGATGCCGACCAGGATCGCGACCGTCCAGCTGATCGACGTGCGCTCGCCGAGGGCGGCTGCGCGCTTGGCGGCGAAGTGTTCGGCCAGCAACATCCAGATGCCGCCGATGATCAGCGCCCAGGCGATGGGCCGCACTTCGTCGGGCAGTTCCCAGCCGAGCTTCTTCACCAGCAGCCCGCCGACCGCGGTCACGCCGAACGCGACGCCGAGCTTGAGCGCGTAATCGAAGTTCTCGCGCTGGCGGAAACCGACGATGAGGTTCCACAGCCGCTGCCGGTAGATCGCGACCACCGCGAGGATCGCGCCGGCCTGGATCGCGACGTTGAACAGGTCGCTGCGGTGGCCCAGCCAGCGTTCGGCGATCAATAGATGACCGGTGCTGGAGATCGGCAGGAATTCGGTGATGCCTTCGATGATGCCGAGCAACAGGGCGGCGAGCAGGTCGGTCATGCGCACGTTCGCAGGAGGAAACGCGAAGTGTAACGGTCAGGCCCGCCGCTCGCCGCTGCCGGAAAACGACACCCCCGGATGGCCGGGGGTGTCGGCGGAAAGACATCGTCCCGCTGCGACTCAGGGCGCGACCACCAGCGTCAGCCCGGGATAGTTGGCGAGGATCGGTTGCAGCGGCTGATAGAAGCTGGACACCGAACCCGGGGGTAAGGGCGTGGCGCAGTTGTCATTGCTGCCGCTGTAGAAGTTGCCGCCGGAGGCCACGCCCTGCGCCTGTCCCTCGGGTGTCGCGAACGATCCGCCGGAATCGCCGCCGCCGACGCAGGCGGTCGTCGTCGACAGATTGAATACCGGGCCTACGGAGTAGTTCACCGTGACCCCGGTGGCCAGCAGTGTCCCGCAGTGCGCACCGGTACGGGCGCCGGAGCGGCACACCGCAGCATTGAGCGCCGCAGGCGTGGCGCCGCGCACGTTGAGATTGCCGCCGAAGGCGTAGGCATTCACCCACGGTCGCGGAATCCCGAGCGGATTGGTGTTGTGTACAACCGCGAAGTCGCTGCCCGGAAACACCGAATCGAAAAAATAACCGAGCGATTGGCCAGCAGCATTGGTCACGGGGGTGTTATTGGTGCCGCAGTGCCCGGCGGTGACGAAGCCATTCTCGGTCCCGAGGGTGACCGCGAAGCCAATGGAACACCAACTACCGGGTACGTTGTAGATATCGCCGCCGCGCACATCAAAGGTCGCCTGCTGCGCCGGCCGCGGCCGGGCATCCGACTCCACGAAGCGCACGGTCCTGGCGTCGGCGCCACTGGCGGCGACGAAATCGAGCGCCGCACCTCTGGCGCCACGGTCGGTGGTGACGACCACGCGGTTGCTGATCGGGTCGACATGCCAGGAATGGATGCTGGGATCGACCTTTCGGCCTTTGCCCGAGGCGCGCAGCGTGCCGACAACGCCGTCCAGACGCGTCTGGGTGCTTTGCAGTTGCGCCAAGCTGTGCGCGACCACGCGGACCTGTACGCCGAGCGTGGCGGCCTTGCCTGCGCCCTGCGCACCGGCGACCGCGACCACCAGCACGTACTCGCCGTACCGGTTGCGTTCGAGCCAAGTGCCGGCATAACGCGCGCCGAGTGCGCTGCGGGCCTTGCGTTCTGTGTCGGGCATGCGCTTTTCGGCGCGCAGATACTGCGGAATCTGTCCGGGCATGATGCCCAGGTCGCGCTGCATCGCGAAACGCATTTCTGCGGGAATTTCGGCGTCGGACTGGCCTGCTGCGGCATTCGCTTGGGGCGCGGCGAACATCGCCGACGCCGCGAGCGCGAGGGTGGAAACGGTGAGCGCTGCCGCACGTGCGGGCATCTTCATGTTGCGCATGTGGAACTCCTTTTCGATGGGGGATGCGGCGCCTTGCTGGTTCGATGGGGGCGATGCGCCGGCCCGCATGGTCTCCGCCCGGACATCCTCCGTGGATGTCCTTGCCGATCATGCGGACGATCGAAGCATGGACGATCAAAGCATGATCGGGATGTTCGTCCGCCATGAGCGCATTCCATGCGTGGCGGTTCGATCCTAGACGAGGCCGATGGGCGTTGATCGCGATTGCGCGCGCCGCTGTCCGACATATCGACGGCAGTCACGTTCCTGCTTCGCGTCGATATGTCTTCGTTCAGCGTCGAAACGACCAGCACGAAAAGAAATACCCCCGGAGGGCCGGGGGTATTTCATGTTCGCTTCGATGCTTTCGATCAGATGCTTTCGATCAAATCCAGTCGATCAGAAACATGCGATCACGCGCCGGAGGTGTTGGTCGCCCAGATCGCCTGGCCGAGGTAGTTGTAGATCACCACATTGCCGTCGTCCTGCACCCGCAGGATCGCGCCGTTGTTGCCGTTGGTACCGGTGTACCAGACCGGTTGGCCGGCGCCGTTGTAGACCACCAGGTGGCCGTCGGTCTGCATGCTCAGCGTGTGGCCGCTGCCGAAGACGCTGTTGTACCAGATGGCGCCGATGCCGGCCTTGTACAGCACCAGATGGCCATCGCCCTGGATGACGAGGGTGAAGCGGCCGTCGCAGGAGGTCACCGAACCGCCGTTGGGCAGCGTACGCCCGGGATTCATGCGGCCGCAGGTCTGCACCGTCTGCAGGGTCAGGCCGTAGGCGTTGAGGATCGGCTGCAGCGGCTGGTGGAAGGTCACCGGCGCGGCCAGCGAGCAGTTCTCGTTGGTCTGCGGGTTGAGCTGTCCGCCGGAGGTCACGCCTTGCGCTTCGCCGCCCGGGGTGATGAACGAACCGCCGGAATCGCCGCCGCCGACGCAGGCGCTGGAGCGCACCATGTTGTAGACCGGACCGGCGCTGTAATTCACGGTGACGTTCTTGGCATTGACCGTGCCGCAGCGATAGCCGGTGCGCGCGCCGGAGCGGCAGATCGCCGCGCCGACCGGGGTTTCGAGGCCGCCGATCACGTTGAGCGTGCCGCCGTTGTAGTTGTTGACCAGCGGCTGGATCGACCAGGCCCCGCTGGTGTTGTTCACCCAGGCGTAATCGCTGCCCGGGAAGGTGGAGCCGGCGAAGTTGCCGATGGCCACGCCGTTGCTGCCGCTGACCGCGGTGCCGGCGGTGCCGCAATGGCCGGCGGTGACGAAGCCGGTGTTCGCGCCCTGGGTGACCGAGAAGCCGATCGAACACCAGCTGTTCGGAATGTTGTAGCGGTCGCCGCCGCGGATGTCGTACACCGGCTGCGGACGCTGGCTGGATGCGACGTAACGCACGAGCGCCGGATCGACGCCGCTGGCGGCGACCAGCGCCTTGCCGGTCGCTTCGGCGCCCGGATCGGTGGTCACCACTACGGCGTTGTCGCGCGGATCCACGAACCAGGAATGCACCGCGACGTTGCGAGCGGCTTTGCCGCGCTGCCGGTCGAGCTTCGCTTTCGCGGCATCGAGTGTGTCGAGGCTGTGACGCACGACGCGGACATCGGCGCCGAGCGCGCGCGCGGCAGCGGTGCGGTTTTGTTGGGTGGTCGCAATGACCAGCTTGAATTCACCGGTCGCGTCGCGTTCCAGCCAGCTGCCGGCGTAGCTCGCGCCGAGCTTGCGCCGGGCTTCGCCCTGCTGGCGCGCCGCCATGCGTTCGGTCTCCAGATAGCGGGGGATGGCGCCTGCGGACAGGCCGAGATCGCGCTGCAGCGCCTGACGCATCGCCGCGGAGACCGGGAGGCTGGGGTCGTCGGCTGCGAACGCGGGCGCTGTCAGCACGGCGCTCATCGCGAATGCCAGACCAAGCGCGGCGCGGTGGGAGGAACGGGGGGCATGGATACGAGAGGCATGGATCCTGCGCATAAGACACTCCTTGTGTCGAACGGGGGATACGGTCCGTGCGGGGGCGCGTACCGGCCCGCAGCGGATCTCTGCGCATGACCGCGAATACGCGGGCCGCCTGCGATCCGTCGCGTGGCCGGCGCAGGTTAGCACCGGCTCATGACAGGAATCGTGCGCTTGGCCGCGGATTCAGTGCAGCCGCTTCAACGGAGGAAGATTCAGTGCAGAAGATTCAGTAAGGTTGCCCGAGACGCAGGAACACCGCCTCTTCGCCCTCTTCGGCCAGGCCCAGGCCGAAGTAGATCGGCCCGATCGGCGTGTCCAGCGCGGTGTAGACGCTGCCGCCAAAAATGGTGCGGTCGAACGACAACGCCTGCCCGCGGCGCCACACCTGACCGGCTTCCAGCGAGCCGCCGACGAACAGTGGGTATTGCAGCAACTGCGCCAGCGGGTAGCTGAACTGCAGTGTGGTCAGCGCCGACCCGGTGCCGCGCAGACGGTCGATGCCATAGCCCGACAGCCGCAGCGGGCCGCCGAGCAGCGCTACGTCTTCGTAGGCGTTGCCTGTGTGCTCCTGCGCCTCAGCGCCCAACTGCCAGCGCGCGCCCAGCGCGGTGAACGCGTACGACGCCTTCGCGCGGCTGGTGAAGCCTTCGGTGTCGGCATCGAGAATCGACAGATAGCGCGTGTGCCGCGCCTGCAGATACCAGCCCTGGCCCGGGAATTCGGCATCGTCCTGGGTGTCGAGGGTAAGCGCGATATCGACGCCGGCGCTGGTGCTGGTGCGCGGAATGCCGGTGGGCAGCGAATCGCGGCGCAGATCGAAATGATTGCGCCGCAAGAACGGCGCGGCCGACACTTCGCCCCAGCGGCCAAGGCTCAGGCCCAGCGCGGCGCGCGCGTCCCAGCGGTTGTAGCGGTAGTCGCTGCTGGAATTGTTGTCGTCGATCAGCGATTCGTTCTCGCCCACCCATTCCAGCGCCGGCCGGACAAAGAGGTAGCGGCGCAGATGCAGCGGCTGGTGCCATTCCGCGAACGCGCGGTTGCTGTCGCCCAGTCGCGCTTCCAGCAGCAGATCGCCGCCGAAGCGGTTGAGTTCGCGTTTACCGTAGCGCGCACCGAGCTGATATTCGCCGCCACCCTCGAAATCGTCCTGCATGAAGATGCCGAACTTCAGCGTGCCGTCTTCTTCCCAGCGCCGGCTGCGGGCGACATAGGTCAGCACGGTCTTGCCGGCCTCGTCGCTGTTCACGGTGTAGTAAGCGCGCGAGAATTCGCCGAGTCCGTACAGCGTGCCCAGATCCTCCTCGATCTTCTTCGCATCGACGCTCTCGCCGGGCTGCGTCGTGAGGTAAGTGCGCAGCGCCTCATCGTCCATGGTCGACGTGTTCACCAGTTCGACGCGATCAATGATGCCGATCGGTTTGAGTTTCGCCATCCGCGCGTCGCGCCAGGCGGCATACGCGTCGGGTGACACCCGCAGCGACTGCAGTTGCGGCAGTGCGGCCATCGTCGCCTGCTCGCCCAGCGCCACGCCCTGGTCGAGCGCAAGGGTGAAATCAGCGGACCCCACATCGCCCAGCTCGGGGATGATCAGCACGTCGTCCGCGCCCAGACGTTCGCGCTGGCGCTTGGTTTCCTTCAGCATCAGCGCGGTGACCATCTGGTCGGTGATGCTGAAGGGGTCGAGCAATTCTTCGCGTTTCTTCAGCGGCGCGGCGATGTCCACCGCGATGATCCGCCGCGCGCCCCAGCCCTGCGCGATTTCCACCGGCAGATTCATCGCCACGCCGCCGTCGATCAGCGAAAGCTCTCCGTAGCTCACCGGCGCGAACGCGCCCGGCACCGCCATGCTGGCGCGCACGGCGTTGACCAGATCGCCGCGATCCATCGTCACCGCGTCGCCGGTTTCCAGATCGGTGCCGATCGCGCGGAAGGCAATCGGCAGATCGTCGAAGCGCTGGATCGTCGCACTTGGCAGTAGCGCAGCGCGCAGTGCCACCGCCAGCCGCTGGCCTTCGAACAGCGACGGCGCCACGCCCAGCTTGCCGTCGCGCAGACCGAAGCCGCCCTTCGCCAGGAAGCTGCGGTCTTCGGCCTTGCGCCGCTGGGTGAAGGCGCGTCGGTCGATACGGTCGTCGAACATCGTGTTCCAGTCCAGCGCGCGCAGTTGGGTTTGGATCTCGATCGCGCTCAGCCCGCTGGCGTACAGGCTGCCGACCACCGCGCCCATGCTGGTGCCGACGATGCAGTCCACCGGAATGCGCTCGCGCTCCAGCACCTTGATCACGCCGATATGCGCCATGCCGCGTGCGCCGCCGCCGCTGAGCACCAGACAGGTGTCGTGGCCGGCGTTCTGGGCCAGCGCGGGCGCGCACAGCACGGACAGCGTGAGAGTGGTCAACAAGAGGCGAATGCGCATGGCGGAGTCCGTACCGCCGTGATCCGGCGTGGCGCAAGTCTAGCGGCGTGCGGCCGGCGGGCAAGCGCGCTGTCGGTTTTGCGCTTGTTTGCCGGGTATGTTGCACGCCCGGCGTGCTGTGCTGTCAGCCGCTCTCGCGGGCGCGCGTCGCGACCGTGTCGACGCCATCGGGCTCTTTGAACGGCAGCAGAAACATCCGCCACAGCCCGGGTTGGGTCGGGCCGATCCCCGTCTGCCGCACCGGGCCGCGGCTGTAGGTGCCGAACACCCGGTCCCACAGGATCGCGTTGCAGGCGTAATTGGTGTTGCTGTCCTCGAACACCGCCGAATGGTGCCGGCGGTGCTGATCGCTGCAGGTGAACAGCGCGCTGAACACCGGTGTTTCCATGCGCACGTTCGCGTGCGCCAGCATCGCGTTCGTCATCAGCAGCACGCCCGCCGTATCGACGGCTGCGGCCGGCGCGCCGAAAGCCGCGGCCACCAGCACCAGCGGCAGCGCGATCAGCACCAGTTCGAAGGGATGGTTGGCACCGACGTTGATCGCGTGCAGGTTCTGGAACCCGTGGTGGAAGCCGTGCCCGCTCACCCGCCACAGCAGCGGCCAGCGGTGGATGCCGCGGTGGACCCAGTAATAAAGGAGGTCGGAGGCGAAAAAGAGCAGCAGCGCCTGCGCCACCAGCGGCCAGTCCGCAGGCCAGACGGCCAGGCCCAGGCGTGCGCGTACCCCCGCCAGCGCCGCCGGCAGCAGCGATTCGTAGGCGGCGATCAGCCCGCCGGAGACGATCAGGCCGAGCAGATAGACGCCCGCCAGGCGCAGCGTCGCCCCCAGGCGCAGGCGCCACGTCGGCTCCGCCGGCACCAGCCGTTCGAGCAGCATCGACACCAGCAGCATCGACACCAGCGTCGCGAGGGTGGCGCCGTCGTTTCGGCCCAGCGCCCACCACAGCCCCAGCGCGCCTGCCAGCAGCAGCGGATGGCCTACAGCCGCAAGGAAGCGCGCAAACAGGTTTGGTTGGTTGGTGGCGATGGTGTCGTCCATGCGGGGTGGAGTCGGAAAGCAGCGTCGGCCGAGTCTGTCGCCCCCGGCGACCTGACGAGGAGTGCCGATAGTCCGGGGTGGAGTGAGCCTGTGGGAGCGACGGCAGTCGCGACGACCAGAGGCAGTGCCCTTGTGGGAGCGACGCAAGTTGCGACGATGCGCGGCAGGCGATTCCGGATCTCGTTTGAGCCAGAACAGGGCATTTCGATCAAGGCGCACCATTAAAGTGCAAAATAATTGAAGCCAAGATGTTGAAACTTTTATAAATCAATGGCTTAAGAGATCGCCACCAATGGCACGCACCTTGCAAAGGGAAACTCATCCTTCATACCCATCGGAGCTTCCGAAGATGTCCCTCGAGCACGTCGAAAAACTCATCAAGGACCACAAGATCGAATTCGTGGACCTGCGCTTCACCGACATGCGCGGCGTGCAGCACCACGTCACCTTCCCGAAATCCATCGTCGAGCCCGCGTTGTTCGAAGACGGCAAGATGTTCGACGGCTCGTCGATCAGCGGCTGGAAAGGCATCAACGAATCCGACATGGTCCTGCTGCCCGACGCGTCGACCGCCGTCATCGACCCGTTCACCGCCGATCCGACCCTGATCCTGACCTGCGACATCCTCGACCCGGCGACCATGCAGGCCTACTCGCGCGATCCGCGCGGCGTCGCCAAGCGGGCCGAGGCCTATCTCAAGGCCAGCGGCATCGCCGACCAGGCCTTCTTCGGCCCGGAACCCGAATTCTTCATCTTCGACAGCGTCCGTTTCGCCAATGAAATGGGCCACACCTTCTTCCACGTCGATTCGGAAGAGGCGGCATGGAACTCGGGCCGCGAATACGAAGGCGGAAATACCGGCTACCGGCCGATGGTGAAGGGTGGCTACTTCCCGGTCGCTCCGCTCGACTCGCTGCACGACCTGCGCGCCGAAATGTGCAAGACGCTGGAAGAAGCCGGCATCGAAGTGGAAGTGCATCACCACGAAGTCGCCAACGCCGGCCAGTGCGAGATCGGCACCAAGTTCAACACGCTGGTGCAGAAGGCCGACGAACTGCTGACGATGAAATACATCATCAAGAACGTCGCCCACCGCAACGGCAAGACCGCGACCTTCATGCCCAAGCCCATCGTCGGCGACAACGGCAGCGGCATGCACGTGCACCAGTCGTTGGCCAAGGGCGGCGTGAACCTGTTCTCAGGCGACGGCTACGGCGGCCTGTCGCAGATGGCGCTGTGGTACATCGGTGGCGTGTTCAAGCACGCGCGCGCGATCAATGCGTTCGCCAACGCGGGCACCAACAGCTACAAGCGTCTGGTCCCGGGCTTCGAGGCGCCGGTGATGCTGGCCTACTCGGCGCGCAACCGTTCGGCGAGCTGCCGCATTCCGTACGTGGCCAACCCGAAGGCGCGCCGCATCGAAATGCGCTTTCCCGACCCGATCCAGTCCGGCTACCTCACCTTCGCCGCGCTGATGATGGCCGGCCTGGACGGTATCAAGAACCAGATCGATCCAGGCGCGCCCAGCGACAAGGATCTGTACGACCTGCCGCCGGAAGAGGAGAAGGGCATTCCGACCGTCTGCCACTCGCTCGACCAGGCGCTGGAAGCGTTGGACAAGGATCGCGACTTCCTCAAGGCCGGCGGCGTGTTCACCGACGACTTCATCGACAGCTACATCGCGCTGAAGATGCAGGAAGTGACCAAGTTCCGCGCGGCGACGCATCCGCTCGAATACCAGATGTATTACACGATCTGATGCGAAAAGGGCGCGTCATGATCGTGGCTTCGGGTTGGCGGATGGCCGGCCCGGCGCAGCGCGCCGGGCGTTCAGCGAGGGCGCGCGGCAGTGCCGCGCAAGCGCCCGCGCTTCACCCGCTGGAATACCAGATGTCACACGATCTGATGTTCGTCCGTGGGCTGGGTCAGTGACCCAGCCTACAACTCCTGTCATCCCGAACGAGGGCGTAGCCTGAGGAGGGATCTGCTGTTCGAGGCTTGAAGCGCAAAACAGATTCCTCACGTGCGTTCGGAATGACAGTGTTTGAATGATGGGGCATGGCGATGGAGATCCGTATCGACGAACTGCAGGGCAACGAGATCATCGCACTGCTGCGCGAGCACAAGGCCGATCTCGCCCTGCACTCGCCGCCGGAAAGTTGTCACGCGCTGGATCTCGATGGTCTGCGCCAGCCGGAAGTCACGTTCTGGAGCGTCTGGGAAGCGGCCGGGTTGTTGGGCTGCGGCGCGCTGAAGGAGCTCGACGCAGCGCACGGCGAGATCAAATCGATGCGCACCGTGCGGGGGCACGCGCGCAAAGGGGTGGCGACGCGATTGATGCGCCACATCCTGCAGGAAGCCAGGCGTCGCGGATATCGGCGCCTGAGTCTGGAAACCGGTTCGATGGAAGCGTTCGAGCCGGCGAGGGCGCTGTACGAGCGCTTCGGCTTCGAGCCATGCGGTCCGTTCGCGGACTACGTCGAAGACCCGTACAGCCTGTTCATGACGATCGAGCTTGGGCTCGTCGACGTCGCGAACAGCGCAACAGGAATCGCGACCACCACAGGAAGTGCAGCCATCACAGGAAGTGCCGCAGGGAACGCAAGGGAAGTGAGGGAAGCGGCATCGGCCGCGCGCGCATCCGCAGCGGATGGCGTCGCGACCGCGAGGTGAAGTGTTTGGCTGGACGAGTCATTGGTGACGAGGTACGGGAAACGCATACGCAGCTTCCTTCCCCACGTCGGACTGCGTAGCGGTTCTCTTCAGCGACCGCCGGCACTGCGGTGCCGGCGGTCATCCACAGCGAATATTCGCCAACGGGGAGAGCGCATGAAACTGATTACCGCCATCATCCGGCCGTTCAAACTCGACGAGGTGCGCGAAGCCTTGTCGGAAATGGGCGTATCGGGCATCACCGTCACCGAAGTCAAAGGCTTCGGGCGACAGAAGGGACATACCGAGTTGTATCGCGGCGCGGAGTACGTCGTCGATTTCCTGCCCAAGATCAAGGTCGAGGTTGCGGTGGCGAGCGATCGGCTCGACGCGGCGATCGAAGCGATCCAGCAATCCGCGGGCACCGGCAAGATCGGCGACGGCAAGATTTTCGTCACCGCGCTGGAACAGGTCATCCGCATCCGCACCGGCGAAGTCGGCGCGGACGCGCTCTAACCCCCACTCGGAGACTGTCCCATGAAGACTGGATTTTTGTCCGGGTCGAGAACCCGTATTGTCTTGCTCGCGCTGCTCTGCGGCGCGATGACCCTCGGCGCAACGTTGACCGTCGCCGCGCAGTCGACGCCGGCCACCGAAACCGCCGCGACCACCGCAACGACTGAACCCGCCGCGCCGGATACTGCCGCCGCACCGGCAGAAGCGACTGCCGAAACCCAAGCCCAAACCGCAGTCGCCGCGCACGCTGAACCGGTGGCCGCACCCGCACTGGTCGCCGACAAGGGCGACACCGCATGGATTCTGGTGTGCTCGGCGCTGGTGATTTTCATGACCCTGCCCGGACTCGCGCTGTTCTACGGCGGCCTGGTGCGCAGCAAGAACGTGCTGTCGATCCTGATGCAGTGCATGGTGGTGTTCTCGCTGGTCGCGGTGCTGTGGGTGATCTATGGCTACAGCCTCGCGTTCACCGAAAACAACGCCTTCATCGGCGGTGGCGCGCGTCTGTTCGGCGAAGGGCTGAACGGTGCGATGGGCGCGACCTTCACCAAAGGCGTGTATATCCCGGAGCTGGCGTTCTTCGTGTTCCAGGGCGCGTTCGCCTGCATCACCTGCGCGCTCATCATCGGTGCGTTCGCCGAACGCGTGAAGTTCGCCGGCCTATTGGTATTTACGGTGATCTGGTTCACCTTCGCCTACGCGCCCATGGCGCACATGGTGTGGTTCTTCCCGGGTCCGGATGCGTTCACCGGCACCGATGTGGTGGAAGACGTATTGGCGAAGTCCGGGTTCCTGTGGGCGAAAGGCGCGCTGGATTTCGCCGGCGGCACCGTGGTGCACATCAACGCGGCCATCGCCGGTCTGGTGGGTGCGTATGTCATCGGACCGCGTCTGGGCTACCGCCGCGAAGCACTCCGTCCGCACAACCTCACCCAGACCATGGTCGGCGCATCGATCCTGTGGTTCGGCTGGTTCGGCTTCAACGCCGGTTCCGCGCTGGAAGCCAACGGTGTCGCCGCGCTCGCCTTCGCCAATACTTTCCTGGCGACCGCGGCCGCTGTGTTGAGCTGGAGTGCGGTGGAATGGCTCGCACGCGGCAAGCCGTCGATGCTGGGCGGCGCTTCGGGCGCGGTCGCGGGTCTGGTCGCGATCACGCCCGCTGCTGGCCTCGTCGGTCTGATGGGTGCGCTCGCGATCGGTGCCATCGCTGGCGTGGTCTGTTTCTGGGGCGTCACCGGCTTGAAGAAGCTGCTGCGCGCCGACGACAGTCTCGACGTGTTCGGCGTGCACGGCGTCGGCGGCATCACCGGCGCGCTGCTCACCGGTGTATTCGCGGCGCCGTCGCTGGGCGGCGCGGGCATCTGGGATTACGTTACCGAAACCGCGTTCGTGGAGTACAGCATCGGCGCGCAGGTGTGGATCCAGCTGCAGGGCGTGCTGGTGACGGTGGCATTGTCCGGCGTGGTGTCGCTGATCGCATTCACGCTGGTGAAGTACACCATCGGCCTGCGCGTCGACGAAGAGGACGAGCGCGAAGGTCTCGACATCGCTTCGCACGGCGAAGCGGCTTACGAGAACTGATCCACAGCGTTGGGAATGACGGTGCGGGGCGGTCGCGTCCCGCACCGTCGGCGTATGATCGACCCGGAAGATTCGCCGGGAGTTGTCGATGGAGCGACCCGAACAGGCAGAGGCCATGCGCACGCAGGCGCGGGGCGATGCGTTCGATGCGGATATGCCCTGTGCGCGCGATCTGCAGCGCCTCGGCGCCGAGCCGATGGCCTGCCTGGACCGCTGGCGTCACGAGTTGGGCGACCTGTATCGCCTCGATCACGCAGGCCCGCTGCTCACGCGCGACGAGGACTGCCCCGGCGTGGTGGTGGTGTCCGGCGAGGCGCACCAACGCGCGGTACTGACCGATATCGAACGATTCGTCCTGCCGGAATCGGCGGCGCGGACGCTCGGTCTGCCGCCTGCGCTGCGCACGCTCAACGCCGGTCTGCACGGGATGCGCGGCGCCAGTCATGAACAGCACAAGCAACTGCTGGCGCGCATGCTCGCAACCGTCGATACGGAAGCGATGCGCATCGCCATCGCGCCCGCAGTGCAGACCATCGCGACGCGATTGCGGGCCGGTGCCGGCGCCCTGGTGTCGATGCGTGCGTTGACGCTCGAAGCCTCGTCGCGACTGCTGTTCGGCACCGCTGGCAGCGCCGTGGTCGACCCGGAAGGTTTGATGGCCTACTTCCAACTGCGGCGCGAAGCGGCGGCGCCCGGACGCGCGATCGATACCGCGACGCGAATGCGTTTGATCGCGCTGGGCGAAGCGGTGGATGCGGGCTTGCGCGGCTATCGGCGACAGGTGCGCGCGGTGTCGGACGCTGCCGGTTTCGCAGCCACGGCGCATGGCGCGCTCGCCGCGCTGGCCCTGGCGGACGACATCGACGAAAACGCGTTCGTCGGCCACGCCAATGTGCTGTTCATTTCCTGCAACGAACCGGTGGCGGTGGCGCTGACCTGGACGCTGCTGGCACTGAGTCAATTGCCCGGGCTGCAGGCGCGATTGCGCGCCGAGTCGACCGCCGGCGACAGCCGCGATGGCCGCACCGGTCCGTCCATGCCGTTGCTGGAAGCGGTGCTGAGCGAATCGCTGCGGGTGCTCACGCCCAATGCGCTGATGGTGCGCGTGGTGTGCGAACCGGTGATGTTGGGCGGGTATCGTCTGCCTGTGGGCTGCGAAGTGCTGCTGTGTCCGTTCCTGTCGCATCGCGATCCGCAGTGGTTTCCGCAGCCGCAGCGTTTTTCTCCATCGCGATGGGCGGGGCTGCGACCTTCGGCGTACACGTACTTTCCGTTCGGCGCCGGCGGTCACGGCTGCGTCGGTCGCGCGCTCGCGCTGCGCATGCTGCACACCGCGCTGTCCGCGCTGCTGAGCGAAGGCGCCATCGCACTGGAGGGCGATGCGGACGTCGACTGGCGCGTGCAGGTGATGCTGATGCCGACGGTCGATCCGCTGCTGAGGCTGCACGACGAATATCCGGCGCAGCCTGGAATGCTGCATGGCGGCATCGCCGATATCGTCGAGCTGTCGGACGAGGGGTGTTGACAGCTTCGCCGAAGGGGTTCAAGTTTCGGCACAGCGCGGCATCACGCATCGCCACGCGCAAGGATACTGCAGTGTTATCGCCGGGTTCCGCACGGAGCCCTTCACACGCAGCAGAGGAGCAGGGAAATGGCAACAACCCGTAAACCGGGCACGAAGAAAGCCACCGCCAAGAAGGCCGCCCCGAAGAAGAAAGCAGCCGTCGCCAAGGCCGCCACCATCGCGCTATCGGGCACCATTCCGAAATTGCAGTTGAACATGCCGCTGGACGCGAAAAAGATCGCCGCGATCCAGCGCTGCATCGCAAAAGGCACGTTGACCGTCAGCTTGAGCAAGGTCGATCTGACCGGCGGCAAGCTCGGCGGCCCCTGGCTGTACGACTGAGCTTCGCGGCTCCGGCTCGCAGGGGCCGGAGTCGTCAAGGCGGCGACGGATCGTGTTCCGCAGTGCGGGACGCGGATGTGGCCTTTGCTTCGCGGTCGTCGGTCTGAGGATCAAAGCGAATGAAGTATTTCCGTTCCGATCCCGCGCGGACTCAACTCGGTCTGGCCTATGGGCCGAGTGCGCTCGCGTATCTGGACGCGCATCCGGACGCGCTCGACTACATCGAGATTCCGTTCGAGCAATTGCGGCACACGCCTGAAGCGGGCGCGCTGCAGACACATATTCCGCTGGTGCTGCATTGCGCCAGCCTCTCGGTGGCGGGTACGGTCGCGCCGCCGCTCGATACGATGCGTGCGATTGCCGATGCCGTCGAACGCCTGCGCACGCCGTGGATCGGCGAACATCTGGCGTTCGTCTCGGCCGAGCCGCTGGGCGGCGAAACCGAAGCCGGACACGGCTCCAACATGCTCGATCCGACCACACTGACTTACACCGTCTGCCCGCAGCTGAGCGAAGCCTCGGTGGCGCGGGTGGCGGAAAATTTCACTGCCGCGCGCCGGCAACTCGGCGACACACCCCTGCTGCTGGAGAATTCGCCGCAGTATTTCGAGATTCCCGGCAGCACGATGCCGATGAGCGATTTCATCGCCGCGGTGTTCGCGCGCTGCGATGCCGGGCTGCTGCTGGACCTCAGTCATTTTCTCATCACCTGCCTCAACACCGGCGCCGATCCGGAGCGCGAACTCGACCGCCTGCCGCTGTCGCGCGTCGTGGAAGTGCATATTTCCGGGCTGAGCGTGCAGTCGGGCATCGCCTGGGACGACCACGCGGTGCCGGCACCGCCGCAGGTGTTCGATCTTCTGCGTCGTGTGCTGCGCGACGTGCGCCCGCAGGCGCTCACCGTCGAATACAACTGGTCGGCTGCGTTCCCGCAGCCGATCCTGCATCAGCATCTGCTGCGCGTGCGCGAGTTGCTGGAGGCGGCATGAGCCTGGCGCGCGTGCATGCGGTGATGGCGGCCGGCGTGGATCAGCCGCAGTTGCTGGAACGCTGGATGGCCGACGCCGCACAGCTGCGCGCACTCGGCGTGGAGCCCGATGGTTTCGATCTGCACGCGCTCGCGAAATTCGCCGGCCTCGGCGTGAAGGTCCGTCACAACCCGCTGCGGCCGATGTTTCCGCTGGGTTTCCGGCTGATGAGCGTGGCCGCGATCGAGATCGACATGTTTTCCGCGTACGCGCTGCATCGCTCGCGCGAGGGTCGCGGTTTCGCCGCCGACATGGCGCAACGCGCGCGCGATCTGGTCGCTTTCGTCGGCGGATGGCACGATCCGACCGTGCGCGCGCACCTGCTGCTGTGGGATGCGATGCGCTACGAACTTGCGGTGGCGCAGCTTCGCGCACCGCCATCCGGAACAATCGCCCCGCCGGACATTCGCACATCGCGTGCACCGCGCATCCGCGGCGACATCGCACTGCACGATTTACAGTCCGATCCTCGTGTACTCGCGGAGGTGCTGCATGTCAGCGCACCGCGGCTGGAGGACGTGCCGCTGCAGCCGCAGACGTTCTGTTTCTGGCGCGCGTCCGAGGACAGCGGAAGCGACGAGGGCAGCGGCGACACGGCGGTGATCGCGATCGACGCGCTCGGCCAGCACCTGCTGTCGCGCATCGACGGCAAGCGCACTGCCGCTGCTCTGGCGCGTGAACTCGGCGGCGGCCGCGACGCCGAACGCGCGGTCGCGATCGGGCTCGACAGTCTCGCTGCCATCGGTATCGTCGCCTTGCCGCAGCGTCGGGTGCGAACTGTATGCGTCTGAGCTTGATCGACAATCTGGTGATGCCCGAAGAAGGCGACCTCGCCCTGCTCGACGTGCATCCGCATCTGGGCCTGCTCGCCTTGGCGGCGGCGGCCGAAAGCGACGGACATCATGTGCGCATCTACGATCCAAAACGTCTTTTACGTAACGGTGAGCTGCGTTACGACGACACGCTATACGAACGCGCGGCCGCATCTATCCTCGCCGACCGCCCGGATGCGGTGGGGTTCACGTCGCTGGGTTGCAGTTTCCTGTTCGCGATCAACGTCGCCGCGCATCTGCGCAGGCAGGAGCCCGATCTGCCGATCATGCTTGGTGGGCCGCACGCGACCATGCTGGACCGGCCGATCATCGAACGCTTCCCGCAGTTCGACCTGATCGTGCGTCACGAGGCCGACGAGATTTTCACCGGCGTGCTGCGCGCGCTCGAGAACCGGCATTTCATCTCGGTGCCCGGCCTCAGCTGGCGCAACGCGCGCGGCGAGTTCCAGATGACGCCGGGCAAGCCCAAGGTCGAGAACCTCGACGCGCTGCCGCTGCTGCCCTACCACCACTATCCGATCGAGGAACTCGGCCTGGACCTGCTGCGCATCGAAGCCGGGCGCGGCTGCCCGTTCGCATGCACGTTCTGTTCCACCGCGGGGTTTTTCCAGCGCAGCTTCCGGCTGAAATCGCCGGAACGGCTGGTGCATGAACTCGAACTGCTGCGCGAACGCTACGGCTACAGCGAGTTCAAACTCGACCACGACATGTTCACCGTCAACAAGCGCAAGGTGCTGGATTTCTGCGATGCGGTGCGCGGCCGCGGTTTCCGCTGGCGGGTGTCGGCGCGGGTCGATTGCGTGAATCCGATGCTGCTGGAACGCATGGCCGACGCCGGCTGCATCGGCCTGTATTTCGGTATCGAAACTGGATCGACGCGAATGCAGAAGATCAGCCAGAAGCGACTCGATCTGGATCTGGTGGAGCCGACGCTGGCGATCTGCGAAAGCCTTGGCATCGACGCCACCGCATCGTTCATCACCGGCTATCCCGAGGAGAACCGGCAGGATCAGGACGACACGCTGGACATGATCGGCCGCTGCATCGGGCCGAACTGTCTCACGCAATTGCACATCCTGCAGCCGGAACCGGGCACGCCGATGTATGCCGAAGGCGGCGGCGACGTGCGCTACGACGGGTATTCCAGTCCTTACAACACGTTCCTGCTCAACGCCGGCGATCGTGAGCTGGTGCTCGGCACGCCGGACATCTTCCAGACCTATTTCCATTATCCCGCCGAACTGCCGCGCGAGGAGCATGTGTTCGCGGTGCTCGCAGTGGATCTGCTGCGCCGCGTTGGCGCTGACGTGGTCAGGTATGCGCTGCGCCGTTTCGACGGCCGCATGAGTGCATTGATGGCCGCGTTCCGCGACTTCGCCAGGCAGACGGACGACGGTGGCGATGCCGCGATGCTGCCGACACCCGATGCTCCGCTGTTGGCGGCGTTCGTCGACAGCGTGTTCGGCGCGCGTCATCACGTCGCGTCGCTGTTCCGTCTAGGGTTGGGTCTGCACGGCGAGCGGATGCCGTCGCATGCCTCCACACCGGTGTCCGCGTACGAACCACCGCAGCCTTATGTGTTGAACGCGCGCGTGCGCATCCTCAGCGATCTGCACGATTGCGACGCCTGGCTGGAACGCATCCGCACCAGCGCGCCGGACGCGGGCCTGCTCGAAGAAGACGATGAAAGCGATGGCGACGATGGGCGGATGAGTTATCTGCTGCATCTCGGCCGCGAAACGCCGCATGCGTACCGCATCGACGAGGGCGTGGAAGTGATCCTCGGCGTGTTCGCGCAGCCACAACGCTGCGACCGGGTCGCGGCGATGATCCGCGACAGCGTCGGCGGAGCAGAGATCGGCGACGGTTTCTTCCGCGAACTCGTTGCCGAGGGCATTCTGGTGCCGTGGTCCGGGCAGGGCGAGGCCGCGACGGAGCCATTGCATTGAGCGGCGAGGCCGCTGCCGCATCGCCGCGCTGGTCCGCGCTCGATCTCGCCGAAGGCCTGCAGCTCGGGCACGCGCTGTCGACGCTGCAACATCTCGGTGTCCTGGATGCTTTGCAGCGGCCGCGCAGCACCGACGATCTCGCCGCCGAGTTCGGTCTCGATTCCGCGCTGCTCACCGCGGCTCTCGAATTCGTGGCCGCGCGCAGCGATGCCGTCGACAAGCGCGGTCGGCGTTTCGTGCGCAGCGCGTCCGACACGCCGGAATCGCGCTTCGTGACCGAACTGTATGCCGGTGCGTTCGCCGCGAATGCGGTCGCGCTGCCGGCGCTGCTGCGACGGCCCGCGCGTGCGGGCAGCACGGTTGATCGTGTGCGCCATGCCCGTGCCTTCCTGTACGCGCCGGGCGGCGCCGAACAGGTGACGGCGTCGCTGCTGGCGCAATTGAGCGTGCATGTGCTGCTCGATCTTGGCTGCGGGCCGGGCCATCTGCTGCGCGCGATGGCGCAGCAGAACCCGGGTTTCCGCGGCTGGGGCATCGATGCCAACCCGGGCATGTGCCGGATCGCACGTGCGGGCTTGCGCGATGCCGGCGCGTCGCGACGCGTGCGCATCCTGCAGGGCGACGGCCGCAGGCCCGAGCGCGTGTTGCCGGTGTCCGCGCGCACGAAGATCGACGCGATCGTGGCCGGCGATCTGGCCAACGAACTCTGCGCCGCCGACGGCGCGGCCGTGGCCTGGCTGCAGCGTCTGCGTCTCGCGTTTCCGGAACGCTGGCTGCTGGTCAGCGACTACTACGGCCGACTGGGCCATGGCCGCGAAGCGCGCCGCGAAACCCTGCTGCATGATTACGTGCAGGCGATCTCCGGCCAGGGCATTCCGCCGCCGGATCGCAAAGCCTGGCAGGCGCTGTA
>JBKJHV010000105.1:0-45015 GCA_046598445.1 Lysobacteraceae bacterium
GGCCGAGCTGGATGCCGTCGCGCGCCAGTTGAACGAGAGACCACGCAAGACGCTAGGCTATGAAACACCGGCAGAGCGATACCGACAAACTGTTGCGTCGATCGGTTGAATCCGCCAGTGATTCCGCACTGCAGCAGATCGTGTCACTGCCGACTACGGGCGCAGCCTGTACTCTTCCCCGCACCCCGGAATGGTCCGGATGCGTGAGGCTGCGGTTCCGCGATCGATGCGCAAGATCATCCACATCGACATGGACGCCTTCTACGCGTCGGTCGAACAGCGCGACGATCCGTCGCTGCGCGGCAAGCCGGTGGTGGTGGCATGGCGCGGCGCGCGTTCGGTGGTGTGCGCGGCGTCGTACGAGGCGCGCACGTTCGGGGTGAGATCGGCGATGCCGGCGGTGCGCGCCGAACGACTATGCCCGCAGGCGATCTTCGTGCCGCCGGATTTCGCGCGCTATAAAGCGGTGTCGCGGCAGGTGCGCGAGATCTTCACGCGGCAGACCGACATGATCGAGCCGCTGTCGCTGGACGAGGCCTATCTCGATGTCACCGCGCCGAAGATCCTCCTCGACAGCGGCGAATCGCCGACTGCGACCGCAATCGCTGAAACCATCCGCGCGCAGATCCGCGAGGAAACGCAGCTCACTGCGTCGGCGGGCATCGCGCCGAACAAGTTCCTGGCCAAGATCGCGTCCGACTGGCGCAAGCCGGACGGGCAATTCGTGATCCGCCCGCATCAGATTTACGACTTCCTCACGCCCCTGCCGGTGGGCTGCATTCCCGGCGTGGGCAAAGTGGCGCAACAGAAACTCGAAGCACTGGGCGTCGCCACCGTCGGCGACCTCCGCACGGTCGACATCGGCCGCTTGCAGCATGCGTTCGGCAGTTTCGGCCTGCGCCTGCACGAACGCGCGCGGGGCATCGACGAGCGCCCGGTGGAATCCGATCAGCCGGTGCAGTCCATCTCATCCGAGGACACGTTCGAGCGCGATGTATTGATCGACGAACTGGAGCCGGCGATCCGTCGGCTCGCTGAAAAGACCTGGGAAGCGTCGCGCAAGGTCGAACGCGTGGGCCGCACCGTGGTGCTGAAGCTGAAGACCGCGCAGTTCCGCATCCTCACCCGCAGCCATACGCCCGATGCGCCGCCGTTGTCGCTGGAACAGTTCGTGGACATCGCAATGATGCTGCGCGACCGCGTCGAGCTGCCGGCCCACACTCGCTACCGTCTCGTCGGCGTGGGCATCGGCGGCTTCCGCGACCGCGAGGAACTGCCGCCGCAGCCGGAGTTGTTCTTGTAGAGCGGGCTTCAGCCCGCTGCCCCCACCCCAACCCTCCCCCGCGATGCGGGGGAGGGAGATTCGCGCGCAGCGCGAATGGGAGGGGGCGAAGCAGCGGGCTGAAGCCCGCTCTACAGAAGTCTACTCACCGATCCTGTTTGGCCTTCTTCGCCTTCACCTTCGACGCCTTCACATGCGCCACGGCCTTCGCGGCATCGATCCGCCCATAGCCGAATTTGTTCGAATGCCCGTTGGCTTTGTACGCTGTGGCCGGGCCGATCTTCTTCGCGCTGGCGATCAGCGCCGCGCGAACCTCTTCCGCGGTCATGTCCGGCTTCAGCGACAGCAGCAGGCCGCAGAGGCCGGCGACCAGCGGCGTCGCTGCCGAGGTGCCGCTGAATTCGTTGGTGAACAGGCCGTCTACGCCGCCGGTGGCGACGGCGCCGGCGTTGAAGCCGCGTCCCGTCGTGGACACATCGGTGG
Organism: Lysobacteraceae bacterium; assembly: GCA_046598445.1. Lineage (GTDB taxonomy): Bacteria > Pseudomonadota > Gammaproteobacteria > Xanthomonadales > Xanthomonadaceae > Lysobacter_I. The sequence continues at coordinate 1,766 of JBKJHV010000105.1, forward strand.
TGAAGATGCCGCGGCTGCCGCCGCTGGAGGGCGACACCACGCAGACCTGCGCGCCGCAGTTGGAGTACGAGGCTAGTTCGTCTGCATCGGTGGAGGCGCCGACCGCGATCGCGTTCGGGTCCGAGGCCGGGTAATTGACGTGCTGTTTCTTCTCTTCGTTGCCGGTCGCACAGACCACGATCGCGCCGCGTCCCTTGCGACCGATCCGGCGCGCGTCCTGCAATGCGAATTCGATATCGGGGCTCTTGGCGCCGCCCCACGAGCACGAGATCACGTCGGCGAAGGCGGCGGCGTAACGGATCGCATCGGCCACCTGGCTTTCGCTGGCGAGGTCGTCGGCGTGGAAGATCTTCACCGGCAGCAGCCGGCAGTTCGGCGCCATGCCGTAGGCGTTCGGGCCGCGGCCCACCGCCACGCCGGCGCAGGGTGTGCCGTGGATGTCGTTGCCACTCACGTCGTCGAACGGCGTGCGGAAGCGTTTCGGGCGCGGGTTGAAATGGTCGCCGTCGTCTTCCGGCAGATAGAAATCGCGGCCGCAGAGATCTCGCGGTTCGTCCGGATCGGGATTGCACAGCACGTTGCCGCGCAGTTCCGGATGTTCGATATCGATGCCGTCGTCGAGCACCGCAATGGTGATCGCGCGCTTGCCGCGGGTGGTCTGCCAGGCCTTGGCCGCGCCGACCATACGCAGGTGCCACTGCTTCGACGAAGGCGCGCGCGGCGCGGCCGGTGCATTGCGGCGGAACTGCGATACGAAGTTCGGCGTGGCGAACGCCACTTCATCCAGCGTCGACAGTTTCGCCGCGAGCCGCACCAGTTCCGCGCCTGGGTGCAGCATCGCGGTGTCGCTCAGGATCATCTGTTCCGGAATGCTGGGATTGCGCGCCCACAGCGTCAGGCCGCTGTCGCGGATGATGGCGTTGCGCGTCTTCTGCGGCACCTGCGGTTTGAAGCGCAGCACGATTTCCTTGTACAGGATCCGCATCAGGCGGCTTTCGCGATCCATGTAAGCGGTGATCGTCTTGCGTTCCAGCACGTTGACCAGCACTTTCGTGGCCGACTTCGAGCTGCTGGCGGCTGGCGCCACCGCCGCGCTTTTGCTCGGCACCTCGAAAAACGCCTGCGCGGCGCGCATTACCCGGCCGGTGACCATGGCCGCGCTGGGCGAACCAGACAAGCGTGCAATGGTCTGGCCGGACACGGCTTCGAGCGTGAGCGCCATCGGATCGAGATCGATCCATTCGCCGTTGGCCATGCGCACGCCCACATCGGAGCGGGTGGCGACTTCGGCGACGGGTACAAGCGTCGCGGGGGCGACGATGACGTTATTCAAATGACAGCCTCACATCCTGTAAGGGGGAATATTCAGAAAGCCCGGAATCAGCTGCGCGAGTACGCGCTTTCGGCATCGAACCACACGGCTTCGACCTGCCCGTCGTGTTCGATCTTGCCGCTGACGTCGGGCAGGAAGACATCGCTGCCGTCGGCCGGGCGGAACAGCGCCTGCTGGCGGGTGAATTTGGCGCGACCGACGAACTCCAGGCCGTAGGTGTCGGCGACGCTCTGCAGCGCCTGCTCACTGGTGTCGCCTTCGAAGCGCAGCGACAGCAGTCCGGTCGGATAACGACACTGCCCGGCTTCGTCGACGATCGCCGGCAGCACCTGATAGCCGGCGCCGAGCAGCCGGTGCAGGCTGCTCCAGCCGGCGCGGGCGGTCTTCGGCAGTTTGTTCAGTTTCACCACCCAGCCGGGCGTCCGCCCATCCAGCGGCTTGATGCTGGCCTTGCCTTCCAGGCGCGCAAGCCCGCTGGCCTTGGCCGTGGCGGCCAAGGGCCGGACGACGAAGAGGCCGGGACTGATCTGTTCTGGGATGGAGGACATGGCGTCCTTCGGCTAGGCCTGATGCGGGAAAATCGCCGGTTGCCGGCGCAGGACACTGGATATCACAGGCTGAGACACAGGCGCAACCTTGGCCGAAGCGGATTTGGCAAAGCGCCTCTGCCAAGGCGGTTTTGCCAAATCCGATCTGCCGGACGACGGTTCAGCCGAAGCGGATCGGCTGCAGGTGCGGCACTTCGATCGCTGCGGCCTCGGCGATGGGCCGCGCGCCGAGCAGATGCCCGGCAGCGCGGATCGCCCCGGCATGGGTCACGATCAGATGCGGTGTACGCAGCCCGGCCAGGGCCGCGGCGACCCGTCGCACCAGATCGTCGAAGCATTCGCCGCCGGGCGGGCGGAAACCAGCCACGTCGTCGGCCCAGCGGTCGAGGTCCGCGCGCGGCAGCGACGACCAGGGCAGGCTTTCCCAGTCGCCGAAATCCATTTCCAGCAGTCGCGGGTCGAACGCGACTTCGCGCGCGGCCCCGCCCACGGCAGCGAGCGCCCGCGCCAGCCCCGAGCACCGCTGCGCCGGGCTGCTGAGGATCGGCAGCCGCCACGCATCGCCGGCATCGGGCATCGCGCGCAGCGCGGCGGCGGCATCGGCGAAGACCTGTGGCGCCAACGCGACATCGCAACGGCCGTAGCACAGCCCCCGCATCCCCGGCAGCGGCGGATGGCGCAGGAAGACGTGCGCCGCCGCGACATTCATATCTTTCATATCTTTGCCGGTACGGCGCAGGCCGCCACCGCCGCCAGCAGGAAGGCGATTTCGCCGAGCTGCTCGCAAGCGCCCAGGCCGTCGCCGGTGTAGCCGCCGAGGCGTGCCCGGAACCAGCGCGCGCAGCCGGCGCGGATCAGCGCAATGGCGAACACGCCGGCGCACAGCGCCACCGCCAGCGCCGGGAACGCCACGACACAAACCAGGGTCGGCAACGCGCCGGTGAGCAGGGTCGCCAGCAGATGGCCCACGGACAGGTTCTGCGCTACCGGCTTGGCTTTGGCGTCGGATTCCAGGCGCACGTACGGCAGCGACGCCATCAGGCTCGCCGCGCCGGCGCGTGCGGCGCTGTGGGCGCAGACCAGCACCGCCATCGCAGCCATCGGCGGCAGCGCAGCGACCGCCTGCCAGCGCAACAGCAGCGCGATGACGAGCGCCGCCGCGCCGTAGGTGCCGATCCGCGAGTCGCGCATGATCTCCAGCGCGCGTTCGCGCGGCACATGCCCGCCGAGCGCGTCGAAGGTGTCGGCCAGCCCGTCTTCGTGGAATGCGCCGGTGGCCGCGACCGTGGCCGCCAGCGCGAGCAGTGCCGCCAATGGCATCGGCAGCGCCTGCATGCACGCCCACAGCGTCGCGGCGCCGATCGCGCCGACCAGCCAGCCCGCGACCGGAAAATAGCGCACCGATTGCGACAGCCACGCCGGGTCGAAATCGCGCAGCGCCGGCATCGGCAGACGGGTGAAATACTGCAGCGCCACGCACAGCAGCCGCAGTTCGTGGCGCAGGCGGGCGGGTAGGCTCATCCCGGCGAGTTCCCCTCCGGCACGACGCTTTCCGGCGCGACGCCTTCCGACGCGTCGTCGCTGCGCCCGGAGACACCGGCGCTGGCGAACGTTGCCATCTCGCGCAGGATCGCGGCGGACGCATGCAGCAGCGGCAGCGCCAGGATAGCGCCGCTGCCTTCGCCCAGACGCAGGCCGAGATCCAGCAGCGGACGCGCGCCCAGCGACCGCAGCCAGTGCCGGTGCGGCGCTTCCGCGGAAACGTGGGCGAACACGCAATACTCGTGCAGCGCGGGCGCGATGCGCAGCGCGACAGCCGCCGCCGCGGTGGCGATGAAGCCGTCGATCACCACGATCTGACGCCGCGACGCGGCGCCCAGCATCGCCCCGGCCATCATCGCGATCTCGAAACCGCCGTAACGGGCCAGCGCGTCGAACGCGTCCGCACCCGCGCCGTGGCGCGCGACCGCGGCTTCCACCACCGCGGCTTTATGACGCAGCGCGACATCGTCCACGCCGGTGCCGCGGCCTACGCAGTCCGCCGCCGGCAGCCCGGTCAGTGCGTGCATCAGCGCCGCGGCGCTGGTGGTGTTGCCGATGCCCATCTCGCCCAGCATCACCGCGCCGTTGGGCGCGAAGCCTTCGACGATATCGATGCCTGCACGCAGCGCCGCCAGGCATTTCGCTTCGTCCATCGCCGGCGCATGCGCGAAATTCGCGGTGCCCATGCCGAGCTTGCGATCGAGCAGATGCGGATGCGCGGGCAGGGTCGCGGCGACGCCGGCATCGACCACGGTCAATGTCGCGCCGAATTGCCGCGCGAGCACGCAGATCGCGGCCCCGCCGGCAAGAAAATTGTGGACCATCTGCGCGGTGACCGCGGATGGATACGCCGACACGCCCTCGGCGACGATGCCGTGGTCGCCGGCGAACACCAGCACCTGCGCGTGTTCGATGGCGGGCGCCAGTCGCCGCTGCACGCGCGCGATCCTGGCGGCCAAAACTTCCAGTTCGCCCAGCGACCCGGGCGGTTTGGTTTTTGCCGACAGCTCGCGTTCGATGTCGCGGGCGAAGGTGTCGCCGGCATCGATCACTTCGATGTGCGGCGGCTGGAATGCAGCGGTGGCGGTCATCGGTGTCTCCGCAGCGGTGGAAACCTCTTCCCGCACGTTGGCGGGAAGAGGGTGTGGTACGTGGGGCTCAGCGCGCGGGCGCGAAGCGCAGGGTCACGAAAAACTCGCGTCCCGGCTGGTTGTAGAACGCCGCCGTTTCGTAAGCCCGGTCGAACACGTTGGCGACGCGCGCCTGCAGGGTCCAATCGGCCGCGAACGCATATTCGCCACGCACGTCGAGGGTAGCGAAGCCGCCGAGTTCGCTGGTGTTGGCGAGGTTGTCGTAACGGCTGCCCTCGGCCACGCCGGTGAAGCCGAGCCGGAACTTGCCGAACGCGCGGTCGAGTTCCAGGCGCGCGGTCTCGCTCGCGCGCCGGGCGAGGTCGTTGCCTCGGTTCGGACCATCGCTGCGGTTTTCCGGATCCAGCCAGCTGGCGCTCGCGCCCAGATTCCAGCCGAACAGGGTGCTGTCGACGCGCAGTTCCGCACCGCGCAGACGCGCATGCTGGATGTTGTTGGGCAGGAAGATCGCGATGTCGAACGCGATCAGATCGTCGACGTCGGTGCTGAACGCATCCAGGCGCACGCTGGTGCGCTCGCCGCGCCAGGCGATGCCGGCTTCGACGGTCTTCGAGGATTCCGGACGCAGGTCCGGATTGCCGAAGCCCGGGAAATACAGTTCGTTGAAGGTCGGCGCCTTGAACGCGGTGCCGTAGCTGGCGGTGACGCGCCAGGCGTCGGCGAAACTCAGGCCCCACGCGGCGGTGCCGGTGGTCTTGTTGCCGAACTGGTCGTTGTCGTCGTTGCGCAGCGCCAACTGCAGGTCGTTGCCGCCGAGCCGGCCCTGATACTGCGCGAAGACGGCGCGGTCGGTACGGCGGGTGTCGACGTATTTCGTGGTGCTGTCGAGGCGGTCGCGCAGCCAGTCCACGCCGAGCGTAAGCAACTGCGTGTCGGCGAGCGCGATGTCGGCCTGTGCCGAGGCGTTGTCGCGCCGCGTCGTGAAAGTGCTGCTGTATGCGCTGTTGAGGTAGTTGTCGGACTCGTCCTTGTTGCTGCCGGCGTTGAAGCGCAGGTCGAAGCGGTCGCTGGCCTTCCAGCGCAGCTGCGCGCCGATCACCTGCTGCACGACGTCGGAATTGTTCACGAAGCTGCCGTCGTATTCGTTATGGCCGCTGGCGTGCAGGGCGTGCGCGTCCAAAGTCACCGACTCGCCGATGTTCACGCCGCCGCGCGCCGAGAACGAATGATTTTCGTAGCCGTCGCGGTCAGGTTCGCTGGTGAAGCAGCCGGCGCCGACCAAGCCAGCGCGGGGATCGCAGGCATTGATGCCGTCGGTGGACTGCAGGCCGGCGTCGATGCCGAACCAGCCGCGTTCGCTGCTGCCGCCCACGCCCAGACCGCCTTCGCGGTAGCCATGACTGCCGGCGCCGACGTGGAAACGGAACTGCGCCGGGCCTTTGTCGCGGCGGGTGAAGATCTGGATCACGCCGCCGATGGCGTCGGAGCCGTACAGGCTGGAGCGCGGGCCGCGCACGATTTCGATGCGGTCGATCATCGCGACCGGAAGATCCTGGAACGCCGCCTGGCCGCTGGTTGCCGAGCCCACGCGCACGCCATCGACCAGCACCAGCACATGGTCGGATTCGGCGCCGCGCATGAACAGGCTCGTCAGTTTGCCGGGGCCGCCCTGGTTGCTGAGGTTGATGCCGGCGCGGCCGCGCAGCAGTTCGGTGAGCGAGGTGGCCTGACTGCGTTCGATCGCGGCGCTGTCGATCACTTCCACGGCCGCCAGTGAGGCGTCGGTGGTGACGGCGGTGCGCGTCGCGGTGACGATGACCTCATCGAGATCGTCGGCATTGTCGGAAGACGCCTGCGCCTGCGCAGCGAAGGGAAGGGCGGCCGCGAGCGCGGTCGTGATGGCGAGCGCCAGCGGAAACTTGCGGAACATCATTCGAAAACTCCATCGCGCGCACCCGCGCGCGCTGAGGTGGGTTGGAGTCGCGAACGGAGGGGGATGACTGCGAGAAGCCAGCGGGAAGCCGATAAGCGGACGACAAGCGGCGACATCGCCGCAACGCCCTCCGCATCGCAACCGTGAACTTCTTGGCCGGTCTCCGGGCTCGTGCGTGCCGGATCCATCCGACGCGACCCGCGCGCCTTCCCATAGAGCGTGCTCTACAGTGGCGATTGCGTGGGTCTGAAGCACTTACCGTTGCGGGGGCAGCGCCGGAATGGTGTCGCGCGTGTCGCGCGGAACGCACCGGCTTCCCGTTTCAACCCTGGGACGAACGTCTTTGGGTCACCTCGAAGCGCGCGCAGTGTACCCCATCGGGACGGGCGCGGCTTCGGGCGGGGGGCTTGCCGCTTCGGGCAAGCAGGCCTCAGTCGCGGCCGTCGGGCTCGTCGAACAGGCTGAACGCGGGGACCGCGTCTTCTTCGCGCATGGTGTGGGTGGTGGTCACCGGCGAGGCGGCCGGGCGGCCGCGAGGCGGCGGCAGCAGCGCGATGGCGGCGTCGGCCGAGACCAGCAGTTCGCTGCGGCGTTCGCTGGGGACGTCCTGCCAGTGGCAGTCCATCAGTGCGCCTTCCAGCGCGTACAGCAGATTGAGGCTGGGCTTGAAGCCCGCGCGCTTGACGCGCATGAAGGCTTCCAGCGCACCGATCGCACGCAGCTCTTCTTCGGTGCGCAGGCCGACCTGGCGCAACCAGGCAGCGCTTTTCGGTCCGATATTGCGGAGTTTCAGCGGAGGGGTGGCCATGCGTGTCCGTTGTGGGATGAGGATACGAACCCGGTATCGCCGACGCTCACGCGTTCAAGCGCGGGCTGCGCAGGGCAGGCTACGTAAGAACAGGGCGGCGATGGTTTCGAGTCCTTCCTGATCTTCAACGTCGAAACGCCCGGGAACCGGACTGTCGATGTCGAATACGCCGATCAATGCGCCGTCCAGCACCAGCGGCACCACCAGCTCCGAGCGCGAAGCGGCGTCGCATGCGATGTGACCGGGGAAGTCGTGGACATCGGCGATCCGCTGCGTCTGCCGGGTGCTGGCGGCAGCGCCGCAGACGCCCTTGTCGAGCGGAATGCGCACGCAGGCGGGCAGACCCTGGAACGGGCCGACCACCAGTTCGGTGCCATCGTAGAAATAGAAGCCGACCCAGTTCAGATCGGGCAATGCGTGATAAACCAGCGCCGACAGATTTGCAGCGTTGGCGATGCGGTCGGCTTCGCCGGCGAGCAGTGCCTCGGCCTGCGCGCTCAACTGCGCGTACTGTTCCGGCTTGTCGCCGCTCAATGGAATGGATGCGAAGCTCATCGGCGCAGTGTAGCAGCGGCGTTGCGCTCAATTGCCGCCCTCCGGATTACCATGCGCGCTCCGCTTCCGCAGACGAGCCCCATCGGATGAATCCGCCCCCGCGCAGCCTGTTCGTCACCGGCACCGACACCGGCGTCGGCAAGACCGTGGCCAGCGCCGCGCTGCTGCATCGTCTGCGCGCCGCAGGCCTGCGCGCGGTCGGCATGAAGCCTGTCGCCAGCGGCTGCGAACGCACGGCGGACGGCTGGCGCAACGACGATGCGCTGCGGCTGCAGGCGGCGAGCGATCCGCGGCCCGCGTACGAGGACATCAATCCCTATGCACTGGAAGCGGCGACCGCGCCGCAGCTTGCGGCGAGGGCGATGCGCGTGCGCGTCGAATTGGCGCCACTGCTGGACGCGCATGCACGGTTGACGGCGCAGTGCGACGTCGTCGTGGTCGAGGGCGTCGGCGGTTGGGCCGCGCCCCTGGGGGACGGACTCGATCAGTGCGAACTGCCGTGCGCGCTGGCGCTGCCGGTAGTGCTGGTGGTGGGCCTGCGTCTGGGCTGTCTGAGCCATGCGCGCCTGACCGCACGTGCGATCGCCGCCGACGGCATCGAACTCATCGGCTGGATCGGCAGCAGCGTCGACCCCGATTTCGCCGAACGCGATGATTACGTCGAACTGCTGCGCGATGCGCTGCCGGCGCCGTGTCTGGGTGTCCTGCCCCATGCCGCGTCGCCCGATCCGCAGGCGATGGCGCAAAACTTGTCGCTGCCGCCGGGATTCTGATCGGCGCAAAAGAAAGGCGCGCCGTAGCGCGCCTTTCCGGGAACCTCTCCGTGCGATCAACCGTGCTGCGGCTGCGCTTCCAGCGCGGGTGTTTCGTCTGTCGCAGTGCGGTCGTGCGCATGATCGCGCGCGAGGTACAGATAGAACGCGGGCAGCACGAACAGCGTGAACGCGGTGCCGATGGTCATGCCCGATGCGATCACCATGCCCATCGAGAAGCGCGCGGCGGCGCCCGGACCGCTGGCCATCAGCAGCGGGATCATCGCGAACACCAGCGCGGCGGTGGTCATCAACACCGGACGCAGACGGATCGCGGTGGCTTCCTCGATCGCCTCACGCTTCGACAATCGCTTTTCGATCTGCAGTTTGTTGGCGAACTCCACGATCAGGATGCCGTGCTTGGTGATCACGCCGACCAGCGTCACCAGCCCGACCTGGGTATAGATGTTGATGCTCATGCCGGGGAACGCCTCGGTCTGCAGCACCGCGCCCACGATCGCCAGCACGTTCATCACCAGCAGCGCGCCGCAGAGTGCCATCGGCACGGTGATCAGCATGATGAGGGCGTCGCGGAAGCTCTCGAACTGCGCCGACAGGACCAGGAAGATGATGATCAGCGCGAACAGCAGCGTGACCAGCATCGTCGTGCCTTCCTGCTTGAACTGCCGCGACTCGCCGGCGTAGTCCACGCTATAGCCGCGCGGCAGCACTTCCTTGGCCGCCTGTTCCAGCACCGCCAGCGCCTCGCCCTTGGTCACGCCGGGACGCGGCGCGAAAATGATCGACACCGCATTCAGCTGCTGGAAACGGTTCAACACCTGGGGCTGAGCGCTTTCCTTCAGGGTGACGAGGGTGGACAGCGGGATCAGTTCGCCCGTGCGCGTGCGCGTGTAGTAATTGGTGAGCTGTTCCGCATTGAGGCGGTCGCTGCGCTGCACCTGGGCGATGACCCGGTACGAGCGGTTCTGCATCGCAAACCGGTTCGCGTAGCCGCCCGACAGCATTGCCGACATGTCCGCCGACAGCGTGCGCATGTCGATACCGAGCGCCGCCGCCTTATCGCGGTCGATCTGCACCTCGATCCGCGGCTTGTCGATCTTCAGATCCTTGTCGAGGAAGATGAAGCGCTTGCTCGCGTAGCCTTTGGCGAGGATCGCGTCGGACAGTTCCTGCAGCTGGTCGAGGGATCCGATGCCGCCGATCACGAACTCGCCGCCAGTACCGCCGCCGCCGGCGGTGGGCAACGCAGGCGGAATGAGCGCGAACACGTTCAGGCCGGTGACTTCGGATATCTTCGGCTGCAGCGACTGTTCCAGCACCTGTTTGGTCGAACGCTCGCGCTCGCTCCACGGCTTGAGCACGAAACCCGCGATGGCGCTGTTGCTGGCGCCGCCGCCGCCGAAGCCGCCGTTGAACAGGAAATAGTTCTGGACTTCAGGGACTTCCTTGGTAATTGCGGTCACTTCCTCGGTGTAGCGTTCGACATAATCCAGCGTCGATGACGGATCCGCGACGCCGATGGAGAAGATGAAGCCCTGGTCTTCCTGCGGCGCCGGTTCCTTCGGCGACTGGATGTACAGGAAGATGCACGAAGCGAAGACGATGGCGCCGAACACGGCGATCACACCCTTGGTATCGAGTGCGCCGTGCAGCTTGCGCTGGTAACCGTGACGCAGCCAGTCGAAACGCGCGTCGAGCCAACTCTCGAATCTGCTCTTGCCGCCTTCGTCGTGCGGCTTGAGCATCTTCGCGCTCATCATCGGCGACAGCGTCAGCGCGATCACGCCCGACAGCAGCACCGAACCGGCCAGCGTGAACGCGAACTCGGTGAACAGCACGCCGGTCAGGCCGCCCTGGAAACCGATCGGCAGGTAGACCGCGACGAGGGTGGTGGTCATCGCCACCACCGGCCACGCCAGCTCGCGCGCGCCGCGCAGCGCCGCTTCGCGGGGTTTCATGCCTTCCTCGATGTGGCGGTGGATGTTCTCCAGCACGATGATGGCGTCGTCGACCACGATCCCGATGGCGAGCACCATCGCCAACAACGTCAGCAGGTTGATGGTGAAGCCCATCAACAGCATCAGGAACAAGGTTCCGACCAGCGACAGCGGTACCGTAACCGCCGGGATCAGCACGCTGCGGAACGAGCCGAGGAACAGGTAGATCACCACGATCACGATGATCACCGCTTCGATGATCGTCGAGATCACTTCGTCGATGGCGTCCTGGATCGCCTCGGTGCTGTCGTAGGGAATCGTGCCGACCATGCCTTCGGGCAACTGCGGAATGATGTCCGCGTCCCAGGTCTTGCGCACGGACTTGATCACGTCCAGCGAATTGGCGTCGGGCGACACGTAGATGGCCATGAACGTCGCGGCCTGGCCGTTGATGCGCACCGACGTGCCGTAGTTCTCCGAACCCAGCGCCACGTCGGCCACATCGCCCAGGCGCACGATGGCGCCGTTCTGCTCGCGGATGACGAGTTCGCGGAATTCGTCCGCCGTGCGCAGGTCGGTGCGCGCGGTGAGGTCGACCGACACCATCTGGCCCTTGGTCGAACCCAGCGCGGACAACACGTTGTTGTTGCGCAGCGCGGCGTCGACGTCGCTGGCGGTGACCTGCAGCGCGGTCATGCGGTCCGGCTTCAGCCACACCCGCATCGCGAACGAGCCGGCGCCGAGGATGTCGGCGCGCTGCACGCCGGGTACGGTGACCAGCTTGGGTTGGATCACCCGGGTGAGATAGTCGGTGATCTGGTTGTTGTCCAGCCGTTCGCTCGCGAACGAGACGTACATCGCCGCGATCTGCTGGCCTTGTTGCAGATCGATGACCGGGTCTTCGGACTCCTGCGGCAATTGCCCGCGCAGCTTGTTGATCTTCGCCGAGATCTGGGTCAAGGCCTCGTTCGGATCCTGATCCAGACGGATGTAGGCCTGGATCGTGCTCACGCCCGCCGAACTGGACGAGGTCATGTACTCGATGCCCTCGGCGCTGGCGATCTCGCGTTCCAGCGGCGTGGTGATGAACCCCTGGATCAGGTCCGCATCGGCACCGAAATAGGTGGTGCTGACGTTGATGACCGCATTCTGCAGTTCCGGGTATTCGCGCACGTTGAGCGAGCTGAAAGCGCGCAGGCCGAACAGCAGGATGAACAGGCTGACGACGATCGCCAGCACGGGTTTGTTGATGAAGATATCGGTGAATTTCATCGTGTTCTCCCGTGCATCGCGGGCGGCGCAGGGTGGGTAGGGGCGATGGAAAGAGGCATGTCGGCGTCAGGGCGCGGCGTGAGTGGCGGCATCAGCTGTTGTCGGGCTTTGGCGCGGATTCCGCGGCGGGCTGCACTTTGTTGTTGACGATCACCTCGGCGTCGTTGCGCAGTTTCAGCAGGCCGCTGGTCACCACGCGTTCGCCGGGCTTCAGGCCATCGGTCACCGACACCAGATCGCCGCGGGTGCCGCCGGTCTTGATGAAGCGCTGCTGCACCACCAGTTTTTTGCCGGTCTTCGGCTTGCCGTCCATGCCGACCTCGTTGGGGCCGTAGGACGTTTCGCTCACAACATACACCGCGTTGCCGTAGGGATTGAAGCTGACCGCGGTCTGCGGAATCACCACCACCGCCTGTTCGCCGCCCAGGTCGAAGTTCACCTTGGCGAACGTGCCGGGGCGCAGCGCGTTGTCGTCGTTGAGAACGGTCGCCTGCACCTTGAAACTGCGGGTTTCGGCGTCGATGAGCGGTTCGATCGCGGTGATCCGGCCATCGAACTTGCGACCGGGCAGCGAGTCGACAGTCGCGTGGATGGTCGTGCCTTCCACCAACTGACTCATGCGCTGCTGCGGCAGGGTGAAGTCGAGGAAGATCGGATTCATCGACTGCAGATTGACGATCGGGTTGCCCGGAGCGATGTACTGCCCCAGATTCGCCTTGCGGATGCCCAGCGTGCCGTCGAACGGCGCGCGGATGGTCTTCTGCGCGATCAACGCACGCTGCGCTTCGACTTGCGCGAGCGTCGACGCGGCGTCGGCGGCGCGCTGCTCCACTTCGGCCTGCGACACCAGCCTCTGCGCGCCGAGTTCGCGCCAGCGGTCGCGCTGCGATACGGCGAGTTTGGCGGCGGCTTCCAGTGCGCGCAGCGTGGCTTCTTCGTTGCTGGTGTTGAGCCGCACCAGTACGATGCCGGCCTTCACCCGCTGACCGGGTTCGAACAGGAATTCGCGGATGATACCGCCGGCCTCGGTGGTGACATCGGTGCCGTTGACTGCGACGAACGTGCCCACGGCTTCGGCGCCATCGCGCCAGCGTTCGGCCTTGGCCACCGCGACGCTGACCGATGCCGGCGGCTGCGGCATGTTGTCGAACATCGCGTTCATCTGCTTCGAACCGAACGATTTCACGGCGAAGATGCCGCCGAAGACGACGGTTGCGGCGATCAGCATCAGCGTCATTCGCTTGGTTGCGGATGGCTTGCGCCGGGTCGTACGCGGCGCATCGTGGCCTGTCGAGAGGGTGGAGTCAGTCATGGGTGGGTACCTCGAGGCGGGACGCGTCGGAAAGGGCGGTCGGAGCGGTGGGCAGGAAGGCTTGCGGATAGGGGCTGTCGAACACTTCGCGGCACAGGCGCGCGGTGAGCGCGTCCAGGGCATCTTCGTCCGCAGGGTCGAACAGCGGCTGCCAGCCATAGCCATTGAGCAGGAAATGCAGATGTTTCATCAGCAACCGGTAGGGGTCGCCCAGTGCATGCGCTTCGATCAGCCCTTCGAGCAGCCCTTCGGCATGCGTCAGGGTATGCATACCCAGAGAGAGTGTCCAAGGCCCAATCGCCACGGCCTGTGGCGACAAACCCAGCCCGGCGCGCAGATCGCCGATGGCGATCGCGTCCATGACGATGCTGTCGGCCAGCGCGCCCAGCGGTGCGCTGGCTTCAAGCGAGCGTTGCCGGCTCTCAGCCGAGGCTGCGCCCCAGATGACGTCGGTCAATACGAACTGGGCCAGCCGGAAGTGCTCGGGCTGTTCGCGGATCACCATCAGGTCGGCCAGCGCGATCGCGAGCATCCGTTCGCGGGTGGGGCCGTGCCAGCGGGCGGCGCGCTCGAACAGATCGACCCGGCTGAGGCAGTTGCGGGTGGCCAGGGCGACCAGTAGGTCTTCCTTGCTGGCGAAATGCTGATACAGCGTGCCGGTGGCGTAGTCGCACTCCTCGGCGATCCGCGACATCTGCAGCGACAGCAGGCCATCGCGCTGGATGAGTTCCTGGGCCTTGTCGAGAAAGCGCTGTTCGCGCTCCGCGCGTTCGCGCAGGCGGCGGTCCTTGGTGCCCATGGCAGTGGCCGAAATAGAAGGTGAATCCAAATTTTGAATATGATTCAAAATTCGATCAAGTATTATTTCTGAGTGGCAGTGTGCCGTTTGTGACCGTTCAGTATCCGTGCGGGGGGCAATGTTCACCGCTTCGCCCACAAAAAAACCCGACAGCCTGCGCTGTCGGGTCGAACTTGCATTCGGAAACAGACGGCGCGCGTGGGGCGCGGCGGTGTTGCCTGATGAACTACGCCGGGATCAGCGAGCAGCCTTGCGGCTGGCGGCCTTGACCACGTTCTCTGCGTCGGCCTGCACGGTGGCGGCGACGGTTTCAAACTGGCTCTTGGCGATCTGGGCGATGGCTTCATTGGTCTTCACGGTGCGGCCGAACACTTCCTGGCCGGTGCCGATGCTGCGCTCGACGTTCTCGCGGGCAACCTGCGCGCCCTTCGGCCACACGGTCTTGAGGCCGTCGAAATCGCGCACTTCGGCCAGCTCGCCCCAGAAGGCGAAGGTGGCGTTGACGCTCTGCTGGATCGCGGCGAACTGCAGGCCGAAGACGGCTTCGGTGTTTTCGAGGGCGAGGCGACCGACCTGGGCCGAGGTATCGGCGAACTGACGGGTCGACTGGGTGAACTGGTCGTTGAACTGGTACATGGCGGACTCCTGGGCGGTGATGCCGGCAGAGGGTGCCGGATTTGTGCGGTGCAACATAACGCGGATTTTGTTGCGCTGCAACATGGGCCGACGAACGGCATCAGATCTGTTCAGGTTTCGTTGAAAATCAAAGGCTTGGCGTTCCGCCGGAACGCGTCCTGTGAGCTCAGCCGCGATGGCGGCAGCCGGAGGTGCAGGTCTCGTGGACCACGATCTCGCTCAGCAGCGGCATGACCGGCTTCAGCTGGTCCCAGATCCAGACGGCCAAGCGTTCGCTGGTCGGATTGTCCAACCCTTCGATGTCGTTCAGATAATGATGATCGAGCCGGTCGTACAGCGGCTGGAATGCGGACTTGATCTCGGCGAAGTCCATCACCCAGCCGGTCTGCGGGTCGATGTCGCCGGACACATGAATCTCGACCCGGAACGAGTGCCCGTGGAGTCGCGCGCATTTGTGCCCCGGGGGCACATTGGGCAGCCGGTGTGCGGCTTCGAGGGTGAAGACCTTGAAGATATCCATGGGAATGATGGGTACTGGCGATGATGAGGTGCGGAGAGCGGGATTGCGGAGCCGCGCCGGTCGTATCCCATGCGGCTTGCGATAGGCGACGAGCCTGCATTATGCGAGCGCCTTCAAAGATCCGTCCACACGGCCTTGCGGCGCCGACGGCGCGAATACCCGGCATTCTGCGGAAATCAGGGTGCCCGCGCCGTTGCCGATGGCGACGAAAAGACTTCGAGCGCCACGGGCCGCCGTTGGAAATGGAAGGCGTGCGCAGTGTTGCTTCTCTCCCGTCCGGTGCTGCCGCTCGAATGTGTGACGACAGATGCAACGCGATGTTCTCAAGCCTTGCGATGGCTGTCCTGCACACTGTCCATCGCGCTGAAGGCGCTTGCCGGACGCGCGATCACAACGCCACACAACGCAAACATCACACAACGAAAAGGATGTCCGCATGAAGAAGTACTGCTTCGCTCTGCTCGCCGCACTGTTGCTGTCTGGGACAGCGTCTGCCGCCACGTGGGAATCCCTGGGACGCATGAATGCACTGACGGCGCTGCCGAACGTCCAGACCTGCCAGCAGCGGGTCATCAATCATTACTGGAGTTCGAAACCGATCTACACGCCGACGAACGTCAATATCTACTCGGCCGACAATATCGAATTCGTCTTCCATACCGATCTGAGCGCGTTGAGCAGGTTCATCAGCAATGCACCGGCCAATTCGCGCTTCAAGACCGCGGTGGATGCCTACAACGCCCGGACCGGCGCCAGAAGCCTGCACGCCGCCGTGTCGGTGGGCCAGTACCCGCGCGTGGGCATCAATCTGTCCTATGCCGACGCCAACGGACTGGTGCAAGGCCTCGGCTGGAGCGTGGTGACCAGCGAAATGCAGTACTACGAGCTGCAGCAACTCTGCCCGTAATGACGACCTGTAACCGGGCGCTTCGAGTCCACTGATGCAAGCGCGCGGTGCGGGGGCATCGTGGCAGGCGCAGGAGCGCCTGCCACGATGTTCAATCTGCGCATCCGCGCAATGCCATCACCGGAAACGCAAAAAACCCGCGGGTGCGGGTTTCGGGCGTGACGTGATCGAAGAGTGGCGATAATCGATGGTGGCTATGGGTGGACTCGAACCACCGACCTCGGCATTATGAGTGCCACGCTCTAACCAGCTGAGCTACATAGCCTTGGGTGCGCTGGGAGGCCATGCGGCTGCAGCGGACCCGCAATTCTCCATGTCCCGGGCCG
Source organism: Lysobacteraceae bacterium (assembly GCA_046598445.1). GTDB lineage: Bacteria > Pseudomonadota > Gammaproteobacteria > Xanthomonadales > Xanthomonadaceae > Lysobacter_I. Next base: position 18,058 of record JBKJHV010000105.1, read on the forward strand.
ATGCGTCAATCCGGCGGATGTGCGGGGCAGCAACAAGTGGCTGTGCTTGTCCTTGTCGGGCGTGCGTGGCAGAGTCGACGACAGCGGCCGAAAGGCCAAAGATCTCAGGAGTCCGCATCGTGATCGATCCGGACGGTTATCGACCGAATGTCGCCATCGTCCTGATGCGCCCGGATGGCCGGGTGTTTTGGGCGCGCCGTGTCCGCCGCGACGGTTGGCAATTCCCGCAGGGCGGGATGAACAGCGACGAGACGCCCACCGAGGCGATGTATCGCGAGCTGCGCGAAGAAACCGGGCTGTTGCCGGAACACGTCGACGTGTTGGGCAGCACCCCCGGCTGGCTGCGCTATCGCCTGCCGCCACGGGCGATCCGCCGCCACGACCGTCTGGTCTGCATCGGCCAGAAGCAGGTGTGGTTCCTGCTCCGGTTCACTGGGGAGGAGAGCGATCTGCGCCTGGACCTGACCGACACGCCGGAGTTCGACCACTGGCGTTGGGTCGATTTCTGGTACCCGCTGGAACACGTGGTCAACTTCAAGCGCATGGTCTACACCCATGCCCTGCATCATCTGGCGCCGGCCGCCCGGCAAGAGGCCGGGGCGCAGGCCATTCCGCCGCCGAACGCCGACCCCCGACGCTGGTCGCGGCCCCGTGGCCGCCGCCGTCCATTGCTGCCCCGCAGCGGGCAGGGGCCCGAGCCCGGCCAGAATTGACAATCATTCTCATCCATGGCCAAATGAGAACGGTTCCCACCGTCTTCCCGATGCCGCCATGTATGTCTGTCTCTGCAACGGAGTCACCGAGCGCGAAATCCGCCACACCGCGGCGGCCGGCTGCAAGAGTGTGGCCGAACTGACCATGCGCACCGGCTGCGGTGCTGGTTGCGGCAGTTGTCTGGCGACCGCTGCGGAGATCATCGACGACGTGCACGCTGCCGTCGCGGACACCGGTATCGCCCACGCCGCCTGAAGGCGATCGCGGCACCGTACAGCGCAGGTCTATCGTTGCGTACCCGCAATGACAACGCGGACGATTCGCATTTCTTCATGGTTTGCGCGCTGCGGCTAAAGTGACGCCACTGCAACCGACGGAGCCAGCCATGAAAGGCGACCCCAAGACCATCGAATTACTCAACAAGGCGCTCTACAACGAGCTGATCGCGATCAATCAGTATTTTCTGCACGCCAAGATGCTGAAGAACTGGGGCCTGAAAGAACTGGCGGACCACGAATATCACGAGTCGATCGACGAGATGAAGCACGCCGACAAATTGGCGGAGCGCATTCTCTTCCTCGATGGCCTGCCGAATTTCCAGGCGTTGGGCAAATTGCGGATCGGCGAGAATCCGATCGAACTGCTGAAATGCGATCTCGCGCTGGAACACGAGGCGCTGCCCGCACTGCGCGATGGCGTGGCGCACTGCGAAAAGATCGGCGATTACGTCAGCCGCCAGTTGTTCGCCGACATCCTCGATTCCGAGGAAGAGCATATCGACTGGATCGAAACCCAACTGTCGCTGATCGATCGTCTGGGCGAGCAGAATTATCTGCAGACCAAGATTTCGAGCTGAAGCGACTGCGTGTAAAAAACGGCGGCAGTGATGCCGCCGTTTTTATTTGAGCCTGCGTTTGCGCGACGTGCTGGACACGCCTGCGATATAGGTAAATCGATTACCCGGGCTGCGCATCCGACGACATGCACGCGCGCAGCGCCTGTCGGGCACGGGCGAATTCGTTGGCGATCAGCGCCACCGCCACTGCGGGGCGTTCCAGCGTCTGGGTGCGGATGCCCAGTTCGAGTTTCTTCGCCGCGTTCGACAGCGACATCGCGCCGAGGTTGGCGCTGGACGACTTCAGCGTGTGCGAGGCGTTGCGCAACATGTCGTAGTCCGGGCCGGTCGCGGCGGTTTCCAGTGCGGCGATGAGTCGCGGCGTGTCGTCCAGGAACACCTCGATGAGCCGGTCGACTTCGTTGCCGAGGATGCTGCGCAATTCTTCCAGCACCTCGGCGTCGAGCACCGGCGGCAGCGGTTCTGCCGGCGGCGGCGCGGCGGGCTTGGGGGGGGCGGTTGGCGATGGCACGAAGGGATTCGTTGTGATGGCGGGCCGGTTGGCGGCCGCTTCGAGGGTCGCCGTGGGCGAGGGCGGCGCGGACGCAAGTGTCGCGGCGGCGGCTGGCGGCGCAGCGGTGTCGGCGCTGCTGTGCTGCGAGGAGAGCTGGTGCCAGTGGAACAGGCAGCGTTCGAGTTCGCCGCGGGTCACCGGCTTGGCCAGGTAGTCGTCCATGCCGGAATCGAGGCATTTCTGGCGGTCGCCGGCCATCGCGTTGGCGGTCATCGCCACGATGGGCAGGCGGCGCACGCCGGTGGCGGCTTCGTGTTCGCGCCAGCGGCGGGTGGCGGTATAGCCGTCCATCACCGGCATCTGGCAGTCCATCAGTACCAGGTCGTAACGCGAGGCGGACATCCGCAGCAGCGCGGCTTCGCCGTTGGTGGCGCTGTCGCAGTGGGTGCCGAGCACGCTGAGCAGGCGTTGGCCGACCATCAGGTTCACCGGATTGTCTTCGACCAGCAACACCCGCATCGGCCGGGCCGGGTCGGCGACCTTGGATACAAGCGCAGCAGCATGCGCAGCCGGTGCCGGGGGCTCCGGCGCGGCCGCGTAGCCGCCATCGAACGGCGTCCCGGCCTCCGACAGCGAGGGCACGGTTTCGGCGCTGCCCAGCAGGGACATGCGCAGGTCGGCATCGGGCGCTTGGCGGTGCAGGATCGTCGCCGACTGCAGCAGTTCTTCCGGCGCGGGTTCGTCGCCCTGCAGGCAGATCAATCGCACCTGCCCGTAGGTGCTCTGGCGTTCGAGATTGCGTTGCAGCGCCACCGAGGTGCTGCGCACGCTGGTGAGGTCGGCGATGACCGTGGTGTAGGCCCAGTCTGCGCCCTGGTTGAGCGCGGCGCGGATGCGGTCCAGCGCTTCCTGGGTGGTTTCGACGGCGGTGATGCGCAGGCCCCAGTTCGGCAGCAGCATGCTCAGGCGCAGGCGCAGGCGCTGGTCGCCGGTGAGCAGCAGCACGCGGCCGCTGCTGTGTTCCGCCGGTTTCGCCGCGAGGATATCGCCCTGCACTTTGAGCATCGGGATCTCGAACCAGAAGGTCGAGCCCTGCCCGGCGTCGGATTCCACGCCGATGCGGCCGCCCATCAGGTCGATGATGCGCTTGGAGATCGCCAGCCCGAGGCCGGTGCCGCCGTACAGGCGGGTGGTGGAGGCGTCGGCTTGGCTGAAGGCCTGGAACAGCCGTTCCTGCGCCGCCTGGGCGATGCCGATGCCGGTGTCGCGGACTTCGAACCGCAGCTGGTGCTGGGCGCTGGTTTCGCCGATCCGGCGCACGGTCACCGCGATGCTGCCGCGTTCGGTGAACTTCACCGCATTGCTGATGAGGTTGCTCAACACCTGACGCAGCCGCACCGAGTCGCCGCGTACCGGCAGCCGTACGGAGGGGTCGATCTGCAGGTTCAGGCGCAGGCCCTTGCTCTGCGCCGGGCGCTCCATCAGCTGGATGACCGACTCGAGGGTTTCGCGCAGATTGAAGGTGGTGGACTCCAGTTGGAGCTTGGAGGCTTCCAGCTTCGAGTAGTCGAGGATGTCGTCGACGATCCGCAGCATCTGCTGTGAGGACAGGAAGGCGGTGTGGACCATCTCGGCCTGATCGGCCGGCAGCTTGTTGTGCATCAGCAGGTCGAGCATCGGCACGATGCCGTTGAGCGGGGTGCGGATTTCGTGGCTCATGGTCGCCAGGAACTCGCCCTTGGCCATCACCGCCGATTCGGCATCCTGCTTGGCCTGACGCAACTGTTGCTCGAGCTGGCTGCGGCGCTGCAACTCGCGCTGCAACTCGCTGCGCTCGGCTTCGCTGCGCTCGGCGATCTCGGCGGCGTCGCGCATATGTTGCTCGTAGTTGCGGGACGCATAGGCGAGGTAACCGACGATGGCCGCCGTGGCCGCGGTCAGCGCGAGGGCCGCCATCCGCCACGACTGGCCGCCGGTCATGAGGTCGGCCGCCAGCGCGAGGGTGGCGCCGATCGCGGTGGCCAGCGCCAACCAGCGGAAATTCAGCAGCGAGGGCTTCGGCTCGTTCAAATCGGGTTACCTGCGTTGGGAACACTGTCCTGCTGGATCGGGCTTCGCTGAAGAGCCGGCCCGTCCTGGGCCGCATCCCGCCACGGTGGAAGCATGTCGTGGGAACAGGCTGTTGTAACAGGGCGAATACCGGATGATGCCCCAGCCTGAGCCGCCTTGACCAGCGCGGGTTCCGCTGCGGCGGGTCTGCGACAGCGGCCTGCGAGTTACAGCAGCGAGTGCTGGAAGTCGAAATCCATCGCGTTGGCGGCGCTTTGCACCAGGTCGCCCTGGATGTAGTCGATGCCGCTGAGCCACAGCTTGGCCGCCGTCTGCGGATCTTCGACGTGCTGGCCGATGACCTGCAGCCCCAGCATGTGGGCGCGGTCGATCACCTGTCGCATTTCGTCGTGGACCGGCTGCTGGTCGATCTTGCCGGCGTAATGCGGCGAGAGACGGACATAGCTCAGTGGCAGTTGCGACATCAGCGCGTCGGCCTCCGGATTGGCCTGGTACTGACTCAGGCACAAACGCACGCCGGCGCTCATCATCCGCTGGCAGAACTCGCGCAGCAGCACCGAATGCACCAGCGCGTCGCCCAGGCGCACGTCCACCACCAGCAGCTTGCCCTCGATGCTCAGGTCCGAGAGGGATTCCAGCAACCACTTGCCGTAGATGTCCTGGCCGAGGGTGCGCGCGGCCTGCGGCACGAACAGCCGCGCGCGTTTGCTGCCGCGCAGCTGGTCGCCGAGGATCGCGATCGCACGGGTCATCACCCGGCGGTCGATTTCGTGGACCAGCCCCGCGCGTTCGGCCACCGGCACGATCTCCGCGGCGGTGTGCAACTGGCCGCTGCTGCCGCGCAGCCGCACCAGAGTCTGGTATTGCTCCTGTTCGCCGCCGACCACCGAAACGATCGGCTGGAACGCGAGTTCCAGGCGCTCGTCCTTCAGGGCTTCATGCAGTTGCGCCAGCAGTTGCGTCGCCTGTTCCGACACCGCGTCCGATTGCGGGCGGTAGGCGGCGATGGCGGTCGGCTCGCTGCGTGCGAGGCGTAGCGCATCTTCCGCGGCGGCCAGCGCGGCGCCGGCATCGGCAAAACCTTGCGCCAGGTCGACGTAACCGACGCAGGCGCGCAGACGGATGTTGTCGCCGTTGGCTTCCAGGTTGTGGCCGACGAAGGCGTCGCGCAGCTGCCGCGCCCACACCGCATGGCGGTCGGGCGGCAGGCCCGGCCAATACACGACGAAGGTGTTGTCGTTGAGCCGCGATGCGTGGTGCTCGCCGGCGACCGCAGCGATCATCCGCCCGGCTTCGGTGAGGATCGCGTCCAGCGTCGCGTAGCCGTAATGGTCGCGCAGCGCGGACGTGCCTTCGATCACCACGAAATGCACCGCGCCCGACGACTGCTGCGGGAACGCCAGCGCCAGTTGCTGCAGCATGTAGGTGCGGGTGAGCAGGCCGGTGGCCGGATGGCGGCGCACTTCCTGTTCGCGCTGCTGTTTGAGCGCGCGTGCGCGGCGGACGCGGTTTTCCACAGCGGCGATGAGATGGCGCGGACGCACCGGTTTGCTGAGGTAATCGTCGGCGCCGCTGTCGAGGACTTCGAAATGGCTTTCCGGATTGGTGTCGCCGGTCAGGAACACCACCGGGATGTGCGCGTACGCTGCGTGGCTGCGGATCAGCGCGGTGAGTTCGGTGCCGCTCATGCCGGGCATGTGCAGATCCATCAGCACCAGATCGGGAATGAACCGCTCCAGCGTGGCCATGGTCTCGCTGGCCACCTGCACCACTTCCGCATCCATGCCCGCGCCCTTGAGCACACCCTGCGCGAACAGCGCCTGGCTGCGGTCGTCCTCGACGATCAGCACGCGGTAGGCCGGTTCGCCAGCCTCGTTGGGCACCACCATCGGCGTGGTTTCGACCGCGACAACGGGTTCCGCCATCGGATCGGCGACCACGGGCATTGCCGGAGGCGGCGCATCGGCACACCAGCGGCGCCAGTAATCGGCCGGCGGATATTCGGCGCGGGCAAGCGCGCCCGACCCGGCCGGTCGGCCAGTGGTGGCGGACGAATTGCGTTCTTGTGGAACGTAGGACATCGCGGCTCCCTGCTCGAACGCGCATTATGCGGGTTCGTCCGGCATTGGGAAGCGCCGGGGGTCATGGCCGGATTTTCGGAGGCAGCAGCGGCACGACGGCGATCGTGCGGCGTGCACGCCGCGAAACCGCGGCTCGGGGACGTACTCTCAGGACGGGGACAACATCCGCGAGACGCCCCGGAACAGCTTGCGCCACAGCCACCACACCAGCAGGGCGATGGTCAGGCCGGTGCCGACCACGACCGTCAGCGCGATCCAGGGATGCGACCAGACCAGCGCCAGCCCGCCGATGACCGCGGTGTCCTCGGCGATCGAAGCGGTCCAGTTGCTGATCGGTTCGGGCGAGGTGTTCAGCAGCGCGCGGGTGCCGGACTTCAGCACATGGCTGGTCAGGGCGGCGCCGGCGCCGGCGACCATCATCCCGGTGCCGAGGTCGCCGTCGGGCGAGATCGCGGCGGCGGCGAGGAAGGCGCCGGCCGGTACCCGCAGCAGGGTCTGCAGCAGATCCCAGCCCGAATCCACGCCGGGAATCTTGTCGGCGAAGAATTCCGCCACCGCCAGCGCGCCTGACACGCCCAGCACCCACGGCGAGGTGGTGGCTTCCAATGCGGGCGGCAGGTCCAGCCAGCCGAAATAGCCGGCGATGCCGACCCCGAACACGGTGAGGTAGGCGCGCACCCCGGCCAACCAGGCCAGCAGGATGCCGATGGCGAATACGTGGGCTTCGGACATGAGAACTCCCCCAACAGCGCGTCCGGACGGCATGGCCGCCGGATGCAAGCCACGGCCTGGCGGGCCGCACGGGGGCACAGTATCAGAACGTCGCCTTGACACAGGCTTAAGGTCGTCCGGTTAGGATGATGGCGATGAACGACCTGTCCGATACCGCCCCGCCCAAGCGCCGCCGCGCCTCGCGCAAGGCCGCCAAACCTGTCGACACGCCCGCTGGCGCACCGCCCGAGGCGGCGGTACGGGCCATTCTCGAACACGCGCTGCAGCCCGACGCAGAGGCGCGCGCCGAAGTGGAAGTGGAGTCCGCGCTGGCCGAGGTGTCGTCCGCGGCCGGTTCCGCGCCCAGCCCGGCGCCCAGCCCAGCCCCTGCCAAGCCGCGCCGCGCGCCCCGCAAACGTGGCAAGTCCGCAAAGGCTGCGGCGGCGCCGTTGCCGCAGCCCGAGATGGCTGCTGAACCGGACGAAGACCCGGTCGAAGCCGCCGTCCAGCTCGAGACGGTCGCCGAAATCGTTGCGATGACGCCCGCCGAAGTCGTCGAGGCTCCGGAAACCTGGGGCTTCGAGGCACCGGCGCCCATCGAAGCCGGACTTGCCGCAGACGGATTCGCCGAAGCGGGGCCGTCCGATGTCCAATCGGAAGAGGTCGAGCCAGGCGAAGTCGAGCCGACCGAAGCCGATCACTACAACATTGATCACTACCAGAACGAGCAACACGACGGCGATCGTGCTCACGACCACCTGTCGCACGCCGACGGCACCCCACCGGGCGGTCATCACGCCCCTCCGCCGTCCGCCCCGCCGCCGCCATCCCATCATCACTGGGTCTATCTGGGGCTGGGCGTGTTCCTGCTGGCGCTGGGTTTCGGCGTATGGGGCGCGTGGGCGGTGTTCTTTTCCGGAGAAGACGCTTCAAGCCAGACCACGGCCGCCGTGGCGGCGCGCAGCGAGAAGCTGAGCCAGGAAGTCTCTACATTGCGCCGTTCCGACCAGATCAGCCGCGATGCCAACCGCGACCTTGAGCGCACGCTTGCCGAGCGCGACGAAGAAATCGCCGGCCTGCGCGCCGATATCGCCTTCTACGAAAGCTTCGTCGGCGCCACCGGCCAGCGCCGCGGGCTGAGCGTCCATGATCTCGACATGCAGTTGCAGGGCGGGGATGCCTGGCATTTCGTCGCCACGCTGACCCAGAACCTCAACCGCGGCGCGGTCAACACCGGCCGGGTGACCCTGTCGATCGAAGGCACCCGCAACGATCGCCTCGAAAAGCTGACGTGGTCGGGCCTGCGCAAGCAGAACAACGCCCCCGGCGTCGCCTATTCCTTCAAGTATTTCCAGCAGGTGGAAGGCGAGGTGCTGCTGCCCAAGGGCTTCAAGCCGCTGCGGGTGGGCGTGCGGCTGGTGCCGGCCGGCGGCAGCGCCGTGGAGCAGTCCTTCCCCTGGCCCGACACCGTGCGCAGCGACGAAGGCGGCTGAACCGGCCTGAATCTGCGCTGGAAATCTGCAGCGGATCCGCTGTGATCCGCTCACGCGGCTTGAACCGCCGGCCCCGTCGCCCCATCCTGTCGCCATGGATATCCAGACCACCGCTCCGTCCGCCCCCGCCACCGAGGCTCCGCCGTCGCCGATCGACTTCACCGTCGCCGCCGCTGCGAAGGTGCGCGAGCTGATCCGCGAGGAGGGCAACCCGGCGCTCAAGCTGCGGGTCTACATCCAGGGCGGCGGCTGTTCCGGCTTCCAGTACGGCTTCGAGTTCGACGAACAGCAGAGCGAGGACGACTTCGCCGTCGCCACCGACGAAGTGACGCTGCTGGTCGACCCGCTGAGCCTGCAGTATCTGGTCGGCGCCCAGGTCGACTACACCGAAAGCCTGCACGGCTCGCAGTTCGTGATCCGCAATCCGAACGCGAAGACCACCTGCGGGTGCGGCAGCAGTTTCAGCGCCTGACCGAATGATCTCCGCCGGGAATCCGCCGACGTCCCGTTTCGCGTTCGTCGACGGCGCGCTCGACCGCGGCGATGCCCTGCGCGGCAATCCCGATGCCCTCCATGCCTACTGGCCGAACGCGCGGGTGCTGTTGATCGACGGCGATGGCCGCACGGTGGGCGACGACGATGGTTGGCTGGTCGCCGCGCGCGGCGGCGATCTGGGCGATGCGCCCGGCGAGGCGATTTTCCTCGGCATGCGTGGCGACGAAAGCTGGTTCGCCGCGCGACTTTCGGATGCACAGCATGCCGATGAACAGCACGCCGCGCTGCCGTCGCGGCGGCTCGATCTGCGCGCCGCTGCCGCGCAGTGGGCGCCGTTCGAGGCCACGGTCTTCGCACAGGCGCGCGCCGTGCTGCACTGGCAACAACGGCATCGCTTCTGTGGCGCCTGCGGCGGCGCGATCGCGTTCAAGCATGGCGGCTGGCAGGGCCGCTGCGCGCAGTGCGGGCTCGACCACTATCCGCGCACCGATCCGGCGGTGATCGTCGCGATCACCGATGGCGAGCGTCTGCTGCTGGGCCGCCAGGCCAGCTGGCCGGCGCGGCGCTATTCCACGCTCGCCGGGTTCGTCGAGCCCGGCGAAACCCTCGAACAGACCGTCGTCCGCGAGGTGATGGAGGAATCCGGCGTGCGCGTGCGCAGCAGCCGCTATCTCGCCTCGCAGCCCTGGCCGTTCCCGTCGTCGCTGATGCTGGGTTTCATCGCCGTGGCCGAACCCGACCCGCCGCAGGCCAACGAGGAACTCGAAGACGCGCGCTGGTTCAGTCGCGACGAAGTCGGCGCCGCGCTGCGCGGCGAAAATACCGACGCCGGCCTGCTGGTGTCGCCGTCGATCTCGATCTCGCGCTGGCTGATCGAGTGCTGGTACGCCGGCATTGATGCTGGCCGGCTGGATTAGACTGCGGCCATGTCCGCGACCCTGATCGCCGTGATCTTCGCGCTGGTGCTGGGTCATCTGGCGCCGGGCTTCGCCGCATCCGTCCGCCGTCATGATGGCTTCGGCCTCTGGCTGCGCTGGATCGACGCGCGCTTCGGCGACGGCCCGTCCGTCTGGCGCGGCTCTTTCGGCTTCCTGTTCGCATTGCTGCCGCCGCTGTTGCTGGTCGGTGCGCTGCAGTTCGCGCTGCATTCGCCGCTGGCCGGTGCGTTCGGCCTGCTGTTCGCGGTTTCAGTGCTGTTCTACGCCTGGGGTCCGCGCGATCTCGATGTCGACGTGTCGGCGGTGGTCGATGCCGAGGACGCCACCGCGCGCCGCGAGGCAGCGGCGCGGCTGGATGCGAACGCCGACAGCGGCCTCGGCGAAGCCGCTGCGATGGTCGAGGCCGTTTTCGCCAATGCGCTGCGGCGCTGGTTCGGCGTGCTGTTCTGGTTCCTGCTGTTCGGCGCGGTTGGCGCGGTGCTGTACCGCTTCGCCGCGCTCACGGCCGAAGGTGAGTACGCCGACGCACTGCCCGCGTCCACCCGCGAGGGCGCGCGTCGCTTCTTCGCGCTGCTGAATTGGCCAGTCGCGCAGGCGATGACGCTCTCGCTGGCGCTGGTCGGCAATTTCGACAGCGTGCTCGGCGTGTGGCGCGATGCCGGCGGCGCGGAAATACAGCTCGATCACGCCCACCTCGGCGCCGCTGCCCGCGCCAGCGTGCGCTGCGAGATGGCCGAGGAAACCCAGGAACTCATCGAAGAAGGCGCGACACCGGGCAACGCCTGGGCGCAACTGGGCGAACTGCCGGAACTGCGCGATGCGATGAGCCTGGTCTGGCGCATCCTGCTGCTGTGGCTGGCGATTCTGGCCCTGTTCGTCGTAGCGGGTTGGGTGAGCTGAGGCCGCTTGCACGGCACTGCCGTGCGGCCTCGGCGAACGCACGGCGCGCTGCGCCGGGCCGGATGAGCTGACGCGTTTGCGCGGCACTGCCGCGAGCGTCAGCGAAGTTGAGCGAAAATTTTGTGGGAGCGACGCAAGTCGCGACGAACTTTCGCAGCCTTTGACCACTCCGTCTCCGCCAGTCGCGACTTGCGTCGCTCCCACAGGAAAACCTTCGCACCCGCACACCGCAAACATCACATCCTCGACAACACCGCTTGCGTCGGCTTCGCCAGATTCAGCGTGTAGAAATGCAGCGACGGTGCGCCGCCGGCGATCAGGCGCTGGCACATCGCCGCGACCACGTCGGCCGCGAATTCGCGGATGCCGTCGGCGTCGTCGCCCAGCGCCTGCATGCGCTTGCCGACCCAGCGCGGGATTTCCGCGCCGCAGCTCTCGGAGAAACGCTTGAGCTGGGTGAAGTTGGAGATCGGCATGATTCCCGGCACGATCGGCACCGTCACGCCGAGTTTGCACACGTCGTCGACGAAGCGGAAATAGGCGTCCGGGTTGTAGAAATATTGGGTGATCGCGGCGTCGGCGCCGGCATCGATCTTGGTCTTGAAATGACGCAGATCGCTGAATGCGTCGTCGGCCTGCGGATGCGTTTCCGGGTACGCGCCGACTTCCACATGAAAATGGTCGCCATGTTCGGCGCGGATGAACCCGATCAGGTCCGAGGCGTAGCGCAGGTCGCCGTGGTGGCCCATGCCGGACGGCAGGTCGCCGCGCAGGGCGACGATGCGCTTGCAGCCGAGCGCGCGATACAGCCGCAGCAGTTCGCGGATTTCCTCGCGGCTGCCGCCCATGCACGACAGGTGCGGCGCGGCATCGAAGCCGTGGCTCTGCTTCAGATGGCGCACGGTTTCGGAGGTGTAGCTCAGCGTGGAACCGCCGGCGCCGAAGGTGCAGGAGACGTATTCGGGGGCGTGCGGTTTGAGCTTTTCCGCGGTGCGGTCGAGCTGGGTGCGCTGCTCGTCGGTCTTGGGCGGGTAGAACTCGAAGGAAATGGCAGTCATGACGGCATCCGGTCGTGTCCCCGGCATAATATCTCTTTATCGCGATGAATGTGCATTGCAATGTCGGCGGCGTCGGCCAAGCTGGGTGTGAAGCGTTACCCTGAGCCCCGGTTCCGCTTTTACACGCCTCCGATGTCCATCGTCCTGACCGATTTCGCCCGTCCCCGCCTCTTTCCCCGCGAACCCCGCCGCAACACCATCCAGGACTGCACGCCCGGGGACTTCGAGCGTCGCCTCAACGAAGAAACCCCGCACGCGGTGCTGGAAGGCTATGCCCCGTTCTGCCGGCTGCACGTGCATCGCAACTGGACGTCGACACGCTGCATGACGATCCCGGTCGACGACGGCAACCGCCATCGCCTGCGCACAGCCTACGAGGCGCGCACCAAGGACGAACTGCCGGTGCTGGTGCGCTGGTTCGAGAATCTAGAACCGCCGGTCGCGAACTTCCTGATCCCGATCCTCTACAGCCGCGAACAGATGGCGAAGGAAGGCACGCCCGTCGACGCCGACTGGGGCGTGGTCGGCTGTCTCTACACGATGACGCCGGAGGAAACCCCGATGGTCCCGATCACGATGCTGCGCAACGCGCTGGGTGTGGAGGAAGGTGGATCTGGGGTGTCGCTGGATCGCGAGGCGTATCTGCGGAGTGTGGCGTTCTGGGAGGCGAATGCGGGGTGGAGGCCGTGAGAAGTTCGGACCGGCGTTTTTTGACTTGCGCTTGAACGATGCCGTTGACCGACTTCGCCCAAACCCGCGCAGCGCAGCCGCAACCTGCTCGCCCAGGAACTCCGCGAGACTCGAGAACGCGCGCGCCTGGGCGGCTTCTTCTATCCGGTCGCGGTGGCGCTGAGGTTCCTGGTGGCCGGCCCGGCGCCCGGGCGGATGCTGCAGCGCCGTAGCCCGGATGCGGTCGAAGACCGTATCCGGGAGCTTCGGAAAGTATGCGTCTCGTCATCCCGGGTGCGCGTTGCGCACCCGGGCTACGAAAGCGAAAAAAAGGGCGCCGTAGCGCCCGTTTCGGTGTATCGCCTGAGTTAAGCCGCAGACTGAGCTGGCGACTACAAGCCACGAACGCGACAAGCCACCAGCAAAAGACCAAAGCCGACGATCCACGACCAAGTAGCCAACGGCTCGGGAATCTTGGCGAGACCGAATTGAGCTACAAGCGCGATGAGAAACAGAATCAGTGAAATCACCCATACTGCCATTGTTGGAGCTTTGCCGACATTGCGCATTGGTATTCCTTTGATGAGTTTGAAGTCTAGTGGAATTGTGCACTTGGCTGCAAAAGATTTGATGGATTCTCATGCGGCCTAACACGTTGCTGACGCGCTCAGAAGAAATCCGCGCCAGCAGCGGTGATCAGCAGGGTGCCTTCGGGATCGACCGGTGGCGATGAAGTGCTGAGCGCGACCGGGACGAAGGTGAAGGCGATCGACATGCCGAACATCACCGAATGCGGGTTCGGCAGGGTGAGCGTATTCACCGGGTCGGTCCCGCGCGAGTGATCGCCTGTGCGGCGACCCGAGCCGCCGCTGCCGATATTCGCGTCCCAGGTGTGGATCCTGTTCGGGCCGTCGAAGATGTGGATGTTGTCGATCGCGGCGTGCTGCCCGGTCTTGAACAGCAGGAACAGCGTCTGCACCCGCAGGCGCACGTCGTTGACGATGACCGGCGTGGGGATCGGGATGTGGCACCAGGCCGCCGGTGGCGTCTGGTTGAGACCGAAGGTGAACTGGATCTGCGTGCCTCCGCCCCAATGGCGGACGAGCAGCCCGCTCTGCAGTTCCGGCACCATGGCATTGCCGTGGGCCCATGACGCATGTTTGATCATCGCAACGCTCCTGTCGAACGACCCGGGACCCGCGGGGACGGGAACCGGTCGAGGCCGCGCGCGTCATGCGCGGCATGACAGGCGGCGAGCAGAGGCCGGATATCGTTGAGAAACGTGTGCGGTCCGCGGGTCAGGACAGCGCCGGACGGGAATCTTCGGAACAAGCCAAAAAAACGGGCGCCGAAGCGCCCGTTTTCGTTCTGCATGCAACTGCGTGGATCAGTAGCGGTAATGATCCGGCTTGTACGGGCCGTCCTTCGACACGCCCAGATACTCGGCCTGTTCGGTGGTCAGCTCGGTCAGCACCACGCCGATCTTCTCGAGGTGCAGACGCGCGACTTCTTCGTCCAGCTTCTTCGGCAGGATGTAGACCTTGGGCTCGTAGGTGCCCTTGTTGGCCCACAGGTCGATCTGCGCGAGGGTCTGGTTGGCGAACGAGTTCGACATCACGAAGCTCGGGTGGCCGGTGGCGCAGCCGAGGTTCACCAGGCGGCCTTCGGCCAGCAGATAGATCGAATTGCCGTTCTTGAACGTGTACTTGTCGACCTGCGGCTTGATGTTCAGACGCTCGGCGCCGGACTCGTTGAGCTTCTCGACCTGGATCTCGTTGTCGAAGTGGCCGATGTTGCAGACGATGGCCTGGTCCTTCATCTGCGACATGTGCTCAAGCGTCAGCACGTCCTTGTTGCCGGTAGTGGTGACATAGATGTCGCCACGGCCAAGGGTGGCTTCGACGGTATTGACCTCGAAGCCTTCCATCGACGCCTGCAGGGCGTTGATCGGGTCGATCTCGGTGACCACGACGCGGGCGCCGTAGGCGCGCAGCGAGGCCGCGGAACCCTTGCCGACGTCGCCGTAACCGCAGACCACGGCCACCTTGCCGGCCAGCATCACGTCCAGCGCACGCTTCAGGCCGTCGGCCAGCGACTCGCGGCAGCCGTACAGATTGTCGAACTTCGACTTGGTGACCGAATCGTTGACGTTGATCGCAGGCACCAATAGCTTGCCTTGTTCCGCGATCTGGTACAGGCGGTGCACGCCGGTGGTGGTTTCTTCGGAAACGCCCTTCCAGTCCTTGACCACATTGGTCCAGAAGCCGGGACGCTCTTTGGCGACGCGCTTGAGCAGGTTCTTGATGACGCCTTCCTCGTGCGAGGACGCCGGCTCGTCGACCCACTTGGAGCCCTGTTCCAGCTCGTAGCCCTTGTGGATCAGCAGGGTGACGTCGCCGCCGTCGTCGACGACCAGCTCCGGGCCCTTGCCGCCCGGGAAGGTCACCGCGTCGAGGGTGCAGTCCCAATATTCTTCCAGCGACTCGCCTTTCCACGCGAACACCGGGGTGCCGGTGGCGGCGATGGCCTGGGCGGCGTGGTTCTGGGTAGAGAAGATGTTGCAGGAGGCCCAGCGCACGTCGGCGCCGATGTCCTTCAGGGTCTCGATCAGCACCGCGGTCTGGATGGTCATGTGCAGCGAGCCGGTGACGCGCACGCCCTTGAGCGGCTTGGCGGCGGCGTGCTTCTTGCGGATCGACATCAGGCCCGGCATCTCGTGCTCGGCGATGTCGATTTCCTTGCGGCCCCAGTCGGCTTCGCCGAGCTGCATGTCGGAGACTTTGAAATCGGGGAGATTCTTGACTTGTGCGTTCATGGCGGGAGTTCTTCCGTCGAGTGCGCCCGGGCGGATGGCCGGGGTCGCAGTGAACGGGCGCCGTTGCAGGGTGAAGCCTCCGCCGAGCCTGATCCCGGACCAGAAAGCCGGGGTTGCAGCGCCCCTCGGCGCAGAGGCGGGCATTGTATCGCTATCTCGCGATGGAAGGATGAATCGGGCGGGGCGCGTCCCCACTGTCCTGCGCCCGTCGACATTGGCGTATCTGACCGAGTGGCCCATCGCGACCGCGCCCCTTTCCCCAGCATCAGGATTCCGCACGCATGGACGTCAAATCCGCAATTTACACCGCAAGTTTCGCCCTGCTCGCCGCCGGTACGGCTCACGCCGTGGACTTTCGCGACGGCACCTGGGACCAGAGTCTGGGCAATGTCACCAAGGGCGTGGGCGGCGCCGGCGACTATTGCTTCCTCACCCGGGTCAGCGGCAAGTTCCGCGGCGGCGGCGAGGAAGTCCGACTGAGGCGCGATCCGAAAACCGGGTCGTGGACACTCGGCGGCCGGTCGCAGCAGAGCGGCGTGGCCGCGCGCGCGACCTGTCTGCCGATGACCGCCTTCCGGTCGATCTCCTGGGGCACAGTGCGCTGGATCTCGCCGCAGTTCTCGGTGACCTCGCAGGTCTCATCGTCGCTCCTGCGCTGCGGTTCCGCACCGCTGGGCAGCTATCGCTACAACGCCGCATGGTGGGGCGATGCCTTCACCGCGCTCACCGGCATGTCCGGCAAGTTCGCCGGTCTGGGCGAATTCGTGATGATCGACCAGAGCAAGCAGGGCAAGCAGCCGTCGCATGTGGGCGCTGCGGTCGGCCAGTGCGATGTGCCTGTGACCGGTTATGCGATGTCCTACTTCGTGGGCAAGCCTTCGTCGGGAACGGTCGCGGTGTTCATCGGTCCCGGCGGCGAGGGGCCGGTGGATATCGCCGGTGAATACGCCTTCACGGTATCGAAGAAAGCGGACGCCATCCGCATGATCCCCACCAACAAAGGCATGTGTTTCTTCACCCGCCTGAGCGGCCGGTTCAACGGCGGCGGCGAGTTCGCCAGCATCGAGCGCGAGACCGTCAACGGCGTCGAGTACTGGCGTCTGGTGCTGCAGCATGCCGGCGCGGAAGGCGCGATCCAGGCGCATGTGCGCTGTGCCGCTTTCGCTCAGCGCTGATCCGGTACGGAGGCCGGATCAATCCCAACTGGTGATACGCATGGATCGCATGATGGATGCCATCCGATACCGACGAGGAGCAGACGCCCATGGCCTCTACCCACATCAACCACCTCAAGGATTACTACGAACGGGTCGACCGCTTCCGCAAGCGCAAAAATGCGCTGACGATAGGCGACTCCTGGTTCCAGTATCCGCTGCGGTTCTATCCCGACCTGCAGACCCGCCTGTCGTCGAACAAGCTCTTCGGCGAGCGCGTCAATTTCCTCGACGACAGCTACCCGGGTCGTGATGCCAAGGACGTGCCGCGGATGATCCGCAGCTGGCGCGAGATCGCCGCCGTGCTCGCCAGTCGCGACCGGCCGTTCGATCTGATGCTGCTGTCGCTGGGCGGCAACGACGTGATCGGCAAGGATTTCGGGCGGCATCTCACCGACGGCAGCGGCCGGGACGGGTCGAAGTGGGCCTGGAACGACAAGGTGCCCGCAGTCGTCCGGCGCTGGATCGACCTCGGCGAACTGGCGGCCACGTTCGACAGCGTCGCCGCCAGCTACGACCTGATCGTGACGATGCGCGACGAATTCGCGCCTGCCGCCACCATCATCGGCCACACCTATGCCGCAGTCACCCCGATGGACAAGCCCTACAAGTTCTTCAAGCTGCGCGCCGGTCCGTGGATCTGGAAGCCGGCGACGAAGCAGGGCATCCCGCCGAAGGATCAGCAGACGATCGTCGACTGGCTGCTGGAAAGCTTCCACGCGCTGTTGCTGTCGGTCGCCGACCGCGCCGGCGGCTTCGTGGTGCTGGATACCCGGCGCGAGCTGACCGATCCGGCCGGATGGGACAACGAGATCCATCCGCTGGGCGAGGGCTTCGTGCACTTGGCGGATACGTTCTGGATGCCGGAGATCGCCAAGCGGCTGTAGCCGGACGCTTCCGGCGATGCCGGGGCGTGCCGTCCATGACCTGTGGCGCATACAGCGCCCCGGGTCTGGCGCGAAGATGGAGGATTGCCCGTTGGCCGTCCCCGAGGAGTTCTCTCCGTCATGTCTTCACGCCTTTCCGCACTCCGCCCGCGGGCACTCCGCCCGCATGCACTTCGTCAGTTGCTCCTGCCGGCGCTCATCGCCCTCGCGCTGGTCTCGCCGGTCGCCTTCGCCCAGCAGGCGTCTGCGCCGCAGACCCAGCCGCAGACCCAGTCCGCCACCGGCTACCGCGAACCCGTCGCCGAGCTCAAAGCCATCGTCGACGCCGCGCGTGCGCCGCAGCTGTCGCTCAGCCCGCGCCGCGATCTGGCCGCACTGCAGCAGATCCCGACGCTGCCGTCGATCGCGCTGGTCGCGCAGCCGGAGCTGAAACTCGCCGGCCTGCGCCTCAATCCGCGCAGCTACTCGCCCAGCCGTTTCTCCTTCGCCAGCGACCTGTGGCTGATGGACGTGGCCACCGGCAAGGAAACGCGCATCGATGGTCTGCCGCAGCCGCTGTCGCTGGCGGCGCTATCGTGGTCGCCGGACCAGAAATACCTCGCGCTGAACCAGCAGGATCCGAACACCGGCGGCAATGAGCTGTGGCTGGTGGACGTGGGTGCGCGCAAGGCGCGCAAGCTGCTGGATCAGCCGCTGAATACCATCAGCGGCGGCGGCATCCGCTGGATGCCCGACAGCAAGCGCCTGCTGGTGAATCTGCGCGTCGGTCTGGGCGGTGCGCCGGCGGCGGAGATCGTGCCTTCCGGCCCCAACACCCAGGAAACCCGCGGCACCGGCAGCGTGCGTCAGCTACGGACCTATCAGGACATGCTGCGCAACGAGGGCGACGCACGCACGCTCGAACACTATCTGCGCGTACAGCCGGCGCTGGTTGGCGTGGACGGCAAGCTCGCGAACATCGGCAAGCCGGACTTGTACGTCGGCCTCGCGCCGTCGCCCGACGGCAAGCACCTGCTCGCGCAGCGCGTGGAGCGCCCGTTCTCGTACCAGGTGCCGATGAATTTCTTCCCGCGCCGCATCGATGTGCTGGATCTGTCCGGCAAGGCGCTGCACAACGTCGCCAAGCTGCCGCTGTTCGAGGGTCTGCCCAGCGGCAACGACGCCACCACCACCGGCGTGCGTTCCATCGGCTGGCGCAGCGACGCCCCGGCCACGCTGGTCTGGGCCGAAGCCCAGGACGGCGGCGACCCGTCGAAGCAGGTCGACATCCGCGACCACGTGCTGATGCAGGCGGCGCCGTTCGATAAAGACCCGACCGTGCTCGCGAAACTCGCCACGCGTTTCGCCGGCGCCGAATGGGGGCGCGGCGATGTCGCACTCATCAGCGAATTCTGGTGGAAGACCCGCAAGGTCCGTTCGTGGCAGATCGCGCCCGACGTGCCGGCCACCGCGCCGAAGCTGGTATTCGAGGGTTCCAGCGAAGACCGCTACAACGACCCGGGCAACCCGGTGACCGTACGCGACGCCAATGGTTTCCCGCGCCTGCAGTTCAGCCCCGACGGCGGCAGCCTTTATCTGATCGGCGACGGCGCCTCGGCCGAGGGCGACCGTCCGTTCCTCGATCGCTGGAACCTCGCCGACAACAGCAAGCAGCGCCTGTTCCGTTCCGAAGCGCCGAATTACTCGGCGGTGGCCGCGGTGCTCGACGACAGTGCCGGCAGGATCCTCATCACCCGCGAATCGCCGACCGACCCGGTGAATTTCTATCGCGTCGATCTTGCAGCCAAGTCGGCACCCGTCGCGCTGACGAACTTCCCGCATCCCACGCCGCAGCTCAAGGACGTGAAGAAGGAGCAGATCCGCTACAAGCGCAAGGACGGCGTGGAACTCACCGGCACCCTGTACCTGCCGCCGGGTTTCGAGCCGGGCCGCGACAAACCGCTGCCGCTGCTGATGTGGGCCTATCCGGCCGAGTTCAAATCGGCCGCCGCCGCGTCGCAGGTCACCGATTCGCCGTACCGCTTCAATGCCATCAGCTACTGGGGGCCGCATCCGTTCCTGGCGCGCGGTTTCGCGGTGCTCGACGACCCGTCGATGCCGATCGTCGGCGAAGGCGACAAGGAACCGAACGACACCTACCTGCCGCAGCTCATCTCCAGCGCCGAAGCCGCCATCGACGACACCGTGCGTCGCGGCGTGGCGGATCGTGATCGTGTGGCCATCGGCGGCCATTCCTACGGTGCGTTCATGACCGGCAACCTGCTCGCGCACACGCGCCTGTTCAAGGCCGGCATCGCCCGCAGCGGCGCCTACAACCGTACGCTCACCCCGTTCGGTTTCCAGGCCGAAGAGCGCAACTTCTGGGATGCCCGCGACACCTACCAGACCATGTCGCCCTTCAACTACGCCAACAAGATCAAGGACGCGCTGTTGATGATCCACGGCGAAGAGGACAACAACTCCGGCACTTTCCCGATCCAGAGCGAACGCATGTACGCCGCGGTCAAGGGCCTGGGCGGCACCGCGCGCCTGGTGATGCTGCCCAAGGAAAGCCACGGCTACCGCGCCCGCGAATCGATCCTGCACATGCTGGCCGAAACCGACGCATGGCTGGATGAGTATGTGAAGAATGCGAAGCCGGTCGAAGCCGCACCGCAGGCTGCGGCCAAGTAAGAACGCATACGCCGGTCGGCCCGAGCGGGCCGGCCGGTTGTGGTGCGACAGATTCGAAAATCCAGGATTGACGACGTCGAAGGATGCGACGAACGCGGGTCGCGGCGCATCACTGCATGACAGGCCCGCCGAACCCATCACAAGGAAACAGTGCGATGCAATATCCATTCATGACCCGCCTTGCCGCAGCCGTGTTCACCGTCGGCCTGGTCCTCGCGCAACCGGCGCAGGCGCGTGGCGATACCATCAGCGACGAAGAAGCCGGCATGGTCTGCGACGAAAGCACCCTGGGCTACTACCTCGACATCGACTTCCGTCTGTACCAGTGCGACGGCAGGGACTGGGTGAATATCGGCGGCGTTTGATCGCGAGTGGCCTGCTGCCTCACGTGATCCAAGCCGCTGCGATCATCCGCAGCGGCGATTGCTTTCGTGGGAGCGGCGGGAGCCGCGATTGAGGCGAGGGCGCCGGCTACGTTCAAGCGTTGCTGCAATGGTATTCGTTAGGGGAGCCTTCGGCCCCGAGCGGGCATAGAAAAATCAACCTGACCCACCTGCCCGGGCATGCCCGCCTGCTGCGCCCGGATACGCTGTGGAAGGCGGCGGCCCGCGATGCCGCTGACAGCGGTCATGAGGTCCTTCTCGGAGCGCAGACGCCCCGACCCGGGCCAGCCGGCATGGAAGGGCGATGTGCGCAGGGGGATCGGCTGTGCTTTACTTCGATTGGTATTCGCAAGAGGAATCGTTTTCCGGACATGGAGGCGACGATGGCCATCACGCACACGGGCTCGCGCACGGATCCGCAGGTCGATTCATCGGTCGAACTGCAGGTCGAGCCGTCGATGGACTCACCCGAGTCCATCACCCGCCTGTTGATCGACGCGCAGGCGGGCGAAGACGGCGCCTGGAATCGGATCTACGGATTGCTGTACGGCGATCTTCACCGGATCGCGCGCGCGCAGATCCGCCAGCGCATGTCCGGAAGGATTTCGGCCACGTCGCTGGTCAGCGAAAGCTGGCTGCGATTGAGCGGCGCACATTTCAGCGTCGAGAACCGCCGACATTTCACCGCGCTGGTCGCGCGCGCCATGCGCTTCGTGCTGATGGACGAGGTGCGCAGGGATCTGGCCGAGAAACGCGGCGACGGCCAGCGCGCGCTGCCGCTGAACGAGGAGATCGATGCCGGTGAAGACAGCGCGCTCGAGGACATGATCGCGCTGGATGCCGCATTGACGCGGCTGTCGGGGCTGGATCGACGCCTGGCGCAGTTGGTCGAGTTACGCTATTTCGGCGGCCTCGACGAAGGCGAGATCGCCGATGTGCTGGGCGTGACCGATCGCACGTTGAGGCGCGACTGGCGCAAGGCCCGTGCGTTCCTCTTCACGCAGTTGGGCGAAGCGCCGGCGATGCCGTTCATGACCGAAGCGGGCCAGGGCGGTATGAGCTCCGAACAACGATGACGCCCGACGACGGGACCGTAGCCAAGGCGCTGGATCTGTTCGACCGGTATGCGGACATGCCGGAGGCGGAATTGCGGGCGGCGCTGGACGCGCTACGGGCGCGGGATCCGGATCTGTGCGCGGCCCTGACGTCTTTGCTGTTGGCGGATGCCCGGCAGGACACCCTGGTCTCGCCGCTGGAGTGGATCGCCTCGCGGGATGCGGGCGATGCGGCCGGGACGCGCGACGACGCCGGCGCGATCTGGCGCAGCGGCATGCGGCTCGGCGCGTGGTGCGTGGACGAGGTGATCGAGACAGGCGGAATGGGCGTGGTGTATGCAGCGCATCGGGCGGATGGCCTGTACGAGCGCGGGATCGCGCTCAAGACCATCCGGCCCGAGTTGATGTCGCCCGCGGTGCTGCAAGCGTTCGGCCGCGAACGGAATCATCTCGCCCGCCTCGAACACCCGGGCATCGTTTCGCTGCTCGATGCGGGCATCAGCGTCGATGGCCAGCCGTGGCTGGCGATGCAGCGCGTCCATGGCGAGCATATCGACCGCTGGTGCGACGCGCAGCGCGCGGATCTGCGCGCGCGGGCGCGATTGATGATCGAAGCCTGCAGCGCTTTTCGCCATGCCCACACGAACGGTGTGCTGCATCAGGACATCAAGTCGTCCAATCTGCTGGTCACGCAGGATGGCGCGGTGCGCGTACTCGATTTCGGTCTGTCGGCGCTGTTGTCGCCGAAGGAAGACGCCGGTCCGGTGCGGATCGGCATCAGCGCGTCGTACGCCGCACCGGAGGTGTTCCGCGGCGCGGCGCCCAGTATCGCGATCGACATCTACGCGCTGGGCGTGCTGTTGTACCGGCTGCTGTGCGACGCGTGGCCCAGCAAGCCGCCGACGCTGATCGCGATGGCGCCGATCGATGTCGACGCGCCGCGTGCCCCGAGCGCGCTGGCGCTCGCATGCGCGCCCGAAGCGGCCCGCCTGCGCGGCGTCCGCGACGCGCGCGCGCTGTCGCATGCGCTGCGCGGCGATCTGGATGCGATCGCGCAGCGCTGCGTGCGCAACGATCCCGCCGAACGTTATCCGGATGTCGCGGCGCTGCAAGCGGATCTGCAGGCGTGGCTCGATGGCGTGCCGGTCTCGGCGCGCGGCGCCGGCCTGGGCTATCGGGCCGGGAGTTTCGCGCGGCGACATGCGTTGGCGCTGCTGGTATCGGTCGCATGTGTCGCCGCAGCGACGGTCGGTGCCGTCACCGTCGTCCAGCAGCGTCGCCATGCGCAGCAGGATTCCGCCAACGTCGAGATGCTGAGTCAGCTGTTCGAACGCTCGCTGGGCGCGGCGACCCTGTCGTCGCTGGGCAATGCGCCGCTGAATTCGCGCGCGCTGCTGGACGACACCGAGCGACGGCTGCGGGCGCAGTGGGGCGACGATCGCGCCGCGCTGCTGGCGCGCGGCCTCACCGCACTGGCGCGCGCACACCTGATCGGCGGCGACTACGACAGTGCGGAGCGGTTGTCCGTGGAGGCGAAAGCCCTCGGTTCGGACGATGCACTGCAGGCGGCGCGCACCGATGCCGTCATCGCGCAGTTGTCCAATCTGCGGGCGCGGCACGCCGATGCCGAACGCGTGGTGCGCGCTGCGCTCGCCGCGATGCCGTCGCGCCCCGGGGCGGACGCCGAACTGGTCGGACTCGATCTGCAGATGCAGCTGGCGCGTGCGCGCTGGGGACTCGGCGATACGAAAGGCGCGCTTGCCATTCTCGATGCGGCGGTGGCGGCCGCGGCCGCGCTGGAGGACGACGGTGCCGCCGCGCAGGCCGAACTGCTCGGCCAGCGCGGCTATGCGTTGACCCAACTGTTCCGGTTCAAGGAAGCCGAAGCGGACCTGGATCGTGCGCTGGCGGTGCTGGGCGACCGCAGTTCGACCATCCAGAACACCCTGCGCCGATATCTTGCCGGCGCCCTGCTGCTGTCCGGACGGAAGGAAGACGCCCACCTGCAGGCGTCGGCGTCGCTGGACAGCAATCTGCGGATCTTCGGTCCCTCGCATCCGGAAACCGGGCGCGCGTGGGTCGTGGTCGGCAAGACGTCGTTCTATCTGGGCGAAACCGAGCGCGCCCAGGAAGAGATCGGGAACGGAACCCGGATCCTCGAAACCCAGATCGGCGCGCATCATCCGGATCTCGCCGACGCCTTCGTGATCCGCGGCGGCCTGGCGTTCGAGCGGGGCGACATCGCCGGCACGCTGGAGAGCGCGCGCAAGGCGCTGGATATTCTCGAGCGCGCATACGGACCGCAGCACGAGGCCTCGCTGAAGCGCCGTGCCGATCTGGCCTTGCTGTTGCTGCAGCAGGCCGAAGGCGTGGACAGGGCGCGACAGGACGCGCTGTATGCGGAAGCCGGGGACCTGCTGTGGGATGCGATCCGGGCCGGGCAACGGCAGGGTCTGCCGATGGGATACGCCCGCGACGAATACGCGACCATCCTGCTGCATTTCGGCAAGGTCCCGGAAGCCGAAGCGCAGGCGCGCATGGCGATCTCGGAAATGTCGGCCTTGTTCGGCGACGACAGCGAATACGTCACGCCTGCCTACATGAGCCTGATGCGGGTCCATACCGCGCGTGGCCGCTACGCCGACGCGGATGCCATCGCTGCCCGGCTGTTGGTGGTGGAATCGCAGGACAAGTCGCCGTACACGCACTTCCTGCTGCTGAAAATGCGGTTGGAGAACGCGATCGCACGCGGCGATCCGAAGCGGATACGCGATGCTTACCGCGAAGCGGAGCGGCTGGCGAAGAAACATCGCTTCATGGATGCCTTGAAGACGGTGCGCATCCCGGGCACCGCTTCTCCGGCGGCGCACGGTTGAAGCCGGAGAACGCGCGAATGCGATCGGATCTGCGTATCGCGAAACATCGTGGAACCGAGTCATGTGCCTGATCGCGCTCGCCTGGCGCATGCACCCGCGCTACCGCTTGATCCTCGCGGCCAATCGCGACGAATTCCATGCGCGGCCGACCTTGCCGCTGGCCGAATGGCAGGACGCGCCGCAGGTCATCGGTGGTCGCGATGCCCTGCACGGCGGCAGCTGGCTGGGCTTGCGCGGGCGACGGCTGGCGGCGGTGACCAACGTGCGCCGACCGCCGGGACAGGATGGTCGCTCGCGCGGCGAACTGGTCGCCGACTTCGTGCGCGGCGATGCGGATGCGGCCGCCGCGATGCGGGCGCTCGCGAACGACGCGACGCAGTACCCCCCGTTCAATCTGCTGATCCACGACGGCGACAGCCTCGCGTTCGCGAGCAATCGCCCCGATGCAGCGAGCGAACCCGGTTTCGCGACGCGCCTGCTGAGCCCCGGCATCCACGGTGTCTCCAACGGCGCTCTCGATGCGCTGTGGCCGAAGACCGAAATGCTGATAACGCGGCTTGGCGACTGGATCGCGTCGTCTGCGGCCGATTTTCCCGCAGACAATGCAGCTGATCTCGAGCCGCTATTCGCCGCGCTCGCCGATACCACCCTCGCCGCCGACGACCGTCTGCCCGACACCGGCATCGGCTTGGAGCGCGAGCGGTTCCTCTCGCCCGCGTTCATCGCGCATCCGATTTACGGCACGCGGGCGAGCACCGTCGTATTGATCGCGGACGATCGCGCTGAGATCGTCGAGCGGCGGTTCGGGGCGGAGGGGTCGTTTCTCGGGGAGAGCCGGGTCAAAGCTGGATTGTGATGTCGCAGATCACGAAAGGCGCCTCGCGGCGCCCTTCGTTTGTCCAGACGGCGTGCCGGGGCACGCCCTACGAAATCAACGTCTGCCCGAGGCGGCGTTGGAGTTGGTGACCACGCCGTCGGTGGTGTTCTTGATCCAGTAGTAGTAGGTCACGCCCGGAGTGGCACCGGTGTCATTGAAGCTGCGGATATTCGCGCCGACGAAGGCGAGGCGTACGCGCCCGCTGGGGTTGGAATCGGTGTCGCGATAGACCTCCTGCGACGCGATGCTCATGTTCGCGACGGTCCAGGTCAGGCCGACTTCGCTGCTGGTGCTTCGGGCGCTGAGATCGATGGCCGCGGTGCCGCCGCCCGAGCCGCATTGCGGCGCGGTGGTGGCGAGGTTGGTGGCCGCGCCAGCGGTGGCGAACACCAGACACTTCACCTGCGTCGCCGGCGCGATGCTCATGGTGTAGGGCAGGGCTTCGGGGAACGCTTTTGTGGTCTGCCAGTTGGTGGCGTTCACCGTGCCGCTGCTGCTGGAACTCCAGGTGATGCCCGGGCCGACGTAGTTGTTGCGCAGGTCCCAGTAGCCGATCTGCGAGCTGTCGCGCGAGGTCACCGGGTTGGCGACGTTCTCGAAGTAGTTGGCTTCGATCAGCGACACGCCGCCCATGCGCACGTTGATGCCCGAGGTCGAGACCTTGCCGAAGTAGTTGTTCGCCATGTGACTCAGGCCGAAGCGCTGCAGCGGCAGCCGCGACTGCACGTTCTCGAAGCGGTTGCGGTAGTAGGTGGTGCGCGCGGTGTTGTGTTCGGTCGAGCTGTCGCTGTGGCCGTTCAACGACACCTTCTGATAGTTGTGGATGTGGTTGTACGACAGCGTGATGCGGTTGGCGCCGCGCTTGATGTCGAGGCCGCCGTCGAAGCTGGCGTCGCCGGCGCCGGGGCAACTGGTGAGCGATGCGAAAATCGTGTTGTGATCGATCCAGACCCGCGACGGGATGCGGCCGGTGCCGCGGCCTTCGACCGTGATCGAGTCGGCGCCTTCGCCGCCCGGCAGCAGGCCGATGGTCATGTTGCGGACGACGATGTTCTGCGAATTGCCGACGATGAAGATGCCGAAGTTGGCGGATGAGCCGCTGGCGCCCTGGATGGTGATGTCGCTCTTGTCCTTGATCTCGACCACGTTCGCGGGCTTCTGCCACTGCGCGCAGACATCGGTGATGGTGGCGAAGTTGAAGCGCCCGGTGTAGTTCAGCACCAGACCGCCGGTGCCGCTGTAGGCGCTGATGGCGGTGCGCATCTGTTCGGGGGTGCTGACATTGACGGGCGTACGGCTGCCGCCGCCGGTGGCACCCGCGGCGTAGCCCATGGCCTGGGCGTGCACATTGGCGCTGAGCGCGAGCATGAGTGCGATGGAACCGGCGGCGAGCGGTAAGGCCTTCGCCAGAAGCTTGCGACTGATGTTCATAAGACTCCATTCGATTGAGGTGGTGGGTCCCTGTTCCGCTGCCGCGCTTGGCGCAAACCTCTGTCCTGCTGGCGAGTCGGGTGCGGCGGGGGCTATTCAGCGACACAATGATACCGGTGTCAATTTGCGGTGCAGCAAAGCCCGGACCGCCGGACAGACACCCGAAAGCGAGGTTGTGGATTGGCCTGTGTGGCGAAGTCATTGATGCGCTTGTCTGCGCGATTGCGATCAAATCATTTGAATTCAATCGCTTGGAGCCGCGATGCAGA
>JBKJHV010000096.1:0-3083 GCA_046598445.1 Lysobacteraceae bacterium
GCTTTCAGCGCGTAATGACCTCGCGGTGCATCGGCGCCAGGATCGACAGCAGTCTGTTCTGCGCGCGGAACGGCACGCCGCGGCGGTTCATGGCGATCTGCAGGTCTTCGACCAGCGCGTTGAAATCGGCCTTGTCGATCGCGAACGCGGCATGCGTCTCTTTCATGTCGCGGCCGCTGTAGGCGCAGCCACCACCGAGGATCGCGCAGAACTGCTCGGCGAGCTGGCGCTTGACGCGATCATGGTCGACCTTCTCGAAGAACGGCCGCATCCGCGGGTCTTCCAGCAGGATCACCATGAAGTCGTCCATCAGCGCGGTCATGCCCGGCATACCGCCGAACTGCTCGAACACGCCGGTGAGTTCCGGATGCGCGGGTGCGGGATCGGGCACGCCTGGCGCGCGCTGCTGCGCGGGCACGGGCGCAGGAAGCGCGTCCTGCGCCGATACCGGCACCGCATGAAAAACGAAGCATGCCGTCGCCAACGGCAACAGACGCAACAATTTGGGAATACGCATAGTTATCTCCGGAATGGATTTCAGAAACCGACCTGCAGCGAGGCGTAGACCCCGCGCTGGCTGTCGCGGATGACGATGTTGCCCAGATCGACGTAAGCGACCGTCAGCGACACATGGCGGTTCGGCGCCCAGGCGACGAATACGTCCCAGGCATCGTCTTCGTCGGCGATATTCAGATTGTTCGGCTTGGTGCGGTATTCCGCGCCGATCGCGAGACGTCGATCGAGCAGGTACGCGACCGATGTCTCGAACTGCGGCGAATAGCCGCTGTCGCGGTCGCCGCCGAAGCCGAGGATGCCGAACTGGTTGGCTTCGGTGAAACGCACGGTCGCGTTCAGCAACAGGCTCTTGTCGAGATAGAGTTTGGTGGCGCTCACGTACAGATCTGTACCGCGGTCGTCTTCGGCACCGATCGCACGCACCAGCGCACTGCGGTCGTTGCGTTTGTGCTGCGCGCCGATCGCGACCTGCGGCACCCAGCTGTCCTGTTCCAGCACGACGTCGCCGAACAATTTCACTTTGACGCCGTAGGTGTCCTGGCGGATGGTGAAACCCGCGCCCAGGCCCAGCGCGGCGCCGACCTGTTCGGTATCGAAGGCCTGCCGCGACACGCTGAGTTCGACGCGGTCGCGGAAACCGATCGTCGCACCGTAACTGTCGAGGCTGTAATCGTCGACATCGACGCGGGTGTAGAACGCATTGGCGCCGAACTGATTGTTTTCGCCGTAACCGCCGATCACCGCCCAGGGCGTCAAACCGCCGCCGGCCGCGCCTTCGATCTGGCTCACACCTGCAGTGAGCAGCAGTTTTCCGCCGGTCGCCGCATTCGCGGGCTCGACCGGCGCTTCCTCCTCGGGCGCCTCAAGATCGGAGACATCCTGCGCCCACACCGGTGCGGCGCAGATCGAAAACAGGCACGCGAAAGCGAGCGCGTGCGTGCGCGGCATCGAAAGCCGTCTGTACTGCTGAACCATACGAATTTCCTCTTGTGTTGAAACAACCCACGCACCATCGCCGCAGACGCTGCACGGCACGGAACCAGGCGACACGACGCGACACGACGCGGCCATCAGGGTTTCTGGGATGAGACGGCGCGTTCGCACGCGCGGTTGAAAGCTTCTGCGATGCGCACGATCGCCCTGCTTCCCTTGAGCGGCGCTTTGACCCGGAAATCCCCGGATTCCGCGGAGTATTCGACCATTCGCGCCAACGCGTCGGCGGGTGCGAGCACGCGGAACCACAGCATCGCCAGCGCGATCGCCAGCAGCAGCAGTGCGAGACCGACGCCGATCAGGAACGGCAGCCACGATGCGCCGAACACGGCCGAGCCGCTGTCGTTCGGGATCACCGCCAACAGACGCGCTTCGGCGTCGCCGAACAGCGGCGCCAGCGAAGCGCGATGGGAAACGCCGCCGATGTCGATTTCGAAGCGGCCATCGGTCTTGCCATTGGCCTTGCCGCCAGCTGCGCGCAATGCCGCGGCGAGCCGGGTCGATTCCGCGGTCGGCAATGTGGATGCGGCGATCAGCGGGCCGTCCGCGGTCGACATCAACACCGCGACATCCGCGGCGCCGACCTGGGCGATGGATTCCGCGAAGGCCTGATTCACCGGCATGCCGACAAGCAGGTACGCCTCATTGGCGCCGTAGACCGCGAGCGGCTGGATGGCGACGCCCAGCAGTCGTGTTCCATCGGCGAGCACTGCGGTACGCGCAGCCTGCGATTCGCGCATCGCAAGGAACGCCGGAAGATCGCCGAGACTGTCGCGTCCTGCGAGCGGTTCGGTGGTCGCGACGATGCGTCCATCGGCGTCCAGCACGGCCGCCAGCGCGAGGCCGAGCTGGCTGCGCCGTTCTTCGAGCAGATCGACCACCGAGGCGAAGTCCACTTCGGTGCCCGGCAAGGAAGTCTCCAACGACTGCACGATGTAGCCGGTGACCGCCTGATTGCTGGCGATCAACTGGGCTCGCACAGTCAATTGATCGGTCTGTGCGCGCTCCGCCAGCGACTGCGCGGAACGGATGACATCGAGATGATCCGCCGCGACGGCATCGGACAGGCGACGGTCGTGAAGAAGCGAAAGGCCCAGCACTGTCGCCGCAGCGGCGATCAGGATCAGTGCGCTGAGCAGCGCATAACGTACGGAATTCGTCATGATTCAGTGCGCCCCTGCATGGTGGTCGGTACGCGGCTTGGTGGCGACCAGCCGCTGCTTTTGCTGCGTCGCGTTCGGCAGCGCAATCTGCGTGGTGGCAGCGGCCGAGCGCGGATGCCAATACACCAGCGTGCCGGCGCCGGACGGCAGACCGGTCAACTCGAAGCGACCGTTCTTGTCGGGGCGCGTGTAGTAAGGCGTCGCCATCACCACGACCATGGCGCGCATCGTGTAATGCACGCTGCAGTTCACGGTGATAAGGCCCGGCTTGGTGAACACCTGCTGCCGGCTCTGCCCGGGGCCGTAATTGCCAAGATCGAAGGTCGCGCCGGGCGTGCGCGAGAATACGTTGTGCAACACGGTGTCGCGATTGGGAAACGCGATGGTGCTGCCCGCGGGGACCACCACCAG
>JBKJHV010000082.1:0-1819 GCA_046598445.1 Lysobacteraceae bacterium
GCGCACGCTGAGCGCATGCGGCGCGAAGCCCAGCTCACGGGCGATGGCGAGCACGACGGCGGAGTCCATGCCTCCGGAGACGAGAACGACGGCGGGTTTCATAGGCGACAGCTTCGAAGTTGCGGATTGAAAGAAAGAGGAAGGAAGTACATGGAACTTGGAATGGCAAGACAACCAACTTCTGTCATACCGAACGCATGTGAGGGATCTGCTTTTCTTCTACCCAAGCGAACAGCAGATCCCTCCTCCGGCGTTGCCCTCGTTCGGGATGACATTATTTAAGACTTCCGGCTCCCTGCCTCACCTGCCCGGCTCGTCGTTCCAAAGCAGCTTATGCAACTGCATCTGGAACTTCACCGGCAGGCGGTCCTGCACGATCCAATCGGCGAGGTCGCGCGCGGAGATCTCGCTCTTGCTCGGCGAAAACAGCACGTCGCAGCGTTCGGCCAAGCGATGCTCGGCCACGATGCCGCGCGCCCAGTCGTAGTCGTCGCGGCTGCAGATCACAAACTTGATCTGATCGTGCGCGGTCAACAGCGGCAGGTTCTCCCAGCGGTTGCGTTCGACTTCCGCCGAACCCGGGGTCTTGATGTCGAGCACGCGCGAGACGCGCGGATCGACGTCGGCGACATCGATCGCGCCTGAGGTCTCCAGCGAGACGCGATAGCCGGCGTCGCAGAGCCGGCGCAGCAGATCGATGCAGCGTTTCTGCGCCAGCGGTTCGCCGCCGGTGACGCAGACATGGCGCACGCCGTGCGCAGCGACTTCGGCCAGGATCTCGTCGATGCCGCGCCACTCGCCGCCGAAAAAGGCATACGCGGTGTCGCAGTACTGGCAGCGCAACGGACAGCCGGTCAGGCGCACGAACACTGTCGGCCAGCCGGCGTCGCGGGCTTCACCCTGTAGCGACAGGAAAATTTCGGTGATCTTGAGGCGGTCCACCGGCGCGGCGGCCGCAGCGGTGGCGACATCGTTCATCGCGGCATTTTACCCGCAGAGCGGGACGCTGGCCCGCGGGCATGCCGCGGAGGCGCGATCAGCGCTCCCGTGACAGTTGGATCGCGCGCAGGCGGTCGTCGGCGGTGCGGGCGGCTTCGCTGCCGGCGTAGCGGGCCACCACCTTGGCCAGCGTGGCTTCGGCGGCGTCGAGCTGGCGCAGCCCGTATTGGCTCAGGCCCACTTTCAGCAGCGCGCCGGCCGCCTTGTCATGGGTGGGATAGCGATCCAGCAGGGTCTGGAACTGCTCCTGGGCCAGCGCGTAGTTCTGGGTGACGTAATAACTCTCCCCCAGCCAATACATCGCATTCGGCGCGAAGGTACCGTTGGGATGGATTTCGAGGAAGCTCTGGAACGACCGCGCGGAGTCGGCGTAGCGGCCGGCCTTCAGCAAGTCGAAGGCGACGTTGTAGGCACTGCGCTCGTCCGCGCCTTTGCCGAGCGCCGAGGCGTCGCCGTAGACCCGCGGCGGCGTGTCCTGCACGGTCTGCTGCGTTGCGGCAGCGGCGGGGCTGGCAGGCAGTGCGGGTTGCGGTGCCGGCACGGGCTGGGACGCCGCACTTTCGAGCCGGTTGAGACGACCGTCGAGATCCAGATACTGGGTGCGGCCGGTCTGTTTGTATTGCTCGTGCTGCTGTTGCTGCTCTTCGAGCTGCGCGCGCAGCGACTGCACTTCGGTCTTCAACTCGCCGACCTGGTTCAGCAGATCGAGATTGCCGGAGCGCATCGCCGCCAGCTGTTGTTCGAGCGTGGTCAGGCGATCACCGGTGCTGACGCGCTGCGCCGATGCCGGCGCGGCGAACGCCAATGCGAAAACGAGACA
>JBKJHV010000104.1:0-21422 GCA_046598445.1 Lysobacteraceae bacterium
GCCGGGCTGACCAAGGTCATCCTGCAGATGCGCCACCGTCAGATCGCGCCTTCGCTGCATTCGCAGCGGCTGAATCCCAACATCGATTTCGCGACCACGCCGTTCGAGGTCAACCAGTCCCTGCGCGACTGGGACGCGCCCGTGGTCGATGGCAGACGCATGCCGCGCATCGCCGGCCTGTCGTCGTTCGGCGCCGGCGGCGCGAATGCGCACTTCATCATCGAAGAACCTGCCGGCGCTGTGCATGCCCATAGCGCGGATGCGACGCTGCCGGGCGTGCCGACCATTGTGCCGCTGTCGGCGCGCACGGCCGAACAGCTGCTGCGAAAGGCACAGGATCTGCTGGTATTCCTGCAGGACGCCCTGGAGGAAGGCCGCCGGATCGATCATGCGGCGCTGGCGTACACGCTGCAGGTCGGGCGCGAGCCGATGGAAGAGCGACTGGCGTTCGTCGTCGATTCCGCAGCCCTGCTGCAGCAGCTGCTTCGCGCGGTTGTCGAGGTCAGTGCAGTCGAGGCCGGTGCGGTCGGCACGCCTTCGGACGGCATCGCTGCCGACGGCGTCTATCGCGGCAACCTGAAGGCGCACCGCGAGATGATCGGCCTGTTCGCCGCTGATCCCGATTACCAGGAAGCTCTCGACAAATGGATCGCGCAGCGCAAGCTCGCCAAGCTGGCCGATCTGTGGACGAAGGGGTTCGATCTGAACTGGCGCAAGTTCCACGGCAGGCACACGCCGCCGCGGATGCACCTGCCGACCTATCCGTTCGCGAAGGACAAATACTGGATCGACCCGATCAAGGGAATGTTCTCCAACGTCATCCCTTCGGGCGTCGCTTCCAGGACCGGCGCTGCGAGCGCGGCTGTCGGCAACGCATTGCATCCGCTGCTGCACGAAAACACCTCCGATCTCGATCAACTGCGCTATTCGTCGCTGTTCCGGACGGACGAGTCGTTCGTCGTCGTCCATTCCGACGGCGCCGCGCAGCTGCCGTCGTCGGTGCTTCTGGACATGGCGCGCGCTGCCGTCGCCTGCGCCAGGCGCGCGTCGCCCACCGCCGCGGCGGTCGAACTGAGCGACGTGCGCTTCGCGTCGCCCTTCGTGGTCGACGGTGCGACCGCGCTGCACATCGCGCTGTATCCCTCGAGCGAACACGACGGCATCGACTTCGACATCTTCAGCGGCGAAGCCGAAGAAGAATACGTGCACGCGCAGGGCCGCGGCCGGCTGCTGCCGACGCAGGCCGGTGCGCAAATTGATCTCCAGATTGATCTGCAGACCGAACTGGTCGCATTCGTCGCCGCGCCCGTGCTCGGAAAACCCGCCGGCATCGCGCTGCCCGAACCGGCCGCAGTGCCTGCCATCACCGGCCGCCCGCTGCCGAAGCCGAACGCTTCGCGCCTGCCGATGCTGGATGCGACGACCTCATCCATTATTGCGCAGCCCGCTGCGCTGGCGACGAACCGGACGAGCGTCCAGGCGAACGCTGCCTCGTCGATCGATGCAGCACCGAACACCGTGTTCCCGAACATCGCGTCGCAGAACGCCGCTTCGCAAAGTGCCGCGTTGCCCGCACAGGACGTCCGCGGCTTCCTCAAGCGTTCGCTTGCGCAGGCGCTCTATCTAGACGAGGCGAATATCGACGACGACCGTCCCTTCGTCGATCTGGGTCTGGATTCGATCGTCGGCGTGGAATGGGTCAAGAGCATCAACAAGGGCCTGGGCCTGGAGATCGGCGCGACCCGCGTCTACGACTACAGCAACCTCACGGCGCTGGGTGCTTTCGTCGAAAGTCAGCTGTCCGCGGTGTCCACCGCGCCTGCGACACCCGTGCAGGCCCTCGCGCGCCCGGCGAGCGTGGTGCAGACGCCGCCGGCATCCGATGCGCATGCTCTCGTTGAGCATGCTGTCGTCGAGGATGCCGTCGTTGCGCATGCCCCAGCCGCTCCGCTGCCTACGTCCGTCGCGCAGGCCGTGATCGCCATTGATGCCGACGCGCTGAAGCGGTCGCTGCGCATGAGCCTCGCGCAGGCGCTGTACCTCGACGAAGCCGCGATCGACGACGACCGTTCGTTCGTCGATCTGGGGCTGGACTCCATCGTCGGCGTGGAATGGGTGAGGATGATCAACAAGGCCTACAGTCTGGAGATCTCCGCGACCCGGGTCTACGACTATTCGAACATCCAGGCGCTGGCCCGTTTCCTTCAGGGCGAACTCGCATTGCGTCCGCAGCCGGTCGCGCCCGCGCTTGAAGGATCCGTGCGTGCTGAATCCGTGCGTGTTGAATCGGTACCGGCGCCGATGCCCACTGCGCAGCGGGAAACGCCGACGCCGGCCGCAACTTCATCGTTCGCAGCCGCCGCGTCTGCATCTGCCGCGCCGTCTGCGCCGCGCCCGGCGATGCGGATGCCCGTCGGCGACGGCATCGTCCTGCAGCGCCGTTCGCGCGCCGTGCGGATGCTGCCCGAAGCACAGCCTGCGGCTGTTGCGCAGCGCAACGAGGAGAAGATCGCCATCGTCGGCATGTCCGGACGCTATCCCGGCGCCGACGATCTCGACCAGCTCTGGCGCAACCTCGCCGAGGGCCGCAACTCGATCCGCGAAATCCCGCCGGAACGCTGGGACGTGGATGCGTATTACGATCCGACGCCCGGCAAGCCGGGCAAGGTGTACTGCAAATGGCTCGGCATGCTCGACGGCGCCGAGCATTTCGACCCGATGTTCTTCCAGATCTCGCCGTCCGAAGCCGAGGTCATGGACCCGCAGCATCGCCTGTTCATGCAGGAAAGCTATCGCGCTTTCCAGGACGCCGGTTATTCCAGCGCCGCGCTGAGCGAGCGCAAGTGCGGCGTCTACATGGGCATCATGAGCAGCGAGTATTCGTTCCTGCTGACGAAGGGCAATCCGCAAAATATAGAGACGACCAGCAACAGTTTCGCGATCGGTGCGGCGCGCATCGCCTATCACCTGAATCTGAAGGGGCCGGCGATCCCCATCGACACCGCGTGCTCGTCCTCGCTGGTGGCGATCCATCTCGCCTGCCAGGCGCTGTTGAACCACGAAATCGACATGGGCCTCGCCGGCGGCGTGAGCCTGTACCTGATTCCAGAGTCCTATCAAGGCATGTGCCGCGCGGGCATGCTGGCGCACGACGGCCAGTGCAAGACGTTCGACAACAGCGCGGACGGCTTCGTGCCGGGCGAAGGCGTGGGCACGGTCGTGCTCAAGCGCCTCAGCGACGCCGAGCGCGATGGCGACAGCATCCACGGCGTGATCATCGGCTCGGGCATCAACCAGGACGGCAAGACCAACGGCATCACCGCGCCCAGCGTCAACAGCCAGATCGAACTGCTGCGCGACACCTACAGCCGCTACGCGATCGACGCGTCGTCGATCGACTACGTGGAAACGCACGGCACCGGCACGAAACTCGGCGACCCGATCGAGCTGGAAGCGCTGTCGACCGTGTTCAAGGAGCACGGCGGCAGGAAGAACGCCTGCGCGCTGGGCGCGGTCAAGACCAATCTCGGCCACACCTCCGGCGCGGCCGGCGTCGCTGGCGTGCACAAGGTGCTGCTGAGCCTGCGGAACGAGGCCTTGGCCCCGAACGTGAATCTCAGGCACGAGAACGCGCTCTTCGATTTCGCCGCCTCGCCGTTCTACGTCAGCCGGACGCGTCACGACTGGCGTTCAGTGACGGGCAGCAAGCGGCGCGCGGCGGTCAGCGCATTCGGCTTCAGCGGCACCAACGCCCATGTGGTCATCGAAGAATACGTGCCGGTCCTCCGCGCAAAGCCGGCGCTGCCGCAGCCCTGCATCGTGCCGCTGTCCGCACGCACGTCCGAACAACTGCTCGCGATGGCGCAGGATTTGCTTGCGTTTCTCGATCACGATGCGCCCGATCGAAGCGACGCGAAGATCGCACTGCGCGATCTGGCGTACACGCTGCAGATCGGACGCGACCCGATGCGCGAGCGCTGCGCCTGGGTCGTCGACTCCGTTGCCGAACTGCGGACGCAGCTGCGCGAATTCCTGTCGACCTTCGGCGGCGGCCCCTGCCATCGCGGCACGGTGTCGCGCACGCAGGATGCGGTGATTCCGACCGAAGAGGCCGATCTGCTGCTGCGCAACGGCCTGCGCCAGTCCGCCGCGCTCGCCGCGCTGTGGGTGCAGGGCGCGAAGATCGAATGGCCGTCGTTCTACGCGGACGACCTGCCGCAGCGGCTTCACGGTCTGCCGGGCTATCCCTTCGCGAAGGAACGCTACTGGCCACAGCCGATTGCAGCTTTCAATACGGCCCTCGACCCTGCGCCCGCCGCAACGCCATCCGCGCCTGTGTCGCCGCTTGCGGACAGCAGCGAAGAGAAGCGGTCGACCTGCTATGCGCCGGTCTGGCGGGACGCCGCGCTGCCCGCGCCGCGCGCCGCCTTCGGGCCCGACGACGCGCTGCTGATCATCGACACCGACGATCAACTGTTCGAGCAGATCAAGGCGCGCCTGCACACCGCGTCGCCGCTGAAGACCATCCTGCTGGTCCGTCTGGGCGATGCCTTCGCTCAGGACGCCGCCGATCGCTTCTGGGTGGACGCTGGTCAGCCGCAGCATTTCGAGTCGCTGCTGGAGACGCTGAGGCGCCAGGGCCGCACGCCGACCCGGGTGATCCACAACGCGAACGCTGCACGCCTGTCGCCGCACGCCGACGAGCGCACGGCGGGCGAGGCCATCGAACGCGCCCTGCAAGCAGGTATCGACGCGCTGTCCGGATTCTGCAGGGCGCTGGCCGGCGCCGGCGCGCAGCAGGCGCCGTGCGCGTTCGTGTCGTTCTTCCACGCCAGCGCCGAGGCCAACACTGCGCCCTGCGAAGCGTTGGCGGCCTTCTACCGCTCGCTCGCGCTGGAGAACAACCGCTATCACGGCCGCGTGCTGTCGATCGAGCACAACGACATCGATCCCGCGACGAGCGTCATCGACACCGTCACAGCGCTCATCGACGAACTGCAGACCGCGCCGCAGCGCGAGACCGAAGTCCGCTATCGGACGCACGGCGCAGCCGCGGCGCAGCGCTCGGTGCGTGCGCTGGCCCTGCAGTCGCCCGACCACATGGCGCTCGGCCCGATGCCGCTCAAGCAGGGCGGGACGTATCTCATCACCGGCGGCCTGGGCGGCCTGGGCATCCTGTTCGCGCGCCATCTGGCCGAACACTACCGCGCCAGGCTGGCGATCAGCGGTCGCTCGGCCCTGGACGCGCGGATCGAGGGCGCTCTGGAACAACTGCGCGCGCTCGGCGCGGAAGCGGTGTATCTGCAGGCGGACATCACCGATGCGGAGCAGACGCGCACGCTGATCGCGAACATCAAGTCGCGTTTCGGCGCGCTGAACGGCGTGCTGCACAGTGCCGGCGTCAACGACGATGCGCTGCTGATCCGCAAGGACCGCGCGCAGTTCCGCCGGGTGCTGGCGCCGAAGGTGCAGGGCACGCTGCATCTGGACCGGTTCACCGCCGACGAGCCGCTGGACCTGTTCGTGCTGTTCTCGTCGGGCGCCGGCAGCTTCGGCAACGTCGGCCAGACCGACTACGCCTACGCCAACGCCTTCATGGATGCGTTCGCCGAATATCGCGACGCCGCGCGCATGCGCCGCGAGCGCTTCGGCAAGACCCTGTCGATCGGCTGGCCGTACTGGCAGGCCGGCGGCATGCAGCTGTCCGCGGCCGATCTGCGGCGCACCGAAGAACGGACCGGGCTGTGCGCGCTGCCGACCGACATCGGCTTCGATTACTGGAACACGCTGCTGCGTTCCGGTCTGCCGCGGGCGCTGGCGCTGTACGGCCATCCCTCGAAGATCGCGGCCTACTGCGACCCGTCCAGCATCGCTGTCGCCGTTTCCACTACCACCATCTCCACCACCACCGCGCAGGCCGGCGGAGCGACGATCGACCGCGACGTCCTGCTGGCGCAGACCCGTGCCTATCTGTGCGGGCTGGTCCATGCCGAAACCAGGATTCCGGTCGACCGGATCGATATCGAAGAACGCTTCGAGGCGTTCGGCTTCGACTCGATCATGATCGGACGCTTCAATGCGGCCCTGGAACAGGATCTCGGCGATCTGCCGAAGACCCTGATGTACGAATACGAGACCGTAGCCGAGCTGGCCGGGTATCTCGCCGAACATGCGGCGGCCGCGCTGACCGCGAGGTTCGCGGGCGAGGGCGCGACGCAAGACGTCGTCGGCGCTGCGGCATCCATGAACGATGCCACCACGACCGATGCCGCATCATCGACCACCGCATCATCGACCGTTGCATCCGTCGCCATGCGGTCGCAAGCGCCGGCGATTGTCGCACCCGCGCCCGATGCGCACATGCACGCGCATGCGCATGCCGAGCCGATCGCCATCATCGGCGTGCATGCGTCGTTCCCGCAGGCCGACGATATGGACGCGCTGTGGGCGCATCTGCGCGCCGGCACCGATCTCATCGAGGGCGTGCCCGAAAACCGCTGGGATGCGTCGTCGTTCTACGACCCCGACCCCGCGCAGTCCGAGTACGGCAAGATCTATTGCAAGCGCGGCGGCTTCCTGCAGGACTTCGACAAGTTCGACGCCGGCTTCTTCAACATCGCCGATGCCGAAGCGGACATCATCGACCCGCAGGAGCGCCGCTTCCTGCAGTCCGCCTGGTCCGCGATCGAAGATGCCGGCTACACGCGCGAACGCCTGAAGCAGCGGTACCCGAAGGGCAAGAGCGCTGATGTCGGCGTGTTCGTGGGCGTGACGACCAACTCCTATCAGTTGCTGGCCCCCGAGGCCTGGCAGCGCGGTCAAATGATCACGCCCAGCGCGATGCCCTGGTCGATCGCCAACCGCGTGTCCTACACCCTGGATCTGCAGGGCCCGAGCATTCCCGTCGACACCGCGTGTTCGTCGTCGCTGGTCGCGGTGCATCTGGCCTGCGAGAGCCTGCGGCGCAGCGAGTGCCAGCTCGCGCTGGCCGGCGGCGTCAACCTGTATCTGCATCCGGCCAAGTACCAGTCGTTCTGCCATCGCCGGATGCTCGCGGTCGGCGACGCCTGCCGCAGCTACGGTGCGGGCGACGACGGCTTCATCCCGGGCGAAGGCGTGGGCACGCTGGTACTCAAACCGCTGCGTCTGGCCGAACGCGATGGCGACCGGATCTACGGCGTGATCCGCGGCAGCGCCTACGACCACAGCGGTCGTTCCAGCGGCTACGCCACGCCCAACCCGAACGCGCAGGCTAACGTCATCGCGCAGGCACTGGCCCAGGCCGGCGTGCCGGCGCGCAGCATCGGTTTCATCGAAGGCCACGGCACCGGCACGCAGATGGGCGACAGCCTCGAAGTGGCGGCCATCACCCAGGCCTTCGCACAGCAGACCGCCGACACCGGGTTCTGCGCGCTGGCGTCGCTGAAGGCCAACATCGGCCACGCCGAGTCCGCGACCAGCATCGCCGGTATCGCCAAGATCCTGATGCAGTTCAAGCACCGGCAGATCGCGCCCAGCATCCATTCGGAGATCGTGAACCCGGACATCGATTTCGCGCGCTCGCCGTGCGTCCTGCAGACGGGCCTGAGCGCATGGGAAACGCCCGCGGGCGTCCCGCGGCGGGCTCTGATCAACGCGTTCGGCGCCGGCGGCGTCAACGCCTGCGCGGTGCTGGAGGAATACGTCCCCGCGCAAGCGGTCGCGTCCACCACTGCAGGCGGCGAATCGCTGTTCGTGCTTTCGGCCATGAATGTCGAACGGCTGCGCGAATACGCTTATCGGCACGTCGATTTCCTCGCGCTCAATCCCGACTGCGATCTCGCGGCGCTGTGCCGCACCGCGCAGATCGGCCGCGAGGCGATGCCCCAGCGGCTGGCGCTGATCGTCGACAGCGCGCAGCAGCTCCGGCAGACCCTGCAGCGCTGGCTCGACGCCGATCAGAACCTCTCCGCCACGGCGCGGCTATGGCAGGGCGGTCCCGAAGCCCAGGGCGGGCCAAACTACGCCTCGCGCGGGCAGCGCGAACGCATGCAGGCGCTGTGCACTGAAGCCGATCTCGCCGGGCTGGCCGTGTTCTGGACGCAGGGCGGCAAGGTCGACTGGCTGCTGTTGCACGATGCAGCCGGCCCGCACGGCGCGCCGCTGCGGCCCGTCGCCGGCGCGCCGGTCTATCCGTTCGCGCGCGATCGGCATTGGGCGGTGGACTTCGCCGCGCTGGAGGCGGCGCCGACGAGCACGCCGTCGCGCCTGCATCCGCTCATCTCGCACAATGCCTCGACGCTGGAGCGGGTGTGCTTCGATGCCGCTCTCGTCGGCGACCAGTACTACGCCCGCGATCACAGGATCCAGGGCCAGGCGGTGTTCCCGGGTGCGGGTTTCATCGAAATGGCCTGCATCGCGGCGACTGTCGCTGGAGAAAGACGCGTACGCCGGCTCAAGGACATTTATTGGGTTCAGCCGCTATCGCTGACCGATCCGCAGCAGGATCTCAAGATCGGGCTGAGCAATGCGACCGGCGACAGCGTGCAATTCGCCGTGACCACGGTCGACGACGATCACGAGCGCGTCGTGCATTGCGAAGGCCGCGCATGCTTCGACCCCGCATTTCTCGACGACAGCAGTGGGCCCGGGTCGTCATCGCGTGAGTCGCTGGCGGAATGGCGTCAGCGCTGCGGCGAAAGTCACGACGGCGAACGTTATTACAAGCTCTTTCAGCGCCTCGGTTTCGACTATGGCCCCACGTTCCGGGTCATCGACGAGGTGGCGATCGGCAACGGCTGCGCCCTGGCCAAGCTTGCGCTGGAACCGTCATTGACGAAGGACTTCGAGCAGTACGTGCTGCATCCCTGCCTGATCGACGGTGCGTTGCAGACGGTCGTGGCGCTGTTGGCCGCCGATGAAGGCGGCGTGCCGCATCTGCCGTTCGCGATCGACGAGATCGAAATCCTCGGCAGCCTCACGCCGCGCTGCCATGTGCTGGTGGAGCGGTCCAGCGACAGCGTCGGCGGCAGCACCGGCATCCTGCAGTTCAACGTCCACATCCTCAGCGAAAGCGGCGAAACGCTCGTGAAAATCACCAATTTCTACGTGCGCGCCCTGGTGCCGCCGCCGTCGGGCATCGCGACGAACGAACGTGCGCGACTTTCGATGGCGGTGAATTCATGAAGATCTCGGCATCGATGAGCGCAAACAACGACTATCCCATCGGCGAATTCAGCTCTGTGTTCGACGGCACCGAACCGTTTCTTGCCGACCACATCATCCAGGGGCAGAAGATCCTGCCGGGCATGGCCTATCTGGAGATCGCGCGCGCCGCAGTCGCCGCGTCGGCGCCTCCGGGCGACGACGCCATGCTGGTACTGAGCGACAGCGTGTTCGTGAACGCGTTGACGGTGAAGGACAAGCGCACGGTCGCGGTGCGCGTGTATCCGGGCGGCGCCGGTCAGTTCGGCGTCGAAGTCAGCACCGAGCAGGGCGTGCATTTCCAGAGCCGGGTGTCGGTGCAGAAAACCTCCGAATGTCTGGCCGCCAAGGGCTATGCGCCGACCCTGGACATCGCCGCGCTGCGCGCCGGGATCACACGTCCCGGTCCGACGAAATCCGCGTTCTACCAGACCTACAGGAATCGTGGTGTCGAGCTGGGCCCGTCCCATCGTGGCGTCGATGAGATTTTCCTCGACGGCAAGGGCGAGGGTCTGGCCACGATCCGACTGCCGGGCTCGTCTGCGCGCGGCATGGTGATGGACGCGGGTGCGCTCGACAGCATCATCCAGAGCGGTCTCGCGCTGGTCGATAATCCGGAGGCGAACGTCGTACCGTTCGCGGTGGTCAACACATTGGTCGTCGGTGCGCTGACGGACACGATGATCGTTCATATCCGTCAACGCCCCGACGGTATGTACTATGTCGCCGCCGATGAGCACGGCAATGTCCGGGTGATCATCGAAGGATTCCAGACCCGCGAGATCGATCTGAACGCCAGGCAGGACCGTTTGAGCTTCCATCGGCCGGTCTGGAAGACCGTCGCGCCGCCGCATGCCGACGACCTGGCGGTGCATGTGGTTGAGGCAAGCGACGATTATGTCGCGACGACCAAAGCGCTGCTGGCGGCGGCGCAGTCGCTGGCAACCGAGAAGAACACCCGTTCGGCGCTCGAACTGCATGCGACGGAGCACAACCACGCCGCGCGCGGGCTCTGGGCGGCGCTGAAGACGGTGTCGATGGAACATTCGCAGATCGATGTCCGCTTCAAGTCGGGAGACGCCTATGCGGCCCTGTCGTATGAGGATGCGGATGCCGACATCGGCAGCGAGTTCGCCTGGCGCAACGGCACCACCGCGCTGATCACCGGCGGACTGGGCGCGCTGGGCTTGCTGGTCGCACAGGACATCGCCGCGCATACGACGGGCAGCACCCTGGTCCTGCTGGGCCGGCGCACGCCGGATGAGGCGGAGACCGCGCGCATCGAAGCGCTGCGGGCATGCGGTGCGAACGTGATCCATCGCCAGTGCGACATCGCCCGGCTCGATGAGGTCGAAAAGATCGTCGCCGAGCATCCCGGGATCAATGTCGTGATCCATGCTGCTGGGCTCATCGACGACGCTCTGGTGATCCACAAGACCGCCGATGCCATCGACCGGGTGCTCGCGCCGAAGGTGCAGGGCATCGAGAACC
Organism: Lysobacteraceae bacterium; assembly: GCA_046598445.1. GTDB lineage: Bacteria > Pseudomonadota > Gammaproteobacteria > Xanthomonadales > Xanthomonadaceae > Lysobacter_I. Next base: position 10,675 of record JBKJHV010000104.1, read on the forward strand.
TCGATCGCGCCACGGCCGGTTGCCCACTCGAATTGTTCATCGCGTTCTCGTCCGTCGCCGGCGCGCTCGGCAACGCGGGGCAGTTCGACTATGCGGCCGCAAACGGCTACATGGACGCGTATATCGAAGCGCGCTCGACGCGCGTGCGTGCACAGCAGGCGCACGGCCTTTCGCTCGGCATCAACTGGCCGCTCTGGGCAGAGGGTGCGATGCGGATCGATGACGCCAGCCGCGAGACGCTGGCGCGGACGTATGCGATCAAGCCGTTGCCCAGCGCGGAAGGCCTGAAGGCGCTGCGTCAGGCCATCGCTTCGCCGCACGCCAATCTGCTGCCGCTTTACGGTCAGAAGAATGCGCATGCGGCGCTGTTCGCACCCCCGAAGGTCATCGCGGTGGACGCGCGGCCGCCGCAATCTTCGGCCGAACTCGACAAGCTGCAGCGCGAGATCCTGCAGGAAATGCGCCTGCAGGCCGCGCAGCATCTGAAAATGAAGCCCAACCAGATCAACGAGAACGAGGACTGGACCAACTTCGGCTTCGATTCGATTCTCATCTCCAGCTTCGTCTCGCATCTGAACAACGTTTACGACCTGAATCTGATGCCGACCGCGATGTTCGAGGCTTCGAACCTGCTGCGCTTCAGCCAGTTCCTCGCCGAAAACCATACCGCCGAGATGGTCAGGAAGTTCGCGGTGAACGGGGCCCGGGCCGCCGCCCCCGCAGCGAAGATCGCGGCGGATGCATCATCGCAGCCGGCAGCGCGCGAGCCGGTCGTCGCCGATGGTGCGGGCGTGTCGCAGTTCGCACGCCGCTTCCGCGAAGCCTACCGGAACCGGTCCAGCTATCGCGATGAAGACGTCGCGGTGATCGGCATGAGTTGCCGTATCGCCGGCGCGAACAATCCGGACGAATTCTGGCGGATGCTCGATGAGGGGCGCGACATGATCAGCGAGATCCCCTCGGATCGCTGGGACTGGCGCGATTACCCCGGCGTCAGCCGCTGGGGTTCCTTCATCTCCGGCATCAAGGATTTCGATCCGCTGTTCTTCGGCATCTCGCCGGCGGAAGCCATGTACATGAGCCCGGAACAGAGGCTGATGATGCAATCGGTCTGGGCATGTATCGAGGACGCGGGCTACGGCGGCGACAGCCTCAAGGGCACCAACACCGGCATCTACGTCGGCGCCGGCCCGAGCAGCTACACCACGATGATGAGCCACCTTCCCATCGAAGCCTATTCGGTGACCGGCACCTTGTCTTCGGTGGGGCCGAACCGGATCAGCTACAACATGGACTGGCACGGCCCCAGCAATCCCATCGACACCGCCTGCAGCAGTTCGCTCGTGGCGGTGCATCGCGCCATCGAAGCCATCCGTGGAGGACACTGCGAAGTGGCGATCGTCGGTGGCGTGAACGCGTTGCTGTCGCCGGACGTCTATATCAGTTTCGCGAAGTCGGGCATGTTGTGCGAAGACGGCCGCTGCAAGACGTTCTCCAACAAAGCGAATGGTTATGTGCGCGGCGAAGGCGTCGGTATGCTGATGCTCAAGTCGCTCAGGGCCGCGCAGCGCGATGGCGACGACATCTACGCTGTCATCAAGGGCGCGGCCGAGAATCACGGCGGACGAACGACGTCGCTGACCGCGCCGAATCCCAATGCGCAGGCCGCCGTGATCCGGCGCGCCATCGAGGATGCCGGGATCGACTTCCATCGCGTCGGCTACATCGAATGTCACGGTACCGGCACCGAGCTGGGCGATCCGGTCGAGATCAGCGGATTGAAGACCGTCGCCAAGGAACTCCTGGACGCCGATACCGCCGCCGAAAAACAGATCGCTGCGCCCTGTTACCTCGGCAGCATCAAGACCAACATCGGCCACCTCGAATACGGCGCGGGCGTCATGGGCATGATCAAGGTCATCCTGCAGATACGCCACAGGAAAATCGCCAAGAGCCTGCATTGCGACACGATCAGTCCGCTGATCGACCTCAAGCGCACGCCGTACAGGATCGCGCAGCAAGCGGTCGACTGGGAGGTTCCGGCCGGGCAGACACGCATCGGCGGGGTCAGCAGCTTCGGGTTCGGCGGCGTGAACGCGCACGTGGTCATCGAGGAGTACGTCGACCCCACGTCCGGTCATGATCCGGAGAACGCCGACAACGAACAGTTGCTGGTGTTTTCGGCGCGCAACGCGGAGACCCTGCACGCGACCCTGCAGGCCTATCCCGAATTCCTCGCCAGGAGCGACCGCAGCGAAGAGACGCTGCAGCGCATCGCACACACCCTGCAGACCGGCAGGACCGGCATGCAGGAGCGGGTCGCCTTCGTCGCCCGTTCGATCGACGAGTTCGACGAGCTGCTGAAGGGCTTCCTGGAGGGAAAGGACGATTTCTACCATCGCAAGGTCTACCGCGGATCCAGCAAGGGCGGCACGGGCGATATCGGCGATACCCAGGCAGGTCAGGAGTTCATGCGTCGGCTGGTCGAGACCGGCGAGCTGGGGAAGATCGCGGAACTCTGGGTCACGGGCGCGAAGCTTGACTGGCGGATCCTGCGCCCGTAGCGGCGGCGGCATCGGACGCGGCGACACACGACAACTTTTGGTTTTTTGGAGAAGGACAGCATGAAAGCAGTTGGTATTGAAGCAATGAACGTGTTCGCCGGTACGGCATTCCTGGACGTCGGCAAGCTTGCGGAGCATCGCGGGCTCGACACCACCCGGTTCGAGAACCTGCTGATGAAGGAGAAGACGGTCGCGTTGCCGTACGAAGACCCGATCACGTTTGCGGTCAACGCCGCGAAGCCCATCGTCGATGCGCTGAGCCCCGAAGAGCGGGACCGCATCGAGATGGTGATCACCTGTACCGAATCGGCCTTCGATTTCGGAAAATCGATGAGCACGTACTGCCACTCGCTGCTTGGGTTGAACCGCAACTGTCGCCTGTTCGAGATCAAGAACGCGTGCTATTCCGGTGCCGCCGGCATCCAGATGGCGGTGAACTTCGTCCTGTCGCAGGCCTCGCCAGGCGCGAAGGCGCTGGTGATCGCCACCGACATCTCGCGTTTCATGGTCGAGGAGGGCGGCGACGCGCTGACAGCGGACTGGTCGTTCGCCGAGCCCAGCAACGGCTCCGGCGCGGTCGCGATGCTGATCAGCGACCAGCCGCACATCTTCCAGGTCGACGTCGGCGCGAACGGCTATTACGGCTACGAAGTCATGGACACCTGCCGGCCCACCGCCGACGGCGACGCCGGCGATTCGGACCTGTCGCTGCTCTCCTACCTCGACTGCTGCGAGAACGCCTTCCTGGAATACAAAAAGCGCGTGCCGGACGCCGATTTCGCCACCACCTTCACCTATCTGGCCTATCACTGCCCGTTCGGCGGCATGATCAAGGGCGCGCACCGCAACATGATGCGCAAGATGGTGCGGGCCAAGCCGCAGGAGATCGAAGAGGATTTCCAGCGCCGCGTTACCCCCGGCATGCTCCACTGCCAGCGCGTCGCCAACATCATGGGCGCGACCACGGCGCTGGCCATCGCCAGCACCATCGACCACGGCGATTTCGAAACCCCGAAGCGCATCGGCGCCTTCTCCTACGGCTCCGGCTGCTGCTCCGAATTCTTCAGCGGCGTGGTGCGCAAGGAAGGCCAGGAGCGCCTGCGCGCGATGGGCATCCAGGCGCATCTCGACCGCCGCATCGAACTGACGATGGAGGAATACGACCGCCTGCTGGTCGGCAGCAACGCCGTCAAGTTCGGTACCCGCAACGTCGTCCTGGATTCCGGCTTCATCGCACGTGCGCGCACTGCGATGGACAAGCCGGTGATGTTCCTGAAGGAGATCAAGGAATTCCACCGCGAATACGAGTGGGTCGGCTGATGGACCGCAGCTCAATCGCGGGCAGCTCGATCGACGGCGCCGACTTCACCGCGCTGCGCATGCGTTTCGACGACGACATCGCGTATCTGCAGATCCACCGGCCGGACGCGAACAATGCGATCAACGACCGGTTGATCGCAGAATTCACGTCGGCCCTGGACGCATGCGACGCGCGCGCGAAGATCGTCGTGGTCGAAGGCCTGCCCGAAGTCTTCTGTTTCGGCGCGGATTTCGCCGAGTTGCAGAAGAGCTTCGACGGCGGCGGCATGCCCCAGCACGGCATGCCCGAGAACGACCCCAAGCCGCTGTACGACGTCTGGCGGCGCCTCGCGACCGGGCCGTACGTGTCCATCGCGCATGTCCGCGGCAAGGCCAACGCCGGCGGCATCGGTTTCGTCGCCGCCTGCGACATCGTGCTCGCCGATTCCGCGGCGGTTTTCAGCCTCTCGGAGCTGCTGTTCGGACTGATGCCGGCCTGCGTGCTGCCGTTCCTGGTGCGCCGGATCGGTTTCGCGAAAGCCAACGCCATGACCCTGTCGACCCAGCCGGTGACGGTGCAGGTCGCGCGCGAGTGGGGGCTGGTCGACGCGTTCGAGGACAACAGCGACAACCTGCTGCGCAAGCATCTCCTGCGACTGCGCAGACTCAACAAGACCAGCGTTGCGCGCTACAAGCGCTACATGGCTGCGATCGAGACGTCCATCGCCGCGGCCGAGCCGATGGCGCTGGCCGGGAATCGCGAGGTGTTCTCCGATGTCGAGAACCTGCAGCGGATCTCGCGCTACGTGAAGACCGGCCAGTTTCCATGGGAGGGCGCGGCGTGAGCACCGGCAAAGTCGTCGACCTGCAGTTCGTGGCGCCGCAGATCGTTCAGATCAGGATGCAGGACCGCGAGAGCAAGAACACGTTTTCCGAGGCGCTTACCGAGGGGCTGATGAACGCGTTCGCGGAAGTCGAGCGTCTGCCGGACTGCAAGGTCGTGGTGCTGACCGGCTACGACAATTATTTCGCGAGCGGCGGTACCCAGGAACAGCTGATGAATCTGTCGGAGGGCCGCGGCGCATTCACCGACCGCGCGCTCTACGGCCTGCCGCTGCACTGTCCGGTGCCGGTGATCTCCGCGATGCAGGGGCACGGCATCGGCGGCGGGTTCGTGCTGGGCATGTTCGCCGATCTGGTGGTGCTGGGGCGGGAGAACATCTACACCACCAATTTCATGCGCTACGGCTTCACGCCTGGCATGGGCGCGACCTTCATCCTTCCGCAGAAGCTGAGCCTGAGCCTGGCCACGGAAATGATGCTCACGGCCAACAACTACCGCGGCGAAGAGCTGCAGCAGCGCGGGATCCCGTTTCCGGTCGTCCCGCGCGACCGGGTCGTGGCGCATGCGCTGGAACTCGCGCAGACGCTGGCAGAAAAGCCGCGCGTCTCGCTGGTCGCGCTCAAGGACCATCTGAGCGCGCCGCTGCGACAGGCGCTGCCCGCCACGATCGCGCAGGAGGTCGCCATGCATGCGGTGACCTTCGCCCAACCCGAGGTGAAGGCGAAGATCGCCACGCTGTTCGGCGCATGAGCGCACAGGATCGATCCGCCGATGACACACCGAGCCACTGAAATCCTCACCGCGAACCGAATCGTATCCGCACCCGTTCGACACCTTCCGCAAATGCACGCTCCACAGCCGCCTACTCCACAACCGAGATTGCCATGACCCTTGAAGATATCTTCGCCACCATCGTCGGCCATACCCGGGAAGTCGTGCCCGGGCTCGACGACCATGCGTTCCAGTTCACGGATTCCCTGCGCGAACTCGGCGCGAATTCGATCGACCGCTCCGAAGTGGTGATGCTGACGCTCGAATCGCTGTCGTTGAAGGCGCCGATGATCGAATTCGCCAAGGCCGAGAACATGGGCGAATTGGCGAAACTGCTGCACGCCCGGCTCTGAACGTGCGCCCCGTGAACATGAAACGCTCCAGGATGGACCGCTCTGAACATGCACGCCGCTGAGCCCACGCCCATCGTCGTCTCCGGGATCGGCGTTACCTCGTCGATCGGCCAGGGCCGTCGCGACTTCACCGATGCGCTGCTGGCCGGCGAACACCGGTTCGCGGCGATGCGGCGTCCCGGCCGGCAAAAGCCGCCTGCGGCTGACGACGTCGCCGCTCCGTTCATCGGCGCGGAGATCGCCGATCTGCGCATGCCTGATGCAATCGCCGCGGCGAAGCTGCGCAACCTGTCCTGGTCCGCGCAGGTGGCGCTGGCGACGCTGCACGAAGCGTGGGAAGACGCCGGGCTCGATGCCGTCGATCCGCGCCGGATCGGCCTGATCGTCGGCGGGTCCAACGTCCAGCAGCGCGAACTGGCGCTGAGCCAGGCCAAGTATCAGGACCGGGTGGAATTCCTGCGTCCGACGCATGCGATGACGTTCATGGATACCGATCTGTGCGGCGTGTGCAGCGAAGTCTTCGGCATCCGCGGTCTCGCCATCACTGTCGGCGGCGCGTCCGCGAGCGGACAGCTGGCCGCGATCCAGGCGATCGAAGCGGTACGCTCAGGACAGGTCGATGTCTGCATCGCGCTCGGCGCGCTGATGGATCTTTCGTTCTTCGAGTGCCAGGCGTTCCGTTCGCTGGGTGCGATGGGCTCGGATCGCTTCGCACGCGAGCCCGGGCTGGCCTGCAGGCCGTTCGATCGCGACCGCGACGGTTTCATCTTCGGCGAAGCCTGCGGAGCGATCGTGGTACGCCGCGCCGCCGACGCGACGCGCACGCCGTACGCCGAACTCAAGGGCTGGGCGATGGCCTGGGACGCCAACCGCAATCCCAATCCGTCGCTCGAAGGCGAAACCGCCGTGATCCGCGGTGCGCTGGCGATGGCCGGACTGCCCGCGGATGCGATCGATTATGTCAATCCGCACGGCACCGCATCGGTGGTCGGCGACGAGACCGAACTGGCCGCGCTGCGCGCATGCGGGCTGGATCGCGCCTACCTCAATGCGACCAAATCGCTGGTGGGGCACGGGCTCAGCGCCGCCGGCATGGTCGAACTCATCGCGGTGATGCTGCAGATGCAGGCGGGACGCCTGCATCCGTCGCGCAATCTGGACAACCCCATCGACGCGGGATTCCGCTGGGTGGGTGCGACTGCCATCGATCACGTCGTCGAGCGCGCGCTCAACATGAGCATGGGCTTCGGCGGCATCAATACTGCGATCTGCCTGCAACGCGGCTGATCGACAACACTTTCATACATACGTTTTTTCAGGAGGATTCGATGAAAACATACATGTTCCCAGGGCAGGGCTCGCAGGCGCGCGGCATGGGCGGCGAGCTGTTCGATGCGTTTCCGGAGCTGACCGCGAAGGCCGACGCGGTGCTCGGTTACTCCATCAAGGAACTGTGTCTCGAGGATCCGCGGCGCGAACTGGGCAAGACCCAGTTCACCCAGCCGGCGCTGTACGTCGTCAATGCGCTGTCGTACTACAAGCGGATCCAGGACACCGGCGAGACACCCGATTACCTCGCCGGTCACAGTCTCGGCGAATTCAACGCGCTGCTGGCGGCCGAATGCTTCGACTTCGAGACCGGCCTGAAGCTGGTCAAGAAGCGCGGCGAGTTGATGAGCGAGGCCACCCAGGGCGCGATGGCCGCCATCGTCAACGCCACCCGCGAGCAGATCGAGGCGTTGCTCAAGGAGAAAGGGTTCAACAACGTCGACATCGCCAACTACAACACGCCGCTGCAGATCGTCATCTCCGGGCCCACCGCCGACATCGCCGCATGCCAGGAGATCTTCCAGTTCGATCGGGTGATGTACGTGCCGCTCAATACCAGCGGTGCGTTCCATTCGCGGCTGATGATCCCGGCGAAGCAGAAATTCGAGGCCTTCCTCAAGAAGCGCAAATTCGCGAAGCCGAAGGTACCGGTGATCGCGAACCTGACCGCCAAGCCTTACCCGAATGGTGCCGTCGTCGAGTACCTGTCGAAGCAGATCTCCAGCACGGTGCTGTGGAGCGACACGATCCACCATCTCATGTCGCTGTCGGAGACGATGGAATTCGTCGAGATCGGCCACGGCGACGTGCTCGCGAAAATGATCGTCAAGATCAAGCAGATCGCCGCAAAGGCCGCCGCGGAGCAGACGCCGCCGCCGACGCAAGCCGAGGAAAAATCCGAGAATAAATCCGAGGTTCCGAACGTCGATGCCGCTGTTGCGGCGTCCGCAAGCGCCGCGAAGGATGCCGGCGGCGCGCATGGAGGATCGAATGGCGGTGCGCACGGCGATCGTTTCGCGCTCGCGGAGCAGAAGGTCGCTGCCTGGAACAGCCGCCATCCCGTCGGCACCGGCGTGAAGTCGCTGGTGGCCGGGCACGGCGCGCTGATCACGCGGACTCCGGCCGTGGTGCTGTTCGGTCATCGCGCGGCCGTGTACATGGAAGGCTTCAACGGCTACTTCGATCTCGACGAGCTGTCGCTCGACGAACGTTCGGCGGCCTGACCGTCCATGCGTCTTCCTCTGGTCTTCATGTTTTCCGGACAAGGCTCGCAATACCATCAGATGGGACGTGAGCTTTACGACCGGCATCCCAGATTCCGTCTGTGGATGGATCACTGCGACGAAATCGCAGGGCCTCTGATCGGCGGTTCGCTGTGCGACGTGCTGTACCGCGACGGCGACAAAGGCCAGACGTTCGACCGCCTGCTGCACACCAATCCGGCGCTGATCGCGTTCGAGTTCAGCCTGGCGCGGGTGCTCATCGAAGCGGGCGCCAGGCCGGACTATCTGCTCGGCTACAGTCTGGGTGAACTCACCGCCGCGATCGTCGGCGAAGCGCTGACCATCGAGCAGGGCATCGGCTTCGCCGTCGATTACGCCCGGCTGATCGAAGCCGAAAGTCCGCCGGCGACGATGCTGGCGGTGGTCGGCGTGCCCGACATCGAAACGCGCTATGCCGACCGGCTCACGGGTTGCTGGGTGACCGCGCGCAATTTCGACCGGCATCTCGTCGTGACCGGACCGGTCGACGCGATCGCACCGCTGCGCGAAGCGCTCAAGCGCGACGGCGTGGTGCATCAGGCACTGGCCGTCAACTACGGGTTCCACACCGAAATGCAGGGGGCGCTCGAAGCGCCGTTCATGGCGCTGGCGGAAAAGTTGGACTTCGCACCGCTGCGCACGCCGATGGTGTCGTGTCTGGACGGCCGCGTGTACGACGGCGACAGCGATCCAGGGGACTGGCTGCGGCGCCTGTGGGCCACGTTCCGGCAGCCGGTCGAGTTCGGCGCCACTGTGCGTAGCCTGCTCGCCAGGGGGGACTTCCATTTCCTGGACGTTGGCCCCAGCGGAACCCTTGCGACGTTCATCAAGTATCTGATTCCGGCCGACAGCGCATCGACATTCAGCGACGTGATCAATCCCTTCGGCATGGACGAGCAGAAATACCGCGGCGCGCTGCGGCGGATCGGCCTGAACGATGCCGCCGGCACCGCGTACGGCCTGGGCAACGGCTCATATTCCGCGGTGGGGGCGTCGACTTGAACGGATTCTTCGACATGGGCCAGCAGGTGCTGGTCTCGCAGCCCTTCAGTCGGCTGCTGGGCACGGAGCTCTGCGAGCTGTCCGAGGGCTATGCCGAACTGTCGCTGCGTATCCGCGACGATTTCAAGCAAAGTTACGGTTTCGTGCATGGCGGCGTCGTCAGTTACCTGGCCGACAACTGCCTGACCTTCGCCGGCGCGACGGTGCTTGGCAATTGCGTGACCTCGGAATTCAAGATCAATTATGTGATGCCTACCATCGGCGACCTGATGATCGCCAAATCCACCGTGCTGGCCTTCGCATTGAGGCAGGCGGTGTGCGAATGCAAGGTCTACGTCGTCCGCAATCAGGAATCCATTCTGGTCGCGGTGGCACAGGGCACGATCGTCAAGATCGAGACCGATATCAGGGCGGGCGCATGAAAGCCGTCGTCTACCACGAGTACGGGTCGCCCGATGTTCTGCAGTTGCGGGACGTGGAGATGCCGGAGCCGCGTCCGAATGAGCTTCGCATCCGCATGCGCGCCGCTTCGGTCAACCCAGCGGATCTCTATCTGCTGCGCGGAAGTCCTTACGTGCTACGGCTTCAGATCGGCCTGAAACGCCCGAAAAACAACGGTATGGGCCTCGATTTCGCCGGGGTCGTCGACGCCGTTGGCGACGATGTCACCGCTTTCCGTGTCGGCGACGAAGTCTTCGGCCAGATCGCGCACAACACCATCGGGCGTACCCGCGCACTCGCCGAATACCTGTGCGTCGACGCAGCGGTCGCGGTGAAGAAACCGCATGGCATCGGCTTCGCCGAAGTCGCCACGGTTCCGATGGCGGGATGCACCGCGCTCTACGCGGTGCGCGACTACGGCCAAGTGACATCCGGACAGCATGTGCTGATCAACGGCGCGGGCGGCGGCGTGGGCGTGCATGCTGTGCAGCTTGCGAAGCATTTCGGCGCCACGGTCACCGCCGTGTGCAGCGAAGCCAAGCGATCGCTGATGCACGACATCGGCGCCGACAATGTCATCGATTACCGGAAGCAGGATTTCACGGCCGGCGCCATCCGTTACGACGTGATCATCGACATGGTCAGCAGCCAGGACATGCGTCGCTGCCAGCGCGTCCTCGCGCCGCAGGGGCGGTTCGTCTGGGTGGGAGGGCCCGGCACGAACCGCTGGATCGGTCCGGCGCGGCCCACGCTGAACGTAAAGGCGATGCCTCTCGTCGACCGCGAACATCATTGGATTGTGGTGTCGAAAACCTACACGTCCGAGGATCTGGCGACGCTCGCCGGATTGCTCGAGCAAAGGGCGTTTCGCCCGGTCATCGAT
>JBKJHV010000005.1:0-39661 GCA_046598445.1 Lysobacteraceae bacterium
GATCGAAGGCAACGGCACGCTGTTCGTGCGCCGCGACGAAACCGAAGCGGCGTGGCAGTGGGTCGACGCCATCCTCGACGGCTGGAACCATGCAGGCAGCGCGCCGAAACCGTATGCTTCAGGCACCTGGGGTCCGAATGCAGCCGTCGCGCTGAACGAACGCCATAATCACAGCTGGCGTGAGTGAGCGTGCGAGAACGATGGCCTGGACCGAACACGACTATCCCGATGCAGAGGCGTTGACCGTCGCGGTCGCCGAGCGTTTGCGTGCGGCCTGCGAAACGGCCCTGCGCACGGACGACACCGCGCTGATCGCACTCGCCGGCGGCAAAACCCCTTTTCCGGCCTACCGCCGACTCGCATCGGCCGACGGCATCGACTGGTCCCGGGTCGTCGCACTGCCGGGCGACGACCGTTGTGTAAGCCACGAGCATCCCGCGAGCAACGCCGCGGGGCTGCGTGCGGCTTTCGCAGCGGCGCACGGCCTGCGCATCCAAGCGCTGACCGCGGATGACGGCGACCCGCACACCAGCCTCGCGCACGCCCGCGCCGCGCTCGCGCCGCTGCACGACCGGGCGTTCGCCGCAGTGGTGCTGGGCATGGGCGAAGACGCGCACACCGCCTCGCTGTTCCCGGGCGCGGATGCGCTGCGCGCTGCGATGACCGAAGATTCGGCCGACGATGCGTTCCTGCTGGTGCCGAATCCGCTGCCGCCGGAAGCACCGTTCGCGCGCATCACCCTCGGCCTTGCCCGCCTGCTGCGCGCGCGCAGCCTGCATCTCATCGTCACCGGCGCGCGCAAGCGCGAGGTGCTGCGCGCTGCGCAGTCGGCGTACGCACCGCTGCATGCGCCGATTTCGGCGCTGCTGCATGCGCCGGATGCGGTCGTGCATGTGCATTGGAGCCCGTGATGATGCCTTCTTCAGCTTTGCGCGCAGAGCAGAAAATGCAAATCCCCCCTTCCCCCCTTTTTCAAAGGGGGGAAAAGCAAGCCTGCAATTTCGACAAGGCGGGGAGGGTGTGCTTACCCCCTTTGAAAAAGGGGGTCGCCGTCTGCGAAGCAGGCGGCGGGGGGATTTGCTCGCAGCAGCAATGCACACCCGCACCTGCCGCACCTGCCGCACCTGCCGCACCAAGAATAAACACCTCCAAGGCGCTGTCATCATGAGTCTCCACCCCGTCATCGAACGCGTCACCGCGCGCATCGTCGAGCGCAGCCTTCGCAGCCGCGGCGATTATCTCGCGCGCATCGACGCCGCACGCATCGATACGCCCGCACGCCGCAGCCTGAGCTGCGGCAATCTCGCCCACGGTTTCGCGGCGGCGGGCAGCGACAAACCGATGCTGAAGACCGGTGCCGGCGGCAATATCGGCATCGTCACCGCCTTCAATGACATGCTCTCGGCGCATCAGCCGATGGAGCACTACCCGACGCTGATCCGCATGGCCGCGCGCAATGCCGGCGGCAGCGCGCAGGTCGCCGGCGGCGTGCCAGCGATGTGCGATGGCGTGACCCAGGGCCGCATCGGCATGGAGCTGTCGCTGTTTTCGCGCGACACCATCGCGCTGGCGACCGCGGTGTCGCTGTCGCACGAAATGTTCGACGCCGCGCTGATGCTGGGCGTGTGCGACAAGATCGTGCCGGGGCTGCTGATCGGCGCACTGAGCTTCGGCCATCTACCGGTGATCTTCGTACCCGCCGGGCCGATGCCTTCGGGTCTGCCGAACAAGGAAAAAGCCGCAGTTCGCCAGCGATACGCCGAAGGCAAGGCGACGCGCGACGAACTGCTCGAAGCCGAATCGGCGTCGTACCACAGCCCCGGCACCTGCACGTTCTACGGCACCGCCAACTCCAATCAGATGTTGATGGAAGTGATGGGCCTGCACATGCCGGGCAGCGCCTTCGTCAATCCGAACACGCCGCTGCGCGACGCGCTGACGGTAGCCGCGACCGAACAGGCACTGCGCATCACAGCACTCGGCGATAACTACCGCCCGCTCGGCCACACCATCGACGAGAAAGCGATCGTCAACGCGATGATCGGGCTCGCCGCTACCGGCGGTTCGACCAACCACGCGCTGCATCTGGTCGCCATCGCGCGTGCGGCCGGCCTGTTCATCGATTGGGACGACCTCGATGAGCTGTCGCAGGCGACGCCGCTGCTGGCGCGCGTGTATCCGAACGGCAGCGCCGACGTGAACCATTTTCACGCCGCCGGTGGCATCGGTTATGTGATTCGCGAACTGATCGATGCCGGCCTGATGCACGCCGACATCCTTTGCGTACACGGGGGCGATCTGCGCCGGCAGACGCAAATACCCGAACTCGACGGCACCGTGCTGCGCTGGACCCCGCCGCCTGCGCAGTCGCGCGACACCAGTATCCTGCGCGGAGTCGCCGAACCCTTCGATCGCGAAGGCGGCCTGCGCAGACTGCAGGGCAACCTTGGCCGCGCGGTGGTGAAGATCTCGGCGGTCGCGCCGGAACATCGCGCCATCGCCGCGCCCGCGAAAGTCTTCGATTCGCAGGACGCGCTGCTCGATGCGTTCAAGGCGGGAGGACTCAGCGGCGATTTCGTCGCGGTGATCCGTGGCCAGGGCCCGCGCGCCAACGGCATGCCCGAACTGCACAAGCTCACGCCTACGCTCGCGCTGCTGCAGGATCGCGGCCAGCACGTCGCGCTGTTGACCGACGGCCGGATGTCCGGCGCGTCCGGCAAAGTACTCGCGGCGATCCACATCACGCCCGAAGCCGCCTGCGGCGGCGCCATCGCAAAAATCCGCGACGGCGATCTGATCCGCATCGATGCCGAAGCGGGCACGATGCAAGCCGACGTGCCCGAGGCAGAGTGGAACGCACGCACACCCGCGATCATCGATCTGCGCGGCAACGCGCACGGCGTCGGCCGCGAACTGTTCGGACTGATGCGCGCACAGGTCGGTTCGGCCGAACAGGGCGCGTGCAGCCTGTTCGTAGAGACCGCTGTGGACACCTCTGCGGAGCCCTGATCGATGCTAGACACCGTGAATCCCGCCGCGCAGAACCCCGCATCGCTCGCGCTCATCGCCGATATCGGCGGCACCAACGCGCGATTCGCGCTGACCGATCTCTCGGCGCCGACAGCGCAGGTGCTCGATGCGCGCAGTCTCGACGCCTCCGCCTTCGCCAGTCTGCAGCACGCGGCCGAGCACTACCTCGCCGCCGTCGGCGTGCAGCCGCGACATGCGGCCATCGCCGTCGCCAGTCCAGTCAACGGCGAGGAGATCCGCCTCACCAATCGCGCCTGGTCGTTCACGCGCCGCGAACTGCAGCGCGCGCTCGGTCTTGATCGCCTGCACGTGCTCAACGATTTCGGCGCGGTGGCATGGTCGGTGCCGGCGCTCGCCGACAACGAACAGATCACCGTGCACGGCAGCGAAGACGCGCCGCTGCAGGGCCCGATCAGCGTGCTCGGTCCGGGCACCGGGCTCGGCGTCGCGATGCTGGTCGGCAACAACGCGTCCGATCAGAGCCGGCACTGGCAGGTCGTCGAAACCGAAGGCGGCCACGTCAGTTTCGCGCCGCTGGGCGAAGAGGAGCTCGCGATCGCGCGCTGGTTTACCGCGCGCTTCGGCCGTGTGTCGAACGAACGCCTGCTCTGCGGCAGCGGCCTGTCGCATATCGACGCGGTGCTGCGCGGCGCGGTCGATCACGCCACCGGCCAGCATCAGGATCTTCGCGAACCCGCGGACATCGTCGCCGCCGCGCTGGAAGGCCACGACCTCGCCGCACGCCGCACGCTCGCGCGCTTCTGCGCGGTGCTGGGTAGCGTCGCCGGCGACGCCGCGCTGATCCACGGCGCACGCACGGTGATGCTGGCCGGCGGCATCGTCCCGCGCTTCGTTCCCTTCCTGCGCAGCAGCGCCTTCCGCGAACGCTTCCTCGCCAAGGGTCGCTTCGCCGCCTATCTCGAATCGGTGACGATCCGCGTCATCACCCACAGCGGCCCCGGCCTGCTCGGCGCCGCGATGTCGCTGCGCGCGGATGCCTCCAACCACACCCTCTCGAACGAGCGCGCACCATGAGCCATTCGCACACCGACCGCATGACCGCAATCGTCGACGACATCCTGCGCCAGGCGCCGGTGGTGCCGGTCCTCGCCATCGCCGATATCGACGACGCCATTCCGCTCGCGGAAACCCTGGTCGCCGCCGGCCTGCCCGTGCTCGAAATCACCCTGCGCACACCGGTCGCGCTCGAAGTGATCCGCCGCATGCGTACCGTCCCCGGCGCCATCGTCGGCGCCGGCACCGTGCTCACTTCAGAAGACCTCGCCGCCGTACAGGCCGCAGGCGCCGCATTCGCGATCTCGCCCGGCGGCACCGATGCACTCTATGCCGCCGCCCGCAACGCCGACATCCCCCTGCTCCCCGGCATCGCCACCGCCAGCGAGCTCATGCGTGGGTTGGAACACGGCTACAGGCGATTCAAGTTTTTCCCTGCGGAATCGAGTGGCGGTGTCGCTGCACTCAAGGGTTTCGGTGGGCCGTTTTCGCAGGTGCGTTTTTGTCCTACTGGTGGGATCGATGCTACGAAGGCGCCTTCGTATCTTGCGTTGCCGAATGTCATCACTGTGGGTGGGTCGTGGATGGTGCCGAACGATGCGCTTGCGGCGAAAGATTGGGGGCTGGTAGGCACTTTGGCGCAGCAAGCGACTCTCCTGCGTCGCTGACCCGGGACTCCAGCGGCGTACAGTTCCGGTTTTCGATGGAGCGCCTGGAATGTCTTCGTTTCAAACCTTGTCGGGCAAAACGATTCGCATCGCCCGCGTCCGCCATCACCGTCGTGCCGGCTCGCAGCCGATGCCATCGCCATCGCGATCCAGATGCGGCCCATAGCCGGGTTCGCCGCGCGATACAGGCGCCGCGCCCGCGGCGCGCGCTTCCGCGCAATTCGCGAACGTGCCTGAACCGCGTGGTCCGCGTGCAGGCGCGATCCGCAATGGCATGAAGCTGTCGCGCGGAGTTTCATTGTCGCGCAGCGAAGTATTGTTACCACGATGGCAGTGGTACCCGCCGCGTTTGCGGTCGTTGTGACAGCCTTCGGCGTTGAGTCCGCCGCTATGGGCGGAGACGTTCATGACGATGCACAGTGCGATGACGGTGAACGCCATCGCCGGAAGCCCCCTGTGCGGCGGGTGCTCCGGTGCTGTTCCTGCGTCTGCCTTGGCCATCCGGCATTCCCCCTGTGGAATGTGCTGCGGCTTCGATCCAAAACCAGAGCGATGTCCGGAAGGCACCCGCGACCGCTCAGATCGCTTTCCCGTAGGCGTTCGTTTTGAACGATTGCGTCTTGAACTTGTTGAGGAACCCATAGAACTCGCCTTGCGCGGTCTCGACGATCGTCGCGCCGTCCTGCCAGATCGCGTTCTCCTTGTCGTGCCCACCGCCGACCGGATCGCCCTGGTTCTGGTGGATGTTGTGTACGCCAAGGCCGCCGAAGGTGAACGGTTCGCCGAAGACATAGAAGCGCACACCCTGGACGATGATCGATTCCAGATCCGTCAGGGCCTGGAACCCGGTGCCGCTTTTCCAGGGCGGGTTCCAGCGTATGAAATTCAGGAAACGCGAGAGGCAGCTGTCGTAGCGTACGTTCCAGATCAGGAATGGCGGATGCAGCGCGGCCGAGCGGATGTAGTCGAGCGCTCCGGAAGCGTCGTTGGATGCGATGTTGTGCCACCCGTTCGCCAATGCCTTGATGTCCGCGAAATCCACGGGCCTGATCTTGACGATTCGCCACTGGATGCCATCGGGCATGCCTTTGGGATCGACATCGATCGCGCATTTGTAGTTGCCGTTCGGCGCGCCCACCACCAGATTGCCGTGGTAGTAGCGCCCAAAATTATCCGGCGGATCGCGAAAATAATCCGATTTCGTGCCGATCACGACACCGTAGCCGTCCTTGAGTCCCATGGCGCCCTCTTCCGATGCGGCGACGCGCGTTCAGGATTGAAGGCGCTTGCTCAATAAGCACTACGCTGTTTCCAAGGTCATGCGGACATCCCTGCATGACGCCAAATGAGGTCGCTGGAAAAAGAAAGGCCCTTGCCGGCCAGGGACCGGACAAGGGCCAAACGCTCGCCTGTTGTGAGCGGTGTTGCTCAGTAGCGGTAGTTGATGCCGAACAGATAGGTGCGGCCCCACTCGAGGTATTCCAGCGGGCGATCCTTGCTGCCGGCGTAGGTCTGGTACGGGGAGTTGGTCAGGTTGCTGGCTTGCAGCAACAGACTCAGTCCCTTCCAGGACCCCTCGCCGAAGGTGTAGCCGACCTGGGCGTCGGTGATGTTTTCGCCGACGACGTAGCGCAGCGTGCGGTTGCCGGAGAAATTGCCGATTTCGCCGATGAAATCGGCGCGCCTGCGTTGGCTGATGCGCGCTTCGAAGCCGCTGTTTTCGTAGTAGGCGGTCAGGTTGTAGACCCGCTTCGACAGACCGGGAAGGCCGATATCGCCGTTGCCGACACTCGATCCGCTTTCCGGGTCGCGGATCTTGATGTTGCTGTCGTTGAAGCTGGCGCTGGCGACGATGCCGAATCCGCGCAGCGAATCGCTGAGCAACTCGAAAGGCACCGAAGCGGTCAGTTCCAGACCCTGCAGCTTGCCGCCCTTGCCGTTGTACGGCGCGGTGAACGTGCCGGTGTTCTGCACCGGCGCCGAACCGGCCGGCGGCACATAGCCGACGAGAAGATCGGTGAAGTCGTAGCCATCGCGGCTTTGGGTGTAGATGTACGAACGCAGATCCTTGTAGAAGAACGCCGCCGCAACATAGCCCTTGGAGCCGAAGTACTTCTCGTAGGAAATGTCGAAGGCATTGGCGCGCCAGGGATCGAGCGACGGATTTCCACCACTGCCGCCAGGCTTGCCGGTCGCGGTGTCCACGCCGAATTCAAGCGAGGATCGCAGCTGGTCCACGCGCGGGCGCGCGACCTGTCTCGCCAACGCCAGGCGCAGCGTCTGTTCGTGGTCGAACGAAAAGGCCAGATTCAGGCTGGGCAGTATGTCGGTATAGGCTGTGCCGTCTTTGAACGGCTGGACGTTGCTGCCCGCGGGCTTAGTGGCGTCGAAATAACGCGAGTTCGACGACTGGTCGACGTGCTGTACCTGGAAGCCGATATTGCCGCGCACCGGCACCGAACCCCATTGGGTGTCGATATTGGCCCGCACGTATCCGGTCGAGATTTCCTCGTCCACCCGCCAGGCCTTGGGGATCAGGTACGACAGGTTATCGACCGGGTTGAAGGTCATGTAGCGCGCAACCGCGCCCGGCACGTTCCACGACGGGATAAAGCCGACGCCGGCAAAGCGCAGGTCCACCCGGCCATACTGCAGGTCCGCGGCGATGGCCGTGTTGCCCTGCGCGCCGAGATTGATATTGCCTTCGGGCTGGCGCTTGGTCTTTTGCCGGTCGGCGTAGTTCAGGCCGACATCGATATCCGACAGCCAGTTGATCGCGGTCGGCGCCGGGAACGAAGCCGCGAGCTTGAACCCGAGAAGTTCGTCTTCGATTTTCGGCGTCTTGCCATAGCCGGAACCGTAGATCGTATTGGTCAGGAACAGTCGGGCCGGGTCCGAATAATCGAATCCGGGCGTCAGCGTCGAGAAGTTGCCGCCCCTGAAAGCAAGGGTGACCGAATCCAGCTGCGGAGACGGCAGCAACTGGGTATTGTTTTCGAGATTGAGCTCGTCGCGCTTGGCTTTGGAATAGCTGACGTCGGCCAGCAGCTCGACCGTGCCGATGTTGAACTGGTTGCTCCATCCGAACGCGTCGATGCTGTCTTCACGCTTGTTGTACATGCCGCGCACCAGCGGATACACGCCGCTCGCCACGCCGCCGGTGAAGGTGCTGTTGCCATTGACGGTCGGGTTGGTGATGTTCAGACCTGGCGTGAAGCCGCCGTTGTAACCGCCGATGTGGACTTCGAACTGGTTGGCGGTATCCACTTGCTCGGCTTCGGAGTGCAGCAGGTCGAGGGTGCTGGTCCAGTTGTCGCTGGGACGGAACTGCAGCGTGCCCATGACCCCGTCGCGCTTGAGGTTGCCGGTGCGGCGCAAGGCTTTGATGCCGTCCGAATAGAAGGTGCCGGCGGCGACGCCTGGACGCCAACCCGCACCAACGGCTTGCCACGGCTCGTACAGACCGACCTGGTTTTCCTGGATCGGCGTATCGGAATGGGAGTAGCCGATCGAGAAGCCGAATCTGCCGTCGGCGGATTGATCGATGTAGCTGGCGTTGAAGCGATTGCCGTTGCCGTCCTCGTTCGCGGCGGAGCCCAGCGAATTGTCCTGGTAGCGGCCGCTGACGGCGATGACGCGATTCTTGAAGTTCAAGGGCCGCACGGTCTGCATGTCCAGCGTGCCGGATAGGCCCTGGCCGATGAGGCCGGCATCGGGCGTCTTGAACACGGTCACGCCGCTGACGAGTTCGGAAGGATACTGGTCGAATTCAACGCTGCGGTTGTCGCCGGTACTGACCATCTCGCGGCCGTTGAGCAGCGTGGTCGCGAAGTCCGGCGACAGGCCGCGGACGCTGATGACCTGGGCGCGGCCGGCGACGCGCTGCGCGGCCAGACCCGGCAGGCGGGCGATCGACTCGGCGATGCTGACGTCTGGCAGTTTGCCGATGTCCTCGGCGGAAACGGCTTCGATGATCGACGTCGAATCGCGTTTTTTGTCGGTCGATGCCTCGATGCTGCGGCGGATGCCGACGACTTCGATCGTGTCGAGATCATCCGCTTCGGATTGCGGTTGGCTCTGGTCGGCCGATTGTGCATAGGCAGCGTTGGCCAGCATCAGCGTGGCGGACGCCAACGCCATGCTCAACAGGTTTCGCTTCAAAGGTTGCATGGATCCCCTCCACAGCAACTGGAATTTGTTGGCAGGTCCATGCGCGAATCCCGCCTGGGCGGGTTGGTCCGCAGTTCCCGGCACGTCCGGCGTCCAGCCTGTCCCCGGCATGCAGCGCGATGGTAGTCCGTGGCCGCAGTGCGGGAAGGTGCCTGCATACGTATTCATGCAAAAACCCGGTCAAATCAGGGTCATGGGGGCGCAATCGGGGTGAAATTCGGCTGCGACGATTCGCCCCACCCGGGACGCGCCTGACCTGCAACGACACCGACGCCGCGTGCGTCCGTCGAACGGAAAGCCGCAGGGTTTATCGATTCAACCCTTCATCCACAGCGCAACAGCAAGGCCGGCGAACACCGACATCCCCACCCAATGATTATTCAAGAACGCCCGGAAGCACCACTCCGGTTCACGGCAGCGCCCGATCGCGAACTGATAGACCACCAGCAACAGCGCGACGCCCAGTCCGATCCAGTACGCCAGACCGAGATCCGCCTCGCGCCCGATCAACACGAGGCCGATGAAGAACAGCGCGTACAGCATGCCGAGCGCGACCAGATCGAGGTCGCCGAACAGGATCGCAGTGGACTTGGAGCCCGCGTGCAGATCGTCCTCACGGTCGACCATCGCGTACCAGGTGTCGTAGCCGGTGGTCCAGAAGATGTTGGCGACGTACAGCACCCAGGCCACCGGCGGCACTTCGCCGCGGATCGCCGCGAAACCCATCGGAATGCCCCAACCGAACGCCAGGCCCAGATAGACCTGCGGCAGATAGGTGTAACGCTTGAGGTACGGGTAACTGGCGGCCAGCGCCACGCCAACGACGCTCATCATGATGGTGAGGCGATTCATCGTCAGCACCAGTGCGAACGCGACCAGCATCAGCACCGCGAACACCGCCAAGGCCTCGCGTCCGCGCACCGCGCCGGTCGCCAACGGCCTGCCTTTGGTTCTTTCGACCAGCGGATCGAGCCAGCGATCGGCGTAGTCGTTGATGACGCAGCCGGCCGAGCGGGTGAGCCACACGCCCAGCGAGAACACGCTCAGCGTCCACCACGGCGGCACGCCGTCGGCGGCCAGCCACAGCCCCCACCAGGTCGGCCACAGCAGCAACAGCCAGCCGATCGGACGGTCGCCGCGCACCAGCGCCCAATACTCGCGAAAACGTTCGCGCCACGCGGGAATTTCAGCGGATGTGGTTGGGATTTCGCTCATCGGTCTGGGGTCGCCACGCGGAAAGCTCGCGCCATCCGCTCGAATCGGGGACAATAGGCGTCAGGCGCCTGTAGCTCAGCCGGATAGAGTAGCGGCTTCCGAAGCCGTT
The DNA here is from genome assembly GCA_046598445.1 of Lysobacteraceae bacterium. Classification (GTDB taxonomy): domain Bacteria; phylum Pseudomonadota; class Gammaproteobacteria; order Xanthomonadales; family Xanthomonadaceae; genus Lysobacter_I. Next base: position 10,207 of record JBKJHV010000005.1, read on the forward strand.
GGTCGGGGGTTCGAATCCCTCCAGGCGCGCCATTTTCTTTCGTCAGAAGCCTCCAGTCGGGATTACCGGCACTCACGCGCAGCGCGAGTGCGCTCAAGCCCGCGCGCGGCAGTGCCACGCAAACGCGGGTTTTCGCCCCTCCGGGCGCGCCACTACTTTCGTTGAAGCACTCGGTCGGGATTACCGGCACTCGCGTGCAGCGCAAGTGCGTACACCGCCAGGCGCGGCCCGCCGCGGAACGAGTGCACCTCTTTGTGCACAGCAACATGGGCTCGGCGCGTTCAAACACCTGATCGCAGACCTGTTGGAAAGCTAACGATTACGCGAAGAGCATCGACAGCCCTCTTTCGATAGGCCGGCCGAATGTCCGCTTCCGCAATGGCCCACCATGCCTCCCGACAAAGGATCGCCGTCTACTACGGATTGTATGGCGCAGTCAATGATGTAAGCGTAGGCTCAAGCCACGGATCGCAGGATGTCAGGCAAGGAAGTCGCCTCATGCGGGATCGCCTTCGCTTTCCATTGCACGATCCGTTTTGACGGGCAAGTTCGACGGGCAGGTCAGCCCGCATCGTTACTCAAACCATGGACAAGGAACGTACTATGAAACTTCATATCAAGCCCCTCGCCATCGCTGTGGGCGCCTCGCTCCTGTGTGCCGCCTTACCCGCTTTCGCCGGCGAGTTCCGCACCACCGCCAAATCGATCAACGGCCAATATATCGTCGTACTCAAACCGCAGGCTGCCAGTCTGGCAGGAGAGTCCAGTCGTGCGGATCGCGTGCCTGTGGCCGCGAAAGCGATCGCCGCGCAACATCGCGCCAGTCTGATACGCAGCTTCGATCGCGTTCTGCGTGGTTTCGTGGTGAAGGCCGATGGCAATGCCCTGGCTGCGCTGCTTGCCGATCCGCGCGTCGCTTACGTGGAACAGGATGGCATCGCTACACTCGACACCATTCAGTACGGCGCGACCTGGGGGATCGACCGCGTCGATCGGCGCCTGCTGCCGCTGAACACCGAGTACACCTACGACACCACGGGGCTCGGCGTGCATGCCTACGTGATCGATACCGGCCTTAACGTCACGCACACCGAATTCACCGGTCGGGTCGGCGGCGGCGCCGACTTCATCGGCGGTGGTGTCAACGACTGCAACGGGCATGGCACCCATGTGGCCGGCACACTCGGCGGCACGACCTACGGCATCGCCAAGGCCGTGATCATCCATCCGGTCCGCGTGTTCCCCTGTGCCGGTGGTTCGCCATGGTCGACGATCATCGCGGGGATGAACTGGGTCGCCGGCAACCACATTCCGCCGGCCGTCGTGAACATGAGCCTGGGCGGCGGCGGCAATACATCCGCCGATGCCGCGGCCGCGAACCTGCACACCACACATGGCATCACCGTCGTCGTCGCGGCGGGCAACAGCAATGCCGATGCCTGCGGCTTCTCGCCGGCGCGCGAGCCTCTGATGATCACGGTCGGCTCGACCGACAGCACCGACACACGCTCATCGTTCTCGAACTGGGGCACCTGCCTCGACTGGTTCGCGCCCGGCAGCAACATCACCTCCGCATGGATCGGCAGCAACACGGCCACCAGCACGATCAGCGGCACATCGATGGCCGCACCGCACGTGGCCGGCGCGGCCGCGCGTTACCTGCAGACCTATCCGACGGCGACACCTGCGGCAGTCAGGGGCGCGTTGCATTGGGCCAACAACGTCTTCGGCGTCACTCCGTTGTGGCCGGGCGTGGCTAACCGCGGTGCCGGTTCGCCGAATGAGCTGCTGCATTACGGTTCGCTCAATGACGGTTACAACGACGGCGACCCCCACATCAAGACCGTCAATGGCCTGTACTACGACTTCCAGACCGGCGGCGAATTCGTCGCACTGCGCGGGCAGGGCATGGAATTCCAGACCCGGCAGCGACCGGTGCCCAGCCTCGCCTGGGTGAGCGTCAACACCGCCGTCGCCGCACGCGTGAACAACTACCGCGTGACCTGGCAGCCCGGCGACGGCGTCACGCCGGATCCGTCCGGCCTGCAGCTGCGCATCAACGGTGTGGTCACGTCGCTGCCGTCGGGCGGCATCGCGCTGGGCGTCGGTGGCAAGGTGTCGCCGGCGGGCAGCAACGGCATCATCGTCGACTTCCCGGACGGCACGAAGATGACCGCCAACGCCAACTTCTGGCCCTACGGCAACGTCTGGTATCTCAATGTCCGTGGCTACAACACGATGGCGACGGACGGCATCATGGGCGTGCTCAAGCAGAACGAATGGCTGAGCCAGGGCTTCTCGGACAAATGGCGCGTGAACAAGGACACGAGCCTGTTCGACTACGCCCGGGACGTCACCCCGGACAGGTTCGTCAGTGCGCCGTTCCCGCAGGACAAGATTCCGCCGATGGATCCCCGGAACGTGGAATTGGCCCGGCAGGCCTGCGCGCGCATCAAGGACGAAAAACTGCTCAAGGACTGCCAGTTCGACGTCGGTACAACAGGCGATCCGGTCTTCGCCGAGGGCGCGGCACAGGAAGCTGAATTGAAAGCTGCGATCAAAAACCGCTGACGCCGCCGCCGGGGACTTGCCTCACTTGGGCAGCCAAAGCGGATCGTCACGATTCATATGGTGATGATCCATCGTGTGCGGCAGCCGCCGTCGAACCAACGGCGGCTGTCGATGCGACGAACCCATCGCTCGCTAGAAGTCCGCAGACAAAAAACGCCCCGGCAATGGCCGGGGCGTTCTGTTGTGCGTAACGCGCTTCAAAGCATCAGAAGGTGATGTTCCATCTGTCGATCTTGCCGGTCGCACCGAAGCCGAAGTCGTTCACGCGCAGCTTCCAGGCACCATTGAGTGCTTCGCTCGACAGGTTCACCGTGTAGGTCGCATTGACGTTCGCGGCGGTGTCGAACATGTCGCTGTTCTTCAAGGTGTAGACCGAGCCGTCCGGCGCCACCAGCGACACCGTGAGCTGGCCGCGGTTCGGATGGACGATGCTCACCGCGACCTTCGCATTCGACGGCGCATTGCCCGTGCGTCCGCTCACCGTGATGGTGCTGGTGACCGTGGTGTTGTCGGGAATCGCGACGTCCGTGCCGTTGCTGTACGTCTGCACGGTGCCGCTGCCGGCGTTGACCGTGACCGACTGGGTCTTGCTGTTGGTGGCGCCCCTGTCGTCGGTCACCGTGAGCTTGACCGAATACGTGCCGGCCGCGCTGTAGGTGTGACTGGGGTTGGCGGCCGTCGACGAAGTACCGTCGCCGAACTCCCACGCACGCGACGCGATGCTGCCGTCGCTGTCGGTGGAGGTGTCGGTGAACGATGCGGTCAGGTTCGATGCGGTCGAGGTGAAGTTCGCCACCGGCGGCGCATTGCCGGCGCTGGTCACCGTGACCGACTTGGTGCTGGCGTGGGTGGCGCCATCATCGTCGGTGACCGTGAGTTTGACCGAATAGGTGCCGGCCGCGGCGTAGGTGTGGTTCGGGTTGGCCGTGGTCGAACTGGTGCCATCGCCGAACTCCCACGCGCGCGACGCGATGCTGCCGTCGCTGTCGGTGGAAGTGTCGGTGAACGACGCGGTGAGATTCGAGGTGGTCGAAGTAAAACTCGCCACCGGCGCGGTGTTGCCGCCGGTCGTCGAATCGTCCAACAGGGTCACCCAGGTCGCTTCCTGGCCGAGGCCCGGCGAGGCATGGCTGAACTTGTTCTCCACCCACAGATAGATCTGGGTCTTGCCCGCGCCGTTCACGGTCAACACACCGTTGGCGTCGGACTGCGCGTCGTAATTGAGTTCATAACGCTTCCCGATGGAATAGATCATCCGGTCGAACGTTGCGAGGATGCGCGCCTTGTCGGCGCCCTGCGACATGCGGATGGTGACGTTGGCGCGACCGTTCACCGGCACGCGATACAGCGAGAAGCCGAAACCGGCCACGAGCGTCTGTTGCGCGACGCCGGGTTCCAAGGCCGGCAGATCGTTTTCTTTGGTGTTGTCGGCGACCAGGCCCGAACCGCCATCGGTGCCGGCCTGCGAATTGTTCAGCGCATAGCCGTGATGCGACGAGACCACGTAATTGACCGTCGGCGCGGTGGCGGGACCGTTGTAGGGTACGAACAGATCCTGGATGCCCCAGGGCGAACTCGCCTGGCTCGCATCGTAGGTGAGATTCGCGGTGCTCTGGGTCGTGTTGGGCTTGAGAATCACCGCGGCGTGGCTGCCGGCGCCGGCGCTGGTGCATTTGGCGGCATTCTTGTTCCATGCGCCGCGATAGCTGATGCCGTTGCATTTCTTGTATTCGTTCAGCAGATAGTCGCCGAAGCCGTCGATCACGATCGGGCCGATGTTGCCTTCGATATGCGCTATCTGGCTGGTGCCGGTGGTGTTGTACTGGCGGTTGGCATCGAACTTGTACCAGCTGCTTTTCCACCAGCCCGCTTCGCGCGGATGGATCGAGGGACGGTCGAGATAGGCTTCGGCCCAGACGTGGAACGAACCCGGCCAGCCGGCGCCGCCCGCGGTGTACTGGGTGCGGGTGGGAATGCCCATCGCGCGCAGCATCGCGCTGAGATTAGTGCCGTAGTTGAAGCACTGTCCGGCCGCGAACACATAACCCTGCGGCAGGCGATTGGTCCAGCCCAGACCGCGCGCAGCCTTCTCCGCCGCCACCACGTCCAGTTCGGTGCGGGTCTGCATGCCGCCCGGCGATTTGATGCTGCCCAGCAGCATCTTGTCGAAGGAATTGATATAGCCGCCATCGTTGCCGTAGTAACCCTGACCTGTGGTCCAGTGGATGCGCTGGCCGGTGACTTCATACGCGTGGACCGCGGCTTCCAGCGTGGTCGTGGTGTTGGCGCCGTGGATGTGCGCCGCGATCTCGACCATGCGCTGGCCGAATACGCCGCCGTTCGCGCCGCTTTCGCCGGTGGTGTCGCCGCGGTAGCCGTACACCGAGGTGCCGGCCGGGCCTTCGAAGGCGTGGTTCAGATAATCCTTGCTGTCGTCGATGGTCTGCCAGTCTTCGTCGACATACGCGAACGAACGGATTTCTTCCGCGTTCAATGCCTGATTGGCGTACGACGGATCGAAGATCACGTAGGCCGTCACGTAGTTCTCGCGTGTCGCGCCGATGGCGATCTGGTAATCGCCGACGGTCGCATCGGCCGGAACATCGATCGCGTACGCGCCGCGCTGGCTGTCGTAGCGCGTGGCCCAAGACACCGCCTGCCGGGTCTGCCCGGGTTCGGACGGCGCATAGACGGTCGCGCGTTCCTGGCCGCTCATGCCCGCTTCGTCCTTCACATAGATCGTCCGGCCGCGGCGGACCACACCGGCGTTCTTGACGTTGTCGGCGCCGGCCACGCTGTCGGTGATACCGTCCCAGGCGCCGGATTTGCCGTTGCTCCAACACTTGTAGCGTTTGGTGTTGTACGCCGCATCGTAGAGCAGCACGACCTTGGTGCCGTCATCCGGGCTGCCGGCGCGGGTGGACATCTTGCTGCGAGCGGCGGTATCCGGCGGCAGGCTGGTCTTCGCATCGGCCTGGAACACGCTGCGGGTGCGGAAGTCGATGGTGGTGGCGCGGTCGAAGCGCGCCGAATAGATCTGGCCCGGCAGCAGCGGCTGGTTTTCGATCACCTGTCGGTTGTTGCCGTCCTCGTAGACCCGCGAGACGGTTCCCATCAGTCCGCGCAGACCGGCGCGTTTCAGATCGGCCACGGTGATCCTGGGATTGCCTTCGGGCACGACGAAATAACTCATCGCGCCGGGGCTGAAGCTGATCGGCTGGTTGCGGTTGGCGATGCGCTTCATCGCCGTCGCCTGGGCGATGCTTCTGGCCGCCGGGGTGCCGTCCTTGCCGGCGAACGCCGGGCTGGCCATGCCGGCCGCCGCGACGCAGGTCGCGGTCAACACGACCGTGAGCAATCGTTGCTGTAACTCTTTCACTACGGTATCTCCTGATACTGGATTGAGGGTGCCGCCCTGTACCCGCGCGAAGCGGCGGCCATGGGCAGTGGTGGATGCGATATGACGGTTGCGTCCGGGCTGTCGTTGCTCTGGTGCACTCGGCGCATGACCGGACAGCCATCGGTCCTGCGCCGAGACACGATCAGCGAAGCCCGCTCGCGTTCAATGTCGACATTCCGATCAATGTCGATATCCGGCTCAGTGTCGACATCCGGCTTTCATGCACGCCCCCATCGCGCATGCCGCGGTCGCGGACGATACGCAGCGGTATGCGTCGAACGTTCCAATCATCTATTGGCGGAGGGAATTTGGAGGTGGTGGCCACATCGTTGTCCTCGGGCTGCAACGTCGCAGCCGGTCGCCACGATCGAGACCGGACTGTTCGAGCAATGGCCGCGAAAGGCTTCTGCAGCGCACTCTCGGCGCGATCTTTTTTTCTCTCGTTCCGATCACGGCGGTCTTCGGCGGCCGGAAATCGCATTGGAACGTGATGCGGCACTCAGTTCCGCCGCGCGTTCGCCGCGCGGGCGCGCTCCGTTGCGCGCAGGACGCTTGCTACACTCCGGCTCCGCTCCGGGCTGACGAACAGCGGCGAATGGACGCATACGCTGCCGTCCGGCCGCCGATCCGGAGCCGTCGCATGATCTGGCGCGTCGCTGTTGGAGATGCCGATGAACGAAACAGAGCACCCGCCCGCGCAGGCGCGGAAGATCAAGGTCGACGACATCGAAATCGATGTGCGGTATCGGTTGGTGAAACGCCCGGACGGCGAAACCGAACTGCCGCACCGGATCTTCGAGCTGCTGCTGCTGTTCGTGGCCGAGCCGCACGTGCTGCATCCGCGGCAACGTCTGCTGGAGCGGATCTGGTCGGGTCTGATCGTCGAAGACGCCAACCTGTCGCAAAGCGTGTGGATCATGCGCAAGGCGCTGGGCGACGAGCGCAAGGACTGGATCCGCACGGTTTCGAAGAAAGGCTATGTGTTCGAGCCGCCGGCGTCGCGCGAAGCCCTGTCTGAAGTGCTGCAGGCCGAGGTGCGGCAGGCCGGGGCGCTGGAGTCCGGACCACTGCAATCCAAATCGCCGCAGCCCGAACCCACATCGCCACCGCCCGTGTCGCACCGGAAGACGTGGACGCTCGCCGCAGCGGCCGTGTTCCTCGTCGCCCTCGCTGCCATCGGCTGGCGATACCGGACTGCCGATGCGCCATCAAGCGTGCGGATCGCCTTGATCGACGTGAACGATCCGGGCGCGACCGCCGAATCGACGGTGCCGACCGGGCTGCTGCACGCCTGGCTGGAATGGAAACTCGCATCGCTTCCCGAAGCGCGGCTGTTGACGCCCGCGGAGCTCGCGCTCAGCGAAGAACGCGGCGTCGCGACGGTGATGCTGACCTCCGGCACGATGCCCGACGAACCATCGCATGTGTTCGTGCAGGCGCGGATCGATGTCGCCGGCGCGCAGCGGCGCATCCAGCGCGAAGGCGCGAAGACGCAGATGGCTCGGCTGGTGGATGACGTATCCAACGAGGTCATGCGCACGCTCTTGCCCGCACGCGTGCAACAGCCGTGGCCGGACCTGCAGATCGATCCGGCCTCAGCGAAACGGTATGTCGAATTCAGGAACGCGCGGCAGGCGCACCGGTGGAACGACGCGACGGTGCTTGGACAGGACGTGATCCGCAAGGCGCCGCAGTTCGGCTTGGCCCGATACCAGCTGGCGCAGACGTTCGCCGTGCTGGGACAGTTGCCGCAGGCGCTGGAGCACGTCGATGCCGCCGGCAGTCTGCTGCGGCCGTTGCCGGAGGAAGCGGTTGCGGCGATGGCGGCGTATCGACTCGGCCTGACGCCGAAACACGACGCGGCGGCGGCGGCCTACGCCACGCTGGCGGCGAAAACGTCGGACCGTCCGTTGTTCGCGATCCAGCAGGCGCGCGCACTGGCGCGCATGGGCCGATTCGCCGATGGCCTGGCGGTGCTCGACGCGATACCGGCGGACCAGTTGCGCGCGCCCGAAGCGGCGATCGCACGACTGATCGCACGCGCCGGCATGCAGTCCGCGTCGGGCGACTACTCCGCCGCGCTCGCCAGCGCGAACGAAGCTGTGCGTCTGGCCGGCGCGACCGCGTGGCAGCACGAGCAAGGCCAGACACTGCTGCTGTTGGCGAACACCGAAGTCGCGGCCGGCGACGGCAGGCGCGGCTCGCAGCACTACGAAGCCGCCGCCCGGCGCTTCGAACAGGCCGGCGACACGTTCTCGGCGCTGCATGCGCGCGCGACCGGGGAAATCCATGCGCCATTCAAGGGCGCGCTGGAACATCTCGACCCCTGGCTGGCACGCGCCAGAGCCGCAGGCCAGCGCCAGCTGGAACTCAACGCACTGCGCGGCGCCGTCTTCCACTATTACCGGGCGGGCGACATCGGCCGCTATCGCGAACGCCTGCAGCAGGCGGTGGCGGTGGCCGAGACCACCCGCGACCGCTGGGGGCTGGCGGCGCTGGGTGTGGACCAGCTGGGCGATGCCTTCATGCGCGGCGACTACGCAGCGGTCGATCGCCGCGTCGCGCAGATGTCGGCGGCCGGCCAGCAGGGCGAACTGGCGTTCTGGGCGCGACAGTTCGAAGCCATCGCCGCCAGCGATCGCGGCCAGTTCAAACAGGTGCTTGCGGCGCTGGACCGCGGCGAACAACTCGGGCGCAACGGGCGCTCCGCAGCATCGCCACCGCTGGCGGCCGCGGCGATGCTGGCCTGCACCCGCGCCGGCATCCTGATGCGACAGGGCAACAGCGCGCAGGCGCGTTCGCAGTTCGCGCGCTGCGCGGACGCCGGCGGCGTCAACGCACTATCCGCCGGGATGGGCATCGCCGAGCTGGACTGGATCAGCGGCGATCGCGACGGCGCGCGACGGCGCGTGCGCGCCGTGCAGGCGAAGTTGCCGGCTGTGGACGTGACGCCCGATCGCTGGGAACTGAGCGTGGATCTGGCGAGCCTGCTCGTACGCATGGGCGACGAACCCGCCGCCTCGGCATTGTTGAACGATGTCCTGCCTCGACTGCGCTCGGCGGGCTTCCGCCGCGCGGAAGCGTTCGCGCAGATCGCTTCGGCCGAAGCGGCGATGGTGCGCGGCGATGTGGCCGAGGCCGCCGCCAGCGTCGCGGCGGCCCGCAGGATCGCGCCGCACGGCCTCTGGGCGCCGCGGCTGATGCAGTTGGATGTCGCGATCGCGCGGGCGAGCGGCGACGAGACGACGGCGGAAACGCTGCTGGCGTCGCTGGACCGCTCGGCGCACCGGCGCAACGATCAACTGCATCAAATCCTGGCGCACGGCTGGATGACGCCGCGTTCCAGCGGAATGTCCTGCACGGAAGCCCAGCGCAGGGCGCTGGTGGCGAGCAGCGGGTTCCGCGCGGCCAACCTCGATTGGCTGCGTCCGGCGCGGGCGGCGCCGGCTGGCACGCCCGCCGTCGGTCCCATCAGGCCGGAACGCGCGCTGAGCCGCGTCGACTGACGGCGCTGGCTTGGCGCCGGAAACCGTGGCTCGCAGCGCGACGCCATCCGCCTCGCCCCACCCAAGCCCTTGAAACCCAAGCGTCGGCGCCCAATCTGGACGCTTCAAACCCGTCATACCCGCTTTCAAGGAGATACCGGATGAGCACCGACACCCCCGCCGCCCCGCAGGCCGAAACCCACGCATTCCAGGCCGATGTGCAGCAGGTCCTGCAACTGGTCATCCATTCGCTGTATTCCAACAAGGACATCTTCCTGCGCGAGCTGGTGTCCAACGCCGCCGACGCCTGCGAGAAGCTGCGCTTCGAGGCGATCGCCGAGCCCGCACTGCTGGACGACGGCGGCGATCTGGCCATCGATCTGGCCATCGATGCCGACGCGCGCACGCTGATGATCCGCGACAACGGCATCGGCATGTCGCGCGACGAGTTGATGCAGAACCTGGGCACGGTCGCCCATTCCGGCACGCGCCGCTTCCTCGACAGCATCGCCGCCGGACAAAAGGTCGACGCGCAGCTGATCGGCCAGTTCGGCGTCGGTTTCTACTCTGCATTCATCGTCGCCGACAGCATCGCCGTGACCAGCCGCCGCGCCGGTCATGACAACGCCTGGACCTGGCGCTCGACCGGCGACGGCCAGTTCAGCATCGAGCCCGCGCCCGCCGACAGCCCGCGCGGCACCACCCTGCAACTGCAGCTGCGCGAAGACGCCGGCGACTATCTGCAGGCGTGGAAACTGAAATCGCTGGTGCGCACCTATTCCGATCACGTCGGTTTTCCGATCCGCATGGCCAAGCCGGCCGCGAATATCGATGGCGATCCCGGCGACGGCGATGCCGCAGAAACCGAAGCGTCCGAAGTCGCTGAATTCGAGACCGTCAATCAGGCCTCGGCGCTGTGGACACGCGCGAAGACCGAGCTGTCGGACGACGACTACAAGGCGTTCTACAAGCACGTCTCGCACGATTTCTCCGACCCGCTGGCGTGGACCCACAACCGCGTGGAAGGCAACCAGAACTTCACTTCGCTGCTGTTCCTGCCGGAACGCGCGCCGTTCAATTTCCAGTACAGCCGCGACGAGCGCAAAGGCCTGAAGCTCTACATCAAGCGCATCTTCATCATGGACGCCGCCGAGCAGATGCTGCCGGCGTATCTGCGCTTCGCCAGCGGCGTGGTCGATTCCGACGATCTGCCGCTCAACGTCAGCCGCGAACTGCTGCAGGAAAGCCGCCAGGTCGAACGCATCAAGGGCGCGCTGACCAAGCGCGTGCTCGACATGATCGAGAAGATCGCGCGCGACGAACCGGAAAAATACACCGGTTTCTGGGAAGCCTTCGGCGCCACGCTGAAGGAAGGCGTGGCCGAGGACACCGCCAACCGCGAGCGCGTGCTCAAACTGCTGCGTTTCCCCACCACCCGCAGCGCATCGGCCGATGAGCGCGTGTCGCTGGACGACTACATCGCGCGGATGGCCGGCCTGCAGGAAGAGATCTACTACATCACCGCCGACGGCTGGAACACCGCGCGCAACCATCCGAAACTCGAAGCGTTGAAAGCGCGCGGCATCGAAGTGCTGCTGATGCACGAGCGCATCGACGACTGGATGTCCGGCTACATGCACGAATACGCGGGCAAGACCCTGCGCAACGTCGCCAAGGGCGAGATCGACCTAGACAAACTCGGCGACGCGCAGGACAAGGACAAACTGGAAGAGGCCGCGAAAGCCGCAGCGCCGCTGGTGGAAACGCTGAAGACCGCGCTGGGCGACCGCGTGAAGGACGTGCGCGTCTCCAATCGTCTGGTCGATTCCGCCGCGTGCCTGGTGCTGGACGAATACGACATGTCGCTGCAGATGCAGCAGCTGATGAAGTCGATCGGCCAGGAAGCGCCGGCTTCGAAGCCCATCCTGGAGATCAATCCGGAGCACGCCCTGCTCAAACGCCTGCAGGCCGCCGACGCCGACCCCGCGCGCGTCGAGGACTACGCCGCGCTGCTGTTCGAGCAGGCGATGCTGGCCGAAGGCGGCAGCCTGGACGATCCGACCGCGTTCATCGCGCGGATGAACCGCTTGCTGGTGGGCTGAGGCGCGCCCCCACCCCTACCCTCCCCCGCGTGCGGGGGAGGGAGATTCGCGCGATGCGCGAATGGGAGGGGGCAGCTCGCATCCCTGCGCCGACCCCAAACGCTGCGCCAACTCGGCGCACAGACGATCCGCTTCGGTGGCATCGCCGCCTGCGCGCAGCAGTTCGGCGAGGCCACCGGTGGCGACCGGATACAGCGGTGCTTGCGCCAGCACCTTGCGATACCACGCTTCCGCGGTCGGCAGTTGTCCACCGGCGCGATAACGTTCGGCGATGACCACGCCAAGCCGCGCATGCCAAGGTCGGACCTGCGCCGGGTTGCGGTCGTAACTGCGGGCCATGGCGGCGTACGCCTGCTCGAACCACGGCAGCGCCTCGACCTGACGCCCGGTGATCTCCAGCACATCGCCAATATTGATCATCGCGCCCCAGGCGTCCGGGTCCAGCGCCACCGCGCGCCGATACGACACCAGCGCCGGCTCGAACGCGCGCTGCGCGCTGGACACGAAGCCCAGCGCTTTGTGCGCCGCAGCCGAATCCGGCGCCAGCGCGACCGCGCGTTCGGCCAACTGCCGCGCGCGCTGCAACTGCTGGCGGGTCTGCGGACGGTCGAGATGGCCGTTGGCCAAAGCGTCGCGCAGTTGGGTGAATTCGACCGCGCCGTCGCCCACGGATTCCGGCCAGCGGATGCTGCGCTGTGTCAGCGCGTTGGCCAGACCGGCGAGCGCCGACACGTCGTCGGGATGCAGGCCCAGCACGCGCTGATACAGCTCGATCGCTGCCTCGTTGTCGCCGCGCGAGAACTGGAAATAGGCGTCGTCGGCGCGGGCGAGCAGGCTGAAGTGTTCGTCGGAGACCACGGCCTCACGCGCATGCTGGGCGGGCGCGTTGCGCAGGTTCGCGGGAATCACGAATGCGATGACGACCACCAGCACCGCCAACACCAGCAGACCCACGCCGACCCGCAGCCAGCGCGTTGCCGTCGTCTTCGCGACCGGCGCATCCACGGTCGCGTCCGGCGAGAGCGTCGGCCCAACCACCGGCGCGACGTCCGCCAACAGCCGATAGCCGCGCTTGGAAATCGTTTCGATATAGCGCGGCGCCTTGGCATCGTCGCCCAGCGCCTGACGCAGCTTGGACACGGTGCGCGCCAGAGCATCGTCGCCGACGATCAAACCCGGCCATAGCGCCTCCAGAATCTGCTCGCGGCTGAAGACCTTGCCCGGCGCCCTCGCCAACAGGAACAGCAGATCCATCACCTTCGGCTCCAGCCGCTGCTCGCCCGCGGGGCCGGCGAGGGTGCAGGCGCCGCGGTCCGCGCGCCACTCACCGACGCTCAGGGCATCTACACAAGCGTCTGAATTGACTGGAAATTCCACTGGAGATTTCTGCCGGGAGGAAACAATCAGGAAACCGGGAGCTTGCGGTCATGGCGCTTGCGCATCGCCGGCACTGTGATGCGCTGCCGGCGACGCCCGGCGACGCGTCATCATTATCATTGTCCCTGGAGCCCCGCATGTCATTCCGTTCCGGCATCGTCCCCGCCCTGTCGCTCGCCCTGTTCGCAGCCGCGGCCGCCTGTGCCGTGCCCGAGCCACCCGTCGCGCAAGCGGCCGAACCCCGCCACGCCCCGGTGCAGCTTCGCGAAGACTTCGACGCGCTCTACACCGGGCTGCAGGCCGCGCACTACGACCTCTACGTCCGCCGCCCCAAAGCCGAGTACGACCGTCTGTACCGACGGATGCGCGCGGAACTGGACGCGCCGCTCACCGTCGCCGAAGCCCGCGTGCGCTTCCAGCGCTTCGCCGCCTTCGGCCGGGTAGCGCACGCCCGGGTCGAGCTGCCCGCCGACACCTGGGAGACCTATCGCAGCCACGGCGGCAAGGCCTTCCCGCTGTTCCTGCGTTTCGTCGACGGCCATGCCTACGTGCAGGACGACATCAGCGGGTCGGACGCCGTGGACGAAGGCGACGAACTGCTAGCGGTCGCCGGCCTGCCGGTGCGGGACTGGTTGGCGCCGGTGCGCGCGCTGGTCTCCGCCGACAACGACTATCTCAACGACACCCAGCTGGAAACCCGCCTGCCGCTGCTGGTGTGGCTGGCACACGGGGAACAGGCCACGTTCGATGTCGCGGTGCGCAAGGCCGATGGCCGGCGTATCGATGCGACCGTCGTCGCGCGCAGCCGCGCCGATTACAGCGCCGCCGTCGCCGCACGACCGCCGCGTTTCGAGCTGGACTGGAACACCCGCGAGACGCGCATGCTCGGCGACGGCGTGGCCTATCTGCGCCCCGGGCCGTTCTACGACAACCGCCCCGACGCGGCCACACCGTGGGAGCCCGCCGCGTTCAAAACCTTTATCGACGCGGCCTTCACCGCTGCCATCGCACACGACGCGCGCAGCCTGCTGATCGACCTGCGCGACAACCCGGGCGGCGACAATTCCTTCAGCGACCACCTGCTGGCCTGGTTCGCGGATAAACCGTTCCGGTTCACCAACGCTTTCGACATCCGCATCAGCGAACAGACCACCGCGTCCAACCGCAAGCGCTTGGACAGCATCGGCGGCGATGCCGACAGCATGTCGATGAAACTCGCCGCCGCCTATGCCGGAAAAACGCCCGGCAGCCGCGTGGATTTCCCGATGCCGTGGGTCGCGCCCCGCTCTCAGGGGCGCTTCGCGGGCAACGTATTTCTGCTGGTGAACCGGCATTCGTATTCGAATACGGTGTCGGTCGCATCGCTCGTGCAGGACTACGGCTTCGGCACCGTGCTCGGCGAGGAAACGGCCGACCTCGCCAGCACCTACGGCGCGATGGAACATTTCACGCTGCCCAACACCGGCATCGAGGTCGGCTACCCGAAAGCGCGCATCCTGCGTCCGAACGGCGATGCGCGCCCGCGCGGGGTGGTCCCGGATGGTGTGATCCCGGACATCGCCATCGCCACGCCGCTGCTGGGCGGCGAGAAAGACACGGTGCTGGCGCAGGCGCTCGAACTGGTTTCGGAGGCCCGGAATCGATCAACGCAGCCATGAACACCCTTCAGCCAGTGACCAACGACACGCGAGTAACGCCCGCCAAGCGCGCACACTTGCTGCGCCGCCGCCACCACGACACCCATCGCTGCAATGAAGATCTTCCGCCCGGGCGTGTTCTATGGCGCGGTCGCGCAACGGCGGCAGGTCGGCGCGATCGCGCTGGCCGAGCTGCAGCCGACCGTGCCCGAGCATGAAGTCGAAACCCACAGCCACGACGATGCGCACTTCGTGCTGGTGCTGGCCGGCAAATACGTCAGCAGTGCCCACGGCATGCCGGCGGTGTGCGCGTCGCCGGCGCTGATCTACAACCCGCCGGGCACCGTCCACCGCGACTGTTTCCGTGGCCTCGAAGGCCGCTTCTTCACGCTGTCGATCCCTGCGGACGCACTGGGCGATCGTGCGCTGCCGACGCGCGCGATCCGGCCCGGGGCATTGTCCGAACGCCACGCCTTCGCACTGCGCACCGCGCTGCACGACGACGACAGCGCCGTGCTCGACATCGAAACCGGGCTCGAAGTCCTGCTCGACAGCCTGCAACAGCGACAGCGGCTGGAACGCAGCGACGGTCCGGCATGGCTCGCGCGCGCCCGCGACCGGCTGCACGACGACTGCGCGGACCCGCCACGCATCGACGAACTCGCGCGGCTGGCCGGTGTGCATCCGGTCGCGTTCGCGCGCACGTTCCGCCGACGCTACGGCCGCTCGCCGGGCGAGTATCTGCGCGAGTGCCGGCTGGAACGCGCCGCCGCCCTGCTGCGCGACCGCAGGCGGCCGCTGGTGGATATCGCGGCGCGTGCAGGCTTCAGCGACCAGAGTCACTTCAGTCGCGCGTTCCGGCAGCATTTCGGCTGCACGCCCTCGGAGTTCCGGCGCTTGCGTTGATCGGCGAATTTCTGCGGACCGCAGGCGCATGCTTCGATGCGCATGCTTCGATGTGCATGGTTCGGTCCGTACAAATCGCCCCGGACAATGCTGTTAGCGTATCGGCATGAGTTCACGCCACACCTGCCCATACCTGCATGTCCATGACCGCTTTCCACGGAACCCGCCGATGACCCGCACCCTGCTCGCCCTCTCGTTCGCGCTCGCGGCAATGCCCGCGCTCGCGCAGAACGCCGCCTTCGATGAAGTCACCCGCGCGGTCGCCGCCGGCGACTACAAACAGATCACCAGCGTCGTCATCGCCCAGGACGGCAAACTCGTCTACGAGCGCTATTTCGACGACGGCGGCGCCGAAGCGCGGCGCAATACCCGCTCGGCGACCAAGACCGTCGCCGGCATGCTGCTGGGCATCGCGATCAATGAAGGCAAGATCCCGAACGCGCAGGCGCCGATGCTGCCGTACCTGAATTACCGCGGCAGCATCGAGAATCCGGACCCGCGTAAAGCCAAGATCACGTTCGAGGATCTGGCCACGATGTCGTCGCTGCTCGAATGCCACGACGAGAACCAGTATTCGCGCGGCAACGAAGAACGCATGTATCTGGTCGAGGACTGGGTGAAGTTCTACCTCGATCTGCCGATCCAGGGTTTCCCGGCGTGGATGCCGAAACCCGCGGATTCACCCTATGGCCGCAACTTCCGCTACTGCACCGCCGGCACGACCACGCTGGGCGCCGCCATCCAGGGCGCGGTGGGCGAACGCCTGGACGCCTACGCGCAGCGCACTTTATTTGCACCTCTCGGCATCGAAAAACCGGAATGGCAGTTCTCGCCGCTGGGCCTGCCGCAGGCGGGCGGCGGCCTCGGCCTGCGCAGCCGCGACCTGCTGGCGCTCGGCCAGCTGTATCTCGACGGCGGTCGCCACGCCGGCAAACAGATCGTGCCGGCGGATTGGGTGAATACCTCGGTGGCGCCGCACGCGCGCGTCGACGACGGCGTCGAATACGGCTACCTCTGGTGGCGCATGCAGTTCCCGGTCGCCGGCAAGACCTGGGCCTCGTACGCGATGAACGGCACCGGCGGCAACAGCGTGCAGGTGTTCCCCGAAAAGCGCGCGGTGGTGGTCATCACCACCACCAACTTCGACGTGCAGCAGCCGCACCGGTTCACCATGAAACTGCTGACCGAGAAGATTTTGCCGGCGCTGTGATGTGGCCTCCTCCCCCGCATGCGGGGGAGGATCGAGGTGGGGGCGCGCGGCATGAAAGCGGCGTAAGGCAGGCTCAAGCCCGCCTGACCTGTGCTGGTCAGATCGAGTCTTGCACTGAAACAGGACGACCCTCAACCGCAAGCCGATCACTCTACTGTCGTCCCGAACATCCGCACAGCGGATGGAGGGACCTGCTTTCATAGCCTTGCGCGACAAACAGGTCCCTCCTCGGGCGATGCCCTCGTTCGGGATGACAGATTTTCCCGGACCCGCGACCCTGAGCAGGCGCTTACTTTCTTAACCGGGGAATTTCGGAAACTTTTCCTTCGGATGCCGCGCTTTCCATTCCTTGTGCGATACCGTGCCTTCCCAGGCCGTGAACGAACGCGGCGGCCGGCCGCGACCCGACCACGTTTCCCCGTTGTGGGGCAGCCAATACTTGGGCGGCAGCTCGGCCTTCTGCGCCGCGGCCTTCTTGGCCGGCTTGGCGCCGCCCACCACCAGCGCAGCGATCTCGGCCTTCTGCGCGCTGTCGAAATGCTGGGCGAACAGATGCAGCACGCTCATCACCTGCGTGAACGCATCCGCTGCCTGCTCCTTGCGCAATGCCTGTTCCTGTTGTTCAAGGGCACGGATTTCATCGGCCAATTTCGCTTTGGCCGATGCGATTGAATCAAGGGTAGGCTTCATTGATTAGAACCTTATTTAAGGTAAAGCAATTATATAAAGGCGACGGGAGCATTCAAAGCCCGCGCAATATGAGGGAATTGCGAGTCGCCAGTCATTTCAAGCCATCTGAAGAAAATGACCGATTCAATTGAAACATCAAGACCGTAGGCCGGGTCATTGATCCCGCAATCTTATACGAAAGTCATAAGCTGGGTGCAGCGGACTCAGCCTGAAAACGCAGCCGCGGCTTCAACGCACCGTTGAATTCAAACTTCTTCCCGTAAATCGCGGAGTAGACTGAGGCACGATCAAGATGGTGCCGCCTTCGGTTTATGGGGCGGAACCGCAGAAGGCGATGACCAGCTTCGCGATTGAAAACCCGCCGTTCGGCGATCGTGGTATCGGATGATGGCGGAAACCGCTGCACGGGTCCCGCCCGATTGCACCTTGCATCCCGGCATGGGGACTTGAATGCGCGCTCAGAATGTCCCCTCAATCGGCCACCAGCCGCTGCCACAGCCAGACTGTCGCCATCAGTGAGATTCCCAATGAGAGCAGCGGCATCAGCCGTTGGGAGTACCAGCGCTTTCCGCGCAGCAGAAACAGCAATGGCAATGCCGCGCAAACTACAGCGAGCTGACCCAGTTCGACACCCAGATTGAAGCCCAGCAGCGACAGCAGCCGCCCACTCTGCGGCAGTCCCAGCTCGCTCAACGCACCGGCGAACCCGAAGCCGTGGATCAGGCCGAAAGCGAAAGCCATCGGCCAGACCCTTGCCGTAACCCACGGCCAGACATTGTTCAGAGCTGCGATCAGCACGCTGGCGGCGATCACCGGCTCGATCCATCGCGATGCCGCCACTACCCAGCCCAACGCCGACAGGCTCAGCGTGATCGAATGCGCCACGGTGAATGCGGTGACGATGACGAGAATCTGTGCGAAACCCTGCCGTGGGTTCTGCAACGGATGCCATTCTCCATGCAGCCGTACCAACACCGCGGGCAGCAGCAAGGACAGCAGAAATAGCAGATGGTCGAAGCCGCCGAGAATATGCTCCACACCGTGCTGCACGAAATCGGCGAACTGTCGGCGGCTCCCCGACGCAAGCACGACGACGCGGCGGTCGCTGTCCGCTACCGCAGTCGCAGTGGCAATGCCGTCGCGCAGGATGACGATGGCGCGATGTTGCGGGTCGCGGTCGAACAACAGGCCATAGCGCAGGCGCAGGCCGACGCGACTGGGGCAGCTTGCTGTCATGTCCAGCACGGCATAGGTGGTGCTGTCGTAGCGCCGGACTGCGAGTGCGCGCGGTGCGAGCGCGCAGTTGCCAAGGTCGGAAGACAGCGACAGGCCGGACAGCGCCATCTTTTCGAGTGCGGGTCGTGCCTGCTTCAGCTCGCCCCACGTCACCTGCTCATCGTGATCGGCATCCAGCGGTAGCGATAGCGCGACATCGCGCAGCGCCAACTCCAGTTCGACATCCACCGAAGCCGCATCATTCTTCTGTGCGACACGAACCCCTCCGGTCGCATCAGCATCGCGACCGGCGCCGATGTCGACGGTGACATGGGCCACCGACAACGTGTGTGCGCGCACCGGACCTGATACCAGCGCGGACGCCAGCAGGATCGAAGCCGATATCAAGCTGCGGAACATCAGCCTGCTCCATATCAGTCGGCCGCACATCAGCGTGCCTCCGCGGCTTTCGGCAAGGGCAGGCGCTGCGCCGCTGTCCATTCGCGCAGTTGCCGCAGCGCCTGCGGATCCTGCGCGGCTACCGCCGCGCGATACAGCAAATCGACATCCTCTTCATCACGCTGGTCGCGGAAGTTGCGCTGCGCCAGCATCAGTCCCCGTTTCGGGTCGCCGCGGAAGCTCAGCATGAGTTCGGCTTCGTCGCGCAGTTCCGGCACGCGGCCGATGCTGCGCGCCGACGCGTAGCCGCGCGTCAAGGTCGCGGCGATCGCGCTTGCCTTGTCCGGGTCGCTGCCGCGCAGCGCCAAGGCGCGCTGCAATTGCAGGCCCTCGTGCTCGGCGTGGCCGCTCAACAAGGCTTCGACCTCGCGCTCGCGCTGCGCAGCGCGCAGGAAGCGCGCATACGCCGCGAGCGTACGCACATCGTTCGGCGCCAGGCTCAACGCGCGCCGGAAATGCCGTTCTGCATCGCGTTCGCCGGCGCGTGCGGCGATCTCACCGCGCAGCGTGAGCGCGAAGCGGCGCCCTTCGGCATCTCCATCCGCGTTCTGCGCGAGCCACAGATCCACCGCCGACGACGCCGCCGGATATCGCCCTTGGCGCAACGAAAGCATCGCCACACAGAGCATGCCGTTTGCTGCATCCACCCCGAGCGCCAAGGTCGCGCAATCGCTACGCGCAGCATCCAACCGCCCGCCGAGAATATGGATCTGGGCGCGGGCCAGACGCGCATCGCCCGCACGCGGATCGCGCGCGACCAGACGGTCGAGCAGGCGCAGGGCTTCCGCGAAATCATGGCGGTGCTGTGCGCTGAAAGCGCGCATCCGCAATACCTCGGGCCTGTTCTCGTTCGCGGGAAACCGCGACAGCAGGGCATCGGCACGGCTTGCGAGGCGCGCATCGCCGGTCTGCGCGGCGACGACGAGCAGCCTTCCGGCCTGTTCGATCGCCGCTGCGGGCGACGCGGACGGCGACTGCGACAGAGCCGACACCGCGGAATAACCGCGCGGCAGCCGCTCGAGCACCATGCCCGGGTCGGTCGGCACGAAAGCGGCGGGCTTCTGCGCCATCGCCTGGAAAGACAGACACAACATCGACAACAGGATCGTCAGGCGCAACATGGCTGTCTCCCGACCCAACCGCGGCGCCTGCCGCCGGAGGGTGAAACGTTTCGAAGGCGATGTTCGATTGAACGTATCGGAATCTCTGAAGAACCCGGTTTTCAGAGGTCCGTGTCTGGCGCTGTGACGTGCCAACGAATTCGATCGCGCAAGGCGATTGCATTTGTCGGCGGGCAAGAATCATGTTTCTTGCCCGCCCGACCTCGAAAAACCCAGAGCCTGCCCCGGACTCGATCCGGCGACGGGGTTTTCGAGGTTCCCGTATTTTCTATAGAACGGATGTTCGATCAGTCGTTCGTCGAACCCGGTAGCGGTGTGTTGAGATAAGGAAAGCTGGAACGGAAGTCGCTGGCTTTCAGTGCTGCGCCGTCGGTGTACGGCAACTGACCCGAAGGCGCGGCGCTAGCGGGGAGCAATGCACCCATCGCGACGCGAAGCGCGATGTCGACCACGTCATCGCCGGGGCGGCGACCGTTGGGAAATCCTGCGGTATCGCCCGCCAGCACGCCATAGGTCTCCTGGCTTGGCGCCAGCTTCGGCAGGATCGCCGTGTTCAAGCGCATCATCTCCGCGGGCTTCACATCGGCCGGTTTGTTCAGACCGTCCACGCCAGTGAGGAACGCTGCCACCAGATCGCTGCGCGGATAGGCATTCGGTGCCTGCACGCTCGGGAACAGCGCCTGGATCAGGATCGGCAAGCTCGGATTGGTCACGTACTTCGCAAACGTCGCATCGTCGAAGGGATGCGAAGCGTTGAAGCGGTCCTTGTCGGGCAGTCCGATGATGACTTCGTTGACCAACGGGGCCGACAGTCGCGACACCTGACGATATTGGCCATCGGCCGACTGCTTGTACGCCGTGGTCCACGCGCCGATGATCGGCCCGTTCTTCGTCAGGCAAGCGATCGGTACTTCAAGCGCGAGCGTGGTGATATTGGCGTCCTCCAAGGTATTGCGCTCTCCGTCGGGCGCGCCGACCGGGTTGGTGTTCACCAGATCGAAGACCTCGCCGAGATTCACCGCGAAACCATCCTTGCGCTGTCCGGCGAATACGCGGCCTTCGCCGCCGCATTTGCTCAGGCCGATTCTGGCGATGTGGCCGTCGGCGTAAGCCGCATAGTCGGCGATCGACTTGGTGCCGATGTTGTCGAAGGGCTTGTCGAACTCCACGCCGCCTTTGCCGAGGTTCGTGGCCATGCTCACCTCGCCGTCGATGATGGAGACGACGCTGTAGGTTTCGAACACGTTGCGGTTGGCGTCCTGCGCTGCGTTGGCGCCGAAGGAGCCGATATTGCTCAGCGGCACCGCGATATCGACGCCATTCACCGGCACCGTCAGGTTCTGGAAGCGATTTTTGAACTTGAAGTAGTAGGAAATATCTTCCATGGCGTCGCCGTCGTTGTCGATATGGATGGCGTACAGCGCGTTCGGGTCCATCAGGAAATAGTTCGGCCCACCGTAGGGCGCCTGCAGCGGTTGGTAATTGGCCAGAAAGGTGACGTTGTCGCCATATCCTCTTTCGTAGCTGCGGAACATGTAGAAATCGGTACCGTCCACTTTCGGGGTCTCGGTGATCATCGGTGCTTCGCGGTGGCTGGATCCGAAGGCGAGGCCCGCGGACATCGCGGCTGCGAATGCCAACGCGAACATCGCGGGCTTCGGCAGCGAATTCCGGCCGGCGACGTCTTCGATTGCGGCGTGTTTCATGACTTGCTCCTGGTGATGGCGCCGAACAGGAATGCGCCGACGGGGGAAGCATCGGATGCGATGCCTGCTGTTCATAATGTTCTACGCGCCTGCAGGATGAGCGGATGCAACCGCTGGTCCGCAGCGCGTCGATGGCGCGATCTGCGGCACGCATTCGGGAAATACCGCGCCGCTTTGCATCCGCATCGTCGCTGCACTCGTATATGACCGGCGTTTTTTTGCGCGACGCCTCTGGAACCAAGCCGTAAGCGCACGCATGCGGGGTGCTTAAACGGAAAGTCCTCTACCGGATCATTCCATGCGACTTCATCATGGGCCGTGGCGGAGAAACAGGGAGCAACAGGAGTCAGTGTGGAATGGCACTTACTCAAGCGCAGCATCCGGATTTTCGTCATTCCCGCGCAGGCGGGAATCCAGTGACTTCAGGCCTTTTCGACCAAGCAAAGGCGCTGATCCCCGCCTGCGCGGGGATGACGGGGCTTAAGCCAGTGCCATTCGAGTCGGTGTGGTCTTTCTTACACTCTGTCGGAAAAAATCTACTCTGACCCCCTGCTTCCCTGCCGAATCACTTCTCCTTGCGCCAATTCACCGAGCCGCGATTCTCGACGGTGCTGGATTCGATCTCGATGTCGAAGCCCTTGCGCAGCAGGTATTTGAGCGTGATCACCTGGCCGGTGCCGAGCAGCGATACGCCGTAGCTCACGTACAGCCGCGGCGACAGGTATTTGCCGATACCGACGATGCTGCCGCCGAGGGCGCGCGATTCGCTGACGCCGGCGTCGTCCAGGCCGATCTTCGCGCCGAGCTGCGAGGCCAGCAGGTTGCCGGCCGACAAGGCCGCGGTCGCGGCGCTGAGTTGGCGGTTTTCGTCGGCGTTCGCGCTGGACAGCGGCCGGCCGAGGGTGAGGTAGGCCAGCGCTTCGGATTCGCTGCTGGCCGGGTTGCTCCACACGCTGGCGATCGGCGCCGAGGCACGGCCGGTCACGTCGATGCCCGCGGTGACTTGACCGACCTCGCGCTCGGCGCGGATGTCGATCAGCGGATCGCCGAAGGCGGTGTTCGACCACACCAGCCGGCCACGGGTGATCTGCAGTTTCTGGCCGTAGGCGCGATAGCGGCCGTCGATGTCGAGCGAACCGGTGGCGACGGTTTCGCGTCCCGGACGGGCGCGCATGCGCACGCTGCCGCCGAGCGTGCCTTCCAGCCCGAAACCCCTCAGGCGCACGTCGTCGCCCATGGTCAGGGCAAGATCCAGATCGAGCGGCGTGCTGCCGGTGCGTTCGGGATTGGCCGGGTCCAGCACCACCACGTCTTCCGATGCCGACACGCCGGCATCGAGACCTTCGAGATCGATCTTCGCGCTGGCGATGCGTACACTGCCGGCAACCGCGATCGGTTGGCCAGCGCTGTAGCGCACGGTCACGTCGGGGTCGATCACCGCGCGCAGTTCGCGGGTGTCGGATACGAGGATGTTCTTGCCGCTCAGCCGCAGCTGCAGCGGGGTGTCGTCGCTTTGCCAACCCAGCGTGCCGTCGACCTGCAGCGTGCCGTCGCCGCTGCGCACGGTGCCGAGGATGCGCGCGTTGCCGTCGGGCTGCGCATCCATGCTGAAATCGCCGTCGCGCAGGCTCAAGGCGAGCGACGGCAACTCGGTGCTGAAGGACGTCAGCCGCGCCTGCCCGCCCAGCGTCGGCTGCGCGCGGGTGCCGCCGAGGGCGATGCGGCCGTTCAAGCGACCGGTCGGATCGACGATATCCGGCGAAAAGAGTTCAAGCCAGGTCAGGGTTTCGGTATCGATCTGGATGTCGCCGCTCAGCGGCGCGTAATCGTCCCAGCCGGTGGCGATCTTCGCGACCACGCGACCGTTCGGGCGCAGCGCACTGGTCAGGTCGGCCTCGATCCGCTGCGGATCGAAGCGTGCGTCGAGATCGAGATCCGCGTAACCGAGAATCTCGCGACGGCCGCGCGCATCCAGCGCCAGCCCGCCCTCGGCGGAGCGCACGCGCGCGGTGCCCTGCCAGCTCGCGCCGTTCGGGCGCACCTGCGCATCGACATCGATATCGCCGCGCAGCAACCATTCGCGTCCATCTTCGCGTTCCGGCAGATAAGCGGCGAGCAGGCCCAGCGGCACGGCTTTGCCGCGCACGTCGGCGCGCGTCGGCCAGTCGATATCGGCGCACAGCGAACCGGTGCTGTCGGCGGCAGTGAAGCAACTCGATGCCAACTGCAGTCGCGTCGTGTTCGCGGCCGGGGTGACGGTGAACCGCGCCGGCGCCTGCAGCGACCACGATGGGCCGGTGGTCGGCGCGAGCCGCAGCGCGTTCAACGCGCCGGTCCACTGCGTGCCGCGTTTGGCGACATCGCCGGCGAGCGCGAGTTTGCCGAACGAGGTGTCGGCATCGCCGTCGACGCTCAGCGCTTCGACCGCGCCGCGCGCGTCCAGATGCAGGCGCGCGAACGCGAGTCCGGCTTCGACATTCTCGCCGTCGATGCTCAGGGCTCCGGCCGCGCCAGCGCGCCACGGCAGGCGTCCGTTCACGCGCAGCGATTCGGCTTTCCAGTCGTCGTAACGCAGCGACTGGCCGGCGAGATCGACATCGATGTTCGGCTGGGTGCGCGCGCCGGTGAGTTTCAGGGTGCCGCGCAGCACGCCTTCGCCGTTGGGCAGCAGATCGTTCAACTGCAGCGGCGAGAACTTCGCGTCGATATCGAGCGTATCGGCAACGCGGCCCTTGGCGTCAATGCGGCTGCTGCCGAGGCCGAGCGCGACTTCGCCCTCCGCACCGATCAGGTCGCCCTCGCGCGCAGGCAGATGCGCCAGCACGTTCGCGCGACCGCTCAGCGCGCGGCCGCGCAGGCGACCGCCGAGTTCGCTCGCATCCAAGCGCGCATCGAGACCGCCATCGCTGCGCGTATCGCCGGTCGAACGCAGGCGGCCGTTCACCGCGCCGCGCCAATCGGGCAGGAAATAACCGGGATCGAAACCCGCGAGCCGCACATCGGCCTGCCAGCGCAGTGTCGGCGTCCACCACACCTGCCCGCCGCCGTCGAGGCGACCCGTCGGCATCGTCGCGCGCAGCGTGTCGATGTGCGCGCTCTTGTCGTCGCCCCGCGCTTTCAGGCTGACGCCCGCGCGCTCGGTGCCGCGCAGCAGCGTGGCGTCGCCCTGTGCGGTCCAGTCGCGCAGATGGCCGGCGAGCTTGAAATCGCCGTCGCCGTGAACGGTCATTGAAGCTGCCGGCACCGCGTCCTGGGTATCGCCCTGCCAGCGCAGCTTGCGCGCGCTCACGGTGCCGGCGAAGCGCGCATTGGCCGGATCGTTGAAGTCGGCGCGGCCGGTCGCCGCCAGCGTGCCGCCGAGCAGTTCGACCGACAGCGGCGACAACAGCAGGATTTGTTTTTCGATCGAAATCTTCGACGGCAGCAGCGTCACCGCGACATCGCCCTGCGCGATGCGGCCTTGCACATTGGCTTTACCGCCGACGCCGTCGGCATGCAGATCGAAGGCGTAGGGCTCGGCCTCGTCGTCGTTGCCCAGCAGCGCGGCCAGCGTCACCGCCGTGCTGTTCGCTTCGAAACGCCAGCGCGGCTGCGCTTCGCCTTGCAGACGCAATCGCGCTTTCACTGGCGCGGGCGCGCGGCCCGCCAGCGCGACTTCGAGTTCGCGCAAGTCGCCACGCGCGACCAGGCCCAGAGTTGCCGGCGTGCGGCCCGTGGCGGCCGGCAGCACCGCGCTCGCGGTCAGATCCATGCGATAGCGATCGCGCGGCGCGTATTCGCCGTGCGCGGCGAAACGGCCCCGGTCGCTGTCGGCGACGATGCGCGTCAGCTGCAGGCGGCCGTCTTCGGCGACCAGCCCGCCGCGCACGCTGCGCAGGCGGATGATCGACTCGGGCTGCGGCGCGGTCGCGCGCATCACATGCAGATCGTCGATCTTGATGTCGTCGGCTTCCAGCGCCAGCGGCGGCGCGATCGCGGGCAGCGATTCCGGCCAGCGCGGCAGCTCGAAGGGTTCGTCGCTCTCGGGCAACAACAATACCGCACCGGACACGCTCAAGGCTTCAAGGCGCAGGCGGCGGCCGAGCAGCGGCTGCAGCATCGGGTCGAGCATCGCCCGCTTCGCGGTGAAGATGGTGACCAGCGCATTCTTGCAGTTGGGCCACACCACCGGTTTGCCGTCGAGATCCGGACAACCGCGATGCACGTAGCGCAGGTCGTGCAGGATCATCGGCCCGGAGGCCGGACCCTCGGCGCGCGACCACGTCAGTTCGCTGCCCGCAGGCAGGCGGTCGACGATCTGGTTCAGCAGCACATCGCGGCCGCGCAGCGTGTTGAACAGGAAATACAGCAGCAGCCCGCCGAGCACGGTCAGCACCAGCATCAGCACGACGCTGCGCGTCGCCAGCCAGCGCGCACGCGCGATGCGGCGCGCACGCAGTTCGGCGATCCGCGCGTCGCGTTCTTCGTCGGTCAAAATGCGTTCGCTCATGCGCTACAGATCCGCGCCGAGATTGATGTGCAGCGTGAACGACGCATCCGGGTCGTCCAGCCCGTGTCCGATATCCACGCGCAGCGGCCCGATCGGCGATTTCCAGCGCAGACCCAGACCAATGCCTTTGCGCAGACGGTCGAGCTTGTCATCGAAGGCGCTGCCGCTGTCGACGAAGGCGGCAAAACCCCAGGTGTCATTGAGATACTGCTCGTATTCGACGCTGGTGGTGACCACGTTCTTGGCGCCGAGCGCGAAATCGTCGCGGCCCGACACTGCGGCGATCCGCGGCCCGATCTCGCGGTATTCGTAACCGCGCACGCTACGGTCGCCGCCGGCGTAGAAGCGCAGCGTCGGCGGAATTTCCACCAGCGCGTCGGTGAAGGTCGAACCCACTTCGCCGCGCACGATCAGCCGACTACGCGGACCCAGACCCTTGAACCAGCTGCCGCGCACGTGCAACTGCGCGAAGTTGGCGTCCGAACCCGCGCCTTCCAGACCGCCGCGCAGCGTAGCCGTGCCACCGAAGCCGTTGCGCGGCTGGATGCGGTCGTCGGCCTTGATGTATTCGGCGACGAGCGACGGATAGAAATAGGTCGACTGCCGATACAGCTTGACCGGACGCAGGCGGTCGTCGATGGCGTAGGCCCAGCGTTCCTGCAGCGCGTGGACCGACGCGACCAGATTGAGTTCGCGGTTGAATTGGCCGTTGCGGCTGAACACCGCTTCGTAGCGGCGGGTGTCGATGTAATCGGTCTGCTCGTCGTAGGCCTGCAGACTGGTGGTGTACCAGCCATCGCGCCACGCGAACGCCGGAATGCGGTGCTGCAGGGTGAGCGTTTTGCGTTTTTCGGCGTAGTCCAGCTGCGCCAACGCCTTGTGGCCGCGGGTGTTGAGATAGCGGCGTTCCAGCCCCAGCGATACGCCGAAGCCGCTGTCGGTACCGAAGCTGGCGCCGACGCTGTAGATGCTCCGTTTGGCCGGCGTCAGCCGCACGGTCACCGGTACGCGGCCGTCGACCGCGTTTTCCGGCTGCGGCTGGATGTCGATGCGGCTGAAGTAGTCCAGCGCGCCAAGCGATTTGCGCAGACGGTCGAGACGGCCCTGATGGTAGTAATCGCCCTCTTCCCAGTACACGAAATTCTGCAGCACGCTGTCGCGGATGATGCGCTCCGGCGCCTGCTCGAACACGATCGTGCCCATCTCGTAGCGGTTGCCGCTGTCCCAGCGCAGATCGATGTCGGCGGCCTTCTCGGCGCGCGTCACTTCGATCTTGCGCGCGGCGAAATCGGCGTCGAAATAACCGCGCTCGGCGAGGCGGCGGGTGATGAACGCCTTGCTCTGTTCGTACTTCGCATGCTCGAGTACGTCGCCGACCCTGGGCGTGAACGCGTCGATCTCTTCCTTCAGATAGCGGTCGTCGCCGCCGTCGCCCACGATCGCGACCTGCGCGCTGCGGATGCGCACCGGCTCGCCCGGGCGCACCGTGATGACCACGCTGACCGGCGCGTCTTCGGCGAACGCCGCGCCGGCGCCGCTTTCGCGGATCGCGATCTCCGGCGAGTAGTAGCCGAAGGGCTCCAGCGCCTCGCGGGTTTCGTCTTCGGCCACGCGCAGCAGGTAATCCAGCCGCGCGTCGGACACCCGCTTGCCCATCGCGTCTTCCAGCGACAGCGCAAGGCGGACATTGGTGGTCATGGCCTCGTCGAGGCCATCGATGCGGACTTCGGCGATCTGCGCCGCCTGCACGGCGCCGCAGAGCGAGAACAGCACTGCGGCGATGGCGGGGCGGGAGGCTGGGGGCATCGCGACAGGATAACCGCAGGCACCGGACGCCCGGTGAATATTGGCGGACCCGGTGCGTCAGAGTTATTGACGTCGTGCAGAACGCCTTGTAGTCGAAGAAGGGCGGAAGCGCCGGCACGGGGGTACCGGCGCTTCCGGGTGCGCTCCGCGGCGAATGCCGTGGTCGCGTTACGCGGTGTCGTCTACGGAAGGATGATGTCCTGCGCCGTGCATTCGCCGGGCACCCACTCGGTGGTTGCCAGCAGGTTGAAATTGGCGTCGTACACCAGCAGCCGCGCGACCAGCGGGCCGGGATAGCGCAGGCAGTAGAAATGGCAGCCGTACTGGTTGGTGCAGTCGGCCGGGAAAATCGCATCCAGGCCGTTGTAGTCGAACTGGTACTGGAAGTTGACCGGGCCCGAATCGCTGGTGGCATAGCCAAAACAGGCGTTGCTCTGCAGCGAACAGTCGATATAGGCATCGGTGGCGGCGGAGGCGACGCCCGGTGCGGCAATCGCCAGCAGCAGGGCCGAGAGTTTGACCGCGATGGCAGTCCGAAGCATGCGCTTCATGGGTATCTCTCCTTGAAAAGTCGGGTCTGTCCCCGCGGCCGTGTCCGTGGCATTGGCTTCCCCGCAACGGGGCGCGCGAAGCGCCGCATCAGCGACGCGGCGACAGCGATCCTAACAAGGCATTGCGCACGCGCACCGGTCGTGCGTCACATCCGGCGCAAGCCAGTCGACATTGTACGATCGACATGCAGTATGTCGTGCAGAACGCATGGCGCGAGGCGGCCCCTCACCCGCCCTTCGGGCACCCTCTCCCCGCATTGCGGGGAGAGGGAAGAGCGAGCGCAGCGAGCGAAGGGTGAGGGGACGATCAGACCGACAGATGTTCGATCGCGGCGACGCTGCCGAGGCGATCGGCGAGGCGTTGCAGCAGGGCGAGGCGGTTGCCGCGCACCGCTGCGTCGTCGGCGTTGACCATGACCTTGTCGAAGAAGGTGTCGACCTCGGGGCGCAGACGCGCGAGGCGGCCGAGCACCGCCACGTAGTCGCGGGTCTTCAGCGCGTCGTCGGTGTCGGCGATGGCTTGTTCGACCGCGGCGTGCAGGTCGCGTTCGGCGTCTTCGACGAACAGGGTGGTGTCGACGGTGGACGGAATCGCGATGTCGGCTTTCTTCAGGATGTTGCGGATGCGTTTGTTGGCGGCGGCGAGCGCTTCGGCTTCGGGCAGTTTGGCGAATTCGCCGATGGCCTTGAGGCGGCGGTCGAAGTCGAGGAGGGATCCGGAGGTCGCGTT
>JBKJHV010000017.1:0-60363 GCA_046598445.1 Lysobacteraceae bacterium
CGCCAACGCCGGCAAGGCGAGCAGGAGCAGCAGGCAGGACAGACGCGAGAGGAAGGTCATGGGCGACAGGATACCTGCGGTTCGGGTAAGGAGAAGGCGATATCTGCCGTAGAGCGCAGTACAGTAGCCCGGGTAACGGCGAAGCCGATACCCGGGGCTTTTTGAGGATGATCGTAAAGAGCCCCGGGTGCGGCCTGCGGCCTTACCCGGGCTACGGGTTCGTTGGGGCTGTCGGCGCGAATTTCGCTGCGAACCGCTCGCGCAGCAGATTCTTCTGCACCTTTCCCATGGTGTTGCGCGGCAGTTCGGCGACGATCTCCAGCGACTTAGGCTGTTTGTAGCGCGCCAGTTGCTCACGCAGCACCGCATCGATAGTGGAGAGATCGAGCGCGACACCCGGTTGCGCCACCAGCACCGCGATCACCGCTTCGCCGAAGTCCGGATGCGCGACGCCGATCACCGCGGACTCCAGCACGCCGGGCTGTTCGTCGAGCAGCAATTCGACTTCCTTCGGGTAGACGTTGAATCCACCGGTGATGATGAGGTCTTTCTGGCGGCCGATCAGGGTGAGATAGCCGTCGTCGCTGAAACAGCCGAGGTCGCCGGTGATGAAGAAGCCGTTGTCGCGGAACTCTTCCCGGGTTTTGTCGGGCATGCGCCAGTAGCCCTTGAATACGTTGGGGCCGCGCACTTCGACCGAGCCGGTTTCGCCTGCGGGCAACGGCGTGCCGGTCGCGGGATCGGCGACGATCACTTCCACGCCCGACAGCGGCGGGCCGACGGTGCCCGCACGACGGTCGCCGTCGTAGGGGTTCGAGGTATTCATGTTGGTTTCGGTCATGCCGTAGCGTTCGAGGATGCGATGCCCGGTGCGGACCTCGAAGGCGATGTGCGTTTCCGCAAGCAGCGGCGCGGAGCCGGATACGAACAGTCGCATGCGTTCGCACAGCGGACGGTCGAAGGATGCGGCGTCGAGCAGGCGCGTGTAGAACGTGGGTACGCCCATCAGCACGGTGGTGCGTGGCAACAGGCTCAGGATCGCGTCGAGATCGAAGCCCGGCAGGAAACGCATCGAGGCACCGCCGATCAGGGCGACATTGGTGGCGACGAACAACCCGTGGGTGTGGAAGATCGGCAGTGCATGCAGCAGCACGTCGTCCGGCGTGAACCGCCACTCGCGCGCCAAGGCCTCGGCGTTCGACAGCAGATTGCCGTGACTGAGCATGGCGCCTTTCGAGCGTCCGGTGGTGCCCGAGGTGTACAGCAGCGCGGCGAGATCGTCATCGCTGCGGTCTTCGACGACGAACGCATCCCGCTGCGAGTCGCAGAGATCACTGAATGTCCCGCGCCCATGAGCATCCAGCGTAAGCACCTGCGCGCCGTGCGCGGCCGCGACCGGCGCCAGCGCTTCCGCACGCGCGGGATCGACCAATAGCAATGTCGGCGCAGCATCGCCGACGAAATAATCCACTTCGGCGGCGGTGTAGGCGGTGTTGAGCGGCAGGAACACCGCACCGGCCGCGACCGCCGCGCCGTAGACGGCCAGCGCCTCCGGCGTCTTCGCGACCTGCGCCGCGACCCGATCGCCGGCGCGCACGCCGTGCGCACGAAGGGCGCCGGACGCGCGATGGATCATCGCCAGGAATTCGACACCGGAAATCGCGGTGTCGTCGGCCAGCATGAGCAAAGGACCGGGATTGTCGGCCAAGGGTGCGAACAGTCGGTCGTAGAGCGGATTGGGCACGGCGGTTCTCTTGGGTCTGCGCTGGATGTTCCGGGTCGCGACATGCGGCTTGCGATGCGCGCGACCGCAATGCTAACCGGAGTCGTTCGTGGCGGACGGATGCGCGTTTCAGTAACGCCAGCGCACAACGCCGCTTGAAAAACCGGCACAGGGCTGTTAACCATAGCGACAGCGAGAGATCGTACCGACGCCCGGCAAGGGTCGAAACGATCGACAGGAGGCTCGCGAGCAACGCCCCGCCGAGCGATCGCGAGGCGCGGACAGGATGCAGCTCGCCGCAGAGGTAGCATGGACGCGATCCCCATTCGACAGGTGCAGGACCAGGACGATCTGGTCTGTCATTGCGCGGGCGTCGGTCGCGCGCGGATCAAGGCCGCCATCGCCACCGCGCCGGCATCGACGCTCGAATCGCTCGGCAGCCAGCTCGGCTGCGGCGTGCAATGCGGTTGCTGCCGGCCGCTGGTGCAGGAACTGCTGGGCGAATCGCCGTGGTACGAGGTGGCGAACACCACGCGCACCGTATTGACCGATGCCGACGCCCCGGAACGCCGGATCGTGCAGATCGATCTGCAGCTCGTCGGCTTCCCACCGTATCCACAGGCGTTGCCCGCGCAGCACGTGGTGGTGCAGGCGTGGCTGGACGAGACCTGGGTGACGCGTACTTACACGGTTGTGCGCCAGTCGAAAGACGGCAACACGGTCAGCATCGCGATGCGCCGCATCGAAGGCGGCGAACTCAGCATGCGCCTGCTCGATGCCGACGACCCGACCTTCGCCGCGATTCCGCTGCGGATCGCGGTGCCGGCCGGCGAGACCGATCCCGACGACGGCCGCCCGGTGGTGTGCTTCGTCGCCGGCGTGGGCGTGACGCTGGCGCTGTCGCTGCTGCATGGCCGTCGCCCCGATCAGCAGCTGCATGTGGAGTACAGCGCATCGCGTCGCGGCGATATGGTCTATGCCGACTGGATCGAGGGCTTCGCCATCCGCGGCCAAGGCATCAGTTGCCACCTGCGCGCCGACGACAGCGACGGCCTCATCGACAACGAGGACATCCTCGAAACGGTGAAACAGTTTCCCGGCGCGCGTTATTTCGTGTGCGGGCCGCCGGGCTATACACAACGGCTTCTGGAAGGTCTGTTCAAGGCTGAAGTGAACGATGCCGACGTGCGGGTGGAAGCTTTCTTCCTGAAAACCAATGCCCCGCGCCGCCGCAGCGTCCGCCGGATGGCTTACGCCGCGGGGCTTGCGGCGGCCTTCCTGCCGCTGCTGCTGCTGGCGCCGGCGCTGGCGGAGTTCGTGCCGAACAACGCGCACAACCCGGGGCATACCGAACTGGCCTGCACCGACTGTCACCGCAAAGCGCCCGGCAGCTTTCGTCAGCAGGTGCAGGCCAAGACCAAACACCTGCTGGGGCTGCGCGCGGGTGACGTCGATTTCGGCATGCGTCCGGTGAACAACGCCGCCTGCATCGACTGCCACGACAATCCCGACGACCGCCATCCCGCGCATCGTTTCCTGGAGCCGCGCTTCGAAGCCGCGCGTCGCTCGATCGCGCCGCAGCAGTGCGTCAGCTGCCATCGCGAACACACCGGCACGCGCATCAGTCAGACCAATGCCGGCTTCTGCGTCGCCTGCCACAGCGACATGGCGATGAAGGACGATCCGGCCCAACCCACGCACGCAGCCCTGATCGAAGATCAACGCTGGGACACCTGCCTGACCTGTCACGACTTCCACGGCAATCACGGCCACGACCCGCCGCACGACCTCAAGGATGCACTGACGCCCGATGTCGTCGCCGCCTATCTCGACACCGCCGCTTCGCCGTACGGCGAAACCGTCGTGAAAGCCAGACAGCCAGGGGCAACGCCATGACATCGCCAAAAAACCAGCCGAAGACCCAGAAATCCATGCTCATCCTCGCGGCGCTGTCGGTGCTCGGCATCTATCTGTTCGCCACCGCACCGGCCGATCTGGACGACAGCGCCAGCGGCGGCCGCGATGTACCGGTCGAAACCCTGTTCCGTCTGCTCGACGCCGAAAACGCTTCGATCCGCGCGATCTACACCGCAGAGATCGTCACTCCCGGGCTGAAGAAAGGGCTGAAATATCGCGAGGACTGGAAGACCAAAGACGTGCATGCCGGGCCATTGCCGGCATTGTTCCTGCGCGAAACCGCCAATCGGCTGCAACAGCGCATACCGGAGCTGAGCCTGTTCCTGGGCTCGACCTATCCGATCGAAGCCTCCAACCATTTCAAGGGCGCGCAGTTGACGCATTTCGACAGCATCGAGAAAGAACAGAAGCCGCAGTTCTTCATCGACGAAAGCACCGGGCGCCATACCGCGATGTTTCCGGACATCGCATCGGCACCCGCCTGCGTGAGCTGTCACAACGAGCATCCTGATAGTCCGCGCAAGGACTGGAAGCTCAACGATGTGATGGGCGCCACCACCTGGTCGTTCCCACGCGCGAAGATTTCCACCGACGAACTGGTGGAGATCCTCGGCGCATATCGCATCGTCGCCATGGACGCCTATGGCTCGTATCTGAAGAAGAGTGAGACCTTCGACCTGGCGCAGCGCCCGCAACTGGGCGAACGCTGGCCCAAGGACGGCCTGTATCTGCCCGATGCCGACACATTTCGCAAACGCGTCGAAGCCAAGAACTCCACCGCATCGCTGAATCTGCTGTTGCAGACCTACTCGCAGCCGGAACGCGAACCCGCGGGAACGGACAAGCCACCGTCCCTCACAGGCGGCGCCAGCGCGACGGACAAGGCGGAGACCGCGCCATGAACGCAAACATGCGACGAAGATCCGCACCGAAATCCGCGTATCAGACCGCATTGGTCGTGGCGTCGTGGTGCGCGCTGGCCGGCGTGTTCGTCTCGTGCATCGCCTGGCTGTGGCCGCCGCGCTGGACGTCGCTGCTCGCGCTGCAGCGGCTGGACGCCTACAAACAACTGACCGGCTACATCCTCGTCGGCCTGCTGAGCTTCGATCTGTCGCTGGCATTGATCAAACGCAGGCTGCTGAGCGGCACGTCGCTGCGCGTGTTGCAGATCGCGCACCGCGTGCTCGGTCTGATGATGTTGGCGATGCTGGTGCTGCACGCCGGCTTCGGGCATATGGGCTTCCTGCATGCGACGTTCGCCGTGACCATGCTGGTCGTCGTCGCCGGCGCCCTGCTCAACCTGCTGCCCAGCCATCGTCTGGGCACATGGGGACAATGGACCACCGCCCTGCATATCGGCGCCGGATGCCTCCTGGCCGCACTGGCGTTGATGCACCTGTATTTCGTCTACGCCTACGCGACATGAGACGCAACTCACACTCTGCCGCGTTCGCCGACGCAATGCGCGTCAACGTCGTTGCGGGAAACGTCATCGTCGCTCGTCATCATCCATGGGTCCGGATGCGACCGCGACGCTTCGCCCGATCGGCTCGCGAAGCCGATGACTGGAAGCATCACTGCCACCCGGACTCACCTGTCTCCACCCTCAGCCCTTACAAGGCAAACACTTACAAGGAGTTCCCCCATGCAACGTCTGATCGGAAAAGCATGTTCCGTGCTGTTCATGGCCGCGGCCGCGGTCGCGCCATCCCAGGTCTTCGCCCAGTCGTGCAGCACATCGACCGCCTATTACGGCGTATTGATGCAGACCGCCGACCTCGACGGCAACGGTAGCCTCGAAGCGGTCTGCAACGGCTACAGCGAAATCGCCGTCGTCGCCAGCAACGGCACCGCGACCCGCTACCCGATATCGAATGTCTATTGGACCCAGTCGGTCATCGACGATATCGACGGCACCCCCGGCGCCGAGGTCGTCCTGGGCCAGGCTCCCCATCTCACCGTCATCCGGCACTACTCGCGTTCGAAGGTCTCGCAGTACATCGGACCGGCCTTCACGATCGCCGTCGGCGCGGTGTCGGACATGGACGGTCAGGCCGGAAAGGAAATCCCGCTCGAGAGCGGCAGCAACCTGGTCATCTATGGCAGGAACACCATCCTGCGCACGGTCTGGATCGCCAGCAACAACAACTGGAAGGTCTGCGCCGACATCGCCAATTGCGCCAGCGACATGAATGGCACGACAGGTGCGGAACTGCTGATCGCTCTGCCCAGCGAAGTGAAGATCTATTCGATGGCGTCCGGCGCATTGAACAGCTACTGGATCGGCAGCCAGTACGCGACCCTGACCAACGGCGTGCGCGATTTCGACGGCGTGGCCGGCAATGAAGTCGCGATGGCCCAGGGCGGCAACGGCAATCTGTTGATCCTGCGTCCGCGTGCCGGTTATCTGCAGACCATCAGCGGCGTCGGCACATTCGGCAACTCGTGGACGCTCATCGGTTTCGCCAATCTCGACGGCCTGGCGGGGGACGAGATCCGCATCAGCTCCAACACCAACAACCGCATCTATCGCGTGTATCCGCGTACCGGCTCGGTGCAGGCCGAGTAAGCGTTCCAACGGCGCGGTCGCACCCCGCGACCGCGCTGTCCGTGCCAAGATAAGGGCATGGACAAATCCTTCGACATCATCGTCTTCGGCGCCACCGGCTTCACCGGCCGGCTGGTCGCCGAATATCTCAATCAGACCTGCGGCGTGAGCGGCCCGGTGCGTTGGGCCATGGCCGGGCGCAGCGCGACCAAACTCGCCCAGGTCCGCGACGAGCTGGGCATCGATCCGTCGCTGCCGCTGCTGGTAGCCGACGCCGGCGACATCGACGCATTGGCCAAGCTGGTCGCCCAGACCCATGTCGTGCTGACCACGGTCGGCCCCTACCAGAGCTACGGCGAACCACTGATCCGCGCCTGTGCTGCGGCCGGCACCGATTACGTCGATCTCTGCGGCGAACCGGGCTGGATGGCGAAGATGGTCCCGCAACTGCAGGACACCGCCCAAGCCAGCGGCGCGCGCATCGTGTTCTCCTGCGGCTTCGACTCGATCCCCTTCGATCTCGGCGTGGTCTACGCGCAGCACGAAGCGCAGCAGCGCCTCGGCGCACCGCTCGCGCGCGTACACGCCCGGGTGAAAGTCATGAAGGGCACGTTCTCCGGCGGCACCGTCGCCAGCATGCTCGCGACGATGGAAGCGATGAAGGCCGATCCGTCGCTGCGGCGCACACTGATCGACCCGTTCGCGCTCACGCCCGGCTTCAAGGGCCCGCGCCAACCGGGCGACCACCTCGCCGCATTCGACGAACTGGCGCAGAGCTGGACCGCACCATTCGTGATGGCGACGATCAACACCAAGAACGTGCATCGCAGCCACTTCCTGCTGGGCCACCCGTGGGGCACCGATTTCGTCTACAGCGAGTGCATGCTCACGAGCGGCGGCGCCAAGGGCGAGAAACGCGCGAAGAAGATGGCGCGCGCCACGAAGGTGCAGAACCTGCTGCTGGCGTTCGCGCCGACCCGCGCCCTGCTGCGCCGCTTCGCGCTGCCGAAGCCAGGCGAAGGCCCCAACCCGGAACAGCGCTTGAAAGGTCGCTACGAAGTGCTGTTCTTCGGCGCGACCGCCGACGGCCGCAAGCTCACCGCCAGCGTCACCGGCGACCGCGACCCGGGTTACGGCTCCACCAGCAAGATGATCACCGAAGCCGCGCTGTGCCTGGTGAGCGACATCGACCGCACCGCGACGCCCGGCGGCGTCTGGACGCCCGGTGCGGCGATGGGCATGCCGCTGATCGAGCGGCTGCGGGAACGGGCGGGGCTGACGTTCACTGTCGTCGGAGATTAGACCGGGTTGTAGAGCGGGCTTCAGCCCGTCGTCCTGTTTCTCCGCGAAAGCAGCGGGCTGAAGCCCGCTCTACTGCGCGCTCGATCCGTCATCGACGCCCTGATTCGAATACGTCGTTGCGACGCGTGGACGTCGCCGCACCATGAAGTCCTGGATGCCGACGCCTGCCCCGTGCCCGGGCTGTACTGCGTGGGTGCGCTGGCCCGCGGCCATTGTTGTGAACTGACCGCCGTGGGCGAACTGCGCAGCGCGGTGTACGCGCTGTCGCACCCGTTGCGGGCCCGCACGCCGGACCATCGTCCGGAACGCGGCGCGGCGCACGATGCCTACAGCGCAGCCTGTTGAAAATCGGCCTTACAATGCTTTACGCCGCAACTCCGCAGCGCATCGCACACCTCCGAAAGGAACTCGACATGTCGTCAACCTTTAAGCAAACGTTCAATCTCGTGAACAACACCGCGTACGACCTCATCCTCGATGAACCCGCCAGCAAGAACCTCAAGGATGTCTGGCCATCGACGATTCCCGCCAATTCTTCGGCCCCGGCCTTTGAACAGGTCGGCGACTTCGATATCAACCCGGTCGCGGTATACGCTTTCGTGGGTAATCCGTCCGTGGGCAATCCGGAAACCAGCAATGTCCGCATGAACTTCTTCTGCACGATTATCGATGGATTCACGCATGTGAACATGACGATGGAGTTCGGCGGAAACCAGTTCGTCGCTGGCAGTTCGATCGCCGAGAACAACAGCGACCGCGGCAAAAGTTACAACACGAACGCCCAGCCCGACGAACACGGCGCCCTTGGGATCAAGACTGACAGCAACGGCAACCCGATCGGCAACGCGATCTTCACCGTGGGCTGACGGGTCGCGCGTCGCCGGCACGATGGCCGTCCATGGCAGCCATCGTCCTACGCGCAACCGACAGCATCACGCCTTGCCGCATCACTCCTTGCGATACACCTGAGCGCCCTGCGCGCGGAATTCCGCAGCCTTCTCGGCCATGCCGGCTTCCAGCGCAGCGGTCTCGTCCACGCCATGCTCGGCGGCGTAATCGCGCACGTCCTGGGTGATCTTCATCGAACAGAAATGCGGGCCGCACATCGAGCAGAAATGCGCGCTCTTGTGCGCATCCTTGGGCAACGTCTCGTCATGGAATTCCTGCGCCTTCTCCGGATCCAGGCCGAGGTGGAACTGGTCTTCCCAACGGAACTCGAAGCGTGCCTTGCTCAGCGCATTGTCGCGGATCTGCGCGCCGGGATGACCCTTGGCCAGGTCGGCCGCGTGCGCGGCGATCTTGTAGGCCATGATGCCGTCGCGCACGTCCTGACGGTTGGGCAGGCCCAGATGTTCCTTCGGGGTGACGTAACAGAGCATCGCGCAGCCGTACCAGCCGATCATCGCCGCGCCGATCGCCGAGGTGATGTGGTCGTAGCCCGGCGCGATGTCGGTGGTCAGCGGCCCCAGCGTGTAGAACGGCGCCTCGCCGCACTCGATCAACTGCTTGTCCATGTTTTCCTTGATCAACTGCATCGGCACATGGCCGGGGCCTTCGATCATGGTCTGCACATCATGCTTCCACGCGATCTTGGTCAGTTCGCCCAAGGCTTCGAGTTCGCCGAACTGCGCGGCGTCGTTGGCGTCGGCGATGCAGCCCGGACGCAGGCCGTCGCCCAGCGAGAAGGCCACGTCGTAAGCCTTCATGATCTCGCAGATGTCCTCGAAGTGCGTGTAGAGGAAGTTTTCCTTGTGATGCGAGAGGCACCACTTCGCCATGATCGAACCGCCGCGCGAGACGATGCCGGTCACCCGCTTCGCGGTCAGCGGCACATGCCGCAACAGCACGCCGGCGTGGATGGTGAAATAGTCGACGCCCTGCTCCGCCTGCT
Source organism: Lysobacteraceae bacterium (assembly GCA_046598445.1). Taxonomy (GTDB): domain Bacteria; phylum Pseudomonadota; class Gammaproteobacteria; order Xanthomonadales; family Xanthomonadaceae; genus Lysobacter_I. Next base: position 9,382 of record JBKJHV010000017.1, read on the forward strand.
CGATCAGCGTGTCGCGGAACATTTCCCAGGTGAGTTCTTCGGCGCGGCCGTCGACTTTTTCCAGCGCCTGATAGATCGGCACGGTGCCGATCGGCACCGGCGAATTGCGGATGATCCATTCGCGGGTTTCGTGGATGTGCTTGCCGGTGCTGAGATCCATCACCGTGTCGCCGCCCCAGCGGATCGCCCACACCAGCTTCTCGACTTCCTCGGCGATTCCCGAGGACACCGCGCTGTTGCCGATGTTCGCGTTGATCTTGGTCAGGAAGTTGCGGCCGATGATCATCGGCTCGCTTTCCGGATGATTGATGTTGTTCGGCAGGATCGCGCGGCCCCGGGCGATCTCGTCGCGCACGAATTCCGGGGTGATGATCTTCTGGATGTTGGCGCCGAAACTTTCGCCCGGATGCTGCGACAACAGGCGCGCATCGCGAACCGTGTCAAGCCGCTGGTTCTCGCGGATCGCCACGTATTCCATTTCCGGGGTGACGATGCCGCGCTTGGCGTAATACATCTGCGACACATTGGCGCCCGCCTTGGCACGACGCGGCAGCGCGCGATTCGGGAAGCGCACCGCGTCGAGCTTGGCGTTGCCTTCGCGACCGCGGCCGAATTCGGAACTCAGCGCGAGCAGTTGTTCGGTGTCGCCGCGCTCTTCGATCCAGCGCGCGCGCAGCGGCGCCAGACCGGCGGCGAGATCGATGTTCGCATCGGGGTCGGTGTACGGGCCGGACGGATCGTAGATGGTGACCGGCGGATTCTCTTCTCCGCCGAACAACGTCGGCGTCTGCGACAGCGTGACTTCGCGCATCGCCACCTGGAGGTCGGGGCGCGAACCCTCGACGAAAATCTTGCGCGAACCGGGAATCGGCCGGGTCACGGATTCGGAAAGTTGATCGGTCTGCTGCAGCAGCGTCGCGGGCACGGCATTCATCGGCATTCGTCCTGGTCTTGTTGAAGCCTTCGCACGGGCGCACGAAGTGTTCGGGACGAAGCGGCGGCGCTGCGACCACGCGCGCGGGCGCAGTGGTGGCTGGCGAAGCTTCCCTACGCCGATATCAATCGGATCAGGTTCGAAGGGTCTGTCTCAATCGCCGGCCGGGCCGGCGATACCCCCGCTTCTGGCGACATTGAACCATTCCTCGCCGCCGACCGCCACCGCCCGGACCGCTCCCGGGCGACCCCGGGTTCATTTCGGGCCGAATTCGCCGACAATGGCTGCTGATCCAGGGGGAACTCCGCTTATGCCCAACACCAGTCGCATCACCTGGCGCGACCGCCTGCGCTATCGCTTCGAGAACACCCTGTCGCGCGGCACCATCGCGATCATCGGCTGGCTGGCGCTGCTGTCGGCGGGGATCGTCGCCGTCGCCACCCTCGCGATCTGGGCGCTGCACCTCAACACCACCCCGGACGATGCCAACAGCCAGATCGGTGCGATCGAAGGCGCCTGGCAGAGCATGCTGCACGCGCTGGACCCGGGCACCCTGGCCGGCGACCAGGGCTGGCCGCTGCGCGCGCTGATGCTGGTGGTGACGGTCGGCGGCATTTTCGTCGTCAGCATGCTCATCGGCACGATCACTTCAGGCCTCGAAGCGCGGCTGCACGAGATGCGCAAAGGCCGCTCGCGTGTGATCGAATCCAATCACACGCTGATCCTCGGCTGGTCGAGCAAGGTGTTCCCGATCATCGGCGAATTGATGATCGCCAACGAGAACCAGAAGAATCCCTGCATCGTGATCCTGGCCGACCGCGACAAAGTCGAAATGGAAGACGATATCCGCGCGAAATTCCAGGGCACGAAAAACACCCGCGTGATCTGCCGCAGCGGCAATCCGCTGGATCTCGACGATCTTGCGGTGGCCGCGCCGCACGAGGCACGCTCGATCATCGTGCTCGCACCGGAAGCGGAAAACCCCGACATCCATGTCATCAAGTCGGTGCTGGCGATCACCAACAATCCGCAGCGGCGCAAGGACGCATACCACATCGTCGCTGAGATTCGCGATGCGCACAATCTCGAAGCTGCGCATCTGGTCGGCGGCGACGAAGCGGTCTTCATCCAGGGCTCGGACCTGATCGCCCGTGTCACCGCGCAGACCTGCCGGCAGTCCGGGCTCAGCGTGGTCTATACGGAACTGCTGGATTTCGACGGCGCCGAGATTTATTTCAGCCCGGCGGGCAGTCTCGCCGGTCGCAGCTACCGCGAAGTGCTGTCGAGCTTCGAGGATTCGGCGGTGATCGGCCTGATGCGTGCCGACGGCGAGGCGCACATCAATCCGGACATGGGCATGCGTCTGCTCGCCGACGACCGGATCATCGCGATCAGCGAGGACGACGACACGCTGATTCCGTCGAAGACCGCGCCGCCAGCGCCCGACACGACGCGGATCGTGGAAAGCTCGGAAACCGAACCGACGCCCGAACGTACCCTCGTCCTCGGCTGGAACGAGAAGACCGAAGCGGTGATCCGCGAACTCGACAATTACGTCACCATGGGCTCGAAGATCACCGTGATCCGCGCCTGGAGCGAAGACGAGGCGAGCATGGCCGCGGCTGCAGCGCTCAGCCGCCAGCGCATGGCGCTGGTCACCGGCGACATCGCCAGTCTCGCCACGCTGGAGTGGGCGCGCGTCACCGACTATGACCACATCATCGTGATGAGCGACACCCGGCTGCCGATACAGGAAGCTGACGCGCAGACGCTGATCTGTCTGCTGCATCTACGCAATCTCGCCGAAGCCGGCGGCAAGGACCTGAGCATCGTCAGCGAGATGATGGACCTGCGCAATCGCGCACTTGCGCAGGTGGCGCGCGCCGACGACTTCATCGTCGGCGACTCATTGGTCAGCCTGATGTTGTCGCAATTGTCGGAGAACAAACATCTCGATCGCGTTTTCCGCAGCCTGTTCAGCGCGGACGGCTCGGAAATCTACATCCGTCCCGCCAGAGATTACGTCGTCATCGGTGCAGAACTGGATTTCCACACGGTGCTGGAAGCGGCCGCAAGGCGCGGCGAAACCGCCATCGGTTACCGCATCGCCGCCGACGGCAGCGAACCCGCGCGCGGATTCGGGGTGAAGGTCAACCCGAACAAATCGGAGCGTTTCGCTTTCGCGGAAGACGATCAGGTGATCGTACTCGCGGAGGATTGACCGTGCGTGCTGCGGCCGACGCCGATGTCGGCCGCAGTGGTGTTCAGCGCAGCGATGCGTTGAGCTTGTCCAGCGCCGCAGCGCCGGGGTTGAGTTCGTCCGCACCCATCGCGTTCAACGGCTTCGCGGCGGTGTTGAGGTGGCCGTGCAGGTCATCGGCCGCGGCATCGACATACAGCAGACCGGTCACCACTTCGCCGCGGGCGTGCCGCTGCTGGATCAGGTTCATCGCCGCGATCCGGTCGCGCGGATCGTAGCCCGCATCGAGTTTGTGCAGCCGCAGCACCGTGCCGTCGTGCTGCTCCACCGCGATGGTGTCGCCGGCCGGGTAATCGACCGCGATTTCCGCGCGCGGCAGAATCACGTCGAGCTGGTTCACCGCATCGTTGTGCTCGCGCACATAGTCGTAACTCTTAGTGCTGCCGGCATGGTTGTTGAAGGCGACGCATGGGCTTATGACATCGAGGAACGCGGCGCCGCGATGCGACAATGCACCCTTGATCAGCGGCACCAGTTGCTGTTTGTCGCCGGAGAAGCCGCGCGCGACGTAGCTGGCGCCGAGCTGCAGCGCCATCGTCACCAGATCCAGCGGGCTGTCGCTGTTGGCCACGCCTTTTTTCGAGACCGAACCCTGGTCCGCCGTCGCCGAGAACTGGCCCTTGGTCAGCCCATAAACGCCGTTGTTTTCGACGATGTAGACCATGTTCACGCCGCGGCGGATCGCATGCACGAACTGGCCGATACCGATGGACGCGGAATCGCCGTCGCCGGAAACGCCGAGGTAGATCAACTCGCGGTTGGCGAGATTCGCTCCGGTCAGCACCGACGGCATGCGCCCGTGCACGGTGTTGAAGCCATGCGACTGGCCGAGGAAATAATCCGGCGTCTTGCTGCTGCAGCCGATGCCGGACAGCTTGGCGACCAGATGCGGCTCGATGTCGAGCTCCCAGCAGGCCTGGATGATCGCGGCAGAAATCGAATCGTGGCCGCAGCCGGCGCAGAGGGTGCTGATCTTGCCTTCGTAATCGCGTCGCGTGAAACCGATCGCGTTGCAGGACAGCGTGGGGTGGTGCAGTTTCGGTTTGGTGAGATAGGTCATGCGCTTTTTCCTGCTTTTCGCTCTTGGCCTCTGGCTTTCGGTTGTCGCTCTTGAAGCTCAGCTTTTAGCTGTCGCTCTTGCCCCCTTTGGAAAAGGGGGCTACGGGGGATTTGCACTTGATCTGGATTCGCTTGAACAACAGCGCAATCAAAAGCAAATCCCCCGTCATCGCCACGCGACGCCCGCCCCCTTTTCCAAAGGAGGCTATAAAAACACGCCGGACCCAGCTTCATCGATCAAGCCACCTTGTCGCGCTGTTCGACTGGCCGGATGCGCTGGATGATCGCATCGGAGATGAAACGCGCAGTGATCGGCGTGCCGTCGTAATGCAGCACCGCGATCAGCCGCGCCGGATCGATATCGAATTCGTTGATCAGCAGACTCCTCAGCTGCCCGTCCCGGTTCTGTTCGATCACGAACACCGATTCATGCGTATCGACGAATTCGCGCACCGACGCGGGAAACGGAAAAGCGCGCACGCGCATGGTATCCAGCGGGATGTCCTGCTCGTGCAGACGCACGATGGCCTCCTGCATCGCAGGGCTGGTCGAGCCGAAATAGATCGCGCCGAATCTTGACGGCACCTCGGTCTGCGACAACAGCGGCTGCGGCACCAGGGTTTTGGCGGTGTCGAATTTCTTCAGCAGCCGCTGCATGTTGTAGATGTAGTCGGCGCCGCGCTCGGAATACTGCGCCTGTGGGTTGCGCGAAGTGCCGCGGGTGAAATACGCGCCTTTTTCGGGATGCGTGCCCGGGTATGTGCGATACGGGATGCCGTCGCCATCGATGTCCTTGTAGCGCGCGAACTCCATCCCCGCCTCCAACGCCTCGCGATCCAGCACCTTGCCGCGGTCGTAGACGCGGCTATCGTCCCATACGAACGGTGCGCAGAGGCGCTGGTTCATGCCGATATCCAGATCTGTCATCACGAACACCGGCGTCTGCAGACGGTCGGCCAGATCGAGCGCGTCGGCGCAGAACGCGAAGCATTCGTGCGGATCTTCCGGGAACAAAAGAATGTGTTTGGTGTCGCCATGCGACGCATACGCAGCGGCGAGGATGTCGGACTGCTGCGTGCGCGTGGGCATGCCCGTGGACGGCCCGCCGCGCTGCACATCGATGATCGTCGCCGGAATCTCGGCGAAATACGCCAGACCGATGAACTCGTTCATCAGCGAAATGCCCGGCCCGGATGTCGCGGTGAACGCGCGCGCGCCGTTCCAGCCGGCGCCGACGACCATGCCGATCGAGGCGATCTCGTCCTCGGCCTGGATGATCGCGAAGCGGTTTTCGCCGCTGTCCGCATCGACGCGGTATTTCTGGCAATACTTCTGGAAGGCTTCGGCCAGCGACGACGATGGCGTGATCGGATACCACGCACAGACCGTAGCGCCACCGTAGACGCAGCCCAGCGCGGCGGCGGCATTGCCTTCGACGAAAATGCGGTCGCCCACCGCGTCGGCCTTGCGCACGCGCAGCCCGAGGGGACACGGCAGATGATTCAACGCCCAGTCGCGGCCCAGATGCAGCGCCTCGAGATTGGGCTTGAGCAGTTTTTCCTTGCCCTTGTACTGCTCGGCGATCAGGGTTTCGATCGCCGGCACGTCGACGTCGAGCAACGCGCTGAGCGCGCCGACATACATGATGTTCTTGAACAACTGGCGCTGGCGCGGGTCGCTGTAGGTCGCGTTGCAGATTTCGGTGAGCGGCACGCCGAGTACGTGGATGTCGTCGCGGAATTTCGATTTCGGCAGCGGCTTGCTGTTGTCATAGAACAGATACCCACCGGTTTCGATCTCGGCGATGTCCGCGTCCCAGGTCTGCGGGTTCATCGCCACCATCAGATCAACGCCGCCGCGGCGGCCCAGCCAACCGCGTTCACAGACGCGGACCTCGTACCAGGTCGGCAGGCCCTGGATATTCGATGGAAAGATGTTGCGCGGGCTCACCGGAACGCCCATGCGCAGGATCGCCTTTGCGAACAGCTCATTGGCCGATGCCGACCCGGAGCCGTTGACGTTGGCGAACTTGACGACGAAATCGTTGACCGCCTGTATCTGTGGGTGCTGCACCTGTGGGTGCTGCATCTGTGTCTGTTGGAACTGGGTCATGATATTTCCTCCCCCTTTGCAAAAGGGGGATCGAGGGGGATTTGCTTTGCTTTTCGAGTGAGAAGATCAAGAGCAAATCCCCCCTGCCCCCCTTTTCCAAAGGGGGGAAAAGCAAGCGACAGCTTCTTGCTGAAGGAGAAGGAGGCGACTCCATTTCGCATGCTTGCCATCACGCCGCCTCCTTCTTCTGCGCGCCGCGACAGCCCTGCCCGGCCTGGGTTTCGTTGAACAGGAACTTCTGCATGTCCCACGCGCCGGTCGGGCAACGTTCGGCGCAGAGCCCGCAGTGCAGGCAGACGTCTTCGTCCTTGACCATCACCCGCAGCGTTTTCAGCGGCTCGGAGACGTACAGATCCTGCGTCGCGTTCAGCGCCGGCGCGGTCAGACGCTTGCGCAGGTCGTCCTCATCGCCGTTCGCGGTGAACGTGATGCAGTCGGTCGGACAGATGTCGACGCAGGCGTCGCACTCGATACATTTGTCTTTGACGAACACCGTCTGCACGTCGCAATTGAGGCAACGCTGGGTTTCCTTCCAGGCGGTGGCGATGTCGAAGCCCAGTTCGACCTCGGTGCTGATGCTGTCCAGTTTCTTCGCGGCTTCCGACCACGGCACTTTGTAACGCTCGTCGTTCGACACTCCGTTGTCGTAGCTCCACTCGTGGATGCCCATCTTCTGCGAGATCAACGTCACTTCCGGCCCGGGGCGCTCGTGCGTGTCCTCGCCGTTGAGCAGCTTGTCGATGCTGATCGCCGCGGCATGACCATGGGCGACCGCCCAGATGATGTTCTTCGGCCCGAACGCCGCGTCGCCGCCGAACAATACGTGCGGCAGGCTGGACTGGTGGGTGACCGGGTCCACGACCGGCATGCCCCATTCGTCGAAATCGATGCCGACCTCGCGCTCGATCCACGGGAACGCGTTTTCCTGGCCGACCGCGATCAGCACCTCGTCGCAGGGTAAGAATTCGTCGGGTTCGCCGGTCGGCATCAGCTTGCGACGGCCCTTGGTGTCGTATTCGGCGCGCACTTTCTCGAAGGTCATGCCGGTCAGACGGCCGCTGGCGTGGACGAAGGTTTTCGGCACACGGAAATCGAGGATCGGAATGCCCTCGTGCATCGCGTCCTCTTTCTCCCACACGCTCGCCTTCATTTCGTCGAAGCCCGAACGCACGATCACCTTGACCTCATCGCCACCGAGCCGGCGCGCGGAACGGCAGCAATCCATCGCGGTATTGCCGCCGCCGAGGACAAGCACGCGCTTGCCGACCTTGGTGACGTGACCGAAATACACGCTGGCCAGCCAGTCGAGGCCGACATGGATCTGCGACGCAGCCTCCTGGCGGCCCGGCAGGTCGAGATCGCGGCCGCGGGGGGCGCCGCTGCCGACGAACACCGCGTCGTAGCCCTCGGCCAGCAGATCCTTCATCGACTCGATGCGCTGGTTGCCGATGAATTCGACCCCCAGATCGAGGATGTAGCCGGTTTCCTCGTCGATGACTTCTTCCGGCAGGCGGAAGCGCGGCACCTGGGTGCGCATGAAGCCGCCCGGCTTGGGGTCGGCCTCGAAGACGGTGACCTGATAGCCCAGCGGGGCGAGATCGCGCGCCACGGTCAGCGCCGACGGCCCGGCGCCGACGCAGGCGATGCGTCGGCCGTTTTTGCTGGTCGCGGGCTGCGGCATCCGTGCACTGACATCGCCCTTGTTGTCGGCGGCGACGCGCTTGAGCCGGCAGATCGCGACCGGCTCGGGCGGAAGGGGATCGGGGCCGCTGCCGTTGTTCTCCTCCACCCGCCCGCGCCGGCACGCCGGTTCGCAGGGGCGGTCGCAGGTGCGGCCGAGGATGCCGGGGAAGACGTTGCTGCGCCAGTTGACCATGTAGGCATCGGCGTAGCGTCCGGCGGCGATCATCCGGATGTATTCGGGAACCGGCGTGTGCGCGGGGCAGGCCCACTGACAATCGACGATCTTATGAAAGGTGTCCGGATTGCGAATATCGGTAGGCTTCACCGCGATCCTCGCTGGCTGTCGGACCGAGGGCGTCGGTCGTCGCTTGCAGCCCGAGTCTAGACCCGGAATCGACCCGCCGTCACGCGGGCTTCGATCGACGATGAAGTCGGCCGCGAAACCTGTGATCGCAGTCCTGCCGTCCCGATCACGGAAGGTCTCGCCAACGCATCGGACCGGCCATGGCGCGCGGCCGGGATTCGCGCAATTCGCGGCCCAACTCCGCTCATGGCTGCGTCGATGACGGCTCGAAACGGCGCCGTACTGTTCCGGCGAGGCGTCGCGGACAGTTGCGCTATCGCATTGATCGAACAGGAATTCATGCCTCCGCTGCGACTCATGCCCGAGCTTATTCCGAATCGTCAGCAGACGCTTGCTTGACATTCCGTGAAACGGCATGGTTCTCTGCACTCATGACGCAGCGCAGCATCCAGCTCCCGCAACACACCACCGCACACCGTGCGGCGCGGGCGCATGCGAGCGTCGCGCAAACCAAGCGCATCGACATCACCGTTATCAACGTCGCGCTTGCGTCGCTCGTTCTTGTCGTCGTCGTCCTTATTACCACCATCACAGGTGCGGGATAGGGTTGAACGACTGACAACCCGGGTTTCTAAAAAACCCCCGCCCCTGAAGAAGGTGCGGGGGTTTTCGCGTTTCTGGGCCACGAAATTTCCGATCACGCATTTCCAAGACCACGTTTTTCCCAGCCACGACACTCCAACGTTCCAAGGATTCCGCGACATGCTCAGCGACGCGATCAAACACGGACCCTCCCGCGCCCCGGCGCGCGCCATGCTGCGCGCCACCGGCCTCGACGACGCGGCCATCGCAAAACCTCTGGTGGCGGTGGTGCACACCTGGTCCGATGTCTCCCCCTGCAACATCACCCTGCGCGATCTGGCCCAGGACGCGCGTCGCGGCATCCTCGCCAGCGGCGGCACACCGGTCGAATTCAACACGATTGCGGTGACCGACGGCATCGCGATGGGCAGCGACGGCATGCGCGCCTCGCTGGCATCGCGCGAAACCATCGCCGATTCGATAGAACTCGCGGTCACCGGCCATTGTCTCGACGCGATGGTGCTGCTGGTGGGCTGCGACAAGACCATCCCGGCCGCGGCGATGGCGGCGGCGCGACTCGACATCCCGACCGTGATCCTCTACGGCGGCACGATCATGCCGGGCCGCTGCAAATCGAAGAATGCCGATGGCACCAGCAGCGAACGCGCGCTGACAGTGCAGGACGTGTTCGAAGCGGTGGGCGCGCACGCCGCCGGCAAGATCGACGACGCCGAGCTGGGCGAGATCGAACGCAAGGCATGTCCCGGCGCGGGCGCCTGCGGCGGCCAGTTCACCGCGAACACGATGGCGATGGTGCTGACGTTCCTGGGCCTGTCGCCGCTGGGCGAGAACGACATCCCGGCCACGCATCCGGAAAAAGCGAAGGCTGCCGAACGTTGCGGCGCGCTGGTGATGAAGCTGCTGAACGACGGCGGCCCGACCCCGCGTCAATTGCTGACACCAGCCGCATTGCGCAACGCCGCGCGCGCGGTGTCGGCGACCGCCGGCTCGACCAACGCCGTGCTGCATCTGCTGGCGATCGCGCACGAAGCCGGCGTGCGTTTCGATCTCGAAGAATTCGAAGCAGCGAGCGCCAACACGCCGGTGATCGCCGATCTGAAACCGGGCGGCCGCTACACCGCGGCGGAAATGTTCGAACAGGGCGGCACCGCACTGGTGGTGCAGGCACTGCAAATGGCCGGTCTGATCGAGGATATCCCTACCGTTAACAGCAGCACGGCCGCCGGCCAAAGTTTTTTTGCGCTGGCGAATGCCGCGATGACATCAGCGACACAAGACGTGGTGCGTCGGGTCAGCGACCCGATCAAGCCGCGCGGCGGCTACTCGATCCTCTACGGCGATCTCGCGCCGGAAGGCTGCATCGTCAAACTCGCCGGCCACGGCCGCGAGAAACACACCGGCCCGGCACGCGTGTTCGACAGCGAAGAAGCCGCGTTCGCCGCGGTGCAGGCGCGCAAGATCGTCGCCGGCGACATCGTGGTGATCCGCTTCGAAGGTCCGGCCGGCGGCCCCGGCATGCGCGAAATGCTTGCGGTGACCGCGGCGCTGGTCGGTCAGGGCCTGGGCAACGATGTCGCCCTGCTCACCGACGGCCGTTTCAGCGGCGCCACCCACGGTTTCATGGTCGGTCATGTATCGCCGGAAGCCGCGCACGGCGGCCCGATCGCGAAGCTGCGCGAGGGCGATCTGGTGACCATCGACGTCGCCGCGCGCCGGCTGGACGTCGCCGCCGATCTGTCCTCGCGCACCGCCGCACGCATCGCGCCGCGCGTGCGCCACGGCGTGCTCGCGAAGTACGCGCGCGACGTGCGCTCGGCGTCGCAGGGCGCGGTGACCTCACCGGGGCTGCTCGACGACACGCGTCGGATCGATGCGGCGTTGACGTCCGCTGCGAACAGCGAAAGCACGGTGTCTGCCTGACGAAAAAAATAGCCGCCATCCAAAAAACCTGTCATCCCGACCCGCAGGTGAGGGATCTGCTGTCAGAGGCAAAAAAGAACAGACAGTAGATCCCTCACCCCAAAAACGGGTTCGGGATGACAAAAAAAAGCCCAAACTTTTTATTCCATTTTCAAAAAAAGCATCGGGGCTGAAGCCCCTCCTACAAGCACTCCTACAAGGATCTTTTCAATGAACGCTTCTACACAGCCCTCGATCGCAGTCATCGGTTACGGCAGCCAGGGTCGCGCGCATGCGCTCAATCTCCGCGATTCCGGTTTCGACGTCGTCGTCGGCCTGCGCCCGGGCGGCCCCACCGAAGTCAAGGCGCTCGCTGATGGCTTCACCGTGAAAACGCCCGCGGAAGCGGCAGCCAGCGCCGATCTGGTCGCGGTGCTCACGCCGGACATGGTGCAGAAGAAGCTCTACAACGAGGTGCTGGCCGCGAACCTGAAACAGGGTGCTTGTCTGCTGTTCGCGCACGGTCTGAACGTGCATTTCGGCATGATCTCGCCGCGCGCCGATCTGGACGTGGTGCTGGTCGCACCGAAAGGCCCGGGTGCGCTGGTGCGTCGCGAATACGAAATCGGCCGCGGCGTGCCCTGCATCTACGCCATGCACCAGGATCCCAGCGGTCGCGCCGAGGAATTCGCGAAACTCTACGCCGCGGGCCTGGGTGGCGCCCGCGCCAACCTCATCAAGACCACGTTCAAGGAAGAGACCGAAACCGATCTGTTCGGCGAACAGGCGGTGCTGTGCGGCGGCGCCAGCGCGCTGGTTCAGGCCGGTTTCGAAACGCTGGTCGAAGCCGGCTACCAGCCGGAAATCGCGTACTACGAAGTCCTGCACGAGCTGAAACTGATCGTCGACCTGTTCTACGAAGGCGGCATCACCCGGATGCTGGAATTTGTGTCGGAAACCGCCCAGTACGGCGATTTCGTCAGCGGCCCCCGGGTGATCAACGCCGACACCAAGGCGCGGATGAAAGACATCCTGAGCGAGATCCAGGACGGCACCTTCGTGCAGCGCTGGGTGGCCGAATACGACGCCGGCCTGCCGAACTACAAGAAGTTCCAGCAGGCCGATCTCGATCACCCGATCGAAAAAGTCGGCAGGGAACTGCGCGCGAAGATGCAGTGGCTGCAGCAGAACGCGCCGCAAACGACGACCGCGGCAGACAGCACGCAGGCTGCCGCGAAGCCCTCCACACATCCGATTGCCGAGACTGCCTGATGAACGGTGCCCGCTGGCTGGTGCAAGCGCTGATCGCGGAAGGCGTGGACACGCTGTTCGGGTATCCCGGCGGCGCGATCATGCCCTTCTACGACGCATTGCATGGATCGTCCCTCAAACACGTGCTGGTGCGGCACGAGCAGGGCGCCGCATTCGCGGCGAACGGTTACGCGCGCGCCAGCGGTCGCGTCGGCGTCTGCGTCGCGACCTCCGGCCCGGGCGCCTCGAACCTGGTCACCGGCATCGCCGATGCGATGCTGGATTCGGTGCCGATGGTCTGCATCACTGGTCAGGTCGGCACCCCGCTGATGGGCACCGATGCGTTCCAGGAACTGGATGTGTTCGGCATGACCATGCCCATCGTGAAGCACAACTTCCTGCCGCGCAGCGTCGACGATCTGCCGAACATCGTGCGCGAGGCCTTCCGTCTCGCGCGCGAAGGACGGCCCGGCCCGGTACTGATCGATCTGCCGAAAGACGTGCAGAACGCGGATGCCTCGCATCTGCCCGCGCACGTGCCGGCAACCGTCGATGCAGCAGCCGGCGCCACCGACGCCGCGCTGCATGCGGCATTGGCGCAACTGGCGCTGGCGCAGAAGCCGGTGATCTACGCCGGCGGCGGCATCGCGCTGGGCGATGCGGTGGATGCGTTCCGCGCGTTCGTGGATGCCACCCAGATTCCGACCGTGCTGACGCTCAAGGCACTGGGTGCGCTGCCGCATGCGCATCCGCTGAACATGGGCATGCTCGGGATGCACGGCAACCGCGCCGCGAATCTGGCGGTGCATGAATGCGATCTGCTGTTCGTGGTCGGCGCGCGCTTCGACGACCGCGCCACCGGCAAGCTCGCCGAGTTCGCTCCGAGCGCGCGCGTGGTGCATCTGGACATCGATGCCTGCGAAATCGGCAAACTGCGCATCGCCGACGCGCCGGTGCAGGGCGACTTGGCGACCAGCCTGCAGCGGATGCAGCCGGCGTCGGCCGCACACCTGCACGGTCGTCACGGCGTCGCGCGTCACGCCTGGCGCGACGCCTGCCTGCACGCGAAACAGTTGGTTTCGCCGCGCTACGACGCACCCGGCGAAAGCGTGTACGCGCCAGCGCTGCTGCGGCGATTGTCGGAACTGGCGCCAGACGCCGTCGTGAGTTGCGATGTCGGTCAGCATCAGATGTGGGTCGCCCAGCACTGGCGTTTCGATCATCCGCGCAATCATCTGACCAGCGGTGCCTTGGGCGCGATGGGCTTCGGCCTGCCCGCCGCGATCGGCGCGCAGATGGAAAACCCAAGTGCCCAAGTGATCTGCGTCAGCGGCGACGGTTCGTTCCTGATGAACGTGCAGGAACTGGCGACGGTCGCGCGCTACCGGCTGCCGGTGAAGATCGTGCTGCTCGACAACCAGGCGCTGGGCATGGTGCGGCAGTGGCAGGAGTTGTTCTTCGAACGCCGCTATTCCGAAGTCGATCTGAGCGACAACCCGGATTTCTGCGCGCTGGCGCTGGCTTTCGGCGTGCAGACGCTGAAAGTCGACCGCGCCGACGACGTGGAATCCGCGCTGCAGGCGCTGCTGGCCGCGCCCGGTCCGATGCTGCTGCATGTCGCGATCGATCAGACCGCGAACGTGTGGCCGCTGGTGCCGCCGAACCGCAACAACACCGAAATGCTGGACGCCGACGAAGCCACCACGCTGGAACGCATCGCGATGCCCGCGATGCCGCAAGTCCCGGCGTCGACCACGCAGACCTCCGCCCTCTCCCTCCCCACCTCGTCGTAGGAGTCCCACCATGCGCTACCGACTCGATCTGACCCTGCGCCAAGCCGAAGGCGCGCTATCCCGCGTGCTCGGCACCACTGAGCGCCGCGGCTTCCGTCCGCTCGCGGTCGAGGGCGAAACCCGCGCCGACGGCGATCGCTGGCATCTGCAGATGACCGTGGAAGGCGAGCGCTCCGCCGAAGGCCTGCACCAGCAGTTGGCGAAGCTCTACGACTGTCTCGACGTGCAGGTGCAGCCATGTCTCTGAGTGCATCCGCGACGCTGGAATCTCCTGCGGCACAGCAGGCTGCCGCACCGCGCGTCGACGCCGCAACCGCACCGAACATGATCTGGTACGACGGTGAACTGATCGACAGCGGTCGTCCGCAGGCGAGCGTGCATACCCACGCGCTGCATTACGGCAGCGGCGTATTCGAAGGCATCCGCGCCTACGCCACAAAACGAGGCGCCGCGGTGTTCCGCCTGCCCGAACATCTGGAACGCATGCGCAAAGGCGCCGAGCTTCTGGGCATGACGTTCGATATCGCCGAAGCGACGGAGGCGGTGTTGGCGACGCTGCGCGCCAATCGCCAGGGCGATGCCTACATCCGTCCGTTGACCTGGTACGGCGACGGCGGTTTCGGCCTGGATGTGGCCGGCCATCCGCAGCATCTGATGGTTGCCACCTCGGCCACCAACGTCCATCTGGGCGGCAACCGCACCCGCGTTTCGGTGTCGAGCTGGCGCCGCAATCCGGCGAGCGCGCTGCCGCCGCTGAAACTCTGCGGCGCTTACGTCAATTCCATCCTCGCGAAGCGCGAAGTGAAAGCGCGCGGCTTCGACGAAGCGATGTTCACCGACGACGACGGCTTCGTGGTCGAGTGCACCGGCGCCAATCTGTTCGTCGTCCGCGACGGCCGCGTGACCGCCGTCGAGCATCGCGATGCCCTGCCCGGCATCACCCGCGACACCCTGATCCGATTGATCGGCGCGGAGTCGCGACCGGTGAGCATGGAAGAGCTGCGCGATGCGGACGAAGTGTTCGCCTGCGGCACCGCCGCCGAAGTCACGCCGATCGCAGAAATCCATGATGGGAGCGGCGACGGCCGCATCTACGACGCCGACAGTCCTGTCGCCCGCGAGATCGCCGCCGTCTACGCGCGCACCGTGCGCGGCGACAGCGCATGGTCGTCCGGCTGGCTGACGGAGGTCTGAGGGCATGGACAGCGATGCCGTCGGCGATGTCATGCGGGCCGCAAGTGTCGGCGCAGGCGATATCCTCGCCGCGCAGGCGCGGCTGCGACGCTACCTGCCGCCGACACCGTTGCATCACGCCGAACGTTTCGGCTGCTGGCTGAAGCTCGAAAATCTGCAACGCACCGGTTCGTACAAGGTGCGCGGCGCGTTGAACGCGCTGCTGGTCGCGCACGAACGCGGCGACCATCGCCCGGTTATCGCAGCGTCCGCCGGCAATCATGCACAGGGGCTCGCCTGGGCCGCCTACCGATTGAACGTGCCGGCGATCGCGGTGATGCCGCACGGCGCACCGCAGACCAAGATCGCCGGGGTCGCGCACTGGGGCGCCACCGTTCGCCTGCATGGCGAGACCTTCGATGAAGCGCGCGCATTCGCGATGCAGTTGGCCGAACGCAACGGCTATCGCTTCCTGTCCGCGTTCGACGACCCCGACGTGATCGCCGGCCAAGGCACGGTCGGCATGGAGATCGCCTCGCTCGCGCCCGACGTGGTGCTGGTGCCGATCGGCGGCGGCGGTCTCGCCGCCGGCGTCGCGCTGGCGCTGCACGCACAGGGCGTGCGCATCATCGGCGCGCAGGTCGAACACGTCGATGCCATGCACCGCGCACTGCGCGGCGAACCCGAGGGCGCATTGCCGGCGGCCACGCTCGCCGACGGCGTGCGCGTGAAACAGCCAGGCCTGCTGACCCGCGAAATCCTATCGCGCCTGCTCGACGACATCGTGATCGTCCGCGAAGCCGAGCTGCGCGAAACCCTGGTACGGCTGGCGCTGGAAGAGCACGTGATCGCCGAAGGCGCCGGCGCATTGGCGCTGGCCGCAGGCCGCCGCGTCGCCGGAAAACGCAAATGCGCCGTGGTCTCCGGCGGCAACATCGACGCCGCGGTACTCGCTGGACTGCTCGCCGATGTGCGCCCGCGTGCGCCGCGCAAACCGCGGCGCCGCGCACACGACGATGCCGCAATCAAACCTGCCATCAGCAAACCTGCCGCCGTCAAATCCGTTGCCCGCGCCGGCCGGGCGACGACGCTCTCTCCCGTCGTCGCCCGGCCGGCTTTCACACCGGCAGCCGCTTCCGCGGCTGCCACTGCCGCGCCCACTTCTTCTATCCCCGCCCTGGAGGCTTTCGCCTGATGGATACCGACTGATGGATACCAATATTCGCCGCGAGTCGCCCGCACGGGTCTCGATCTTCGACACCACCCTGCGCGACGGCGAGCAATCGCCCGGCTGCAGCATGACCGCGAAACAGAAGCTGCGCTTCGCGCATGCGCTCACCGAGCTTGGCGTGGACACGATCGAAACCGGCTTCCCGGCCAGCTCCGAAAGCGAACTCGCGGCCTGCGCCGCGATCGTGCGCGACGTGCGCGGCGCGACCCTTGCCACCCTCGCCCGCTGCCATGCCGGCGACATCGAAGCCTGCGCACGCGCGCTCGAAGGCGCGGAACGGCCACGCATCCATGTGTTCATTTCGACCAGCCCGCTGCATCGCGAGCACAAGCTCGGCATGAGCAAGGCCGAAGTATTGGAACGCGCAGTGATGGGCGTGACGCTGGCGCGGTGTCATGTCGAGGATGTGGAATTTTCAGCTGAGGACGCGCTGCGCACCGAGCCCGAGTTCCTCGCCGAGATCTGTTCGGCGGCGCTGGCCGCCGGCGCGCGCACGCTGAATATTCCCGATACCGTCGGTTACACCACGCCGGGCGAGATCCGCGCGCTGTTCGAATATCTGCGCGCCAATGTCCGCGATGCCGACAAGGCGATCTTCAGCGCGCATTGTCACGACGATCTCGGCCTGGCGGTCGCGAACAGCCTGGCGGCGATAGAAGGCGGCGCGCGCCAGGTCGAATGCACCATCAACGGCATCGGCGAGCGCGCAGGCAACTGCGCGCTGGAAGAGCTGGTGATGGCACTGGACGTACGTCGCGCCTATTTCGGCGCGACCACCGGCATCCAGACGGAACGACTGGTGCCGACCTCGCGCCTGCTCACCCGCATCACCGGCATGAACGTGCAGCGCAACAAAGCCATCGTCGGGGCGAACGCGTTCGCGCACGAATCCGGCATCCATCAGCACGGCATGCTCAAACATCGCGGCACCTACGAGATCCTGCGCCCGGAGGCTGTCGGCTGGGCGAAATCGCAGATGATCATGGGTCGTCACAGCGGCCGCGCCGCGCTCGCCGACCGCCTGCGCGAACTCGGCTTCGCGCTGGAAGAGGCGCAGCTGAATCAGGTGTTCGGACGCTTCAAGACTCTGACCGAGAAGAAGCGCGAAGTGTTCGACGCCGATCTTGAAGCGCTGGCGCTGGGCATCGATGGCCGGGTGATCGGCGGCTGGCGCCTGAACCGTCTGCACGTCAGCACCGGTGTTGGCGACGGCACGCTGCCCACGGCGAGCGTGGAGTTGTGTTCCCCCGAGGGCGAGCGCGTGACCGAAGCCGCGACCGGCGACGGTCCTGTGCATGCGCTGTTCGCGGCGCTGGCGCGCGGCACCGGCACGCATCTGGATATCGAAAGCTACCAGGTGTCCAGCGTCACCACCGGCGATGACGCGCAGGGCCAGGCCAGCCTCACCGCCCGCATCCGCAACGCACATGGCGGCGTCGATGAAATCACCGGCTCCGGGACCAGCACCGACATCCTCGAAGCCAGCGCGCAGGCGTGGCTGGATATCGTCAACCGCGTGCATCGCCGTCGCTCGCCTGCCGCGCATGAAGTGATAGTGGCGCTCGAAACGCCATCGACCGACGTAGTCCTGAGCGCCACCGCGTGATGAACATGAAATATTTTTCCAACACAAGCGATGCCCGCTTACCCCCTTTGCAAAAGGGGGTCGCCGGTCGCGCAGCGATCGGCGGGGGGATTTGCTCTGCGGCGACCCCGCAAATCCCCCGTCCTCGCTGCGCGAGGCCCGCCCCCTTTTTCAAAGGGTGCAAAACCAAAACCGATTTTTCGCGTATTCCAGCCCACAGGATCCATCCGTTCTTCATCGAGCCTTCTCCATGACTCCCGACCCGCAAATAAATACACCGAAAACCCTGTACGAAAAACTCTGGGACGCGCACGTCGTCGTGCCCGAAACCACCGATGCGCCCGCAGTGCTCTACATCGACCTGCATCTGATCCATGAAGTGACCACGCCGCAGGCATTCGCCGAACTGGATACGCGCGGCCTGCCCGTGCGCCGGCCCGAACGCACCAAGGGCACGCTCGACCATTCCACGCCGACCACGCCGCCTGATGTCAACGGAAAACTGGATTACTACACGCCCGACGCCGAAAAGCAGGTGCGCACCCTGCGCGAGAACTGCGCGCGGTTCGGCGTGGAGCTGTTCGACTTCGGCAGCGACCATCGCGGCATCGTGCATGTCATCGGCCCGGAACTCGGCCTGACCCAACCGGGCATGACCATCGTCTGCGGCGACAGCCACACCGCGACGCACGGCGCGTTCGGCGCGTTGGCCTTCGGCATCGGCACCAGCGAAGTCGGGCATGTGCTGGCGACCCAGTGCCTGCTGCAGCGCAAAGCGAAAACGCTGGCGATCGAAGTCGACGGCGAACTCGGCGTCGGCGTGACCGCAAAGGATCTGATCCTGCACGTCATCGGAACGATCGGCGTCGACGGCGGCACCGGCCACGTCATCGAATATCGCGGCAGCGCGATCCGTGCGCTGTCGATGGAAGAGCGCATGACCGTCTGCAACATGTCGATCGAAGCCGGCGCCCGCGCCGGACTGATCGCGCCCGACGAGGTGACATTCGAGTATCTCGCCAACGCACCGCGTGCGCCGCAAGGAGACGACTTCGCACGCGCGGTCGCGCAGTGGCGCACGCTGCGCAGCGACGACGGCGCACGTTTCGACCGCGTGGTCCGCATCGACGCCCGCGCGATCGTGCCCACGGTGACGTGGGGCACGCATCCCGGACAGGTCGCCGGCATCGACGCCAAACTGCCGGTCGCGAACGATGCCGATACCCAGCGCGCGCTCGACTACATGCGTTTCCCCGGCGGCAAGTCGCTGGCCGGGCAGCCGGTCGATGTGGTGTTCGTCGGCAGTTGCACCAACGGCCGGCTGAGCGATCTGCGCCAGGTCGCGGAAATCCTGCGCGACCATCATGTCCACCCGCGCGTGCGCATGCTGGTGGTGCCCGGCTCGGTGCAGGTGCAGCGCGCCGCGGAAGCCGAAGGCATCGATCGCATCGTCCGCGCCGCCGGCGCCGAGTGGCGCG
Organism: Lysobacteraceae bacterium; assembly: GCA_046598445.1. Taxonomy (GTDB): domain Bacteria; phylum Pseudomonadota; class Gammaproteobacteria; order Xanthomonadales; family Xanthomonadaceae; genus Lysobacter_I. The sequence goes on from JBKJHV010000017.1 coordinate 28,747, forward strand.
AGCCCGGCTGTTCGATGTGCATCGCGATGAACGGCGATCTGGTCGCACCCGGACAACTCGCTGTATCCACCAGCAACCGTAATTTCGAGGGCCGCCAAGGCCGCGATGCGCGCACCGTCCTGGCCTCGCCGTACACCGCCGCCGCCTGCGCCGTCGCCGGTCATGTGGTCGATCCGCGCAGCTATCTGCAGGAGGACGCGGCATGAGCGAGATTCCGAACAACACCGCGGCCCTCACGCACGTCCGTTCGCGCACCGCCTGCCTCCCGGACAGCAATATCGATACCGACCGCATCATCCCGGCGCGCTTCCTCACCACCACGTCGCGCGAAGGTCTGGGCAGGTTCGCGTTCAACGACTGGCGCTATCGCGAAGACGGCAGCCCCGATCCGGCGTTCGCATTGAACGCGCCCGAAGCGCAGGGCGCGCAGATCCTGGTGACCGGTCGCAATTTCGGCTGCGGTTCCTCGCGCGAACACGCGCCGTGGGCGCTGCGCGACTTCGGCCTGCGCGCGGTCATCAGCGCCGAGATCGCCGACATCTTCCGCAGCAACGCGCTGAAGAACGGGCTGCTGCCGGTGGTGCTCGATGCCGTCGTGGTCGACGAATTGCTGGCGAGCCCGGGCATCGAACTCGACATTGATGTCGCCGCGAGCAGCGTGACCCTGCCCGACGGCCGCAGCTTCACGTTCCCGATCGACGGTTTCGCGCGCACCTGCCTGCTCGAAGGCGTCGATCAGCTCGGTTATCTACTTAAAAACAGCACTTCCATCCAATCTTTCGAGGACCGCACCATGGAGACGCGCCATCATGAACGCTGACATCGTGGTTTTGCCGGGCGACGGCATCGGCCCGGAAGTGACCGCCGCCGCGGTCGCCGTGCTTCAGGCCGCCGCACGCCGCTACGGCCACACCTTCCATTTCGACACCCGCCTGATCGGCGGCGCCGCGATCGATGCGGAAGGCACCGCACTGTCCGACGCCACGCTCGACGCCTGCCGCAAGGCCGACGCGATCCTGCTCGGCGCGGTCGGCGGCCCGAAGTGGTCCGATGGCGACGTGCGCCCGGAGCAGGGGCTGCTGCGACTGCGCAAGGAACTCGGTCTGTACGCCAACCTGCGCCCGGTGAAGACCCATCCGGTCGCGCTGACCGCATCGCCTATCAAATCGCATCTGCTGACCGGCGTGGACATGATCGTGGTCCGGGAACTCACTGGCGGCGTTTATTTCGGTCAGCGCACGCGCACCGAAACCTCCGCGAGCGATCTGTGCGAATACACCGTCGACGAGATCGAGCGCGTCGTGCGTCGCGCCTGCACGCTGGCCCGCGACAGAAGCAACTACGTGGTCTCGGTCGACAAAGCCAACGTGCTGCAAACCTCGCGGCTGTGGCGCCAGGTCGCGACCCGGGTCGCACGCGATGAATTCCCCGATGTGCGCCTCGAACACCAGCTGGTCGACAGCATGGCGATGCACCTGATCGCTCATCCGCGCGAATATGACGTCATCGTGACCGAGAACATGTTCGGCGACATCCTCACCGACGAAGCCTCGATGCTTGCCGGCTCGATGGGTCTGTTGCCGTCGGCATCGCTGGGCGAAGGTCGTCGCGGGTTGTACGAACCGATCCACGGCTCAGCGCCGGACATCGCCGGTCGCGGCATCGCCAACCCTTGCGGCGCGATCCTCAGCGCGGCGATGCTGCTGCGGCATTCGCTGGGGCTGGAGGCCGAAGCGCGCTGCATCGAGGGCGCGGTCGCCGATGCCATCGACAACGGGGCATTGACTGCCGACCTCGCGCCCGCGGGCACTGCCATCGGCACAGCCGCAATGGCCGCCGCGGTGATCGCGAGGCTGGAAGTGGACTGCATCGCGGTCGAGCTGCGGGATTAATCTCGTCTGTAGGGCGGGCCCAGGTCCGCCATCGCGACGGTTCCGCTCGCGACAGACAACGGTTGAAACCGATTCGATCATTGCAAGGTCATCGGATAATCCGCAGTGGCGGGCCTGGGCCCGCCCTACGGCGCTACGGAGCCACGCTACAAACCGCTACATGGCGACTCCATTCCAGATCATGTCCATCCTCGGAAAAATCATTTGACGCCCCGCCTCCGGATCGTTTACATCTGATGCCATGCACCGCCGCACCGCCATCGTCGCCTTTATCAACCGCGTCCCGCGCGGCACGACTGCTGTGGTCACGATGATTGCGACCGCAACGACCACCACCGGCACCGGCACTGGTACCACCAGTGGTGCGGGCTGCGGCAGCGAAACGGAATAACCCCTTCGACCTTCGCCCCGCACCCCAACAGGGTCGCGGGGCGAGTTCCCGCGAACCAAGGGCCGCGGGGCTCCCCACTGGAGCCTCACCATGGATTCGCCCGCACTTCACCGCAATGCCCAACACGCCGCGCCGCAGCCGGCGCAACCGCCCTATCGCGCGCACAAATTCGGCGGCAGCAGCGTCGCCGATGCCGATCGCTTCCGGCATGTCGCCGACCTGCTGGAAACAGCTCCCGAACCACGCGCTGTGGTGGTTTCGGCGATGCAGGGCGTCACCGATGCACTGACCGCACTCGCGCAGTCCGCCGCCGCCGGCCACGACTGGCAGGACGCGTGGTCGGCACTGCGCGACAAGCACCTCGCCGCCGCCTACCGCCTCGACGGCGGCGACAGGCACGCGCTGGTGGTCTGGCTGGACACCGAGTTTTCCGCGCTCTCGGCGCTACTCAGCCGCATCACCGACGACTGCGCGCAGGCATCGAAGCCATTGCCTGCGCACGATCTCGCCGCGGTGCAAAGCCTGGGCGAAGTGTGGTCGTCGCGACTGTTGCAGGCCGCGCTCGGCGGCGAGGCTGCGGGATGGGCACAGTTGGACGCACGCCAGGTGCTGGTGGTCCATCCGGGCGAACTCGGCGTCGGCGTCGACTGGATGCAGTCCCGCGAACGTTTCGCCGACTGGCGCACGCGCCATCCGCAGCGCGACGTGGTGATCACCGGCTTCGCCGCCCGCGACGGCGCAGGCCGCTGCGCCACGCTCGGCCGCAACGGCAGCGATTATTCCGGCGCAATCTTCGCGGTGTTGTTCGGCGCTGAAGAGCTGACCATCTGGACCGATGTCGACGGCGTGCTCAGCGCCGATCCGCGGCTGGTGCCGGACGCGGTGTGCCTGCCTTCGATGTCCTATGCCGAAGCCTGCGAACTTGCCTATTTCGGCGCGAAAGTGCTGCATCCGCAGACGATGGCGCCGGCGATGCAGGCCGGCCTGCCGATCCTGATCCGCAATTCGCGCAATCCCGCCGCGCCGGGCACCCGCATCGCTGCCGACAACCTGCCGTCAGCGACCGATTCGCCGGTCAAGGGCCTGAGCGTGGTTCGCGACATGGCGGTGCTGGAACTCAGCGGCGCCGGCCTGATCGGCGTGCCCGGCACCGCCGAGCGCATGTTCGCCGCGCTGCACGCCGCGGGCGTGTCGGTGACCATGATTTCGCAGGGCTCCAGTGAACACTCGATCTGCTGCGTGGTGAGCGCCGCACAGGCCGAACGCGGTCGCGATGCGGTCCGTCATGCCTTCGCCGAAGCGATCGCCAACGGCCAGGTCGAAGGCGTCGACGCCACGTCCGGCATCGCCGTGCTCGCCGCGGTCGGCGACGGCATGGTCGGCATGCCCGGCGTGTCGGCACGATTGTTCGAAGGCCTGGCGCGGGCGCGCGTGAACATCCGCGCGATCGCCCAAGGTGCGAGCGAACGCAACATCTCGGTCGCGGTCGCCGATGCCGATGCCGTCCGCGGGCTACGCGCCGCGCACAGCGCTTTCTGGCTGTCGCCAGCGACGCTGTCGGTGGGGTTGATCGGCCCCGGCAACGTCGGTCGCGCCCTGCTCGCGCAGTTGGCGGAGGCGCTGCCGCGTTTTGCCGACGAATCGAAAATCGAACACCGTCTCGACCTGCGCCTGCGCGCAGTGGCGAGCAGTCGCAGCATGCTGCTGAGCCGCGCGCACCTCGATCCCGCAGCCGCGGTCGATGCGCTGGGCGAGGATGGCGCCGAAACGCTCGATCTCGACCAGTTCGCCGCGCATGTACGCGCCGAACATCTGCCGCATGCGCTGATCGTCGATTGCAGCGGCAGCGATGCCGTTGCCGCGCGCTATCCGCAATGGCTGGCGATGGGCATCCACGTCGTCACCCCGAGCAAACACGCCGGCAGCGGCGACTGGGCGCGCTATCGCGCGATCCGCGACGCCGAGAAACACGGCGGACTGTTCCGCTACGAAGCCACCGTGGGCGCCGGCCTGCCGGTGATCCAGACGCTGCGTTCGCTGCTCGACACCGGCGACGCGCTGACAGGCATCGAAGGCGTGCTCTCCGGAACGCTGGCCTGGCTGTTCAACCGTTACGACGGCAGCGCGCCGTTCTCGGAACTGGTCGCCGAGGCGCGAGCGCTGGGCTACACCGAGCCCGATCCGCGCGACGACCTCAGCGGCACGGATGTCGCGCGCAAGCTGGTGATCCTGGCACGCGAAGCCGGCGCATCGCTGTCGCTGGCGGATGTCGAGATCGAAAGTCTGGTGCCGGCGCCGCTGCGCGAAGTGTCGCGCGACGAGTTCCTCGCGCGTCTGCACGAACTCGACGCGCCGATGCAGGCGCGGCTGGACGCGGCGCGCGCGCAGGGCCGCAGCCTGCGCTACCTGGCGCAACTGGACGCCGACGGCGGCGCGCGCGTCGGCCTGGCGATGCCCGAACCCGGCCATGCCAGCCTCTACAGCCGCCTCACCGACAACCTGATCCAGTTCCGCACCCGGCGCTATGCGCACAACCCGCTGGTGGTGCAAGGCCCAGGCGCCGGCGCCGATGTGACCGCGGCCGGCGTGTTCGGCGATATTCTGGCGATCGCACGCACGCTCGGAGCCCGCGCATGACTTCCTCCCCGGCAGATGCAGCACCAAAGCACGCATCCAGACTGCAAGACCAGAACAAACACGAAGCCCGCGCGTTCGCGCCCGCGAGCGTCGGCAATATCGGCGTCGGTTTCGATCTGCTCGGTCACGCCATCGATGGCCCGCGCGATATCGCCATCGTCCGTCGTATCGACGCACCCGAAGTCCGCATCGCCGCGATCCGCGGCACGGTCGTCGGCGCGGACGCCCTGCCGCTCGACGCCGAGCGCAACACCGCCGGTCGCGCGCTGATCGCACTGCGCGAATCTCTGGCGTTGCCCTACGGTTTCGAGATCGATCTGGAAAAAGGCATTCCGCTGGGCTCCGGCCTCGGCGGCTCGGCGGCGTCCTGCGTCGCCGCGCTGATCGCCGCGAACGCGGTGCTTGATGAACCTCTTTCGCGCGACGCGCTGTATCCGTTCGCGCTGCAGGGCGAGGCCGTCGCCAGCGGCAGTCTGCACGGCGACAACGTCGCGCCGATGCTGCTCGGCGGCGTGGTGCTGGCGACGCAAGAACGGATGATCCCGCTGTCCGTGCCAAGCTGGCTGTACTGCGTGGTGACGCATCCCGATCAGGTGCTGGAAACCCGCCGTGCGCGCGCCGCGCTGTCCGAGCCCTACCCGTTATCGCAATTCGTCGTGCAGTCCACGCATCTGGCGCTGTTCCTCACCGGCTTGCAGCGCGGCGACGCGCGGATGATCCACGAAGGCTTGAACGATGTACTGGTGGAGCCGCGGCGCGCACCGCTGATTCCGGGCTTCGCTGCAGTGAAACAGGCCGCACTGGATCACGACGCGCTGGGCGCCAGCATCTCCGGCGCCGGCCCCAGCGTGTTCGCGTGGTTCGCATCGAAAGCAAAAGCCGAAGCCGCCGCACCGGCGATGCGCGCCGCCTTCGCTACGGCCGGCTACGATGCCCGCGCCTATGTTTCGCCGGTCGCGGCGCCGCGCGCCGAGGTGCTGCCGTGACCGCTCCATCATTGAATTTCGTGAGCACTCGCGGCAGTACGCCATCGACCGCCATCGACGAGGCTTTGATCGCCGGCCTCGCACCGGACGGTGGTCTTTATGTCCCGGAGCATATTCCCGCATTCGAAGGCGGATGGCAGCCTGCGATGACGCTCGCCGACACCGCGACGCGCGTGCTGGCACCGTATTTCGCAGGATCGCGACTGCGCGATGCGCTGCCGGCGATCTGCGCGCGCGCCTACGATTTCGACGCGCCGCTTGTGGCGATGCGCGGCGATGGCGATTCGCTGCTCGAACTGTTCCACGGCCCGACCGCGGCGTTCAAGGATTACGCCGCGCGCTTTCTCGCAGAAGCCCTGGCCGGCCTGCGCGCCGACAACGCGCCCGTCACCACCATTCTGGTCGCGACCTCGGGCGACACCGGTGCCGCGGTGGCCGGCGCGTTCCATCGCCGCCCGGGGTTCGAGGTGGTGATTCTGTATCCCGACGGCCGCGTGTCGCCGCGACAGGCGCACGGGCTGGAATGCTGGGGCGACAACGTCCGGACCTTCCGCGTTGACGGCAACTTTGACGACTGCCAGCGGATGGCGAAAGCGGCGCTGTCCGACCGCGATCTGCGCGGCCGCATGGCGCTGACGTCGGCCAACAGCATCAGCCTCGGCCGGCTGCTGCCGCAGGTCGCGTACTACGCGCATACCGCGCTGGCATTTCAAGCGAAGCACAATGCGCCACTCAATCTCATCGTGCCCACCGGCAATCTCGGCAACGCCGCAGCCGCTTTCGTCGCAAAGCGGATGGGATTACCCATTGGCGAGATCGTACTGGCCAGCAATACCAACGATGTGCTGCCGCGCTATTTCGCCGGCGGCGACTACGCGCCGGAAGCGACCAAAGCCACGCTCGCGAACGCGATGGATGTCGGTGCGCCGAGCAATTTCGAGCGCCTGCGTCATTGGCACGACAGCGATGCAGCCCTGCGCGCGGCGGTGTCGGCGCATGCGGTCGACGACGCGACCATCCGCGCGACCATCGCGGCGGCGGCAGAACGCCACGGCGTCGTGCCCTGCCCGCACACCGCCTGCGGTCTGCATGTGCTGAAAACCCTGAGATTACAGGGCGATACGCGGCCGTTGACGGTGGTGGCGACTGCGCATCCGGCGAAGTTCGACAGCATCGTCGAGCCGCTGGTGGGGCATGAAGTCGCATTGCCGCCCGCACTCGCTGCGTGTCTGGCGCGGCCCGCGCACGGCGAGGCGCTGGCGAATGACGATGCTGCGCTGCGGGGACGACTGCTCTCACAGCAAGACACGTAGATAAAACACATGTCATCCCGAACGCCGGCGCAGCCGGCGGAGGGATCCGCTGTCGTTTCATTCCGATCAGGCCGAGTCGCACAGCACAACGATAGAGCAACAGCAGATTCCTCACCCGAAGAAGCCGGGATTCGGAACGACATTTTTTTATCGTTCTCGAAAGCAGTATGCCTTACGAAAATCGCAACCCGGGCCACCCACGACGGGAGGGGGAGGAAGCAGCAAGCGACCGGGATGCGAACGGCGTTGCGCGTTTCAGCCGGCGACAGGCTCCGTGCGCGCCTCGCTGGCGCGCACCCGGAACCACGCGGCGTACAACGCAGGCAAAAACAGCAATGTGAGCGCGGTGGCGACGATCAAACCACCCATGATCGCCACTGCCATCGGCCCGAAGAACGCGCTGCGCGACAGCGGCACCATCGCCAGGATCGCGGCAAGCGCGGTGAGCACGATCGGCCGGAAACGACGCACGGTCGATTCGACGATGGCGGTCCAGCGGTCGTGACCGCTGGCGATGTCCTGTTCGATCTGATCGATCAGAATCACCGAATTACGCATGATCATGCCCGACAGCGCGATCACGCCCAGCATCGCGACGAAACCGAACGGCACCCGGAACACCAGCAGAAACAGGACCACGCCGATCAGGCCGAGCGGCGCGGTCGACAGCACCAGCAGCACCCGCGAGACGTTGCGGAGTTGCAGCATCAGCAGCGTGACCACCACGAACAGGAACAGCGACATGCCGGCCTTGATCGAATTCTGGCCGCGCGCGGAATCCTCGACGCTGCCGCCGATCGCCATGAGATAGCCCGCCGGCAGCGAATCGCGGATCGCATCCAGGGTCGGATCGATCTGCGCCACCACCGTCGCCGGGGTCGGTCCATTGACGAGGTCCGCGCGCACGGTGACCGTGGGCAGGCGGTTGCGATGCCAGATCACGCCGTCCTCGAACACCGATTCCAGACGCGCGATCTGCATCACCGGCACGGTTTTTCCGCTGGTGGTCGGCACCGCGAGACTGCCGAGCAATTCCAGGCGCGCGCGCTCGTCCTCGGGGCCACGCAGCAGGATGTCGATGAGCTCGTTGTCCTCGCGATAGGTACTGACGCGCAGCCCCGACAGCGAGCTGGACAGGAAATTCGCGACCTGCTCCGTACTTATGCCCAGGGCGCGGGCGCGATCCTGATCGATCACCAGCCGCATCACTTTGCTGGGTTCGTCCCAATCCAGATTGACGTTGATGACGTTCGGATTGGTGCGGACTTTCTCCATCACCCGGTAGGCGATTTCGCGCACGCGTTCGATGTGTTCGCCGGAGACGCGATACTGGATCGGATAGCCCACGGGCGGGCCGTTTTCCAGGCGTGTGACACGCAGCTGCAATTCCGGAAACTGTTGCCGCACTTCGCCCATCATCCAATCGCGCAGTAATTCACGCGCCTTGATGTCCTTCGCGCGCACCACGAACTGGCTGAAATGGGTCTGCGGCAGTTGCTGATCCAGCGGCAGGTAAAAGCGCGGCGAACCGGTGCCGATGTACGCGGTATAGGTTTCCACTTCCTTGCGCGCCGCCAGCAACTTCTCCAGCTTGCGCGCGGCATCGTCGGTCGCTTTCAGCGAACTGCCTTCCGCAAGCTCGATGTCGACCATCAGCTCAAGCCGGGTCGAGTCGGGGAAAAACTGCTGCGGTATGAAGCGGAACAGCGCGAGCGAGACCACGAACGCGGCGACAGTGGCGCCGATCACCAGCCAGCGCCTCTGGATGCACCAGCGCACCACCGCGCGGAAACGCCGATAGAAACCGGAGTGATAAGGGTCGTGCGCATGCGCGCCTTCGACCATGATCGGCGCCGGGCCCAGCACACCGGCGTACTGCGGCCAGCGGTCGGCCAAGCGCTCGCGGAACGCGCGGATACGGCCTTCCAGCGAGCGCGGTTTCGGCAGCGTATGCGGGTCCGGCAGCATCTTGTCGCCGAGATACGGAATGAACAGCACCGCTGCCACCCACGACACCAGCAGCGCGATGGTGACGACCTGGAACAGCGAGCGCGTGTACTCGCCGGTGCTCGATGCGGCGGTGGCGATCGGCAGGAAACCCGCGGCAGTGACCAGCGTACCGGTGAGCATCGGAAATGCGGTGGTCTCGTAGGCGAACGCGGCCGCGCGCAATCGCGAGTAGCCCTGCTCCATCTTGATCGCCATCATCTCGACCGCGATGATCGCGTCGTCCACCAGCAGACCGAGCGCCAGCACCAGCGCGCCCAGCGAAATCTTGTGCAGACCGATGCCGAAGTACTGCATCGCGGCGAAGGTCATCGCCAGCACCAGCGGGATGGTGACGGCCACGATCAGGCCGGTGCGCAGGCCGAGCGAGAAGAAGCTGACCAGCAACACGATGATCACCGCCTCGGCCAGCACGCGCACGAATTCACCGACCGAATCGCGCACCGCCGCCGGCTGATCGGCGACGCGATGCAACTGCATGCCCATCGGCAATGAACGCTGCAGGCGTTCGGTTTCGGCATCCAGCGCCTTGCCCAGCTGCAGGATGTCGCCGCCGGGTTTCATCGACACCGCGATGCCGATGGCGTCCTCGCCCATGTAGCGGATGCGCGGCGCCGCGGGATCGGCGTAGCCGCGTTTGACCTCGGCGATATCGCCCAGTCGCACGGTGCGGTCGCCGACGCGGATCGGGAACTGGCGGATTTCTTCGACCGACTCGAACGCGCCGCTCACCCGCAGACGCACGCGATCGGTGGCGGTCTCGAAGAACCCGGCCGAGGTGACCGCGTTCTGTTCGGCCAGTGCCTGCTGTACCACCGGCAGCGGAATCCCCAGCGTGGCCAGCTTGGTGTTGGACAGCTCGATCCAGATTTTTTCGTCCTGCAGACCGAGCAGTTCGATCTTGGCCACGTCCGGGACGCGCTGCAGCTCAAGCTCGAGTCGCTCGGCATAATCCTTCAACAGCGCGTAGTCGAAACCCTTGCCGCTGATCGCATAGATATTGCCGTAGGTGTCGCCGAATTCGTCGTTGAAGAACGGGCCGAGGGTGCCCTGCGGCAGCGTCGGACGGATATCGCTGATCTTCTTGCGCACCTGATACCAGAGTTCGGGCAGTTCGCTGCTGTCCATCGAGTCGCGCGCGATGAAGAACACCTGCGATTCGCCCGGGCGCGAATACGAGAGCAATTCCTCGTAATTGCCGGTTTCCATCAGTTTCTTTTCGATGCGGTCGGTGATCTCGCGCGAGACTTCCTCGGCGGTCGCGCCCGGCCACGCGGTCCTGACCACCATCACCTTGAAGGTGAACGGCGGGTCTTCCGATTGCCCGAGACTGCGATACGACCAGGCGCCGACGATCGCCAGCACCAGCATCATGTAGAGCACCAGCGAACGGTTCGCGAGCGCCCATTCGGAAAGATTGAATCTGCGCATGGTCAGGGGGTCTCGCGGATGCGGCGTGTGGTTGCGGATCCCGATGCTGCGACGTTCATGGCGGCGATCCGGTCAGTTCGATGCGATGGGGCGATTGCTGCGATCGACCGGCAGCACCGCCTGTCCCTCATGCAGCAGGTGGCCGCCGGCCATCACCACCCACTCGGTCGGCTTCAGCCCGGACAGCACGGCGACGCCATCGGCGGCGTACGGGCCGATCCGCACCGGCACACGGCGGGCTTTGCGTACCTTCGGATCCACGGTCCACACCACCGTCTGCCCTTTGTCGCCGCGATGCAGCGCGGACAAGGGCAGCCGCAGGGCGTCGCCGGTCAGGCCGGCCGGGATGTACACGCGCGCGCTCTGCCCCAGGTCGACGCGTTGGGCGGCGTCGCCCTCGAGGGTCGCGCGTGCGGCATAGGTGCGGGCCTGCGGATCCGCCGCGGGTGCGATTTCGCGGATGCGACCGGGGATCTGCTCGCCCTGCGCGCTCCACAATTCGATCACCACCGGCTGGCCGACCTTGAAGCCGCGGATATTGGATTCCGGCAGCGCGAACGCGACCTCGCGGCCGCCGTCGGCAGCCAGCCCGAACACCGATTGCCCGGCCGCCACCACCTGGCCGGCTTCGACCTGGCGGCTGGCGACGACGCCGTCCTGCGGCGCGCGCAACTGGCTGTAACCGGCCTGGTTGCGCGACAGATCGAGCTGGGCGCGTGCGGCGCGGGCCTGGCCTTCGGCCGCACGCAGCGCGGCGGTCTGTTGATCCAGCGCGGAGCGGCTGACCAGCTGATCCTTGGACAGACTGGCGGTGCGGGCATGGTCGGCGCGGGCGCGGGCGAGCTGGGCCTCGGCGGCGGTGAGTTCAGCGTGCAGTGCTTCGACCTGCAGACGCAGGTCGCCGGAGTCGAGTTCGGCGAGCAGATCCCCGCGCTTCACCCGGTCGCCCACATCCACGAGGCGCCGGACCAGCTTGCCGCCGACCCGGAACGAAAGCGCGGCTTCCTCGCGGGCGCGGATCTCGCCGGCGTAGGCGCTGAGGCCATCGGCGCCATGCCCGGTGGCGGCATCCGCACGGGCCACCAGCACCGGCCGCTCTGGCGACAAGACCTTCTCGCCGTTGCCGCAGGCGGCCAGGGCGGCAGCGGCCAGCACCAAGGCCGCCGCTCTGACGCATACCGTTCTCATTCCTGCTGTAAAACGCATTGCCATGGCCGCCTCAAGCGATCCCGGGGATCATCCGGGTGGAGTATTCGATGAATGAATCTGGATTAGTAAACTGGCTGGTATGGTATAAATAACATACTAATTAGTCTAGTATTGCAAGCATGGTCGCTTCCAACCTCAATCCCGCGAGTACCGAACCCGTCAAAGCGGCCGGCCCCGGGCGTCCCAAGGACCTCGGCAAACGCGCCGCGATCCTCGACGTGGCGAAGCGCCTGTTCAGCCAGAACGGTTTCGACGGCGCGAGCATGGACCAGATCGCGGCCGAGGCCGGCGTCTCCAAACTCACCGTCTACAGTCATTTCGGCGACAAGGAATCGCTGTTCAGCGCCGCCATCCGCGCCAAATGCGAAGAGCAATTGCCGTCGACGCTGTTCCTGGCCGGCCTGGAAGGCAGCCTGCGCGAACAGCTGACCGCGATCGCACGCGCGTTTCTCCAGCTGGTCACCAGCGAAGAAGCCATCGCCATGCACCGGATGATGATGGCGCCCGGTACCGGCGATACCCACGTCCGCGAGTTGTTCTGGCAGGCGGGGCCGCAGCAGGTGAAGGATGTCTTCGCCGGCTTCCTGCGTTCCCGAGTCGCCCGCGACGAGCTGCGCATCCCCGATATCGCGCGCGCCACCTCGCAGTTTTTCTGCCTCATCAAAGGCGAACTGCACATGCAGATGCTCTGCGGGATGTGCTGCGACGCAGCGCCCGGCGACGTCGAAAACCATATCGAAGCCACCGTGGATCTGTTTCTGCGCGCGTACGGCACCGCTGCGGGGGCTGAGGCTTGATCCGCCTGTGCGCGCCCCGCCGTGCTCTGTGTCCCGGTGACTTCCGGCACTCAGCCGGCAACCCCGCTTGCGGCGATGCTGCGTCCTGTGGCAGCGACGTCGTCGCGACAGGGTCACCCCGGTAAACTCCACGCCGGTAAACTTCAGGCCCGATCACGCGTTTCCACCGCAGCACCCGCAGCAAGAGACCCCGAGATGACGATCGATTACGCCAAAGCACGCGAAACCATGGTCGAACAGCAAGTTCGCCCCTGGGAGGTGTTCCAACCTCGCGTCCTCGAAACCCTGGCACGGCTACCGCGCGAGCGTTTCGTGGTCGAAGCCCATCGCGCGCTGGCCTACTCCGACCTGGCGCTGCCGATCGGTCACGGCGAGTCGATGATGAAACCGGTGCTGGAAGGCCGCACTTTGCAGGCATTGTCGATCACCGCCGGCGAAGACGTGCTGGAAATCGGCACCGGTAGCGGCTATCTGTCGGCCTGCCTCGGCAGCCTCGCCCGCGACGTGGTCAGTCTGGAACGGCACGCCGATCTGGCCCAGACCGCACGCGCACGACTGCAGGCGCAGAGCATCGGCAACGTCCGCATCGACACCATCGACGCCCTGCAGTGGGACAGCGAACGCCGGTTCGACGCGATCTGCGTCGGCGGCGCGGTCGCTGCGGTGCCCTCGCGGTTCCTGCAATGGCTGCGTCCGGGCGGCCGCATGTTCGTGATCCACGGGCTGGCGCCGGCGATGGAAGCCGCGCTGGTCCGCCATGCCGACAACACCGCCGGTTTCCAGGTCGAATCGCTGTTCGAAACCGAGCTTCCGTACCTTGCCGGCACCGCACCCGTTCCCCAATTCCAGTTGTGAGCCGCCTGCCCGGCACCATGCCCGGCGCGGATCGTTCAATATCAATAAGGAAGACCATGACTCGCCGTCCTCTCGTTCTCGCCCTCGCCCTGCTCGTGCTGCCGCTCGGCGCACAGGCTGAAGATCTGCTGCAATCCTACGAACTCGCGCGCAACAGCGATCCGCAGTTCGCGGCCGCCGAAGCCGGGCGTCTCGCCACCCGCGAAGGCGCGGTGCAGACGCGCGCGACCTTCCTGCCGCAGATCGGCGGTTCGGTCGGCGCGAACTACTCCGACACCACCTCCGAACTGGGCAGCGGCCTTGAAGCCTCCGACGGCGGTGGCGGTCGCAGCTACGGTTTCTCGGTGGACCAGTCGATCCTCAACTTCGGCAACATCGCGCGCCACCGTTCGCAGCTTTCGCTGTCCGAGGCCGCCGACTTCCAGCTTGAGGCCGCCGGCGATTCGCTGATCACGCGCACCTCCGCCGCCTACTTCAACGTGCTGGTCGCGCTGGAGACGCTGTCCGCGGCGGTAGCGCAGGAAACCGCGCTGAAGAAGCAGTTCGATTTCGCCGACAAGCGCCTCGAAGTGGGCCTCGCCCCGATCACCGACGTGCATGAAGCGCGCGCGCAGTACGACCGCGCCCGCGCCAACACCATCGTCACCCGCAACGCGCTGGAAGACGCCTACCGCGCGCTTGAGGAAATCACCGGCAAGGACGTGCGCGCGCTCAAGTCGCTGCCGCAGGACTTCCAGCCCGAGCTGCCGTCGTCGCTCGACGTCAACGGCTGGGTGCAGACCGCGATCGACAGCAACCCCGCGCTGAAGGCCAAGGAACTCGAACTGCGTTCGGCCGAGGCCGGCGTCGATTCCGCACGCGCCGGCCACCTGCCCAGCATCGGCCTGCGCGCGACCTACGGTAACAATCAGTCGCTGTTCGACGGCAACATCGGCCCGACCGGCATCGATTCGTCCGACACCTCCAGCGTCGGCGTGACCGTCAGCATCCCGATCTTCGCCGGCGGCGCGACGCAGTCGCAGGTGCGTCAGGCCCTCGCCCAGCGCGACGTCACCGGCGACCAGCTCGATCAGCAGCGCCGCGCGCTGGTGCGCAACACCCGCAACGCCTACCAGACCCTGGTCGCAGGCATCAGCGAAGTGGAAGCGCGCAAAGCCGCGGTATTTTCCGCGCGCAGCGCCTACGACGCGTCGCAGGTCGGCCTGGAAGTGGGCACCCGCACCGTGCTGGACGTGCTGAACAACCAGCAGACCCTCTTCAACGCCGAACGCGAATACGCGCTGTCGCGCTACAACTTCCTGCAGAACCGCCTGCTGCTGGAACAGGCCGCGGGCACGCTGGATGTCGACGACCTGCAGGACGTCAACCGCCAGCTCACCATCGACGCCAGCACCCAACCGGCGCCCTGATTCTGCAAATGCCTCGCCCTACCCGGAGCGACAGGCGCACTTCCCGAAACCGCCGGCCATGCCGGCGGTTTTTCGTTGCGCGCACGGATCAAAAATGACTCGACTCAAAATGGCGAGAATCAGTCCGGCGAAACGTCATCGAGATGCCCGGCGATCAACGCGAGCGTTTTCTGCAGCGCACCACCGCCCTGCGCCACCAGCGCACGGCCCGCGGCCGCCATGCGCGCGCGCTCTGCATCGTCACTGAGGAGCGATTCGATCTCGGCGGCGACCCCGCCCGCATCCGCCGCGATCCGCACCGCGCCCGCCTTCCGCAACTGTTCGGCGATATCGCTGAAGTTGTGCAGGTGCGGGCCGGTGACGATGGCGGTCCCGACCGCGGCCGGTTCCAGCAGATTGTGGCCACCCACCGCCTGCAGACTGCCGCCTACGAAGGCGACATCGGCGCAGGCGTAGAAACTCATCAACTCGCCGAGCGTGTCGATCACGAACACCGCATCGTCGGCGTCGGGCAGCAGGGTGAGTTTGCGCGTCGCCACCTGCAGTCCGGTATCGATCGCCAACTGGGTCGCCGGCCGGAAGCGTTCGGGATGTCGCGGCGCCCACAGCATCAGCAGCCCGGGCCAACGCGCGTGCAGATGACGGTCGATGGCCAACACCAGCGCCTCCTCGTCCGGATGGGTGCTGGCGGCGATCCACACCGGCCGACCGGCCACGCGGGCGCGGAATTCCTGCGCGAACGCCGCGATGCCCGGATCGACCCGGGTGTCGAATTTGAGATTGCCGCAGACCACGACCTGCGCTTCCTGCGCACCCAGGCGCACGAACCGCGCCGCGTCGGCGTCCGACTGCGCGGCGACCGCACGCATCGTGCGCAGGGCGCGCCCGATCAGGGGACGCAGCACGCGATAGCCGCGCAGCGAGCGTTCCGACAGGCGCGCGTTGACCAGATACGCGGGTATGCCGTGATCGCGGCAGGCGAACAGCAGGTTCGGCCACAGTTCGGTCTCGACGATCAGCGCGATCTTCGGCCGGAAATGGCGCAGGAAGCGCGCGACCGCGCCGGTGAGGTCGTAGGGCAGATACACATGATCGACACGTTCGCCCCAGAGCGCGGCCACCCTTTCGGAACCGGTCGGTGTGATGGTGGTGACCAGCACGCGCTGCTGCGGATGGTCGCGCAACAGCGCGTTGACCAGCGGCGCGGCGGCATTCACCTCACCGACCGACACCGCATGCACCCATAGGCACCCCTCGGCGGACACCGATACCGGCGCGCGCGCGGACTGGCGATAGCGCGCATAACGCTCGTCCCAGCGCAGCAGGTACGCGCGCTGACGGAAGCCGCGCCAGATCAGGTGGTACACGGTCACGGGCAACAGCAGATACAACGCCGCCGAATACAGGCCGCGCAGGGTGTGCTCGATCGCGTGTTCGAAGCTGTCGGCCCGCATCGGGACAGGATACCGGCTGGACGCGGCCGGCGACGACCGGCCAGGCCAGTACAATGACGCATGCCTTTCGAATTCGACGCTCCGCCGCCGCGCGCGGCCCGACATTGGCCGGCCTGGCTGGGCATCGGCACGATGGCGCTGCTTGCGCGCTTGCCGTGGGGCCTGCAGCGCGCGCTGGGTGGCGCGCTCGGCGCTGTCTTGCGGCGCACGCTGGGCAAGCGCCGCCGCATCGCCGAACGCAATCTGGCGCTGTGCTTTCCGGAACTCGATGAGCACGCGCGCGACGCACTGCTGCGTCGGCATTTCGCGGCGCTGGGCACCGCCATTCTCGAATTCGGACGCGCGTGGTGGGGTTCGGTGGAACCACAGCGCCGCGGCTTGATCGTCGAAGGCCTGGAGCACATCGAAGCGGCGCGCGCGAACGGACGCGGCGTGATTGTGGTCTCGGGCCACTTCACCACGCTCGAAGTCTGCGGCCGGCTGCTGTGCGACTTCGTGCCGCTGGCCGGGATGTACCGGCCGTATTCGCAGCCGGCGATGGAGTGGGCGGTGCTGCGCGGACGCTCGCGCTACGCCGCGGGCATGTTCACCAAGCAGGATGTGCGCGGCGTGGTGAAGCACCTCAAACGCGGCGGCCTGCTCTGGTACGCCCCGGACCAGGACCCGAGCAAGGGCGACAGCGTCTACGTCCCGTTCTTCGGCCAACCGGCGAAGAGCCTGAGTTCCACGCATCAATTGGCGCGACTCTCGGGCGCGGCGGTGGTGATGTTCCAGCACATCCGCCGCGACGACGGCGGCTACACCCTGCGGCTGTGGCCGGCGCTGGACAACTTCCCGTCGGACGATGCCGGTACCGACACCGCGCGGGTCATCGCGGCGATCGAAACGATGGTGCGCGCCGCGCCCGAGCAATACCTGTGGATCCATCGGCGCTTCAAGCGGCGGCCGGACGGGGTGCGGGTTTACGACTGAAGCGGCGCCATGCCGTCGCGGGCCATGCCGTCGCGCGCCAGCAGACTGCCCGCGAACAACGCCGCCAGCAGCAGCGTCACGCCGCCCCAGAACGTCGAATAGAACGCGAGGTGGGTGTTGAACGGGAACACCGTCACCGCCAGCGCCAACATCGCCGGGTACGCCGCTTCGCGCGCGGCGGGCTCGGCGTAACGCCACGCACGCCGCGCCATCGCCGCGCCGGCGAGCCACAGCATCAGGCCGATGAAGCCGGTTTCGCTGAGGATTTCCAGCACCAGTTGATGCGCGTGGAAGGCTGGACCATTGCCCCACTCAGCGATCTCACCGGGTTCCGGGTCGCAGGCCGGGAACGCTTCGCGGAACCCGCGCGGGCCGACGCCGTTGATCGGATGCTGCGTGGTCATGCACCACGCCGCGCTCCAGATGCGGCCGCGCCCCGACAGCGCGCTGTCGACCCCGGCTTGATCGGCGCTGAGCGCGTGCAGGGTGCGCTCGACCCGCTGCTGCACCTGCGGCGACACGAAGGTCAGCGCGATCAGCAGCGCGCCGCCGAACGCGAACACCCCGAACAGCCGCTTCCAGCCGAGCAGATGCCAGCCCGACAGCAGCAGCACCAGGCCGAAGGTGATCCATGACGCGCGCGAACCCGCCAGCAGGATGACGCAGCCGATCGCTACTGCCGCGAACAGCCAGCCCCATGGCCCGAACCGGCGCCCGGCGGCGTGCATCGCGAATGGCGACAGGCTGGCCAGCACCACACCGAGTTTCAGATTGCATGGCCCCAGCACGCCGCCGAGACGGTCCAGCAGCAGATAGTCGTTGGCATCGCACAAACGATGGCCGCTGATCGCGAGCTTCGCCGCATCCATGCCGAAGAACAGCGGGCTGGTGCCGCCGACCGCTTGCACCAACGCATCGAGCGTCCACACCGCGACGATGGCGGCCAAGCCGATGAAAGTGATCCGCCGCCCACGCGCATCGGCCACCGCCGACGCGGCCAGCCAGAGGAACGGCAGATAGCGCAGATCGACGGCGGCTTCGCGGAACGCGCGGGCGCGGTCGACCGCATCGACGGCACCAATCAACTCCGGCAGCCAATACGTGAAAAACAGCACGCTGGTCAGCGCCCACGCCTGCGCGCTCAGCAGGGCACCGCCGCCGCGGAAACGCACGAAAATCAAACGGCCGATCGCCGCGAGCGCGCCCAGCACCATCACCGCTTCGGCAACGCCGGGCGCCGGCCACAGCGCGACGAAGGCCAGCACCCAGAACGGCGCCCAACGCCAGCCCGCAACCGGAGCGATGGCGGTATCGATGGTCGTTGCTTGAGTCGTCGCGTGGGTCATGTGGGAATCGGTTCGCGAATCAATTCGAGATGCTCAGTGCGTCGTCATCAGTTCGTCGTAGCAGGCCAGCGTCGCCGCCTGCATCGTAGCCAGCGAATACCGCTGCAGCGACGCGGACATCGTAGCGGGAACGGTATCTGCATGCGCAAGCAGCGCGCGGGCTGCGCGATGCAGGGCGTCGGCATCGAACGGCGCCACCTCACCGGCCGGCAGCAGTTCGCGCAGCAGTTCACCGACGCCGCCGTGCGCCCAGCCCAGCACCGGACGACCGACCGACAGCGCCTCGATCACCGTGCGCCCGAACGCTTCCGGTTTGCGCGACACCTGCAGCACCAGATCGCTGGCGGCGTAGGCCTCGGCGATGGCGGCGGTGGGCGGGGTGATCGCGAGCGCCTGTCCGAAGCCGCCGCGCGCGGCTTCGGCTTCGAGATCGGCGATGTACTGCTCGCGCCCGGGCTCGCGCGCACCAGGCATCCACAGCCGCGCGTCGAGGCCTTCCGCGCGCAGATTGCTCAGCAGCGCCAGCGCATCGGCATGACCCTTGAGCCGCGTGCCGCGTCCCGGCAGCAGCAGCAGCGGACCGTCGCCGTTCAGCGCGGGATGCAGCGCGGCGACGCGCATGCGCGCCGCGCGGTCCGGCGAGGGCGCCGACGGGAACACCGCGGGATCGATGCCGCGCGGAATCGTGCGCAGCGTCGCCGGATCGGTCGCGGGATAGTGGCGCAGCACGTACTCGCGCACGGTGTCCGACACGCAGATCACGCGCTCGCCGCGGGTCATGATCGCGCTGTAGCGCGAGGGCGAGTTCAGGCCGTGCACGGTGGTCACGAAACGTGGTTTCGACGCCTGCGGCATCCCGCGCAGCGCCAACCAGCCGATCCACGCTGGCAGCCGCGAACGCGCATGCACGATGTGGGCGCCGGTCTGCGCGAACAGCGCGCGCAGACGGCGGATATGGCGGAAGGTCAGCAGCGATTTGCGGCCGATGTCGAGTGCGATGTGTTCGGCGCCGCCGGCTTCGAGTTGCGCCACCAGACGGCCGCCCGCGGACACGACGATGGCGCGATGCCCGGCGCGCACCAGCGCGTCGGCGATTTCCAGCGTGGAACGTTCGACGCCGCCCGAATGCAGCGCCGGCAGCAGTTGAATTACGGTCAGGCGGCGCGGCATGGGCTCAGCGCCTCGTGTCGCGGATCAGTCGATGACCGGGCTGTCGGTCAGTACGTACACCGCGCCGCAGTACGGGCAGGTCGACGTGCCGCCTTCGGCCTCGATCGGCAGATACACGCGCGGATGCGAGTTCCACAGCGCCATCGACGGGCTGGGGCAGCTCAGCGGCAGATCGCCACGATGCACCTCATAGCGTTGCTGGGCGTTGGCTTGGCTGGGCTGGGAAGTGGTCATGGGGGTCGTCCTGCGCGGAAGCGGCATTTTAGCCCAGCGCGCAGGCGGGAGGATGTCGCAGAATGTCCCGCTGGCGGTGATCCGCGCCGTCGCCCCACCTCGCCATCGTCGGAGCGCCGTCCATGTCGCATCAGATCGAGAGTGCTCCTGTCCAGATCATCGGCCGCCAGAGTTCGCACTACACCCGCCAGCTGCGGCTGCTGGCGCATGAGTTGGAGGTCGAATACGCGCTGCAGCCGATCCACGATCTGATGAGCGAAGACCCGGCGGTATTCGCCGGCAATCCGGCGCTGAAACTGCCGGCGCTGCGGCAGGGCGACACCGTGGTCTGGGGCAGCCTCAATGCCTGCCGGTGGCTGGCGCGACAGGCGGACGATGGCGTCGCGCGGGTGTTCTGGCCGGAGCAGGCGGCGACCGCGCTGGCGATGAACGCGCATGAGGTGCTGGCGCATGCCATGGCCGCACAGGTCGAAGTGGTGTTCCACGAAATCGTCTCGGAACGGCCGCCGGACGCGGCCTCGCGCAAGCGACGCACGAGTCTGGTGCAGTGTCTCGCCTGGCTCGACCGGCATTGGGACGACATCCGCACGGAGCTGCCGCCCGCGCGGATCGCGATCTTCGATCTCGGGCTGTTCTGTCTGCTGGAGCATCTGCCGTTCCGCAACCCGATCGACCTGTCGTCGATGCCGCGATTGACGGCGTTCGCCGCCGTTTTCGCGGAGCGGCCGTCGGCACAGGGCACGCCATACCGCTTCGACGCAGCGCCGCCGGAAGTCCAGCCGCACGCCTGAAACTCACTTGCCGAAAACGCAGACGTGCCGCGATATGCGACCCGTCTGCGGGTGAAGCTGATGCTTCCGCGAGGCGGTTTACGAACCCGTCTTCGGCACTTCAGCTTCCGCCTTCGGCACGATCGCTTCGGTGGTGATGGTCAGGGTCACGTCGTCGCTGACGTTCGGCGCGTATTTGCCCACGCCGAAATCGCTGCGCTTGATAGTGGTGGTGGCGTTGAAGCCGGCGGCTTCGCGCTTCGCCATCGGCTGCACGGCGATCTTGTTGATGGTCACGGCCAGGGTCACCGGCTTGGTGATGCCCTTGACGGTGAGGTCGCCGACGACGGTCAGCTTACCCTTGCCCGCGGCCTTCACCGAGGTGCTTTTGAAGGTGACGTTCGGGAATTTCTCGGCGTCGAAGAAATCGTCGCTGCGCAGGTGGTCGTCGAAATCGCCGACGTGGGAATTCAGGCCCGACAGCGGCAGGGTGACTTCGACCTTCGAAGCGCCGACATTGGCCGGGTCATAGGTGATGCTGCCGTCGACCTTGCCGAAATGCGCGATCGGGTTGGAGAAGCCGAAATGGCTCCAGCTGGCGACCACATCGGTGTGATTGGCGTCGATCTTGTAAGTCAGCGGCGCGGCGAAGGCGACGGTGGAAGCCAGCGCGAGTGCGGCGGCGACGAGAACTCGTTTCATCGGAAGACTCCTTTAAATATGGGCTACGTGATGGATTACGCGATGGATTGCGCGGCAGATTGCGTCGGGGGACACGCCACAGAGGCGCTGGAAGGGTAAAACGTTGCGGTCACGCAACGCGAGTGCGATCACTCGATGCGGCAGGCTTCGTCGAAACCCAGTCGCGGCGAGCGCGGGAACAGCGAGGCCGCATCGCCCTTGCCCAGGTTGACCAGGAAGTTGGAGCGGATCGCGGTGCCGGCGAAGAAGGCTGCGTCCAGCTTGGCGTTGTCGAAGCCGGACATCGGGCCGGTATCGAGGCCGAGCGAGCGGGCGGCCAGGATCAGATAGGCGCCCTGCAGGCTGCCGTTGCGCAGGGCCACGGTCTCCAGCACCGCTTCGGGCTTGCCGGCGAACCAGGGACGGGCATCGACATGCGGGAACAGCACCGGCAGCTTGTCGTAGAACGCCATGTCGTAGCCGACTATCACGGTGACCGGCGCGGCCAGGGTCTTGTCGCGATTGCCCTCGTCCAGCGCTGGCGCCAGCTTGGCCTTTGCCTCGGGCGAGCGCACGAACACGAAGCGCGCCGGGCAGGCATTGGCGGCGGTCGGCCCCCACTTCAGCAACTCATATAGGCGCTGCAGCGTGGCATCATCGATGTCGCCGGAGAACGCGTTGTACGTTCGCGCGGTGCGGAACAATTGATCGAGAGAGGAGTCGGTCAGCGGCGAAGACATCGGTCTGTATATCCCTGGTCTGAAGAGGATGGCGAGGCGGCAGTGTAGAGTCCGTGCGGCCTTGCGGCAGCGGCACGGCAGGAACGAATCGAGTCAAATTCGGAACAATGAGCACAACTCACACCGATTCAACGCAAATTTGCTCAGGACGAATCCAGGCGATCAGCGATGGCCGCGCCGGCAACGCCCGTCAGGCCGACGCCCTTGCGGGCATGCTCGCCGGCGGCGCCGGCTTCGACACACTCATACTGGAACCGCGATCGCCCTGGCGCTGGGCCGCGCCGCGCCGCTGGCCCGGCGCCGAGCGCGGCTATGGCGATGCCTTCGCCTCGCTGCTCGCAGCCCCGCCCGCGCTGGCCGTGGGCTGCGGCCGCCAGGCCGCACTCGCCACCAGGCTGCTGCGCGAACGCGGTACCCGGACCGTGCAGATCCTCGACCCGCGGCTCGACCCCGGGCATTGGGATCTGGTCGTGGTACCCGAACACGATCCGCTGCGCGGGCCGAATGTCATCCCGATGCTCGGCAGCCTGCATCCGGTGGACGACGGCTGGCTCGCAAAAGCGCGGCTGGATCACGCCGGCTATGCCGATCTGCCCTCGCCGCGCACCGCCTTGCTGCTGGGCGGCAACAGCGCCCATGCGCGCTTCAACCGGATGGCGTTCGAAGTGATGGCCGCGAAATTCGAAGCGGTGCTCGCCCGCGAGGGCGGCAGCGTGCTGATCACCACCTCGCGACGCACCGATCCCGAACTGATCGAAGCCCTCGCCCACCGCTACGACGACACGCCCGGCGTGGTCTGGCGCGGCGCGGAAAACGGCGCCAATCCGTATCCAGGACTGCTGGCCTGGGCCGACCGGATCGTGTGCTCGCCGGATTCGGTCAACATGATTTCCGAAGCCTGCGCCACGCGCGTGCCGGTGTTCGTGTTCGATCCCGGGCGCGTACGTGGACGACCGCGCGCGTTCGTCGATGCGCTGCTCGCGCGCGGACGCATCCGCGCGATGGACGCGCTGCTTGCGCCGTTCGATGTCGAACCGCTGCGCGAGGCCGCGCGCGTGGCGGCGCTCGTTTCGGAGCGCCTAGACTTCAATAATATGAGTCAGTAATCAGCAGGCTGCGCGGCAACGTTTTTCTTGACCGCGCGCATACCGATCGCCACCGCGCCCATCGCCAGCGCCGCCAGCAGCGGCCGCTTCTTCAAGGCGCGCACCGCGCCCAAAGCCAGCGCTGCCAACCACGGGCGGCCGGTGACCGAGCTGGCGAGCAGCCCCATCCAACCGCTGCGGCCGGCGACCGCTGCGCTGATGCCACCGGCGACAGACGCGAGGTTGCGAATCCGCCCGGTACTGAGGCGCAGTTGGCGCAGCGAGGCGGATACTTCCGCACGTTCGATCGACGCGCGCATGCGCAACATTTCCATGCGCAATTCGCGATTTCCGGATTTGTCGCTCATCGCGCCTCCACATCGGTGTCATCACCCGACTGCCTAACGCGGGCGATGAACACATCGCGATCGTTGGACAGTTCCTGCAGCGTCTCCGACAGCACCGGCGGCGCTGCCGAAACTTCACCCAACAGCTTGCGCAACACCAGCCAGGCGCCGAGCGCGTAGACCCCGAACAGCACTGCCAGCGTGGCCCAACCGAAATACGGCCACAGCGCCACCGTGAGCAGCGCCGACCCGATGATCAGGGTCAACAGCAGCAGCACCATGACCAGCAGCGACAGCGTGAACCAGCGCAGGATCTGGGCGCGGGCCTGCGCGAGTTCCAGCGACGCGAACTCGGCGCGCGACAACAACAGATTGACCGTGGCCGCCGAGAGGCGGCGCACGGCGTCGAGGGGTGAAGCCGAAGCCATGGCTCCGGTCAGCGCCGCGAGACGAGCAGGCCGACCAGGAAGCCGACACCGGCGGCAGCACCGATCGCGCCCCACGGATGGTCGTGGACGAAATCGTCGGTAGCACGGGCTGCGGCGCGGGTGTTGCTGGCGACGGCGGTCTGTGCGTCATGGAGACGCTGCTTGGCACGACCGAGGGCTTCGCTGGCGCGGGCGCGCAGGGCCTGTGCGCGTTCGCCGGTGGCGCTGGCGGCTTCGTCGAGCAGGGCTTCGACGTCGTCCAGCACGACCTTGGCGTCGGTGACCAGTTCATCGCTGTTCAAGATATTGATCTTCGACATGATTGACTCCGTGGCTTTGTGTGGGGGATATGTTCGGGAGACATCCGACTTGGCGCCTGTTTGAGTTCGTTTCAAGCAGTTGGTTTCAAGCAGTCCGTTTCAAGCAGGATGTTTTCTTCATCGGGATGTTTCCCCGGCGACGAGCATACCGCGCGAAACGCCCGAAGCCACCCTCGTCATAGCGGACGCCGCCCGCTTCCGTTCATACACGTGGATCCAGTGCGGATTCGATGAAAAAACAAGCACCTGCGCGTGCATTGCGCATGAAGCCGACGCGGCGATCATGCAGAACGCAGAATGCCTGCTTATCGCTCGGCAACATCCGTTGCGAAAGCCCGCGACGCCGTTGCGATCGTGGACCGCGCCTCCGCCACCGCCCCGTCCGGCGCGACGATCCGCGTTCTTCGGTCCAGCGTGCAGGCCAACCCGGCGGCGAGCAGCGCCGCGTGCGCCGCGTACAGGGGCACGGCGACATCGGCATCGAACACGCCTTGCGCCCGCAGCGCATCGATCAGCCCTGGCGTGTCGCGCGGATCGAGCAGGGCCGGCTTTGCGGCGGATTCGCACAACACTTTGTACTGCAACAGAAATTCGAGATCGACCAGACCGCCCTCGCCCTGCTTCAGGTCGAAGCGTTCGGCGCTGGAGCGGTCCAGCTCGGCGCGCATCCGCGCGCGCATCGACGCCACATCCTCGCGCAGCTTTTCGACATCGCGCAGCTGCGCAAGCGTCTGCGCGCGCACGCGCTCGAATTCGACGCGCAGCGGGGCATCGCCGGTGACGGCGCGCGCGCGAACCAGCGCCTGATGCTCCCAGGTCCAGGCGCGCTGGCGCTGGTAGTCCTCGAAGCTGGCGATCGTGGAGACGAGTAGCCCCTTGGCGCCGTCCGGACGCAGGCGCACGTCGATTTCATACAGGCGCCCGGCGCCGGTCGGTGCGCCGAGCAGGGCGACGATCTTCTGCGCCAATCGCGCGCCCCAGCGCGGCGCGTCCAATGGGCGCGCACCGTCGGACATCGCATCCGGCGGCGCGTCGTAGACGAACACCACGTCCAGATCGGAACCGAACCCGAGTTCGCGGCCGCCGAGGCTGCCATAGCCCAGCACCGCGAACCGGAAACCGGCGATGCGGCCGTGCTGGGCTTCCAGTTCGCGCACCGCGAGCCGATGCACCGCGTCGAGCATCGCATCGGCCAGCGCGGCGAGCATCCGCGCGGTCTCCACACCGTCGACGCGCCGGTCGAGCGTCGCCAGCGCGATGCGGAAACTCAGCGCCTGGCGCGCTTCGTTGAGCGCGAGCAACGCGGCTTCGGAGTCGTCCTGTTGCAGCGCGGCCGCGCACGCAGCGACGAATTCGTCCGCAAGCGGCAGCGGCCCGGCGACGCGGATATCCAGCAGTTCGTCGAGCAGCAGCGGGTGCGCCGCCAGCCGCTCGCCCAGCAGCGCACTGCGGGCAAGCGTGTCGATCAACCGCGACAGCGCCGCCGGCTGTTCGTCGAGCAGGGCGAGATAGCTGGCGCGACGCAGGATCGCGTGCAGCACCGCCAGCAGCCGGCGCAGCGCCAGCAGCGGCTCGGCCGACACCGCGACGCTGGCCAGCAGCGCCGGCATCAGCCGGTCGAGGCGGATGCGCGCGGCGTCGGACAGGTCGCGCACGCCCGGTGCACGCGCGAAGTCGCGCAAGGCTTGATCCACCGCTTCGACCTGCTCGAAACCTTCATCGCGCAGCGCGTCCGGCGCCCCGGCTTCACGTTCGTCGCCATCGCCGCCGGCCTCTTCGCGCAGCTTGCGCCAATACGCCACCAGTGCGTCCGGCTGCGCTGCGCGCCCGCGCGGCGCCAGCAGTGCGTCGAATTCGCGGGTCACGCGTTCGCGATGCGCCTGCAGCCGCGCGTAGAGCGCTGCCCAATCGGATTCGCCCAGACCCTGCGCCAGCCGCGCCCGCACCGTCGGGTCTTCCGGCAGTTGCTGGGTCTGCGCGTCGCGCAGCATCTGCAGGCGGTTTTCGAGCAGGCGCAGGAACCGGTATGCCGCGATCAGGCCGTCGCAGGTGTCTTCGGTGAGATGCCGCGCGTCGCTCAGCGCGCGCAGTGCCGGCTGCAGGCGTCGTTCACGCAGCGGCGCTTCGCGGCCGCCGCGGATCAGCTGCAGCGCCTGCGCCAGGAATTCGATCTCGCGGATCCCGCCCGGGCCGCGCTTGATGTCCTCGGCCATGTCCTTGCGTGCGACTTCGGCGGCGATGGTCGCCTTCATTTCGCGCAGCCCGTCGAGCGCGCCGTAGTCGAGATAGCGGCGATAGACGAACGGCCGCAGGGTGTCGAGGAAACGCGCGCCGGCGTCGAGATCGCCGGCGACCGCGCGCGCCTTCTGCCAGGCGTAACGCTCCCAGTCGCGGCCCTCGCGCTGGAAATAGTGTTCCATCGCCGGAAACGACATCGCGATACGGCCGGCGGTACCGAACGGCCGCAGACGCAGGTCGACGCGATGGCAGAAGCCTTCCGCGGTGACTTCGTCGAGCAGCTTCGCAAGTTGTTGTCCGAGCCGCGCGAAGTAATCCTCCGCCGCCAGCGCGCGCGACCCATCGCTGTCGCCGTCCTGTTCGTAGGCATAGACCAGATCGATGTCGGAGCTGAAGTTCAATTCGCCGCCGCCGAGTTTGCCCAGCGCGAATACCACCAGCCGCACCGGCAGACCATCGGCGCCGCGGACGATGCCGGAACGCTGCTCGAACTCGCGCTCCAGCGCCGACAAGGCGCACTGCAGGCAGTCTTCGGCCAAGCGCGTGGTCGCGGCCAGCGTCTCGTCCAGGGTGTCGAGGCCCTGCACATCGCGCCAGATCAGGCGCACCGATTCGGCCAGACGGAAGCGACGCAGCAGGGTCGGCCAGTCGGCGCGGTTTTCGACGGTCAGCGCCGGCGGCAGCAAGCGCAGCGCGCCATCGTCGTCGAGCAGTCGCGACAACAGCGTGGGCTGGCGCAGGCAGACATCGATCGCGAAGTCGCTGGCGACCGCCATCGCACCTATGCGCGCCTGCGCCACGGCGTCGTCGGGCAAGTCCGGATGCGCAGCGCGCAGCCGCGTGAGGGCGCGGTCGGCAACAACGGAAAGAGCGGGTTCGGGATGATCCATATGCGGATTCTGGCATCCCCGAGCCTGCGCGACAGGCAATAAAAAGCCCGCCCCGGTCGAACCGGTAGCGGGCTTGCTCCCTCCCCCACGTCGGGATGCGCGAGCATCGTGAAGGAAGCGTTATTTCAACGCACGCTGCACTGCAAAAAAGAACTCATGGGTACAAGAAAGGCCGGATGACGACCGTCGAAGCCCATGTCCCCGAATCGCGTGCGATTTGGAATTTTCCCTGAAAAACCGGCATTTTCCCGATCAAAACATGCAGCCGGCGCTGCCCATGCGCTGGCGAATGGACGAAACGCTGCAGATCATGTCGATCAGAATCATTCTCGTTTGAAGCCGCACCATCACAAAAGCATGCGCGAATCCAGGACCCGGATTCGCCGCAGACAAAGAAAAACCCCGCATCGCTGGGGGGTTTTCGGATATCGGAAGCGTCAGCCGACGGAGCGGCCGCCGCGTCACTTCGATGGATTGTGCTCCTCGAACCACTTGCCGACCTGCTGGTACCAGAACACCGAATTCTGCGGTTTCAGCACCCAGTGATTTTCGTTGGGGTAGTACACGAATCGACTGGGCACGCCCTTGTTCAACAGCGTGTGGTACAGCTCAAGACCATGATTCACCGGTACGCGCAGATCGGACTGGCCGTGGACGACCAGGGTCGGCGTCTTGAACGCGGCGGCGCCGAGGTGCGGCGAATTGCGCTCCAGCACGGCGCGGTTCTCGCCTTCCCAGAAGCCGCCGAAACGCGGCGCGTCGGCCGAAAAATCTGCCGCGTACTGGCCATACAAGTTGTAGACCGCCGCGTGCGCGACCAGCGCCTTGAACGGGTGTTCGCGGCCAAGGATCAGGGTCGTCAGGTAACCGCCGTAGCTGCCGCCGCCGGCGACCATGCGCTCGCGATCGATCCACGGCTGTGCCGCGAACCAGTCCGCGGCCTTGATGACGTCCTGGTACGGCTGCTCCGCCCACTCGGGATTGATCGAATCGGCGAAGGTCTGGCCGAAGCCGGAACTGCCGTGGAAATTCGGCCATGCGGTGACATAGCCCCAGCTGCCGAAGACCTGCGCGTTCCAGCGGAAGGCCATGCCGTCGGTGATCGCGTTGTGCGGGCCACCGTGGATCAACATGAAGAACGGATATTGCTTGGTGCGGTCGAAGCCCGGCGGGTAGTTCACCCACATCTGGATGTCGTCGCCGTTCGCGCCTTTGTAGTTCACCGATTCATAGGTGCCGATCTCGGTGGCCGCGAGCAGTGCATCGTTGATCGTCGACAGCTTGGTCGCGGCGCCGCTGGCGGCATCGATCCGCACCAGCGTCGGCGGTTCGACGAAACTCTCGCGCAGGCCGACCATCGCGCCGCTGTCGGACACCGCCAGCGCGCTGAACGATGCGCTGGCGGTCACCTTGCGCGGTGCGCCGTCCAGCGGCAGATCGTAGACACGCACGGTGCCGGCGTCGTCGATCGCGCCGTAAAGACGACGGCTGTCGCGCGACCACACCAGGCCACCGGCGCTGCGGTCCCAGTCGGCGAACAATTCGCGCGTCTTGCCGTCGCGGCGGTCCTGCAGCGTCAACCGGCCTTTATCGGCGTAGAAACCGCGGATGCGCTGTTGCACGTAACTCAGATAGCGCCCGTCCGGGCTGTACAGCGGACCGCTGTCGCTGGCCTTGTTGGCGGCGGTGAGGTTGCGCGCGTCCTTGCCGCCGCTGCCGTCGGCGGCGATGGCGACGGTGAAGACGTCGTTGTTGCTGTTGTTGATCGCAGGATCGGAATCGGCGACGAACGCCAGTTCCTTGCCGTCGGGCGAAACCGCGAAATGACCGTCGGTGCCCTGCACCGCGCCGCGCGGCAGTTGCATCCCGCTCGCCTGCGTCAACGCGCGCACCGTGGGCACTTCGGCGCCGTCGGCTGCGGCGTCGAAGGCCACCGAAAACACGTGGAACTGGCGCTCATCGAGATACTGGTCCCAGGCGGAGATCGGGCCGCCGTCCCAGACCATCGCGGTCATCTTGCGGTCCTTGCGCTCGTCCAGGCGTTTGCCCTGATCGGCCAGCGGCAGATCGGCGAACACCCGCGACACGAACGCCAGGCGCTTGCCGTCGGCGAACCATTTCGGGCTCTGCACGCCGGTGGCGAGTTTGGTCAGCCGTCGCGCTTCGCCGCCGCCGAGCGGCATCACGTAGAGCTGCGGCGCCTTGTCGTCGCCGCGCTGCGAGGTGAAGGCAACGGACTTGCCGTCCGGACTGATCGTCGGTGCGCCTTCGTTCGCCGCATCGGTGGTGAGCCGGCGCTGGCCGCTGCCGTCGGCAGCTGTACCGGTATTCCAGATCCACAGATCGACGTAGGATTTGTCCTCGTCCATCGCGAAGCGGGTCACCGGCGCGATGATGGTGCGGCCGTCGCGGGACAGCGTCGGCGCACCGATGCGCTGGATCTTCCAGCTGCGCTCGGCGGTGAACGGTTCTTTTTTCGCCTGCGCGTGTGCGGGCGGCAACACGCCTGCGATGCACAGTGCGACCACGGCGATGGTGGTGCCACGGATCATGTGGATTCTCCGGAAAAGGACGGGTTTCCCTGCGATATAGCCGCACGGACCAGCCCCGGAGCATGCCCGAATCCATCGCATCGGCATGTGCCAGAGGTCGGCCCCGGCGACGGGGCGACCCGCAAAAGCGACGGTCCGTGATCGCTGGCGGGTATCGGGCACATCCTCGCACGGCGCCGGGACGCGGGACGGGAGGAAGTCGCATGGAAGCCTGCCCGTCGCGCACAAAGAAAAACCCCGCATCGCTGCGGGGTTTTCGTAGCACGACATCCGGCGGAGCGAGCGAAGACCAAGGATGGCATTCGCCTGGATGCAGCCCGGCGCTGAGCAAAGCGAAGCCCGGGTTAACCGATCAGGAAGATCGATTAAAAATCCATACCGCCCATGCCACCCATACCGCCGCCGCCCATGCCGCCGCCGGCCGCTTCGTCTTTCTTCGGCGCTTCGGCGACCATCGCTTCGGTCGTGATCATCAGGCCGGCGATCGAAGCCGCGTTCTGCAGCGCCGAACGCGTGACCTTGGTCGGATCGAGAATACCGAACGCGATCATGTCGCCGTATTCGCCGGTCGCGGCGTTGTAGCCGTAGTTGCCCGTGCCTTCGGCCACGTTGTTCAGCACCACCGACGACTCTTCGCCGCAGTTGGCGACGATCTCGCGCAGCGGGGCTTCCATCGCGCGCTTGGCGATGTTGATGCCGTGGTTCTGGTCTTCATTGGCACCCTTCAGGCCAGCGATGGCCTGCAGCGCACGGATCAGGGCGACGCCGCCGCCCGGGACCACGCCTTCTTCCACTGCAGCGCGGGTCGCGTGCAGGGCGTCTTCGACGCGGGCTTTCTTTTCCTTCATTTCGATTTCGGTCGAAGCGCCGACCTTGATCACCGCAACGCCGCCGGCGAGCTTGGCGACGCGCTCCTGCAGCTTCTCTTTGTCGTAGTCCGAAGAGGTGTCTTCGATCTGCGCCTTGATCTGCTTGATGCGGCCCTGGATGGTTTCGCCGGTGCCGGCGCCATCGATGATGGTGGTGTTTTCCTTGGAGACCTGGATCTTCTTGGCGCGGCCCAGATCCTTGATGGTGGCCTTCTCCAGCGACAGACCGACTTCTTCCGAAATCACGGTGCCGCCGGTGAGGATGGCCATGTCTTCCAGCATCGCCTTGCGACGATCGCCGAAGCCCGGTGCCTTGACGGCGCAGACCTTGACGATGCCGCGGATGGTGTTGACGACGAGGGTGGCGAGGGCTTCGCCTTCCACTTCTTCAGCCACGATCAGCAGCGGCTTGCCAGCTTTGGCAACCGCTTCCAGCACGGGCAGCAATTCGCGTACGTTGGAAATCTTCTTGTCGTGCAGCAGGATGAACGGGTCTTCCAGCTCGGCCGACATCGACTGCTGGTTGTTGATGAAGTACGGCGACAGGTAGCCGCGGTCGAACTGCATGCCCTCGACGACGTCGAGTTCATTGTC
>JBKJHV010000007.1:0-22319 GCA_046598445.1 Lysobacteraceae bacterium
CACGAACAGGCCATCGACGCGGTCGCCCTGGAAGCCGTAGACCAGGTTGACGTTGGTCTTGCCCTCGTCGGTGCCGCGGGTGGAATCGCCGTAGCTGAAGCCCAGGCGCAGGCCGTCGAAATCCTTGCGCAGGATCACGTTGACCACGCCGGCCACCGCATCGGCGCCGTAGATGGCCGACGCGCCGGTGGTCAGCACTTCGATGCGGTCCACGGCGGCCAGCGGAATGGCGTTGATGTCGACGAAATTCTCGGAGCCATTGGCGAACGACGACACCGCGATGCGGCGGCCGTTGACCAGGGTCAATGTCGACGTTGTGCCCAGGCCGCGCAGCGATGCGGCGGCGCTGCCGGCCGGCGAATCCGCCTGCAGCGCGCCGGAATTGGAGGTGCTGAAATTGCCGGTGCCGCCGCCGGTTTCGGACACCTGTTTGAGCGCGTCGCCGACGGTGCTGGCGCCGAACTGCTTCAGGTCCTCGCTGCTCAGCACGATCACCGGCTGCGCTTCCTGCAGATCGATGCCGCGCAGATTGGAGCCGGTGATGACGATGGTGTCCAGTTCGTCCTGTTGTGCCGCGGGCGCATCCTGCGCTGTCTGGGGTGTGGCCGCGTTCTGGGCCATGGCATTGGCGGACAGCAGCAGGGAAATGGCGATGGCGAGCGGTGTGGCGAGCGGCAGGATGCGGGTCATGATTCCCTCGTGCATACGAACGGACGACGCGGCCGCGCGGCAAGCGCGCAGCGGTCGGGCGTTGAGATCGAAACGGGTGGGTTGATGGGCGGCAGCGCGTGTCTGCGGCCGCCGGGCCGCCATGGGCCCGGGCACTCACACGGGCAGGATTACTCGTCCCACCATTCGCTGAGATAGAAAGTCCGGCAAACGTGCCGGATATGGAAGCGGGGTTTCTGCATACGGAGGCTGAATCGCGACGGCGATTTGATAACCCGCCGGCGCGGTCGCGTCAAGTGCTGGGCCGCGCGCCGGCGCCGGCTTGCCCTTTTCCGGCAGCGCGCACAGCATCGACATCCATTTCCTTGGCCACGCTCGCGGATGCGATTCCGAACCGGTGTGGTTTCGCTCCTGATATTGGCCGCGGCCGTCGCCGGGCCTCCGGCCGCCGCCGCCGAACGCGAATTGTTTCTCGCCGGCGGCGCGCTGAAACTGTGTTCGAGCCTGTCGCCGAAGGACTGCACTGTGGACGCGGACGTGGCCGGCCCGCGTTCGCGCATCGCGCCGCGCTATGCGCTGGAAGCAGGGTCGATCGAAGCCGCGCTCGACCCCGCGCTGTGGCCGGCCCGCGAGGTCGCGCGCGAGGCGATGCGCGCGCTGCTCGAAGATGCGCGCGAACTGCCCGCTGCCGACAACCTCGACGTGGACGCCCTGCGCGAGCGTTTCGAATCGCGCTGCGAGGACGCGCGCGACGGCGTGCGCGCATGTCGCGACGGCGAACGCCCGCCCTGGATGCAGCTCGACGACGACCAGCGGGCCAGCGTGTTCGCCGCGCTCGAAGTGCCGCAATTCGACGGCGATGTGCGCAGCAAGGAACGCGCTTCGTTGCGACACAGCCGCACGCAGCACGGCGCCGACATCCTGCGCGCATTCGTCGCCGCCGCGCGCGAACGCAACGGCGGAGAAGCGCCGAAAATCGCTGTGGTCACGGCGTCCGCGTCCGACCCGTTCGACCCCGTCGACTTTTATCTCGATGCCCTGCGCGAAGCCGGCGCCGAGGTCGAATGGTGGCCGCTGGATGCGGCGCTGGCCGCAGCGATGTTCGAGCGTCGCGACTGCGCGGCATTGCCGACGCTACGGCTGCAACTGCTGAAATTGCCGGCGCGCGAGCGCATTTATCCCGACCTCGTCGCACAGCAGCAGCGCGCCTGCGAACAGCCGGACGCGCTCGCCGGCCTGCCGCAACGCGTGCAGGGCGTGTTCTTCTCCGGCGGCGACCAGTGGAAACTGCGACGCGCGTTTTTCGATCGCGATGATCGGCCGAACCCATGGTTGCTTGCCTTGCGCGATGCCGTGGCGAAAGGCGATGTGGTCGTCGGCGGTACCAGCGCCGGCAGCGCGGTGCAGTCGGGCGGACCGATGCCCAGCAACGGCACGGTGGAGCAGGCCTTGAAACATGGCGCTGTCGCGTCGACGCCGCCGGCATCCGGCTGTGCGCGCAGCGGCGACTGCGTCGGCGGCCTGAATGAGGATGCATTCACGTACTGGCCTGCCGGCGGGCTCGGGCTTGCGCCGGGCATCGTGGTCGATACCCATTTCTCCGAGCGTTCGCGAGAGCTGCGGCTGCTGCGCCTTCTCGCCGCCACCGGCACGCGCATCGGCATCGGCGCCGACGAAACCAGCGCCCTGCATCTGCGCTGGCGCGACGAAGGTGGAGCCGATGGTTTTGTTGAGATCGACGCGCTGGGCGCCTCGGGCGGCTGGGTCTTCGATGCGGCGCCGGGCTGCGACGGCAGCGCTCTGCGCGCGAATGCGTATTACCTTGCGCCAGGCGCGGTGTTGCGCATGGATGCCGTCGGTCTGCGCTGGATCGACGACGACGAGATCCTGTCGTCGGCCACGACGCCTACCGTTGCGCTGGCCGCGCTCGATGCGCTCGATGGCGGCGGGCTGCGTTCGGCCGCACAGGACATAGCGACTGCGGCAGCCGTGGGTTTGAGCTTCCGTCAGCTGCGCGTCCGCGCGATCGACGCGCGGGTCGTGCTGACCCGCACCGCAGCGACGCAGAGCCGGCATGGTGCCGATGCGGCGCTGACCAGCGTGGGCCCAGTGCGGATCGAGGTCGCGCCGGTGCCGGGATGCGCGCCGGCGCGGTGACCGGGTCGTGATCGGGGCTGAAGCCACTCCTACGAGACAACCAGGCGCAATCCGCTCGTAGGAGGGCCTTCAGACCCGATCTGTTCGCTTCAATGTCGTGAGCGATGACGGATCAGTACGGATTCGCCGGCGCGAACGGCGTGGTCGCGTTGCGGCCATCCACGCTCAGCACGATACTGGTGCCGTTGTGGGTGTAACTCGCGAAATCGAAGAACTGCCCGGCAGTGAGTTTCGTGCGCTGCAGATTGCGATAGATCAGCGGCTGGCCCGACAGCACCTGGGTGCGTTGGGTGTCGCTGCGTTCTTCGACCACATACGCCGCGCCGCTGCCGTCGACGATGCCGCGGCCGTTGCGGTCCATGAAGATCGCGGTGTTCTCGCTCACGCCGATGCCGAGGATGCGCGCGGTGCTGTTGTCCTGGCGAAGACGGGCCATGTCCGCGAACAGCCGGCCCATGCGGTCGCGCTGCGAGAAATGCGTGTCGGTGATGATGTCGTTCATCAGCGGCAGGTCCAGAAAGCCGCTGCTGAACAGCATGCTGCTGCGATACGGATCGGCGATGGCCTCGGCGCCGGTAGCCGCCGTCACACCATCCGGGTCGTAGATGAATTCACCCTGCACCGCGAGCCCGGCGGAAGTGCCGCCGATCACCGCGCCGCGGCCGTAGGCCGCGCGGATCGCGTCTTCGGTGCGGGTGTCTTTCCAGGCATTCAGATATGCGGACTGGTCGCCGCCGGCGATGAAGATCATTTCGGCGTTGCGCAGCACCCAGTCGGCATAGTCGGAGTTCGCCTTGTCGACGGTGTCGAGCAGCATCGTCTCCACCGAATCGGGTTTGGTAGCGCCGGCGACGAGGTTGTAGAGGTAATCGTTGTAGCCGTTGCTGCCGCTGGTGCGGATGATCACCACATCTCCGCCGTTGGCGACCGGGAATGCGCGCTGGCTGAAACTCGCATCCACATCGGTGCCGCCGCCCATCAGAATCAGCGCCGGGCCGTTAAGCGGGTTCTTGCCGGAATCCGCGGCGTTGCCTGTGACCCATACCTGCAGATTCGAAGGCTTTGACGGACGCGTGCTACCGCCGCCACCGCTGCCGCCACCGTAGGTGACGTCGAGGGTGTACGCGCCGCTGCCGCGGTAAGCGCTGAGCTTGAGGTAATGGCGGCCGGTGACGGTGGCCTGGTAGGTGCCGCTGTCCGGCGTCGAGCCGCTCCTGCCGCTTGCGATTGCGCTACCGGTTCCGCGATACAGGTCCCAGTCGAAATCGTTGCCGACGGTGTGACTGAGGCTGATCGCGATCGCGCCGGCAGCGGGCAGATCGAAATAGAACCAGTCGATGTCGGATGACTTCGATAGACTGCCGGCGACGCGCGTGCCGGAGCCAATCGGGCCGTCGGCGGTACTTTCGGTGTTGTTGCTTTCGCTTTCGCTGGCGATCTGCGCGAAGGCGGGCACGGCGAACAGCGCGGCGCAGAAACACAGCGCGAGCAGAGCGACACGCGCAGCGATGCGCGGAATACGAACGGACATGGCGATCTCCATTGCGTTGGATGCGTGCGCGCAGGCTGCGGCGCACGACTCGGGATGCGAGAGATGATGCGGACCGGCAGGGCGCCGGCCGATCAGGAGTAGGGGCGCGCGTCGACCCGATGCGCAGTTGCCCGGAGCGGGCCGCTGCGGGTCGCTGCGATCAGCGATGCAGGACTACTCGTCCCACCATTCGCTGAGATAAAAAGTCCGGCAGAGGTGCCGGATATGGGTGCGCGGTTTCGGCATGGTGGCGTTGCGTAGCGTTACGCGTTGATACGCCGCGTCGCTGCGAGCGTCAAGCTGCAGGGCAGCATCGAGGAAGCGCCCGCGCCGTGGTCTTCAGTACGGGTCCGCCGGCGTGAACGGTGCGGTCGCGTTACGCCCGTCAACGCTGATGACGGTGGCGATGCCGTTGTGCTGCCGGGTGACGAAATCGTAGAACCGCCCCGCATCCAGCCGGGTGCGCTGCAGGTTGCGGTAGATCAGCGGCTGTCCGGGCAGAACCTGCGTGCGTTGAGTGTCGGCGCGTTCTTCGATCACGTACACCGCGCCGCTGCCGTTGTTGTCGACGACGCCCAAGCCGTTGTGATCGATGAACAGCGAAGTCTCCTCGTCGATGGCGAGGCCGGTGATCTGCGCCGCGGCGCCGTCCTGACGCAGCCGCGCCATGAACGCGAGCGTGCGGCCCATGCGGTCGCGCGCATGGAAATGACTGTCGGTGATGATGTTGTCCATGATCGGAAACTGGAGGAAATCGGCGGTCAGCATCATGAAAGGGTTGTATGGATCGGCCAGCGCTTCAGCGCTGGTGATGCCGGCGATGCCGTCCGGGTCGTAGACGAATTCGCCCATCACCGCGAGCCCGGCGGAGGTGCCGCCGATCACCGCGCCACGCGCGTGCGCCGCGTGCAGCGCGTCTTCCACGCGGGTGCCTTGCCAGGCGTTGACGTAGGTGGCCTGATCGCCGCCGGCGATGAAGATCAGTTCGGCAGTGCGGATCACCCAATCGACGTAATCGCTGTTGGCCTTGTCGCGGCTGTCGACCAGCATGGTTTCGACCGAATCCGGTTTCAGTGGCCCGGAAACGAGGTTGTAGAGATAGCTGTTGTAGCCGTCCTTGCCCGAGGTGCGCAGGATCACGATGTCGCCGCCGTTGGCGACCGGATACGCGCGCTGCGAGAAGCCGGCGTCGACTTCGGTGCTGCCGCCCATCAGCAGCAGCGCCGGGCCGCCGACCGGTGCGCGCGCGGAGTCCGCGGCATTGCCGGTCAGCCAGACCCGCAGCTTGCCCGGTTTGGCGGGCCGGGGCGCGGCGTCGGCGGCCAGCGGCAGCGCGAGCGCGAACAGCGCGACGACGAGGGTGCGCAGCAGCGCGTGAGTCGTGATCCGGATCATTGGAGTCCTTTCCTTGTCGATGATGTGGGTGTGGGTGCGACGGCCTGTCCGGCCAGGCGTTTACCGGGTCAAGCGATTATCTGGTCAGGGAGCGGATCATGCGATCGATCCAGCCGCGATACGGTGGTTTGATGAAGTCGGTCGCGGTGAAGCGTGCCTGCCACAGCACCGGCATCGCCTTGGTGAAGGCGTCGAAGCCGGCGCGGCCGTGGTACTGGCCCATGCCGCTGGGGCCGATGCCGCCGAACGGCAGATTGTTCGCGGCGAAATGCAGCAGCGTGTCGTTGACGGTGACGCCGCCGGCGATCAGTCGCGAGAGGATGTTTTCGACGGTGCGGCGATCGTTGCTGAAGGGATACAGCGCCAGCGGCCGGTCGTGGCTTTCGACGTAGGCCAATGCGTCTTCCAGCTTCGCGTAGCCGTGGATCGGCAAAATCGGCCCGAAGATTTCGTCCTGCATCACTTTCGCATCATCGCCCGGTTCGATGATGAGCGTCGGCGGGATCAGGCGTTCGGCGTCGGCGCGTCCGGCATCCACGCTGGCCAGTTCGATCACCGTCAGTCCGCGCGCGCGCGCATCGTCGATGTAACCGCGCAGGCGGCGGTATTGGCCTTCGTTGACCACGCGGGTGTAATCCGTGGCTTCGCGCATGTCCGCGCCGTAACGCGCGTGCACCTGCGTGCGCAGCGCATCGACCAGCGCGTCGCGGCGCGCGGCGTCGATCAGGATGTAGTCCGGCGCGATGCAGGTCTGGCCGCCGTTGAACCATTTGCCGCTGGCCAGCCGCGCCGCGGCCTGTTCGACCGGAAAATCCGCGGCCACGATCGCCGGCGATTTGCCGCCGAGCTCCAGCGTGAGCGGGGTGAGATTCGGCGCGGCAGCGGCCATCACCTTGCGCCCGACCGCCGTCGAGCCGGTGAAGACCAGATGATCGAACGGCAACCCGGAGAACGCCGCGCCCAGTTTGGCGCCGCCCAGCGCGACTGCGACGCGATCGGCCGGGAACACGTCGGCCAACAACTTCTGCAACCACGCGCTGGTCTGCGGCGTGTGCTCCGACGGCTTCAGGAACACGTGATTACCGGCGGCGATGGCGGTGACCAGCGGCACCAGCGCCAGATTCACCGGGTAATTCCACGGCGCCATCACCCCGACCACGCCGACGGCCTCGTGGCGGATCTGCGCGCGCGCCGGCCACAGCCGCCAGCCGACGCTCGCGCGTTTGGGTCGCATCCAGCCGCGAAGGTGTTTGCGCAGATGATCGATCTCGCCCAGCACGGTCATGCCGTCGGCCAGCAGGGTTTCGTGCTCGGAGCGGTGGCCGAAATCGGCGCGCACCGCTGCTTCCATTTCGCCCATCCGCGCCTTGAAGGCCGTCTTCAGTCGTTCGAGGTCGCTCATCCGCTGCGCGTAGTCCGGCTTCTTCGCCCGCCACGCGGCTTTGAGCCGCTGCAGCGCCGGTGCCAGCTCGGGGATTTCGTCCGCGGGCGGTGCGCGTTCCGAATCCGGGGTCGGAGCGTTGTTGTCGTTGCCGGCATTGGCGGCGGTAATCGCGGCATTGGCGGCGATGATGGCGGCGTTGGCCGCGATGACGGTGGTGTTCATGGCCTGAGTTTAGAACGTGTCGCCGCCGCATGCTTAAATGCGGCCATGACCGATGCCCGCACCCTGATCCGCCCCTACCTCCATCACCTGCCCACCCTCGGCGAGCGGGTCTACATCGATCCCGCCGCGGTCATCATCGGCGACGTCGTGCTGGGCGACGACGTGTCGATCTGGCCGGCCACGGTGATCCGCGGCGACGTGAACTTCATCCGCATCGGCGCGCGCACCAACATCCAGGACGGCAGCGTCGTGCACGTCAGCCATGATGGCCCGCATGCCAAGCTCGGCGGATTCGCCACCCGTATCGGCGAGGACGTGACCATCGGTCACAAGGCGGTGATCCACGCCTGCACCATCGAGGACGCGGCGCTGGTCGGCATGGGCGCGATCGTGCTGGACGGCGCGGTGGTGAAGAAGCACGGTTTCGTCGGCGCCGGTGCGTTGATCGCGCCGGGCAAGGTGGTGGGCGAAGGCGAAATGTGGCTGGGCAACCCGGGCAGGTTCGCGCGCCGGCTCAGCGATGCCGAGATGGAAGCCCTGTACTACTCGGCGCAGCATTACGTACGCATGAAGGATCAGTACCTCGCCGGTGAGACGGGAAGCTGAGATGAGCGACTGGCGGCGCTGGCGGGACACGGTCGCCGAGCAGACGCAACTGCGCGAATGGCGCCGCGACGGCGTGCTGGATGCTGCCGCCAACGCCGCCGCGCGCGAAACACTTGGTCCGGCGCCGGACCCAGCGCTGTGGCGCTGGTTCCTGGATCGTTTAGCACTGTGGCTGGGCATCGCGCTGTGCGCGGCCGGGGCGATCTGTTTCATCGCCGCGAACTGGGAACACCTCGGCAAGTTCACGCGTCTGTACGGGATGCAGGTGCTGGTGGTCGCGGCCGTCGCGGCGACCGCGCGCCTGGGCCTGGCACGGCTGGGTGGGCAGGCCGCACTGTGGCTGGCGATGGTGCTGCTGGGCGGGCTGCTGGCGCTGATCGGCCAGACCTACCAGACCGGCGCCGATACCTGGGAATTGTTCACGCTGTGGGCGGCGCTGGCGCTGCCCTGGGCGTTCGCCGGGCGCCATGCGGCGATCTGGCTGCTGTGGGTCGCGGTGGCGAATATCGCGCTGGGGCTGTGGGCAGACACCATGGGTGGGCCGCGGCTGGACGACGAACACAGCCTGATGCTGATCGGCCTGTTCGACCTCGCGCTGTTCCTCGGCTGGCGGTTCGCGGCGGGGCGCTGGTCCGAATTCGGCGGCGATGGCGGGCCGCGCCTGCTCGCCGCTGCTGTGCTGTTCTGTCTGAGCGTACCGGCGATCATGGCGGCGTTGGAGCATGAAGCGCCGAGGTTCGACCTTGAAATGTGGGCCTGGATGGCCGGTATCGCGGCGCTGATCGCCGTCGAGCTGCGCCGCCGCCGCGACCGTACGGTGCTGGCGATGGCGATCATCTCGTTGATCGCGGTCAGTACGGTCTGGCTGTTCCAATTGACGATGCAACACCTCGACCACGAACCCGCCGCGCTGTGGCTGCTCCTGGCCGTCGCGGTGCTGGGCGAGGCGACCGCGGGCGCATGGTGGCTGCGGCGGATGGATCGCCGGGAGGCGGAGGCATGAATCTTCCTGCCTCTCCCGCTGCCGAAGCGCTGTGGTCGCGGCTGTGCGCCGCCGGCGCCGTTTCCGGAGAAGCGCCCGCGCATCGCGATGGCTTGCCGTGGTATCTCGCCGCGCTGATCGGCGTGTCGGCGTGGATCGCCGCCGCTCTGCTGTTCGGCTTTTTCGCGGCGCTGTTCGATGAACTGTGGGAAACCCCGGTCATCGCCGTCACCGCCGGTGCGCTGTGCATCGCGGCCGGGCTGGGGCTGCTGCGGATCGCGCGAGGCCGCAAGTTCAACAGCGAGTTCATCGGCGAATTCATCGAACAGAGCGCCATCGCCCTGAGCATGGTCGGCCAATTGCTGGTCGGTGTCGGCTTGAGGGAATGGTTTGGCGACACCGCCGGCTGGGCCGGCAGCGCCGCGATCGCACTGGCGCTGTACGTCTATGGCACGCAGACCATGCACCGGTTCCTGTGCGGCGCGATCTTCACCGTTGCGGTGGTGGCGATCTGCAACGAACTCGATACCGAGAGCTTCGCTGCGTCGCCCGTGGCGCTGCCGGTGTTGGCATGGCTGGCGTTCGCCGCGTGGTGGCGCACTGAATTCGACGGCATTCAATACAAGGGCCGTCGCCGCTTGCCGCTGTCTCCGCTGGCGTGGGCGCTGAGTCTTGCCGCGTTGTTGATGGTCTTCTTCAGCAGTCTGGAACTGGAGTGGGGTCTGTCAAACCGGGACGTCATGCCATGGCGGATCTGGGGGCCGCAGATCGCCGTCGCGTTGCTGTTGCCGCTGACCGTGTGGCGGCTGGCCGGCGTGCGGCAGCTGTTGCCGGTGTTGTGCGCGGTGGCGTTCGCGCTGATCTGGTTGCGCGCGCCGGGCGTGAACCTCGGGGTGATGCTGGCGCTGACCGCGTTCGCGTCGCATCGTCCGGCGCTGCTGGCGACCGGCCTGATCGGCACCGGCGTGTATCTGATCCGCTACTACTATCAACTGGATGTGCCGCTGCTGGAGAAGTCGCAGTGGCTGCTGCTCGGCGGCGTCGCGCTGCTGGCGATCCGCTTCGCGCTGACGCGCATCGCCCTCCGCGCCGACGCGGGAGGCCGCCCATGAAGCACTGGCGTTCGATCCTGCTGTGGGGCGGCCTGCTGCTGGCGCTGGCGGTAGCCAATCACGGCATCGTCCAGCGCGAGCGGATCCTGTCCGACGGCCGCGTGCTGCTGCTGGAACTGGCGCCGGTCGATCCGCGTTCGCTGATGCAGGGCGATTACATGGCGCTGCGGTTTGCGG
Organism: Lysobacteraceae bacterium; assembly: GCA_046598445.1. Taxonomy (GTDB): domain Bacteria; phylum Pseudomonadota; class Gammaproteobacteria; order Xanthomonadales; family Xanthomonadaceae; genus Lysobacter_I. The sequence goes on from JBKJHV010000007.1 coordinate 10,236, forward strand.
CGGTGGATGACATCAGGGACGCGCTGTGGCCCGCTTCCAAAGCCGCTCTCACAAATAATGCGGCGACTGGCGGGCGCGTTGAAGACTTGCCGGCTGAGGGTATTCACCAGAACGCTCCAGAATCGCGAATTCATCGGGATGGCTACGCCGTGTTCGCGCTCACGGCTGATGGTGTCGGCCGCTTCGTCCGCGTGCAGGCCGCGCCGCGACCGGTTGCGGACAGCGAAATCGCAGTGCGCTACCGTCGGCGAAATTGGTTGGAACTACGCATCGCCAGCAACGCCTGGTTTTTCCCGGAAGGTCAGGCCGATCGCTATGCACCAGCGAAATACGGCGAACTGCGTGTGGACACGGACGGCACAGCGCTGCTGGCCGGGATGCGCGACGAGAATCGCAAGCCGCTTTGACGCCGTGCCCACGGCCGTTGGAAATTAAGCCGTCGTTTGCCTGTAGGAGGGCCTTCAGGCCGGCCCATGTCGAGTGCGACGTGCGACGCGGATGATGCCGTGCCCACGGCCGATGGAAATGAAGCCGTCGTTTCCCGTAGGAGGGCCTTCAGGCCCGAGCTTCTGCCTGCGGAAAATCCCCGATCGAGCAAGAGCTCGGGCCTGAAGGCCCTCCTACAAAAGCGATCGGGCCTGAGCCCTCCTGCGAACGGCGTCCTTCCTGATCAATCGGGTCGCGTCGCGGTTTCCAGCGCCGCCAGCAGTGCCATCGCTTCTTCGCGCGATTCGCCGCACATTCCGGGCTCCGGCCGCAGCGAGGCGCAGAACGCCGGGCGTTCGGGTTGGCCGAACAGCCGGCAGCGCAAATCGTCGTCCAATTGCACGCAGGGCATGCCTGCCGGTTTGCCGTGCGGCATGCCCGGGATGGGCGACGTGATCGAGGGCGCGGTGCAGCAGGCGCCGCAGCGTGGGCGGCACTGCATCGGCGGTGGCGGGGGTGCTGCGGCCATGACGAATCGGGTTTCGAAATGCTGGGAAATGTGCGGGTCGTCAAGGTAGAGTAACCGTCGAATGCGACGACAGACGACGGACCCCGGGGCGGAGAGGATGGCGGAAACGAGTGGAGCGACCATGGCGCGAGCGGCCGGATGCCGTCGATGCCAAAACAAGACCGCTCAGGCCGCCGCCCGATGATGTCGCGTCCGTCCGTACACAGCCCGTCCGCCCTGGACACGGTGCGCGATGTCTATACGCCGGAGGGCGTGGCCTTGCGCCTGCCCGCCGCCGGCCCGGTACCGCGCGCCATCGCCTGGTTGATCGACACCGCAGTGCGTTGGGGCATTCTGCTGCTGGCAGGGACGGTGCTGGGGCTGTTGGGCAAGGCCGGCATCGGCCTCTATACGATCATCTTCTTCGTGGTGTTCTGGGGCTATCCGATCCTCTGCGAAAGCCTGTTCGACGGGCAGACGCCCGGCAAGCGTGCGCTGGATCTGCGCGTGATCGCCGACGACGGCGCCCCGGTGGGCTGGCTGGCCTCGATCGTGCGCAATCTGCTGCGCACCGTGGATTTCCTGCCGTTCGGCTATGGCGTGGGCCTGGTCGCGAGTTTTTCCGACCCCTGGGGCCGGCGCCTCGGCGACATGGTCGCCAAGACCATGGTCATCCATGCCCCGCGCACGCGTCAGACCGCCCGGCCGGCGACGGAAGGCGCGCATGCGCCGCTGCATCCGTTGCTGCCGCCGGAACAGATGGCGGTGATCGCCTTCTCCGAGCGCACCGCGCAACTCACCCAGGAACGGCGCGAAGAACTGGCCGGCATCGCTGCGCCTGCGGTCGGCGCCAGTGGTGCGCTGGGCGTGCTGCGGCTGCAGGCGGTCGCCAATTGGCTGCTGGGGCGGCAATGATGAAGCGTGCGGTGATGCGGCAGGAGGCGTTCATCGCCCGCCACCAGGATAAGTGGGCCGAATTCGAGGCCTGGCTGGTCGCGCGCGGCGACAGTCCGCGCCAGGCGCGGGCCAGCCACCTCCAGTGGCGCGGGCTGCGCGACGAAGACATGCCGGCGCGCTATCGCCGCCTCTGCCAGCAGTTGGCGCTGGCGCGCAGCCGCGGCTACAGCCCGCTGGTGGTGGAACGCCTGCAGGCGCTGACCCAGCGCGGTCATGCGGTGTTCTATCGCGCACCGGCGCCGCAGTGGCGGCGCGCGCTGGAATTCTTCCTCGCCGATTTCCCGCGCCTGGTGCGCGCCCAGCGCGGCTGCCTGTGGGCGGCGGCGCTGCTGTTCGTGGTGCCGCTGGTGGGTTCGTTCGTGGCGGTGCTGTATTCGCCCGAATTGATCTACAGCCTGTACGAACCCGGCGACATCGCGATGTTCGAGCAGATGTACGACCCCGCCAACCCGGAGCGCAAGCTCGGCCGCGAGAGCGGCGACGACGTGGCGATGTTCGGCCACTACATCATGAACAACGTCAGCATCGGCCTGCGCACTTTCGCCAGCGGCCTGCTCGCGGGCCTGGGCACCGTGTACGTGCTGCTGATGAACGGGGTGATGATCGGCAGCGTGGGCGGGCATCTGCAGGGCGTGGGCCACGGCGACCCGTTCTGGCGCTTCGTCGCCGGGCATTCGGCGCCGGAACTCACTGCGATTGTTCTGGCCGGCGCCGCCGGGCTGCGGCTGGGGCTGGATCTGATCGCGCCCGGGCGGCGACGGCGCGTCGATGCGCTGATCGAAGGCGGCAAGGTCGGCGCCCAATTGTGCCTGGGCGTATTCGCGATGCTGGTGTTCGCCGCATTCGTGGAAGCGTTCTGGTCGTCGATCGGCTGGATGCCGGCAGCGATCAAATATGCGGTTGGTGGCGTCATGTGGGCGATCACGTTGACCTGGCTGGCGCTGGGTGGGCGAGGCGAGGTGCGCGGTGTCGCCGTGCAGCCCGCCGACGTTTCGCTGCAGCGCGGCGCTTCGGCGAGGCGCGCCGAATGAAACTCGAAACCCTCACCGTCGAACTGCGCCCGCGCTCGTCCTGGGAAGCGATGGAGCTGGGCGCGGCGCTGGTGCGCCGGCACGCCGCCGCGATCTGGACGCCGTGGTTGCTGGTGACCGGTGCGGTCTTCGTGCTGCTGAATCTCGCCGCCTGGGCGGTGGGCCAGATCTGGCTGGCCTGGCTGCTGATGTGGTGGCTGCGCCCGGTGTTCGACCGCATTCCGCAGTACGTGCTGTCTCGCGCGGTGTTCGGCAGCGTGCCGGGTACCGCCGAAACCCTGCGCGCGCAGCTGCGCTGGGGCTGGAAACCGATGCTCGGCCATCTCACCTGGCGCCGGTTCAGCCCGATGCGCGCGGCGATGCTGCCGATCGATCTGCTGGAAGGCGCGGACCCCGCGCGGCTGGCCGAACGCCGGCGAGTGATCGGCGGCGGCGTCAGCGGCCCGGCGGTGCTGTTGACCCTGGCCTGCCTGCATTTCCTGTTGGCGCTGGTGCTCTCGGCGGTATTGCTGGTCACGCTGTTCGTGCCCAACGAACTACTGCCGGAAGCCGCGCGCGCGGCGTGGGCGACGCTGAGCGAAGACCCGCCAGCGTGGGCGCTGATCGCGCTCAACGCGGCGGACTGGCTGGCAGTGGCCTTCATCGAACCCTTCTACGTCGGCGCCGGTTTCGGCCTGTACCTCAATCGCCGCACGCAGTTGGAAGCCTGGGATCTGGAGATCGCGTTCCGCCGCATGCGCAAACGCCTGGAGGCCGCCGGCACCACCGTGCTGTTGGCCTTGGCGCTGTGCCTGCCGATGGCGATGCCCGCACACGCCTGGGACGACAACACTTGCCCGTTCCCTGAAGAAACAGCGCCTGGAAAAACCGCCCCGGCCAAGCCCGGTGAGGCCAATCCCGGCGACAAGCAGGATGCCGGGCAGGCCGCCGACGTGGCTGCAGACGAGGACGATGACGAGGAAAGCCAGGCGAACGAAGTCGACAGCAAGACCCTGCGCGAGATCTTCGGCGACGACAGCGCCAAGCACACGGCTTTCGAGAGATCGGTCGCCCAGGCCTACAAGGATCCATTGCTGCGGCCGAAGCTGGAGCAGACCACGTGGCAGCGTCGCGATCGCGACAAGAAGAAAGACGAGAAGCCGGATATCGAGCCGCCGCAACTGGCGTGGCTGGCGGGTCTGATCGGTTTCCTCGCCGAATACGGGCTGTGGCTGCTGGTCGGCGCGCTGGTCGTGGCCCTGCTGCTCACCGCCAAACGCTGGTGGCCGTGGCTGCTCGGTGGGCTGGCCGTGGCCGAGCCCGAACCCGATCCGGTGGAGATGGCTCACCTCGCGCACAGCGAACCGCTGCCGCCCGACATCGCCACGGTCGCGCGCCGGCTGTGGGCGCAGGGCCAGCCGCGACGCGCATTGGCGCTGCTGTATCGCGCCAGTGTCGAAGCCATGACCACGCGCGTCGACGCCCACCCGCCGCCGGGCGCCACCGAAGCCGACTGCCTGCGGCTGTCGCGACGCATGCCCGAGGCTGAAGACCGCGACGCCTTCCAGCGCATGGTCCGCATCTGGCAATACGCTGCCTACGGACAGCGTCTGCCCGAGGCCGATGATTTCGAAACCCTGGTGCAGACCTTGGCCGAACGTTTCCGGTGGGCGGCATGACTCAGGGCGGCATGACCCGGCGCGGCAATCTCTTGCGCATCGTGCTGCTTGCGCTGCTCGGCATCGGTCTGGTCGCCAGCGGCACGTGGTGGTGGCTGCGCACCTACGAGCGCGTGAAAAGCACCCTGGACCTGCCGCCGAAGGGCGAGGCCGGCTACAACCCGCTGTACGCGCTGAAAATCGCGCTGGGCAAGGAAGGCAAGCGCGTCGATTCGCGCCAGCGCCTGAGCCTGGGTGCCCAGCCGTTGAAGGCGGCGGACACCCTGCTGCTGCTCGCCGACCCGCGCACGCTGTCCGCGGATCAGGTCGAGACGTTGCTGGCCTGGGTCGAGGACGGCGGCCATCTCATCGTGCGCACGCCGCCGCCGGGTTCGGAGATCGGCGAGGAATCGGTGCCGCTGCTGGACGACCTCGGCATCGCGGTGCTGGACACCGACCCGGCCTGCCAGGGGCTGCAGGTGGGGGAGATGGAGCAGCACGTCGAGTTCTGCTACGGCCGCCGGTTCTATTTCTACGACGAGGACGCTGAAGTCACCGCGACCTGGGGCGACGAGGACAGCGGCGAATATGGTTACGCCCGCGTGCCGTGGGGCGAGGGCAGCGTCGACGTGCTCGCCGACGTCGACTTCCTGCTCAACGAGAAGCTCGAAGAGCGTCAACACGCCGCCCTCGCCCGCCAGCTGCTGCAGCCGAACTGGGCCGATGGCGGCACCTTCCATCTGATCTACAGCGCGAACATGCCGCCGCTGTGGCGCCTGCTGCTCGACCACGCCTGGCGGGTGCTGCTGCCGGCGCTGCTGGCGCTGCTGCTGTGGCTGTGGATGCGCGCCGAGCGCCTCGGCCCGCTACGCCCGGCGGCAGCGCCCGATCGCCGCTCGCTGCTGGAACACGTGCAGGCCAGCGGCGACCATCTCTATCGTTACGGCCGCCGCGCCGCGCTGTACGCCGCCGCGCACGACGCATTCCTGCGTCGCCTGCGTCGCCGCGACCCCTACGCCGCCGTGCTCGAAGGCCCGGCGCAGATCGACGCGATCGCTACACGCACCGGCATGACCACCGCCGATGTCGACGCCGCGCTGCGCTACCCCCGCCCGGGCGACGCCAAGGATTTCGTGCTTCGCATCGCCAAACTTCTCCAGCTGAGAAACCGACTATGACCACGTCCACGCTCCACGAGTCCGCCCACGGGCACATCGACACCGCGGCCGCGCCGCAGCCGATCCTCGGCGAAGCGCTGGTGGCGCGCACCGCCGCCCTGCGCGACGAAGTCGCCAAGGCCTTCATCGGCCAGGACGACGTGCTCGACCAGATCCTCATCGTGCTGCTCGCCGGCGGCCATGTGCTGATCGAAGGCGTGCCCGGCCTGGGCAAGACCCTGCTGGTGCGCGCGCTGGGCCAGGCGCTGGGCTGCGGTTACGGCCGCGTGCAGTTCACCCCCGACCTGATGCCCAGCGATGTCAGCGGCCATGCGGTCTACGACCCGAAGACCGAGCGTTTCGCGATCCGCCGCGGCCCGATCTTCACCAACCTGCTGCTGGCCGACGAAATCAACCGCGCACCGGCGAAAACCCAGTCCGCGCTGCTGGAGGCGATGCAGGAACAACAGGTCACCATCGAAGGCAGCAGCCATCCGCTGCCGGCGCCATTCATGACCCTGGCCACGCAGAACCCGGTCGAACAGGAAGGCACCTATCCGCTGCCCGAAGCGCAGCTCGACCGCTTCCTGCTGAAGGTGCTGATCGACTATCCCTCGCACGCCGACGAAGTGAGCATGGTCACCGCCGTCAGCCACGGCCGCGCCGCCTCGCATTTCGATCTGTCGCAGGTGAACAGCGTGCTCAGCGCCGAAGACATCGTCGCGATGCAGCTCGGCACCGCGCAGGTCACCGTCGACGCCGCGGTGATCGACTACGCCGTACGCATCGTCGCCGCCACCCGCAAGTGGCCGGGCATCGCGCTGGGCGCCGGCCCGCGCGGCAGCCTCGCACTGGTCCGCGCGTCGCGCGCGCAGGCGGTGCTCGCCGGCCGCGATTTCGTCACCCCCGACGACATCCGCAGCATCGCCAAACCGGCGCTGCGCCACCGCATCGCGCTGTCCCCGGAAATGCAGATCGAAGGCCAGACGCCGGATCAGGTGCTGGAAGCCCTGCTCGCCAAGGTCGAAGCGCCACGCCAGTGAGTGCGATCGTTGCCAACGCGACATCGAAACCCGCGCCCGCAGCGCCTGTCGTCACGGCCCGCGTCGTGCGTGCATGGCCGCGCCCCGCGCCGGGACTGGTGTGGGCGTTCATCGCCTGGGCGGTGCTCGGCCTGGTGGTGAGCGTCGGCTTGGCGCCCGCGCGCGTCTGGGTGATCGCGTTCGCGGTGTTCGCAACGTTGGCGGTGCTGGATCTGTGGCGGCTGTTGCGCGCGCCCACACCCGAGGTCGCGCGCGCGCTGCCCGAGGCGTGGCCGATCGGTGTCGAACGCGATGTCGAACTGCGCATCGAACACTACGGCCGCCGCCAGCGCCTCACCGTGCACGATCTGCATCCCGGCGACTGGGATGCCGTCGACAGCAATACCCGCGACATGCCGCGCACGCTCACCCTCGCCGCCGACAGCGTTGCGACGCTCACCTATCGTCTGCGCCCGCAGGTGCGCGGCAATTTCCGTTTCGACGGCACCCAATTGCGACTGTTGTCGCCGATGTGGCTGTGGCGACAGTCGCGCATCGTGGGTGCGCCGCAGTCGATCCGCGTGTTCCCGAACTTCGCGCCACTCGCGGGCTTCGCATTGTTCAGCGCCGAACAGGCCTCACGGCTGGTCGGCGCACACATCAAACGCCGTCGCGGCGAAGGCACCGACTTCCACCAGATGCGTGAATACCGCGTCGGCGACAGCATGCGCCAGATCGACTGGAAGGCGACCGCGCGCGCGCGCAAACTCATTTCGCGCGAATACCAGGACGAGAAAAATCAACAGCTGCTGATGGTGGTCGACACCGGCCGGCGCATGCTCGCGCACGAAAGCGGGTTGTCGCACTTCGACCGCGCGCTCGACGCGACCCTGGTGGTGTCCTACATCGCGCTCAAACGCGGCGATGCGGTCGGCCTGTTCACCGTCGGCGGCGAGCAGCGCTGGGTCGCGCCGCAGCGCGGCATGGGCGCTATCGACACCCTGCTGCGCGCCAGCTACGACCTGCAGCCCGCGCCGGTCGCCACCGATTACCTCGCCGCCGCCACCGAACTCGCCCTGCGCCAGCGCCGCCGCGCGCTGGTGATGCTTGTCACCAACCTGCGCGACGAAGACATCGAAGACGTGCTCGGCGCCGTGCGCCTGCTGCAGCGCCGCCACCTCGTGGTCGTCGCCAGCCTGCGCGAACGCGACCTCGACGAAGCCCTCGACCAGCCCGTCGACGACGTACGCAGCGCCGTGCGCGCCGCCGCCGCCGCCCGCTACATCGCCCAGCGCGCCGCCGCCCACGAAATCCTGCGCAACCACCGCGTCACCGTGCTCGACGTGACGTGCGAGCAACTGCCGGCCGCGCTGGTGGAGCAGTATCTTTCGATCAAGCGTAGCGGGTTGCTATAGTCGCAGCCGGCGCGTCTCACCGGAGGCGCCAGATCTGCAGGAAAGTGTTCAGCAAAATGTTTAATGCAGGGTGGAAGCGAAGCTGCCCTCAATGCCGGTCATCGTGCTTTGCTGGAACGCAATTACGACACCAATGTGCTCGGCGCGCAGAAAGTCGCCAGAAAAACCAGGGGTGTCGAAATGGAAGTCTGCAGGGGGAGCACGATACGCATGAAGGCCCGTTTGCTTTTTTGCGCGGTGTTGGCATTGCATTTTTCGCCGATCGCCATCGGTCAGGCCTGGTCGCAATCGACGGACGACAGCGCCCTGGAATATTGCTTCGGGAGCCTGTGCCATCCGACCAGGGAAGATGCGGTTGCTGAGATGGAGGCCGCGAACCCGGCCGGTTACGCAGGCAAATTCGTCGAGATCAAGTCCGAAGTTTCGTTTCAATCGGGCCGTCCACGCCCGCTTTCGTTTACGTACAACGTCAAGCCGGAAGGGCCGATCGACCTGATGTCATCGACCTACGGGACGCTCGCGGCAAATCCTGCGCCGTTCTATTGCGCGCCGAGCGGCGAGGTGGCCTATCCGACGTTGTGTGGATCCGAAGGCGAGCTTGTCCAGGGCATCATCTCCCGGGAGACTGCGGTCTATGTCAGGGCCAAGAGCAAGTTCGAGGCGAACGATGGTCATGTGCCGGACTTCATGACAGTGCTGGCAGGACCGTCGGGGAGCTCACCGCAACTCGGGGTGTACCTGCAAAGCTGGGACGAAAATGCGAGGCGGCCAACAGTGACCGTCTGGCAGGTCGACGAGAATGACGTTCCGACCGGCAACTCGTCGTCGCTGTACATCACCAGGTACACCGCCTTCGAATGCGCGCCGGATTTCTACCCGAAAGTGGGCGCAAACCCCGTTCACAATCCCGGCGCATCCAATCCGACCGCACCAGGCACGGAGTGTCGGCCGAGTCTTATCGACCAGGTCATCACCACCCGCCTTCGCCAGACCACCTGCCCGCCGCAGGAAGGCAACCCCTGCTCCCCTGCGACGGGCGACAAGTCGCAGCAGGACACCGACTTCGAATTCGCGGGCCGTGCCTTCGGCCGCGCCTACCACTCGCTGGGCCAGGTCGAGCAGCGCAAGGCGCTGGCGCCGCGCTGGGTGCATTCGTACTCGGACCGCATTTCCGGCAATCCGATCTACCTGAGTCAACCGCTGCAATACTTCAATGATCGCGGTGAGATCGATGTGTTCGTCCGGCAGGGCAACACCAGTCGCTTCCTGTCGGAGTCTTCGGCCAGCAGGATCATCGATGTCGAGGCAGGCAACAGCTACACGCTGACGGCGCAGGACGGCACCATTCGTCGCTTCGATGCCGCTGGTCGCCTGCTCGCCATCGAGCGCATCGATTCGGCATGGCGGATCGCATTCGCGTATGAAGGCGATCTGCTCAAGACCGCGACCGATCACACCGGCCGCCAGCTGAAGTTCGAATACCTCGATGGCCGCCTGTCGACGCTGCGCCTTCCCGACGACACTACGGTCGTCTACAGCTACGACGCCGCGAACGGCAACCTGCAGTCGGTGCAATATCCGGATGGCCGCACGCGCACCTATCACTACAACGAGGCCGGCCTGTCGGCTGCCAACGACGCTCACGCCCTCACTGGCATCAGCGATAATAACCAGCGCTACGCCACCTTCGCCTACGACGCGAAGAATCGCGGCCGGCTGAGCCAGCATCATGCGAACGGCCTGATCGTCGACAAAGTCGAGCTGGTCTACGGTTCGAATGGCGTGGTCAACGTGACCGGCAGTCGCGGCGAGACGCGCACCTACAACATCGCCAATGCCGGCGGCTATCGCCGTGCGGCATCGATCGTCAACTCGAACGGCTCGGTCGTCAATACCTACACAGCGGCGCTGCCGCTGCAGACGACGGATCGCCTGGGTCATGTGACGCGCCGCGAATACGCCGATGGCTACGAAAGCGCCCGCATCGAGGCATTCGGGACGCCGGATGAGCGCAAAATCGTCACGGTACGCAATGCGGCCTACCGGGTGACCTCGCGCACCGTCTCGGCCAAGGTCGGGGCGGCCTACGTGCCGAAGCAGCAGACGACCTACACCTACAACGGCCGGGGCCAGGTCACCGGCATGACGGTGACCGATCCCGCAGCCACGCCCGTCCTCAGCCGCACCACCACGACGACCTACTGCGAGCAGGCGGATGTGGACATCGGTGCATGCCCGCTCGTTGGACTGGTCGCATCGGTCGATGGCCCGCGTCCCGGCGCAGTCGATGTCACGACCTATCTGTACCGCACGGCCGACGATGCGGGTTGCGCAAGCCAGGGTGGCGCATGCGCCTGGCGCAAGGGCGACCTGTGGAAAGTCGTGAATCCGCTGACGCAGACGATGGAAACGCTGCGCAGCGACCGCAACGCCCGTCCATTGTCGGTCCGCGATGCCAATGGCGTGACGACCGACCTGGAGTACGACGCCGCCGGTCGCCTGATCGCGCGCAAGACCCGCGGCACGGACAATGCCGGCGAAGCCGACGACCGCATACTGCGGATGAGCTACTGGCCGACCGGGGAGATCAAGCGCATCACCCAGCCCGACGGCACTTGGACGGAGTACAGCTACGACACCGCGCATCGGCTGACGGGCGTGACCGACCACATCGGCAATACCATCGCTTACGCCATCGATGCCGCCGGCGAGCGCACCGGCGAGGAGACGCGCGACCACGCCGGCAGTTTGCGCCGCAGTCTGACTCGCCTTTACAACGCGTTGGGTCAATTGGGATCGCAGACGGATGCGTATGAACACGCGACCGGGTTCACCTACGACAATAACAACAACCTCAACAGGACCACGGATGCGCTGCTGCGCGAGACGGATAACGATTACGACGCGCTGGGTCGGCTCAAGCGCACGCTGCAGAATGCCACGGGAGGACCGACCAACACGGCCGAGACGAAGTTCGAATACGACACACTGGACAACCTTACCAAGGTGACCGATCCGAACCAGCTGCCGACGAACTACGTCTACAACGGTCTGGGCGAGTTGAAGAGCCTGCAGAGTCCGGATACGGGCACCACGGGCTACAGCTACGACGCGGCGGGCAACCGCGAATCGCAGACCGACGCGCGCAACGTGCAGACCCAATACGCCTACGACGCGCTCAATCGCATCACCGCGATCAGCTATCCGTCGGACAGCAGCCTCAACACGAGCTACGTCTACGACGTGGCGCAGCCGGACTGCGCGGCGGGCGAGACCTTCCTCACCGGTCGCCTCGCGAAGATGACCGACAACGTCAACGACAGCACGACCTACTGCTACGACCGCTTCGGCCAACTCACCCGCAAGACCCAGCGCACGCAGGGCAAGACCTTCGCGCTGCAGTGGCAGTACGCCGCGAACGGCCGCCTGCAGTCGATGACCTACCCGGACGGCAGCGTGGTCGACTACCTCTACGACGCGCAGGGCCGCATGGTGGAGATGGGCGTTACAGTGGCAGGCCGGTCGCGCGAAAAGGTGGCGTACGACGTGCTGTACCACCCTTGGGGCGGCCCGGCGCGCTGGCGCTCGATGGTGGACCGCATGGTGGTACGCACGCAGAACCAGAACGGGCAACCGGGCATCGTGCAGGCGCAGGATGCGGCCGGCACGCCGATCGCAGGCATCAGCCTGGGTTACGAGTTCGACGCGGTGGGCAACCTCAAGCGCCTGCGCGACGGCAACCAGGCCGACCCGCCGGCGCGGATTTACGGCTACGATCCGCTGAATCGTCTGACCGAAGCGAAGGACGCCGCGAACGTGGTGTGGCAGAGCTACAGCTACGACAAGACCGGCAACCGGCAGAACGCGGGCTGGCGCGATGTCGTGCCTCAGGAAGATTGCACCGGCGCACCGCCGGGCGGGCCGTGCACGC
>JBKJHV010000045.1:0-7178 GCA_046598445.1 Lysobacteraceae bacterium
GGTCTTCACCATGGTTTCGCAGGCGACGCGCGCGCGCTTGTCCTGGGTCAGGATGGCGTCGAGCACGGCGTCGGAAATCTGATCCGCCATCTTGTCCGGATGGCCTTCGGACACCGACTCGGAGGTGAAGAGGTAGCTGGACATCGACTGGTCTTCCTGTGTTGAATCCCGCTGCGGGGAAGGTTATATCCCTTAATCGGGATGGAAAGATGGGTGCGCATCATACACCCCCGGCTTGACGCGTGCATGACCGCCGGGCGGAGACGGCCGGCATGGCCGGGACATGTGGCTGGGGGCATGGCTGGGCATGGCCCGGCAGTGTCACGCAAGCGCCCCGGGAATGCCATGCGCCTGTCGCGACCGGCGGGCAGGCTGGCGGCCAACTCAGGCCGACCCGATGGCAATGCCCATGCCCGCGCACGAACAACCTCGCCTTGAACAGCAACTCGAAAGACGTTATCCGCAATGGTTCACCGGTCGCCGCGCCAGCCTGACCCGGCCGCTGCTGCGCACGCTGGGTCGCTGGTCGCGCTTCGACGAGATCGGCGAGTTCCTGGAACGCAACGGCAGCCGGCGGGACTTCGAGTTCATCACCGCCTCGCTGGGGTTCCTGCAGGCGGATTATCGCGTCGATCCCCAGGCGCTGGGGTCGATTCCGGCCTCCGGGCGGCTGCTGATCGTGGCCAACCATCCGTCGGGCGCGCTGGATGCCCTGGCCCTGCTGGACGCCGTCGGCCGGGTGCGCCGCGACGTGAAGATCGTCGCCAACGACATGCTGTCCCTGCTCGAACCGCTGTCCGGGCTGCTGCTGCCGGTGCGCGTGTTCGGCGGCCGCGCCGGCGCCGACAGCCTGCGCGCGATCGATCAGGCGCTGGCCGCCGAACAGTGCGTGATCGTGTTTCCGGCCGGCGAAGTGTCGCGGCTCGGTCTGCGCGGCGTCCGCGACAGCCGCTGGCGGCAGGGCTTTGTGCGTTTCGCGCGCAACTCCGGCGCGCCGGTGCTGCCGATACGGATCGTCGGCCGCAACTCGGCGCTGTTCTACGGCGCCTCCGCGCTGTACAAGCCGGCGGCGACCGCGCTGCTGGCACGCGAGATGTTCTCGCGGCCCGGGCGGCGGCTGGAGCTGCGCATCGGCCCGATGCTGCAGCTCGATCCGGAGCGCGAGAACGCGCAGCTGTTGCAGGAAGTGCGGCGCGCGCTGTACGCGCTGGGTCGCCGTCGCGAGGCGCCGTCCGGGCCGGAGCCGCTGCCGGCGCCGATCGCGCCCGCGGTGCTGGCGGAGGCGGTGGCGGTCACCGAACTGCTGGGCAGCACCGGCGACGGCAAGGAAATCCGCCTCGCCCGGCTTGCGCACGGCGCGGAACTCGCGCGCGACCCGCTGATGCGCGAACTCGGCCGCCTGCGCGAACTGACCTTCCGCGCAGTAGGCGAGGGCACCGGCCGCGCACGCGATCTCGATACCTGGGATGCGCACTACGACCACATCCTGGTGTGGGACGCGCAGGCGGCGAAGATCGCCGGCGCGTATCGCATCGCCCGCGGCGCGCGGGTACTCGCGCGCCAGGGCCTGTCCGGGCTCTACACCGCCTCGCTGTTCCGCTATGCCGACGAGGCGCTGCCGCGGATCGCCGAGGGCATGGAGCTGGGGCGCAGCTTCGTGGCGCCGGACTACTGGGGCAGCCGCAGCCTGGATTATCTGTGGCAGGGCATCGGCGCGTATCTGCGCCGCTATCCGCAGGTGCGCTATCTGTTCGGCGCGGTCTCGATCAGCGCCGCGCTGCCGCTGCCGGTGCGCGAGCAACTGGTCGCTTATTACTCGCATTTCTACGGCGTCGGCGCCTGCACCGGCACGGAGAACGGCGCGCACGCCGTCGCCGCGTCGCTGCGGCCGTTCCGCTATTTCAGCGCGCCACCGAGCTTCGGCGACATGGATGCGGACACCGCGTTCGGCGTTCTCAAAGGCAATCTTTCCGCCCATGGCGCCACGGTGCCGGTGCTCTACAAGCAGTACACCGAACTGTGTGAACCCGGCGGCGCGCGCTTCCTCGCGTTCGGCGTGGATCCCGCCTTCAGCGACAGCATCGATGGCCTGATCGAAGTCGATCTGCAGCGCGTGCTGCCGAAGAAACGCCAGCGTTATCTGCAGGCCCGCGGAGCCGTTGCGTGACAGCGCCCGCCGGCCGACGGCGTGCGGTGTTCCTGTCCGATCTGCATCTGGGCACCAGACACTGTCACGCCGCCGAACTGGCAGATTTCCTGTCCGGACTGGACTGCGAGCGGCTGTATCTGGTCGGCGACATCGTCGATCTGTGGTGGATGGCCGCGCGCCGCGCGCACTGGGGCGCGGCGGAAAACCGGGTGATCGAACGGCTGCACGCGCTGCGCCGGGCGGGCACCGAGATCGTCTACATTCCCGGCAATCATGATCGGCCGTTCCGGCATCTGTGCGGGCTGGCGATGCCGGCCATGCGCGTCAGGCGTCGGGCGATCCACGTCACCGCCGACGGCCGTCGGCTGCTGGTGGTCCACGGCGACGATTACGACGTCGTGACCCAGTTCGGCAATCTGCAGGAAAAATTCGGCGACTGGCTGTATTACCGCATCCTCACCGGCAACCAGTGGTTCAACTGGCTGCGTCGCCGCGCCGGCTTGCGCTACTGGTCGCTGTCGGAATTCCTCAAGCGCCAGAGCGGCGCTGCCGAGCGTTACATCGCGCGCTTCGTGGATGCAGGTCTGGGCGACGCCCGTAGGCGCGGTCTGGATGGCGTGGTCTGCGGGCATATCCATCGCGCCGCGCTGTTCGAGCGCGACGGCATGATCTACGCCAACGATGGCGATTGGGTGGAGAGCCTCACCGCGTTCGTCGAAGAACACGATGGCAGCCTGCGGCTGTTGTCGCATCGCGGCGAAATACTGGCCGAACTGCCGCCGCGCAAGCCACAGGCATGGATGGAAGCGCAACAGCGGCAGGCCGCCTGAGGCCGTGCTGCGATAACGCGGCCAGCCGTGCTACAACGCCCCACGGCGCGGCATCGCCGCGCATCTTCGAGGAGCGCAAGGATGAGTTCAACGATCACCGTCGGTTTCCCGCTGTACCCCGGCTGCACCCTGCTGGATTTCGCGGGCGCGACCCAGGTCTTCGCCTACACCCCGGGCTTCCAGGTCGTCTGGATCGCCGCCACGCTCGATCCCGTGCCGACCACCGAGAGTGTCTCGGTGATGCCCAACGCCACGTTCGCCGACCACCCGCCGCTGTCGATCGTGTTCGTGCCCGGCGGCGGCAGCGACGGAGTCGGCGCCGCGATGCTCGATCCGACCATCCAGGCGTGGCTGAAGCAGGTCGCCGGCGACGCCGAATGGATCGGCTCGGTCTGTACCGGCGCCTTCATTCTGGCCGCGGCCGGTCTGCTCGACGGCTGCCAGGCGACCACCTACTGGAGCGCACGGCCGGTGTTGGCGCTGTTCCCGGATGTGAGCGTGGTGCCCGGCTACCCGCGCTGGCATCTGGACGAAAACAAAAAGCGCTTCAGCGGCGGCGGTATTTCCTCGTCGATTGATCTCGCGCTGAAGCTGGTGGACAACATCGCCGGGCCGCAGGCCGCGCAGACCAGCCAGCTGTTCGTGCAGTACGCCCCGTCGCCGCCGGTGCATGCGGGCGACCCCACCGAGGCATCGCCGGAACTGGTCATCAGCGTGACCCAGTCGCAGGCATCGTTCACCGCCGGCCTGATCGCGGCGACCAACAAGGTGCTGGGGCAGCGCTGCTGAACGCCGGAGTTTGCCGGCCGCGGCGGGGCGGTTAGCATCCGTCGATGGATTCCCTCAGCCAGATCGTTCTGGGCGGCGCGCTCGCCGCCGCTATCGCCCCCGCCGGCCACCGCCGCGCCGCACTGCTCGCCGGCGCGGCGCTGGGTACCTTGCCGGATCTCGACGGCATTCCGCTGGCGCTGCTGTTCGACGACCCGGTGATGCGGATGACCTGGCACCGCAGCATCAGCCATTCGCTGTTGGTGCTGCCGTTCGTCGCCGCCCTGATCTGGTGGCTGTACAAACGCCGCGGCGGACGGGTGGCGGCATCGCCGCTGCGCTGGTTCTTCGCGATGCAGCTGGCACTCATCACCCATCCGGTGCTGGACGCCTTCACCGTTTACGGCACCCAGCTGTGGTGGCCGCTGAAGACGCCGCCGACGATGTGGTCGAGCGTGTTCATCATCGATCCGCTGTACACGCTGTGGCTGCTGATGGCCTGCGTGGTCGCGTGGCGCGCGCGCGAACGTCCGGTTGCGCAGCGCGCGCTGGTCGCTGGACTGGTGTTGAGCACCGCCTATCTCGGCTGGTCGCTGATGGCGAAAGCGCGCGTCGACCGCGCCGCCGACGAGGCTTTGGCCGCGATCGGGCTGCAGGATGCGCCGCGCTTCAGCGTGCCGATGCCCTTCAATACGCTGCTGTGGCGGGTGGTGGCGATGACCCCGGAGGGTTATGTCGAAGGCGAGCGTTCGCTGGTCGCGGATCGCGGCGCGATGCGTTTCGTCGCACGGCCGTCGGATGTCGCCGCGCTGCGCGAGGTGGCGGAATACGAAGCCGTGACGCGACTGAACTGGTTCAACCATGGCTTCATGAAAGCGCAGGAACATGGTTCCGCAATCCACGGGACGCATCTTGTTATATCTGACCTGCGCATGGGCCAGGAGCCGGACTATATCTTCAATTTCATCTTGGCCGAGCGTGCTGGCGGTACGTGGCGCGAGATTCCCCCGCAGCAACTCGAATGGCCGTGGGATGCCGCGGGGCGGTTGCGGGAGATGTGGGACAGGATCTGGATGGAACCGTCGCCGTAAGAGGCTTCAATGCCGGACTGGCGGTCGCGAACCGTGGCTTGAGAGTGTTCGCGACCGCCGAGCAGGCGCTCAGGCGCTGATGCCCGGGAGCGGCGGCGGGCCTTCGGCCGGGCGAGCGGCGTTCGCCCGCGTCCAGTTGCTCACGGTTTTGCCGAAGCGGGCGATCATCACCATGTTGAAGAAGTGCATCACGCCCAGGACCAGGATCGAAACGCCGATGCGCGAACCGAGCGCCGGGATGAGTTCGATCTGCTGTGCCGGCCACGTGTTCAGTCGCAGGCAGATGAAACCGATGTTCACGAGGTAGAAGCCGATGACCAGCAGGCGGTTCGTGCTGGCGGCCAATTCGGTGTCCTGCCCGAAACAGCGGGTCAGGAACACTTCGCCCGAGCGCGACAGCACCCGTGCGACCCAGATCGTCATGCCGATCGAAACGGCGAGGTAAATCGCGTAGCTGATGTGATCCATGGCGGGGTTGTTGAGGGGATTCATGGCGGTACTCCTGGGTGAGTGAGGTCTGGCCGTCATCCTGACGATGCTGACCTCGCGCCCGCTTCCGGATTGATCATGTCGGACTATTTATTGCTGCCTGTCCGTGTTTTTCCCTTCGTATTCAATCGCCTGGAAATTTCCAGGATGATCATCGCAGCGCCGACGCGCCCGGATTCCGGGTGTCAGCGCTG
Source organism: Lysobacteraceae bacterium (assembly GCA_046598445.1). Lineage (GTDB taxonomy): Bacteria > Pseudomonadota > Gammaproteobacteria > Xanthomonadales > Xanthomonadaceae > Lysobacter_I. The sequence goes on from JBKJHV010000045.1 coordinate 5,522, forward strand.
CTGGTGCGCGTGCGGTACCGGCTCGGCACGGTGCCGGCGACCTCCTTGAAGGCGCTGTAGAAACTGGACTGGCTGTTGAACCCGACCGACAGCCCCACCGAAAGCACGCTGGCACGCGGCTCGTCGATCAGCATGCGTTTGGCGGCCTCGACCCGGTATTGCCGCACCAGCCGCGGGAAGCTGGTGTCGAGCTGGGTGTTGATCAGCTCCGAGAGCTGGTGACCGCTCAGATCGAGCTGCTCGGCGAGCCGGGAGAGGCTCAGGTCCTGATCGCGATAGACATGCTCTTGCTCGAACGATCGGCGAAGCGCCGCGACGACGCGTTCGATGTCCACCTTGCCCAGCGTCGACACGGCATAGGCGGTGGTGACGGCCTCTTCGGTCTTGCGGGCGAAATCAGGGAATCGCAACAGCAGATACAGCGCCAGCAGAAACCCGGCAGAGATCAACAGGGCGTAGGCAGCGGCGAAAGAGCGCCAGCTGAGGATGGGGGCCGACAATCCCAGGCCGACCAGAGTCAGCGCCATCAGGCCGAACACGGCGAGCATGCGCAGTTCGATCCGGAAGTAACGCCGCTGCGTACGTACGCGGTAAAGCAGCGTCCCGATGTGCATGGTGATAGCGACGCCACCGGCCATTGCTATAGCCGGACCGTATCGGGTCGGCAAAGCAGCGATCGCCAGAACGGGAAGCAATGGCAGACTCCATTCCAGTGGATGCCAACGCGTGCTCGGCGGACGCAACATACCCAGCAACAGCCAGTAAAAGCCGGCGCTCTGAGCAACCAGGACCAGGCCGTAAGCGATTCCGCCCCACAGCTCGCCCTCTCCACGCAGCGCCTGGAAGTGGATCCATTGGGTATGGCAGAGGCCGGCCAACATGATCCCGCCGCCGACGCGCGAAGCCGGCGGCATCGGCAGGTCGTGAGTGTTTGTGGTCATCACCAGAAGCAGCAGCGCAGAGGCTGCCAGCGAAAAGCCGATACCGAATTCGATCAGGAGCGATGGCATGCGCGTTCAGGTCGATGGGGCAAGCGTCTGGATTGTATTGCCTCGTGCCATCTTCATGCCGCCGCCGGCAATTCCGGCGCCACGCCCGCGATCAGCGCGTCGAAATAATCTCGGGTGAGCCGGCATTGGTTGTCGGCGGTTTCCGCACGATTGACTACCACACGGAACGCGCCGTTCTCAGGACGATCCTTCGCATACCAGCCCAGATGCTTGCGCGCGATGCGCACGCCCTGGTGTTCGCCGTAGAACGCGTGCAGGTGATCGAGGTGGCCGAGCAGGATGTCGCGGATCTCGGTCAGCGACGGCGGCGGCAAGTGTTCGCCAGTGGCCAGATAATGCGCGATCTCGCGGAAGATCCACGGCCGGCCCTGCGCGGCGCGACCGATCATCACCGCGTCGCAGCCGGTGCGCTCGAGCACCACGCGTGCTTTTTCCGGCGAATCGATGTCGCCGTTGGCGATCACCGGAATGCGCAGCAGGGCATTGATCTCGGCGATGGTGTCGTACTCGGCGGTGCCGGTGTACTGCTGGTCGCGGGTGCGGCCATGAATGGTGAGCGCGGCGATGCCGGATTGTTCGGCGATCTTCGCGATGACCGGCGCGTTGCGCTGGCCGGCGGCCCAGCCGGTGCGGATCTTCAGCGTCAC
>JBKJHV010000068.1:0-4169 GCA_046598445.1 Lysobacteraceae bacterium
GCCACGGTCTACTTCAACAGCGCCTGTCCGGTGTGCCGCAGCGGCATCGAATGGCAGCAGGGTCAGGCATCGTCGTGCGAGATCGAATGGATCGACGTCCACGGCACGCCCGAAGCGGTCGCGGACGTGGGCGCGGAGCTGGAGGACGTGCGCGAGCGTCTGCACGTCCGCGATGCGGACGGACGGGTTCTGGTCGGCGCGGATGCGGTCGCGTTCGTGATGGGCAGCCGCCCCCGGCAGCGGTGGCTGGGGCGGTTGTCGACGCTGCCGCTGGTGCAGCCCGCGATGCGATGGGTTTACGACGCATTCGCCCGGGTGTTGTATCGGTGGAATCGCGGCAAGGGACGGTGGTAGCGCCTCGCCGCGTTGCCATACTGACCGCTGACGCCCTCTCACGCTGTCATCCCGAACGAGGGCGAAGCCCGAGGAGGGATCTGCTTTCGATTCGGCGGGTCAGAACGGCCGGTTCAAAGAAGCAGCAGATCCCTCACATGCGTTCGGGATGACAATTCTGAGTTCGGAATGACAGTCGAGCGTTCGGGATGGCCGCATTTCGTCCTGGATGACGGTTCTGCGAAGCCCTCAACCTTCCCAGGCCGGCAACCTCTTCTTCACCGCGACATTCTTCAGCGTCACGTACTTCGGAAGGCCGTCGCGGCCGTACGGCGGCGGGGCTTCGCCGCGGATCAGCGGTTCCAGGTAGGTGCGGGCGGCGGCGGTGATGCCGTAGCCGTCCTTGCGCAGGAAGTTCGCGGGCATGGTCTTCTCATGGTTGGCGACCTTGTCCAGCGGCGCGGCTTCTATCTTCCACTTGTACGGTGCGTTCGAGATGCGCTTGATGACGGGCATCGTCGAATTCAGGCCCTTCAGCGCGAACTGCACCGCGGCCTTGCCGGCGGCCATCGCCTGGTCGAGGTCGGTCTTCGAAGCGATGTGCCGCGCCGACCGCTGCAGATAGTCGGGCAGGGTCCAGTGGACCTTGAAGCCGAGTTCGCCCTTCACCTTGGCGGCCAGATACGAGGCGACGCCGCCGAGCTGGGTGTGGCCGAAGGCGTCCTTGCCGCCGCCGGCATCGGCGACGAAGGTGCCGTCGGCGGTGCGTATGCCTTCCGACGCCACCACCACGCAGTAGCCGACCTTGGCCACCACTTTCTTCACGTTGGCCAGGAAATCGGCCTCGTCGTAGGCGCGCTCGGGGAACAGGATCAGGTGCGGCGCCTCGTCCGGGCCGCTGCCGGCCAGGCCCGCGGCGGCGGCCAGCCAGCCGGCGTGTCGGCCCATGGCTTCGTAGACGAAGACCTTGGTGGAGGTTTCGGCCATTGCGGCGACATCGAATGCGGCTTCGCGCACCGATACCGCCGTGTACTTGGCGGCCGAGCCGAAGCCCGGGCAGCAGTCGGTCACCGCCAGGTCGTTGTCGATGGTCTTCGGCACGCCGATGCAGGTCAGCGGGTAGCCGAACTCGGCCGCCAGCTTCGAGACCTTCAGCGCGGTGTCGGCAGAGTCGTTGCCACCGTTGTAGAGGAACCAGCGCACGTCGTGGGCCTTGAGCACCTGCAGCAGGCGCTCGTACTTCGCGCGGTCCTGTTCCAGCGATTTCAGCTTGAAGCGGCAGGAACCGAAGGCGCCGCCCGGGGTGTGGGCGAGGGCGCGGATGGCCGCGGCCGACTCTTTCGAGGTGTCGATCAGATCCTCGCGCAGGGCGCCGAGGATGCCGTTGCGGGCCGCCAGCACCTTGACCTTGCGGGCGCGGGCCTCGGAAATCACCGCCGAAGCGGAGGCGTTGATGACGGCGGTGACGCCGCCGGACTGGGCGTAAAGGAGGGTGCCGGATGCCATGGGGTGGGGGACTCGGATTCTGGTCGAAGATGGGTTGGAGCGGGTGGGTTGGGGCAAGCGCTGCGAGCGGTTAAGCTGGCCGGGATGCGCCGGGCGGACGAGTGTAGCGCCGCGGCCGAAGTTTCTCTCTTTTGGAGCATGCGATGCGATTGGTTCTTCTCGGCGCCCCGGGATCGGGCAAAGGTACTCAAGCGGCAAGACTCAAGGATCACCTGCAGGTACCGCACATTTCCACCGGCGATCTGCTGCGCGCCGAAGTCGCGGCCGGCACCGCGCTGGGGCTGCAGGCGAAAACGGTGATGGACCGCGGCGATCTGGTGTCCGACGAGATCCTGCTGGGCATGCTGGAAGACCGCCTGTCGCGCGCCGATGTCGCCGGCGGTTTCATCCTCGACGGTTACCCGCGCAACCTCGCCCAGGCCGACGCGTTGGGCAAGCTGCTCGCCCGCATCGGCCAGCCGATGGACCATGCGCTGCAGCTCGACGTCGATACCGACCTGCTGGTCGACCGCCTCGCCGGCCGCGCCAAGGCCGAAGGCCGCGCCGACGACAATCCCGAATCGGTCCGCAACCGCCTCAACGTCTACAACGAGGTCACCGCCCCGGTCATCGACTTCTACCGCCAGCACGGCATGTTGAAGGTCGTCCACGGCGAGGGGTCGATGGACGACGTGTTCACGCGGATCGTGGAGACGATCGCGGTGGGTGTGGAGGTCGGTTGATCGTGCAGTGGGCGATCCAAGCGCAACGTGCGGTTCTGCTGCTTGCAATTGCAATGCCGGCAAGCTTGGCGCATGCGCAATTGCAGCGTCTGACTTACGTCAATCCGCGCGAGGTGCGTGGCGCAGCCGCAGGTACCGGATACATGAGTGAGCGAATCGTTGCCAATCTGATGGATCGTTGCGGCAGGCTCGATGCTCGCTTGTTGGCGGAGACGGAAGCCCTCGGATTGCGCTGGCGCGAACGCAATGCATCGCTGGCCGACGCCAGCTATCTTGTTTATAAGGAATTCTACGCGGGGCTCATGAATTCCACGGAGTTCTCCGATGCGCAGCGGAATGAGCTGATGGAATCTTTGTTCGCGATCGCGGACGTTGTAGCCAATGCGATGCCGCAGCTGGTGGACGCCATGCCCGACGATGCGGCCAAAGTGGCCGAATGCCGGCGACTCATGGCAGTGGTCGATCAAGGCGCAGTCGATATTTCCGCCGAGGATCAGGCGGTGCTGGATCTGCTCGCGACTTACGTTGAATGACCAGGACCGTAGGGTGGGCTTTATGCCCACCGCAGGATGCTTGAACGATGCCGGCACTCGGTGATGATTTGGCTTCGATCATTGTGCGCGGCAGCGGATGTTTTGCGATGGTGGGCATAAAGCCCACCCTACAACGACATCCGATTTCTGATGTTGGGCTGCGGAGGACGGGTGCCGAACGGGACTCGCTTCGGCGAATGATCCGCAACTTTTGAGAGTGATCGAATCTTGAAGCTTCATATTCTGGGCGTCGCCGGCACCTTCATGGGCGGTGTCGCCGCGCTTGCGCGCGAACACGGGCACGCGGTCGAAGGCAGCGACCAGGCGGTGTATCCGCCGATGTCCACGCAGCTCGAACAACTCGGCATCGCGCTGAGCCAGGGCTACAAACCCGACAACATTTCCGCCGACTGCGACGAGATCGTGATCGGCAACGCGCTGTCGCGCGGCAACGCGGCGGTGGAACACGTGCTGGACCGCGGCATGAAGTACACCTCGGGCGCGCAGTGGCTCGCGGAACACGTGCTGCCCGGCCGCGACACCATCGCGGTGGCCGGCACCCACGGCAAGACTACGACCACGACGATCCTGAGTTTCCTGCTGGATCGCGCCGGCCGCGATCCGGGCTTCCTGATCGGCGGCGTCGCCGAGGACTTCGGGGTTTCGGCGCGCGTCGGTACAGGCCGCGAGTTCGTGGTCGAGGCCGACGAGTACGACACCGCCTTCTTCGATAAGCGCTCGAAATTCGTCCATTATCGTCCGCGCACCGCCATCCTGAACAATCTTGAATTCGATCATGCTGATATCTTCCCTGATCTTGCCGCCATTGAGCAGCAATTTCACCACTTCGTACGGACTATTCCGGGCACCGGATTGATTGTCGCCCACGGCCGGGACGAGGCCATAAAACGGGTGTTGGCGCGCGGTTGCTGGACGCCAGTTGAGCCCTTTGCCAGTGAGCAGGGCTGGAATTGTAGCCCGCAAAGCGCGGACGGCAGTTTTGAAGTCGCCTGGCAGGGCAAAGCGCTAGGTAAAGTAACCTGGGAATTGCTTGGCGAGCACAACCAGCACAACG
>JBKJHV010000113.1:0-59776 GCA_046598445.1 Lysobacteraceae bacterium
GGGTCTGCTGGTGTCGGAATTCGCCAGCTATTGGACGCATCGTTTGAGCCACGGCGGGAACTGGTGGTGGCGCGTGCATCTGCTGCATCACCGGCCCGCGCAGGTGAACGTGGCCAATGCAGTATTGGCGCACCCCCTGAATGCGATCTACGACAAACTGGTGCGGGTCGCGCCGCTGCTGCTGTTGGGTTTCGACGATGCCGCGCTGATCGCGGTCGCGCTGTTCGCGCTCACCCAGAGCTTGGCCGTCCATGCGAATGTCGCTGGGCATCTGGGGCCGCTGGATTACATCATCGGCAGCGCCGGGCTGCATCGCCTGCATCACAGCGCGCACGAGGACGAGGCCGGGAATTTCGGTACCGCGCTGCCGATCTGGGACCAGGTGTTCGGTACGTATCGTCGCGGCGCATCGCCGGCCGAGGTCGGGGTATTCGATCCGCGACACTATCCGGACGAATTGCGGCTTCGCGAGCTGTTGCTGTGGCCGTTCGCATGCAGCCGTTGCGCCGGGTTCGCGCGCTGTTGCACGCCGCATTGATTCGCTGATTCAACGCGACATCGCCGGGTTCATCTTTCCGGAAAGCGGGGATGCGCGAGTAAGAAAACGCCCGGGCAGCATGGCTGCCCGGGCGTGGTCGCGATCAGTGCTGCAATCAACGCAGGCGCGGGACGGTGTTCAGGGCCTGGTTCACGGTGGGATTGCCGTTGCCGTCCCACTCGAAATAGCGACCGTAGGCGGTCACGGTCTCGACTTGCGCACCGCTGGGGAGGTGCCGCAGTTCGCGGCTGCCGAAGGTGCACACGCTACCCGCCGGCCGATATGCGCAGGGGCCGTTGGCGTAGCGCGGCACGCTGAGCAGCGTGTCGGTACCGAACAGAGTGCCGGCGGCGTCGAAGATCCAGTAACGACCGTAGGCGGTGATCGACTCGAACAGACCGCCCCATTCCGGCGCGTCGAGCAGATTGCGGGTGTCGAAGCGGCAGGGTGCGCCGCCGGCGTACAGGCACGGCCCGTTGGCGTAGCGCGTCACGCTGGAGAGCAGCGAGCCGTTGCCGGCAAGACCGTTGCCGTTCTGATCGAAGTTCCAGTAGCGGCCGTAGGCGGTGACGGATTCCAGGTAACCGAAACCGGGATAGTCGAGCACCGTCGCCGAATCGATGACGCAGGTCTGGCCGGCCGGCGCATACAGGCAGGGGCCGTTCGCGTAGCGCGGCAACGTCGTCAGCTTCTTGGTCGTGCCGATCTGGGTGCCGGCGGCGTTGAACTGCCACAGATAGCCGTAGGCGTACACCGATTCCACCAGCGTGCCGGCGCTGTTGACGTACTGGCCGATGCTATCGACCCGGCACTGTTTCGACAGCGAGGCTTCCGGCGCGCTGCATGCGCCGGTGGTGGTCGACAGTGCGGTGTTGACGGCGCTGTAAGCATTGAGCAGGCCCGGGCCGCAGTTGCTGCCGCAGCTGGGCATCGCGCTGGCGGTGCCGCGGATCAGCGAAGTGACCTGGTCCGGAAACAGCCGCGGATTGGCCGAGAGGATCAGCCCGACCGTGCCGGCGACATGCGGCGCCGCCATCGAGGTGCCGCCGAGATGGCGGTAGCAGTGCGCATTGCCGCTGCCCGGCGAGGTCGTCCATGCCGACACCGCGCCCTCGAGATCTGCAGGATCGAAGCCGCTGGATCCATCCGCGGGACAGTTGATGCCGGCGCCATAGAACGAGCGTCCGCCCGGTGCGGTGACGCCGATGTTCGGGCCGCGGCTGCTGTACGGCGCGAGCGTGTTGGTGCGATCGCTGGCGGCGACCGAGATCACGCCCGGGCACGATGCCGGCGTGACGTTGTCGACGTTGACCGCGTTGTTGCCCGCGGCTGCGACCAGATTCACGCCGTGGTCGCGCGCGCGATTGATGGCCGTGCGCAACGCCGGAAAGGAGGCCTGGGTGCAGGCGGCGGCCGATTCGAAACTCATGTTGATGACGCGCGCGCCGTTGGTGGTGGCCCAATCGATGCTGGCGACGATCGCGGTCATGCTGATGCCGGTCGTGGTGTCGCCCACTTTCACGTTCATCAGCGTGCACCCGAAGCACACACCGCTGCCGCCGATGCCGTTGTAGGCGGCGGCGCCGGCGATGCCCGCCACATGCGTACCGTGGCGCCAGCTGCCATTGTCGGTGGCGGGCTGGCCGGGCGCGGGGCCGTTGTATTCCAGGGGCGACCAGCGGCCGTTCAACTCGGGATGTCCGCTGCGGCCGGAATCCAGGATCGCGATCGGGATCGCGCTGCTGCCGGTGGTGATGTTCCAAGCGCTGGGCAGCGAGACCAGCGGGTAATGCCACTGCTGCGGATACAGCGGATCGCTGGGCGTGAGCGCGAAGTCGAACAGATAGTTGAGCTGGGCGTATTCGACGTCGTCGCGCTGGCGCAGTTTCGCCAGCAGGGCGAGGGTCTCGGACTTCGCGACCGCTCGGCTGTTGCGCAACGGCAGGGTGTTCTCCAGTCGCGCGACATCGAAATGTGCGGATTTCGAGGTCAGGCGCACACCGGCGAGTTCGGACGCGGCTGCGGATTTGCGTGCGCCGGGCTTGAATTTCACGATCACTTCGAACGGGACGAAGCGCAGGTCGCCGGCCGTGTTCGGCGGCGGCGCCGCCAGCGTTTCGCCGGCGAGCGCGAGGCCGCAGAGGGCCAGAAGGGCGGGGGATAGTCTCATCGGATTGGTTTCCGTCGATATGGGCTTGGAAGGGGACCGGTCGGCGCGCGGTGTGCGCGCCGCAGATGGAGTCCGGCCTGACGGCCGGGCTCTCCACCCCTTCAGCGGAATACGGAGGAAAGCAGGATCAATCGCGGCTGCGTCGCCTTGGCCATGCGGCCATCCATCGCGGCGACGCTTGTCGATATCCGCCGGACGACTGGTCGAAAGAGCCGGAAGCGCGCCGCCGGGCGTCCACGCCATTCGCGGGCGCCCGGCGGATATCGCATCAGCGTTCCGTTGCGGAGAGCGTCATGTTGCTGAATTCCATGAGGTTGCTCTTCTCATAGACCGAAGCGTCGCCGATGTTGTAATCGAGCAGCCCCATCGACAACAGGCTGGCCCATTGTCCGGGCAATTCCGTGGTGTACAGCACCTGGCTGCTCGCGCTGAGGACTTCGAGAACGACATCGATGTCGTATTCGGCGTAGATGGGACTCTCGCCGACCTCACCGACGCGTCGTTTCGCGGTCTGGGTCCAGCGCAGTCCCATGGCGGTGTGCTGGCCGTCAAGCAGAGGAATGACGGCGACCACGCGGTCGATAAGCGGCGGGCGGGTAGCGATGCCGGCCGGGGCAGCGCGGGACTCGATGATCTCGATGGTCGCGTAGGCTCTGTTGCGCTGGGTTTTGCGCACCCGGTACACGCTCGACACCGCATCCGTATATTTCCTGCCCGCCGATCCGTTGCTGAAAAAATCCAGCTGCGCCACGTCCAGCCAGTGGGCCGGGCTGCGCAACAGGTCGTTGTCGACCGTGAAGTTCCACTGGTATTCGATGCGCAGGCCATCGGCCGCAACTTGCGGCAGATAGGGAAGTTCGATGACGCCGAAGCCGCTTGCCGGCGCGTAGTCGGGATCGAGCTGGAGCATGCCCATCGAGGCGTGAGAGTCCAGCACCGGCAGTCCGTCGCGATCGGGGCACTTTCCGCTATTGGGATCGATGGCGAGCGTGCGTCCCGGCTCGATCGGGCCGATGATCGTGGGATTGCCGACGAACTGGTAGTTCGCCTTGAACCAGGACGCGCCATCGGTGACCGAGGCCGCAGCGGTCGACCCGCCCGATTGCTTGGGCGCCGGACCATATTCCATCGGGTTCAGCGGACAAGGCGGAAATGCGTGGGCCTGCGGTATCCAGGCCGCCAACAGAACGAAGGGAACGATTCGTTTGATCATGGATGTCTCCGGGGGAATGGGACGTGTTTGCCGCTGGTTGAGTGGCGCATCCCATGCGTTTGGACCCGCCGCAGCGCTGCGGCTCGCCCTTCCAGGGCTGTGCTGATGCCAGTGCCGGCTTTCGCCGGCGGTGCCGATGCGTCGGCCCGATATCTCCCCGGGCCGATCCTGTCGGGCGCGTACTTGACGAGACCCACTCGACGAGACGTGCTCGATGAGAGATTTTCGCCGAGTGGCTTCTCATGGCCTGAGTCTCATCGGCCGAATCTTGATCTTTTCGGATCGCTGGTCTTCACCCCCGATCCGACGAAGCGGCCATCCATGGCGGCCCCGGCAGGCCTCTGTTCGACAGCCTGCTGGTAAGTGGAGCGCAATCCGGAGGCGGACCGGATCATTCCCCGGCGCCGGCCGCCGGCAACGAACGTTCGAGCACGTGCAGCATCTCGGCGGACCTGGGCGGTAGCGGTTTCCCGAGCCGGCGCCACAGCGCGTTCACGGCGGCGATCTCGGCCCGGGCCTGTGCGGGCTGCCGCAGCGCGACCGCGGCCTTGGCCAGCTCCAGGTGCAGTTCGCTCAGCTTGCCCGCATCCTTCGCGTCCTCGGGGTTGCCGGGCGGTGCGGCCAACTGCTCCAGGCAGGTGCGATGCCGGCCCAGCGCGTTGAGGGTCCGGGCCCATTGCAGTTCGAACTTGACCACGTCGGCGTGGGCGCGCGACGACACCTTGCGCCCGATCGCCACCGCCTGCGCCAGATGCGGCTCGGCCCGATCCGGTCGCTTGCGCAGATCCAGGTAGTAATAGGCCATGACGAATTCGGCGTAGGCGCGCGCGGAGGACACCGGCGGCAGCTTCGCGAGCTGGATCGCGTAGGCTTTTTCCATCAACGCATGCTGCTGCCGCGGGTCGGTGGTGATTCCCACGGACCAGACATAGGCGCTGGCGGCCTGGATCGAATCGCTGCCGTAGAGCCGCTCGGCCGTGGATTGCCGGTCGCCGATGGCCTGGATCAAAGCCTCGCGGTTGGCCTGGATCGACGCCTTGTCGTCGCTACCCTGCAGACCCCGTCCGCGCGCGTCCAGCTCGCGCACGATCAGGGCCAGCGCTAGGATCTGCAGCGCCGGGTCGTGATCGCGCAATGCGATGCGGTCGATTCCTTCGCAGATTCGGCGCGCATCGTCGGCACGGTCGGCGTTCAACAAGGCCGCGCCGAGATCGATCCGAAGCCGCAGCTTCGATGCTTCGTCCAGCGCGGGCGAGTACTGCCGCCACGCGTCCTCGAGCGTCTTTGCTGCGCGGCCGAACTGCGAGCGCCGCACGGACAGGCGTTCCTGCTGGCGCGCCACCTGCACATGCGCTTCCGGCGTGGCGGCGAGACGCTCCAGGCCCGCGAGTTCGGCGTCCAGATGCGGGCCGTCCGCATCGAGTTCGCGGCGATTGGAAAACCGCAGCAGGCGCGCGCGCCAGCGCACGTCCGGGTCGACGGCGGACAGCGCTTCGATCCCCGGCGCATGCGCACGGAAGGTCGCGTCGCTTTCGCGCAGCAGGCCCATGCCGGCGTCGATTTCGGCCAGTAGCAGGGCCTGTTCGGCCTGCACGTCTTTCTGTCCGTCCAGTTCGCCGAGCCTGCGCTTGCCGTGATCGATCAGTTCGCGCGCCAGCAGGCCGCCTTTCGATGCGTTGCCCGGATCGGCCTGCTCGAACGTTCCGCGCATGAACGCGCTGACGGCGCGGGCGCGATCGCGATCGCTGTCCGAGCGCGCCCGCGCCTGTTGCGCCGCGTCGCGCTGGGCGCGCAGTTCGGAGGCCTGCCACAGGGTGACCGCCAGCGCGATCAGCACGCTGCCGGCCGCCAGCGCGCCCAGGGTCGCGCCGACGCGGTTGCGGCGCAGGAATTTGCCGAAGCGGTACAGCCGGTCGTTGCGCGAAATCGAGATCGGATGGCCGGACAACCAGGCGCGCAGATCGCGCGCCAGGTCGCCGACCTCGGCATAGCGTTCCGACGCGTCCTTGCGCAGGCAGTGCGCCACGATCGCATCGAGTTCGCCGCGCAGCGCCTGTGGATGGATCGGCGGCGGCGCCACGGCACCCATCGCTGACTGGGCGGCGCGCTCGCGCTCCAGCACGTCGCTCATCCGCGGCGGCACGGTGTCGAGGATCGCGCGCTGCAGTTCGGTGGGGTCGCGCTGTGGCCGCTCGAACGGCAGCACGCCGCACAGCAGCTGATGCAGCAGCGCGCCCAGCGCGTACACATCGACCGCCACCGTGGCGCGCTCGCCGCGCAGTTGTTCGGGCGCTGCGGTCATCGGCGAGAAAAAGCGGTCCTGCACCGCGGTGTGTCCGGCGTCGGCCATCGCCGCCAGCGATTTGGCGATGCCGAAATCCAGCAGCTTCACCGTTCCGCGCGCGCTGCCGTGCCCGTCGTCGTGCGCATGCCCGCCCTCGTCGAACATGACATTGCTGTCTTTCAGATCGCGGTGGATCACCAGGTTGCGATGCGCGTACTGCACCGCATCGCACAGTTGCAGGAACAATGCGATCCGCTCGCGCACGCCGCTGCGATGGCGCTGGCACCATGCGCAGAGGCTTTCGCCCGGCACGTACTCCATCGCCAGCCACGGCGTGCCGTCCGCCAGTTCGCCGCCGTCGAGGATGCTGCAGATGTTGGGATGGCGCAGCTGCGCCAGGATCCTGCGTTCCTGCGCAAAACGCTCCCGGCTGCTGTCGTCGATCGCGAAGCGCGGCATGATCTTGATCGCGACCTGCTGCGCGAAGTCGCTGCGGCGTTCGGCCAGATACACCACGCCCATGCCGCCGCGACCGATCTGGCGCACCAGCCGGAACGCGCCGATGTCGCTGATGTCGCCGACCGGGTCGGGCAGCTCGGTCACCAGCACGCTGCGCGCGGTGTGGGTGCCGTAGGCTTCGTCGATCGCCAGCAGGCGCCGGAGCCGCGAGGCCAACGCCGGATGCGTGCGGTCGAGTGCGATCAATCGCTGCGCCTGCGCGGCCGGTTCCATTTCGCACAGGGTCTCGAACAGGCGTGCCTCGTCGATGGCGCCTTCGTTTCCGTCGCACTCCTTGCCGGCGCCCGTCTGGCCGGCGCTCTGCTCCGTGGTGTCGTCAACCATCCTTGCCGGGCTCCGCGCCGAAATGGTCGAGCAGCCACGCCCGCGCGTAACGGTAATGACGGATCACGGTCGCGCGCGACAGCCCCATCGCTTCGGCGATCTGCTCGTTGGTCAATCCGGCGAAGAATTTGAGTTCGACAACCTGCGCGGCGGCGTCGTGCTGTCGCGACAGTACGGTGAGCGCCGCGTCCACCGCGATCCAGTCCACCGTATCGTCGATCGGCGCCGCGATCTCGTTCTCGATCTTGTCCAGGCGCTCGAACGGCAGGCCGCTGCCGCGTTTGTCGGCGCTGCGCCGGCGCATGTAGTCGACCACGATGTTGCGCACGATCCGCGCCGCCAGCGCGTAGAAATGTTCGCGGTTGTTGAATCGCCCCGGGAATTCGTGCATCAGCGCGATGTACGCGTCCTGGGCCAGATCCGAGGCCTGCAGCGTCAGGCCGCGGCGACCCTGCAACTGATGCGCAGCCAGGCGTTCGAGTTTCGGCCACAGCGCCGCCGCGAGCGCCTCCAGCTCGGGTTTTTCCACCGATGCGCGCCGATTGATCAGATCGGTGAGGTTCATAGCGTCGTTGCCCATGCAGTGCTACAGGAGGTCGGGGAAGCGCCTGCGGAAGCAACGATCGGCCTGTCCTTCGGCCGCGAACGGAAACCACCGGTCCATGGTGTCGAGTCGATGCATCCGGGGTGCCTTCCGAAGTGGCCCGGGCGACTGCCGGGCGGCGCCGGAGCGATCATATCGTGTCAATCCATGCCGGTACCCAGTTCGCGCAGCAGGCTGTCGGCATGTGCCACAGCCTTCAGTTGCCACAGCAGATAGCGGATGTCGACGCTGATGTTGCGCGACACCGCGGGGTTGAAGCCGAAGTCGCCAGCGACGTTTTCCCAGACCCGGTCGAAGTTGATGCCGACCAGCGCGCCGCGGCCATCGATCACCGGGCTGCCGGAATTGCCGCCGCTGGTGTCGCCGTCGGCGAGAAAGTTCACCGGCACTTTCTCCGCATCGCCGGCCTGCGCGGCGTCGCGCACGGTCTGCGGCACGTCGAACGGTTCTTTGCCGGTGTGTTTCTCCAGCACGCCCGCCAGGCTGGTGAATGGCGTGTACTGCACGCCGTCGCGCGGCGCGTAGCCCTGCACGTGGGCGAAGCTGATGCGCAGCGTGCCGTTGGCGTCCGGCGCGACGGGTTTGCCCGCGGCGGCGGCCACCGCGCGTCGCCACACCGGGCGATGGATGGCGCTGCGCGCGTTCCAGTCGCGCTCGCGTTCGCGCAGCGCGCGCAGGTCGCGGTTCCAGGCGATGCCGAAGTCCAGCAGCGGATCCTTGCGTGCGGTCAGCGCATCGATGCTTTCGCCCAGCATCGCGTCGCGCGCAGCCGGGTCGAGCAGCGGCGAGGCCTTGTACATGTCGGCGATGGCGGCATCGATCCGCTCCGGCGACAGTCCGCCGAAGCGCGCGTCGACCGCGGCGATGCGCTGGTCCTGCGGCAGCGCCAGCGCGCGACGCACCAAGGCCGCGAACACGCGCTGGTCGGCGGCGGCGAAGTAGTTGCTCTGTTCGCGGCGCAGACGTTCGCGCAGCTTCGACTGCTCGGCCTCCGTGTGGCCTGACGCGCGCATCGCGTCCGGCTTCGCGCGCTCATGCGCGTTGTGCGCGAGGCTGGCGCCGTAGTACAGCCCTTTCGGGAGCGGCGGAATACCACCGGCCACGGTTTCGGCGCCCATCGGCACAAGATTCAGCAGGAAATCGCGCTCCCAGGTGCGTTCGCGTTCCGCGAGCACCGCACGCAGCGCATCGCGCGCGGCCACCGACGCGGCGTGTTCGGGATGCTGCGCGGCCCATGCGGCGACGGCGTCGTCCTGCATGCGCTGCTTGTCGACCATCCGGCCGCGGTCCAGCCCGGCGATCTGGCCCTGCGCGTTCTTGTAACGGTTGTGGATGCCCTTGAGATTCGCTGCGACCGCAATTTTGCCCTGCGCGTCGTCGGCGCTGCTGCGTTCGAGATGCGCAATCCACTCGCCGAACACATCTTCGCGACGCACGAAGAAACGTTCACGGCGCTCGCGCATTTCCTCGGCGATCAGCGACCGGTAAGTGATGCCCGGGTAGCCCAGCACCATCACGAAAGCGCCTTCATCGAGGCCGTGCTTGGAGATCGGAAAAAAGAATTCCGGCGCGTACGGGCGGTTGCCGTCTGCGCGTTCGGCGGGGCGGCCGTCGGCGCCCACCCAGGCGCGGGCGATGGCGAAATCGCCGGTGTGCCGCGGCCACGACCAGTTGTCGACTTCGCCGCCGAACTCGCCGATGGCGCGCGGCGGCGCATACACCAGCCGGATGTCGCGCAGCTCGATCGATTCGATCAACGTGTAGGTCACGCCGTCGTCGAAGGCCGCGACTTTGCACTTGGTGTCGAGCTGTTGCTGGCACTCGGCGACCAAAGCCTTCTGCCGGGCATCGATCGCCTGCAGCCGCGCCAGCGGCTCGGCGCCGGCCGGCACCGCAGCCAGGATTTTCGCGGTGACATCGGTGAAGCGCTTGGGTATCTCCACCCGCATCGTGCTGCCGGGCAGCTCTTCCGCCTGGCTGCGTGCCAGGAATCCGCTGGTGATGAGGTCGCGCTGCGGCGTGCTGTGCTCCTGCACCAGCCCGAACAGGCAGTGGTGATTGGTCACGATCAGGCCGGTATCGGACACGAACGCCCCCGAACAGCCGGCGATGTTCACTGTTCCGGTCAGCAGCCCGGTGCCGCGCTTGCCGTCCCACAGCGCCGACGGCGGCAGCTTCAGCCCCTGCTGCTTCAACCATTTGGGATCGATGTCGAGCACCTGCTCCGGTGTCCATTTGCCGTCCAGGGCAAACACGGGCAGGGCAGTGGGGGCGAGGGCGATCAGGGCGGCGAGCGCGAGGCGGGTTCTGTTCATGACCGGAGTGTAGAGCCGGTCCACCGGCTTTGGCATGGGCGGTTCGGCACATCTACTTCGGCCGGGGCCGCGGCGCGCAGCCGCATAGGCCCGGCACCTGCGCCGTCATCGCCTTGGGCGCTGGCCCTTGTCTTCGCGGGATGCCTAGTCGCCCGCATGTGGCGCGCGCGGCGTAACCGCGTCGCCGATACGACACCGCCGCATTGCTGCGGCGGCTTCGATCACTCGGCGGGCGTCGCCGGTGCGGCTTCGCGATCCTTCCGCGTAGCGGCGGCCGCGGGCGTTTCCGGCGGGCGGATGGATTTCAGGGTCTGGGTATTGCCGAGCACCTCGATCTTGCCGCCGGCACGCTGGAACGCGACCAGATCGTCGGCGATCTTCTCGTGCGTCAGCGCACTGCGTTTGTCTTCCTTGGGCTTGCGGAAGATGTCGCCGGTACCCGACTTGGCAGCGGTCGACGGCGCTACTGTCGACGGCGTGGGAGCCGGCTTGGAAGCGGGAGCGGCTGCAGCGGTGGCTGCAGGGGCGCTTGCGGGGGCGGTTGACTTGCGGGGCATCGATGGAACCTCTCAGCGCACCAGAGTGATTGGGACAGCATGTTGCGCGCGACTGGCTTCGGCACGCACATCGCGGCAGTAGGGCCCGGCCATCGCGAACTTGCGACAGATCGCCGGGCGCGTCTCGTAGATACCGCAGTTCATCTGCGCATTGTTCAGCGCCACGCACCAGCCGTCGGCGTCGCGCGCCATCACGGTCACGCCCTGCTCGTTGCGCTCGGTCAGATGCGCCGGAATGGCGTCTTCCTCGAACAGCACCACGGTCAGGCGGCAGCAGAGGGCATCGCAACGGTTGCAATGCACCCCTTTTTCGCGGGCGACCGCGTTCAAGACGAAACCGCGATGGTGCCTTTGGCAACAAAGATGAACGGAAGAACAGAAATCGTGGGCATGGTGGCTCCCGGTGGGCGTCGTCCCGGAGGGGGTGCGGACGCAGGAAAGGGAGCGGAGCGAGCCGGATGGGTACTGCGGGCCGTGGTGTCGCGGGGCCGTACTGGAATTCGGACGCAACGCGCGAATGCAGCGTTTTCTGCGGCCATCCTACAGGATGCGGGCAAAACCCGCCCGGGCCAGGCTGTTCAGGTTCAGCGGGGGCGATGACAGTGGGCGCGCCCGCCGACGGTTCGCGGCCCGGGCGCCCAGCCTCGGTGCCGGCTTGGGCGTCGATCCGGTCAGGATTGCATTGTCTGCGGGCGCTTCGATTCCGCGGCGCGGTTGACGGCAATCGCTCCGCGAATCAGTGCCTTGAACGCGGAAGCGTCGATGTTTTCGCCTGCGTGGATGGCGTGCGCGAATGGTCATCCGCGGGCTGCGGGTGCAAGA
Source organism: Lysobacteraceae bacterium (assembly GCA_046598445.1). Taxonomy (GTDB): domain Bacteria; phylum Pseudomonadota; class Gammaproteobacteria; order Xanthomonadales; family Xanthomonadaceae; genus Lysobacter_I. The sequence continues at coordinate 11,347 of JBKJHV010000113.1, forward strand.
TTCGAGGGAATCTTGCGCGGGGCGCATGCGATGGCGAACAAACGTCCAACCACGATCGACGAATACATCCGCGCGGCCCCGGGCGCGGGTCAGCCGCACCTGCGCGCGATCCACGCGATCCTCAAGCGCGCCGCGCCGAAGGCCGAGGAAACCATCAAATGGGGAAACCCGTTCTTCGTCGAACCGCGGTTCGTGTATGCGTTCTCTGCCCACAAGGCGCATCTGAGCTTTGCTCCGCCTGCTGCGGCGTTGAAGCATTTCAGCAAGGAGCTGGAGGCGCATGACACGACTGCGCATATGTTGCGGGTTCGCTATGACGAGCCCCTGCCGGAGGAACTGATCCGGAGGATGGCGGAGTACAGCGTCAAGGTGGTGGGGGAGCGGGAGGGTGAGGGGTTTTGGTAGGGGTTTCAGAGTGATTCTTTTGGTTGCTTAAGCGTTCGAATCAGCTCGTAGGGCGGGTGAAACCCGCCAAGTCAAAGCGGTCTACCGCGGGTTGCGACCAATCGTGGGGCAGCGTGATCTGGTCGTATGCGGTGCTCTAATTGCAAAAGGCGGGTTATCACCCGCCCTACGGTGCTGCAAGTTTGCGGCTACCTTATCGACCGCGGGGCGGAGAAACCCGCCTACTCGGACTTCCCCACAAAATCCTCAAACGTCTTCTTACCACCCAGCGGCATCAGCGTCTGCGCCATGATCCCCGTGGGTACCGTCTCCAGTTTCATCACGCCGTATTCTTCGGGCCAGACATTCGCGGGCGGGCGTTTGAAGGTGCCCATCAGCATGTCGACCAGCGGCAGATGGATGGCGTAGTTCACGTCCATGTAGTCGACGTGCCGTGCGTGGTGCCAGTGGTGGTAACGCGGCGTGACCAGCACGTATTCCAGCCAACCGAAATTGATCCGCAGATTGGCATGCGCCAACACCGCCTGGATGCCGACCAGAATGACGTAGGCGTTGATGGCCGGTGCCGAAAATCCCAGTATCACCAGCGGCGTCAGCACCGCCGAGCGGGTCAGCAGGATTTCGATCAGGTGGATGCGCGAGCCGGCCAGCCAGTCCATGTGCCGGCTGGAATGATGCACGGCGTGGAAGCGCCAGAGGAACGGCACGTTGTGATAGATCCGGTGCAGTCCGGCCTGGAACAGGTCGGCGAAGAACACCGCGAGAATGAACTGCAGCCAGATCGGCCAGGACTGGATCGCGGTTTTCACGGTGTCGCTGGCGATCAGCGCATCCATCGTCGCGGTGGAAGCGGTGACCGCGATCAGGATGAACTGCACCAGGATGTGGCCGACGAAATAATACGCGAGGTCGGTCCGCCACTCGGGACGCAGCGGCGACTGGTTGCGCACATGCAGCATGCGTTCGATCGGTACGAAAATGATCGTCGAGAAAAACAGCGAGATTACGAACCAGTCCAGGCCCAGCGAGTAGGGCGTCGAATCGATCTCGTTGAAATGCACGGTGGCGCCGCCCAGCAACACCGCCAGCGCCGCCGAGATCACGCCGGTCAATGCGATGCGGCGGTTGCGGTTGCGCAGGATCGCGAACGTGCCCATCGCGAACGCCGCGATCAAACCGATCAACAGCAGATTGCGCGCGGTTGTTTCCGAATACGCCGCGCGGAATTCCTTGCTGGTCAGCAGTTCCGGAAAGTGGAAACACAGCACGCCCATCAGCGACAGCATCCCCAGCCCGGCCGACATGTGCGCCATCCATGAGCGCGCGGGATTCGGCGCGACGGTGTCCTGGTAGGTCATGCTGATGTCCGGAGCCGGGTGTTGTCGGCAGTGTAGGTGCGGTGACGGCGGAGAAACAGGGGCGGAGTGGTTTGAAAGCGGTGGAATCGTCCGCTTCCGTCATTCCGGCGGTTTAATAAGACGCTGCATGCTTTCGTAGGAGGGCCTTCAGGCCCGAGCTCCTGGCCGCGAACCCGATGATCAAAAGAGCTCGGGGCTGAAGCCCCTCCTACGCCGGCATGGCCATCGGATGCACCCGGCTTGTCAAAACACCCAGGTCTGCCCCGGCGCCAACGTCACCCGCGTGCCCAGCGTCTTCCGCTCTGCGCTGAGTTGCTCCACGCGCTCGCCGCGCAGCGCTTCCGGAACATCGAGGGTCGCCGGTTTCGTGGGATCGAGATTGATCACTACCCACGTGTCGCGGCCTTCGCTGCTGGCCTGCAGTACCCAGACGTTCGCATCGGCGACGGGATGGTAGTGCAGTGCCTGCGGCTGCTGCAGATTCGGATTGGCACGGCGCACCGCGAGCAGGCGTTTGTAGTGGTGGTAGAGCGAGGTTGGGTCGGCCTGTTGCGCGGCGACGGAGCGGCCTTTGCCGCGCTGTTGTTTCCAGTAGGTCGACCACCACGCGCCCTGCGGGCCGCGATAACCCTGCGGTGCGGGCAGATCGGTCCAGCTGCGGCCGCTGGCGTTGAAGCCAGCGTTGGCGCCGTCCGTCCACTGCATCGGTGCGCGGCGATAGCGGTCTTCATTGGTGTTGGGTTGCGACAGGCCGATTTCTTCGCCGTAGTACAGATATGCGGTGCCGGGCGACGTCAGCAGCAGGCTCGCGGCGATGCGCGCTTTGGCCGCATCGCCTTCCAGCGTGTGCATGCTCCGGTTCTGATCGTGGTTGGTCAGGAACGGCGAGAAATACGCCATCGGCGCGGCAGCGGCGCGTTGCTGCAGATTGGCCCACAGGCTGTCGCGTTTTTTGCTGGTATCGGTCTCGCTGAGCGTGCCGAAGTCGGCGCGGCGCGTGGCGTTGGGGTTGAGGATGTCGATGACGATATTGCCGAAGTCGAAATCGAAGCCGGCGTCGAGCCCTGCGCCGCTATCGCGATAACGGCCGCTGATGTCGAGCGAAGCCCAGGCTTCACCGACAAGCAGGGCGTCGGGGTTGATGGCTTTGACGCGCTTGGCGAAGCCGGTCCAGTAGTCGATCGTCGTCTGCGTGTCGGCCTGCCGCAGCGGGCCGTCCTCGATGGCGTAACGCACGGCGTCGAGGCGGAAGCCATCGACGCCTTTCTTCAGCCAGAACGCGGCGAGCCGGTCGAGTGCTTCGACGACTTGCGGATTCTTCAGATTCACATCGGGCTGCGAGCTGCCGAACGCGGCGTAGTAATACGCTTTGCGCGTGTCGTTCCAGTGCCACACCGCTTCGGGATTCGGCTGGTCCGACCACGCCGGCCCCCAGCCGTCCGGGCGCTGTTCGCGCCAGACGAAATAATCCTCGTAACCCGGTTCGTTGCGCGCGGATTTCAGAAACCAGTCGTGCTGGTCGGAGATGTGGTTCAGCACCAGATCGAGGACCACCTTGATGTCGCGCTTGTGCGCTTCGGCGATGAAACGCTCGAAGTCGGCCATCGTGCCGTAGTCGCGTTCGACGCTGTAGAAATCCTGGAAATCGTAACCGTGGTACGACGGTGCTTCGAACACCGGCGTGAGCCAGATCGCATTGATGCCGAAGTCCTTGAGGTAGTCGAGCTTCGAGGTCATGCCGTTGAAGTCGCCGTTGCCGTCGCCGTCGGAATCCTTGAACGATCGCGGCCAGATTTCGTAGACGGTGGCGTGATGCCACCACCGACCCGCGCCGGGATCGAGCGTGAGCGTATGTGCGTCGGTGGCGGGCGGGTGCGCGGATGCGTGCGCCGCGAGGCCGAGCAGGAGCGTGAGCAGCAGCGGAGCGATCGATTTCACCGGAAGCACTCGAAGGGCGAGGTCGCTGCACCTTGCCACGTCGTACAGTGGCTGTCAGCGGCGTCGGCCGTCATGAATTCGTTTGCAGCGATCTGCGTGGGATGGTGCGGCGCAACGCGTGTTCAGCCGATGGCCTGCGCCGGGTCGCGCCAGACCATGTAGACGTTCGCACGGTCGTAGTGCGAGTCGGGCTTCATTGACGCTTGATGCTCGAAACCCATGCTCTCGTACAGGCGCACGGCCGGCGTGAGTTTGCTGTTGGTTTCCAGGAACAACCTGCGCCCGTCGCGACGCTTGAATTCGATGATCGCCGCTTCCATCAGCGCGCGGCCGATACCCAGGCCCTGGCGCTGTTCGTCGACGGCCATCTTGGTGAGTTCATAGGTGCCTTCAACATCGGCCCCCTCGATTTCCGGCATCAACGCGCAGGTGCCGATCACCTCATCGCCCAGCATCGCGAACAGGATGGTGCCGCCGCGCGCGATGATTTCGCTTTCCGGATTCGACAGTACGCGATGGTCGATTTCCTCGACGTAGAAATATTTGCGCAGCCAGGCTTCGTTGAGCCGGTAGAAGTGCTCGCGCAGCGCCGGATCGAACGGCACGATGCGCAGCGCGGAACGGTCCTGCGTGGCGGCGCGTTCGACGATGGCGCCCGCGAGCGTGGGCGCCAGAACGCTTTCGAACGTGGTCAGCGTATGCAGCAGATCGATGCCCTGTTCGCGGCAGTGACGCGTGAACAGATCCTCGATCGCGCGCCACAGCGGCTTGGCTGCGCGCAGCTCGGCCGCGGCGTGCGCGGTCAGCGCCAGCCGGCGGCGGCGCCTGTCGGTGGGGTCCGCCACCACGTCCAGCCAACCCTGATCGGTTAGTTTGTCGGCCAACTGGCTTACCGCGGAATGGGTCTGACCCACGGCCTCGGCGATCTCGCCCACGGTCTGCGGCCCGCGGTCGTGGAGGATGCGCAGCAGCGGCAGCCAGCGCCCCTGCAGTTCGAGGCCGGAGGCCCGATAGACCTCATCCGCAGTGGCGTAGAGCCGGTCGCTGATGGCGCGCATGCGGCTGCCGAGGGCGACGAGTCCAAGCTGGGCGATGTATTCCATGGCGGCTTATCGGTATTTATGTAATCACTAACATATTTGCCATGGATAGGGCCGTCAAGCCCCGAGCCGTAGGGAGATCAGCGCCCACTACGCCAGCACCGCCGTCCATTGCCGCACCGCCAGCATCGCTCCCGCCGACCCGATCGGTGGCGGAACCATGGCCACAGCCCGATCAGCATCGTGATCGACAGCAGCGGGATGGCGATGAAGGACCAGACCGCGCCCTGCAAGCCCTGCGATTCACGCTGTTCGACCATCGCGGCCCGCGCTTCTGTTCGACCAGACCAGCGACGCCAGCGGTCTGGAAGGCGTGTTTGATCTCGTAGAACGAATCGCGGTGGTAGCCCATGAGCTGGCAGGCTTTGGAGACGTTGCCGAGTTCTTCGGCCAGTTGCAGCAACGAGAACTTGCGCTTGGTAATCTGTTCGGAAGCGGTCATCTGGGTTCTCCAGGTGTGACTGGAAGGTGTGGTAACCACCAATCTACCGAAGGCCCAGGTGCCCGCCCTGAAGCGAGCGTTTCAGGGGCGGACTGTCGGGGAAATACTCAACTCATACACTTGGCAGGAAGCGAATCGCCAGCCACACCGGAACGCCGGCATAGAAGATCAACTTGCCTGAGAATTCGAGCACTTTCCGAACGTTGATCGCCCGCTCCGGCCGCAGCACAAGCGACATCCACGTGCCCGCTTCGATCACGACCCGCAGCGCCGCTGCGAACAGTGTCAGGTTGATCGCCCAGGTGGCCCACCAGATGAGCAGTGCGATGAGGTAGGCCTGCAGGCCGAAGCTGTGGTACTCGCCGAAGGTGCCGCCGAAAGCGATGTGCTGGTGCAGGCGGAAGGCGGGCAGTGCGGGCACCAGCGGGAACAGCACGAACTTCAATGCGGGGTGATCGAGGATGCGTTTCGGCACGGCCAGTCGCGTGCGTGCGTAGGCCGTCGCCCGGCCGGCGAGGGTTTCCGTCAGCGCAGGGCGCGCACCGGCGCGGATCAGCGCTTCGACGAGCGTTGATGGATCGGCGAGTGCGATGCCGTGCGACCAGCGTCGGCCCGAGTCGAGCGTCAGCCATGCGCCGGTTGTAGGAATCGGCAGTGTCCATGGCGATACCGCGGCGATGTTCTTCACCGGAATCTCGGTGCGTCGCTCGCGTTGCTCCAGCACCAGTGCGTCGCGTTCGATGCGCAGCGTTGCGGCGAACGCGCGCCTGATGCACCACGCAGCGGCTTCCGGCGCCAGTACCAGCGCGGCGAACATCCAGATCTGCGCCAGCCGATTCGTTTCCGGGTTGTCCAGGAACAACAGCGCCGCGACTATCCACAGCAGACTGCCGCGGGCGAACACCTGCAACAGACTCGCGGCGATGCGCCACCCGGGCGCAAGCACGATCACTTCGGCCCGAAAGTCTTCCAGCGATGTCGGTGTCGATGCGGAAGGTGATGCGTTGCGGACGGCTCGCTTCGTCAGCGCCGCGCCGATTGCGGACATCGCCAACAGCACCAGCAATGCGAATCCCGCGCGTCCCACCCAATCGCCCCAGGCCACCATCAGCGTCGCGGGCGGTTCGCCCGCCTGCACTTCGCCGATCAGCAGTTTCTGCTCGTCCATCGCGGTGTTTGCGACCACCGTACCGTTCGCATCGATGACCGCGCTGATGCCGTTGCTGGTCACGCGCAGCTGCGGCAGACGGGTTTCGATGCTGCGGAACGCCGCCACCGCGAGATGCAGGTTCGCGCCGGCCGGGTGGCCGGTGAACCATGAATCGTTGGACATGGCCAGGATCACCTGCGCGCCCAGCCGTCGGCCGTCGATCGCGAGTCCGCTGTTCACATCGTCCAGGCAGATCAGCGGCATCACCGGAATCTCGCGCCCGTCCGCCAACTGCAGCGGGAAAACGCGCACACCGTCGCCCGGTGTCCAGGTGCCGGCCCACGGCATCCAGCGCCGGAAGGTCGGCCCGTCGAGCCATCGCGGTACGTATTCGGTGAACAGGAACAGATCGGTCTTGCGATAGAAGCCCAGCGGCGCCGCTTGCGGGCGCAGGAACGCGGCCGCGTTGTATTCGCCACCCGCGTCGAGGTCGTAGGTGCCGAACACCAGCGGTACGCCGGCCGTGGATACGAACTCCTGGATCTCGCGGTCGAGTTCGGCGCCGCCCTCGCTTTTCGGATGGCCGAAGGTGGTCGGGTACACGGTTTCCGACCACAGCAGCGCATCCACCTGATGTTTGTCGACGGCCTCGCGCGACATCGCGTAATGCGTATCGAGCACGTGGCGGACGACTTCGTACGCGCCCATCTCGCGGCGCAGGCGTTCGTAGTCGACGATATTCGACTGCACCATGCCGATGCGCAGCGGTTTCTCGGTACTTGCGGGCATCGCCGACAACATCGACAGGCGCACGCCGCCGTAGCCTGCCATCACAATCGGAATGCACGCGGCCAACGCCAGCGGCCTGGCCAGCGCGCGCATGCCGTCGCGGCGACGCACGATGGCGGCGGCTACGGCTTCGTTCGCGAGGATCAGCACAAAAGTGATGCCGGCCGCGCCGCCGACATCGGCGATCTGGCGCAGCAGGTGCGAGGGATACAGCCCGTGGCCGAGCGTGTCGCCCAGCAGTTTCGGGAACAGCCACTCGGCCGCGACCCACGCCGACGCACCGGCCAGCGCGCGCACCACCGCACCGTGGCGACGCCCAACGAAATGACGCACCAGCGCGAAGGCGATGAACTGCGGCTGCAGCAGCGGCGAAGCCGCCAGCACGATCAGCAGCCCGATTGCGGAATCCGCGCCGGAATAGTGGGCGATGGCGAACCCGAACCACGCCAGCACCGCAACGACGAAGCCGAGGCTCATCGCCAGACCGCTGCACGCGGCGCCGCGGACGCTGCGGGTGGTGTCCAGCGCGAGCAGCCACGGCACCAGCGCGACGAAGCCCAGCAGATAAACAGATGGAATGCCGGCGAACGCCGTGCCGGAGGCGTACAGGCCCAGCATGGCCGCACTGGCAGCGACCGCCGCGAGTCCGCGCCAGACGGGGTGGGAGCGCAGGATCGCGTTCAGATCTAGGGTTTCCCCGGTGACAGCGGCGGCGGGATCTTGATCGGCCGCACCGTCAGCCCCGACGGCGCCATGCCCGGCGGAACCACGCGATTTTCCGGGATCTTGATCGGTTTGCCGGACGCGTCGAAGAATTGATAGTCAGGCGAGAACATCAGGATCGGTTCGATGCGCTGGCCGTCGTCGGTCGCCTGGAAATGGCGGACATAGCCTTCAGGCAGCGCGTAATCGTCGGGAACCGCCAGTCCCACCATCGGCGGGCTGGTGCCCGGCGGCGGAAACGCGCCGATGCCCGTATGGATGCCGGCCTTGTTCAACTCGGCGATGACCTCTGCGCCGGACGGCTCTTCGCCGGGACGCACGCTGCCCGCCAGCGCATCCGCGAGATCCTGCGTCGGGTCGCCGCCCGGTCCGGTGGATTGCGCGGTCATCTGGCGACGCGCCACGGCGACCGCTTCTGACGAAGCGGAACCCGTTGCTCCGGTCGTGCGCGTATCGGCGATGCGTGTGTCGACATCGGTGCGTGCAGGATCTGCCTGTCCGACATCCGATGCCTCGTTGCGGGTGAAGAAATAGGCCGCGCAGCCGCCGACGAGAATCAATGCCAGCGTTTTGTACAACAGCGCCGGGCGCCTTCCGGCGCCCGTGCGCTCGACGACGCGCACCCCGTCGCCGTCCGTGCTGGACGACGCGGGCTGCGCTTTGTCGCGATCATCCATCGACGCTGACGTGCGTTACGGGGCGATCGGGCTGAAGGTCGACAACGACCAGCCCATGCGCTCATGACCGTACTGGTTCCAGATCGGGCTCTTGCCGCCCGCGAACGAGGTGTAACGCGGCGCGCCGGTACCGGTGGTGCCGCCCCAGAGACCCGCGGACACCGTGCCGCCGGTGTAGGTCGGATGGGTGTCGTCCGACTGGATGTAGTCGTAGCTGCTCGACGAAGACACGAAGTGGGTGTTGGCGTCGCGCAGCGTCGGGCGCAGCGCGCCGGTGATGCGGGCCAGGTAGCTGGCTTCGCTTTCGCCGGCGATGAACTTCAGCGCCTCCGAATCGATCTGCCCGTCGCCGTTGCTGTCGTAGTCCGCGCCCATGTACTCGGCGAAGTTGTCCACGCACTTGAAGCCCTTTTGGCGCGCGTATTCGCAGGTCCAGTAGTTCATCTGCGCGATCGCCGGCAGGAACTTGTCGCGCATGTTGACCTTGGCGCCGGTGCTCGGATCGTTGCACGAACTCTGCACGTTGTCGGCGTTGTAGCCGGGGTAGTACAGATTGGCGACGACCTTGAGCTTGACGCCGGAATAGGCGTTGGCGTTGATGTAGTCCATGCCCGCGGCGAGATACGTCTTGCAGTTGGCCACCGCCGTGCTCAGCACGCTGTAATTGCAGGTGCCGGTCTGGCCCTTGAAGCTGGTACGCGCCTGCAGACCATCATTCCCGCACATTTCGAAGGTCACCACGCGGGTCGAAGCGGCCTGCATGTACGAGCGCTCGGCGACGATCTTGTTGTTGTAGACATCGGAGGCCACCGCGCCCGACTTCGCGCGACGGATGCTTTCGATATCCGCGCCCCACAGCGCCGACAGATATTCGGCATCGACCGTGGGCGCCGAATACTTGGCGGCGTTGGAGACTGAGCCGTTGTAACCCGCGTAGATCGAATCGCCGTACGCGACGACGCGGTATTTCGAGGTGGTGCCGGAGCGGTCGATGGTCCACGACACGTTCTGGTTCAGCGTGCTGGCCATCGACGGCGCAGCGACGGCCACCAGCGCCAGGGTCGAGAGCAACGCACGCGCATTCTTGCCGAATCGGTTGATCATGATCTGCATCCTTGTAATGAGGTTGTGTCTTGCGAGAAGCCGAGGGACTTCTAGATCGTCCTTGCCCTGTTTCCACCGCCATCCGAACCCGTACGGTTCGCCCCAGGCGGGGCTAACCCTATCCGTTCCACCAGGTATGGTCAACACCGCGATTTTTGTCGCGGTGCAGCATTTTTTACCGGTGTTTCAGACGTGTGACAGCGGTTGGATTTGTTTGCGGGTGGGCGTGCTGCGACGTGTCGTCGCAATGCCAATCCGTACGTCGTGAGGATGTAAAGCGACGAGAGATCGCTGCGATATCCGGAACGAGGATCAACGTTGCCAATGCCGAATTTCGGCATCAGGCTGCATCGGTTTTCGTAGCCCGTGTCTCGCCAACGGCGAGACACGGGGAGCCGTTACCGCAGGTCCGGGCGTTCCTCTATCCGTCGTGAACGGAGATCACGATTGCTTAGGTGCCGTGCCGACGCAATCCTCTCTTCGAGGGTCATTGTTGTGAGCGTCTACGCTGGCGAATCGTTTTTGATACTGCTTCCATGCGAATCGCCGCCTTGTTGCGGCGTTTGCAATAGACCAGATTAGAACGCACGATTCGCAATCGATACATACTGCTTGCGGGGGGACGATCCCGGGTCTCGCTGTTGCGAGACCCGGGCTACGGCACTGCGGTGTGTCGTTGCGACGCCGATCCGTTCGTCGTGAAGATGCAAAATGACGAGACATCGCAGTGATGCCCGCAACGAGGTTCGACCTTGTCGATGCCGCTTCCAATATCAGTCAGCCCCGCTTTTCGTAGCCCGGGTCTCGCCAACGGCGAGACCCGGGGAGCCGTTACCGCAGGTCCGGGCGTTCCTCCATCCGTCGTGCACGGAGATCGCAGCCGTTTCGGTGGCGTGCCGACGTAACCCGCGATCCGAAGTCATCCTTACAAATGCAGACGTTGACGACGCGTTCTAGCGAGTACTGCCATGCGTATCAACGCCTCGTCGTGGCGGTTGCCATGGGCCGGAACCGGCGCACGTTCGCAATCGATGCCTATGCTTGCGCTGGGAGATCCCGGGTCTCGCCGTTGGCGAGACCCGGGATACGGCGCTGCGGAGTGGCGTAGCAAAGCCGATCCGTTCGTCGTGACGATGCAAAGCGACGAGACATCGCTTGCGATGTCCGGAACGAGGATCGACGTTATCGATACCCACTCTGGCATCAGCCAGCATGATTTTCGTAGCCCGGGTAAGCGCACAGCGCGCACCCGGGAGAACGCAAGCCGCGAAATATCCAGGCGGTGCAAGATCAAGAGCCCCGGGTGCGGCCTGCGGCCTTACCCGGGCTACTTGCTACAGTAATTTCCTTCGTCACAGCTCAACCCGGAACCCCCATGACCAACCTCCTCGGCATCTCCGGCAGTCTCCGCAGCGGTTCCTTCAACACGGCTTTACTGCGCGCGGCGCAATCGCTCGCTGGCGATGACGTGCAGTTCGAAGCCGCCACGCTGCACGGTATCCCGCTTTACGACGGCGATCTCGAAGCGCGTGAAGGGTTGCCCGTTGCGGTCGTCGCGTTGAAAGAACGCATCGTCGCCAGCGATGGCGTGCTGCTGTGTACGCCTGAATACAACAACGGCATCCCCGGCGTGTTCAAGAACGCGATCGACTGGTTGTCGCGTCCCGGCGACGACATCGGCCGGGTGTTTGGCGGACGGCCGTTCGCGGTGATCGGCGCATCGCCGGGCGGCTTCGGCACGATCCTGGCGCAGAGCGCCTGGCTCCCGGTGCTGCGCACGCTGGGCGTGCGGTTCTGGTCGGGCGGGCGTTTGCAGGTATCGCGCGTACACAAGATGCTGGACGCGGACGGCGAATTGGCGGACGAGGCAACGCGCAAGCTGCTGGCGGAGTTCGTGAGCGGATTCGCGGCGTTCGCGCGCAGGTAAGGTCGCAAATTGCATTCACGGGATGGAGCCCGCGAAGCGGATTCCACCGTGTTGCCATCGATCCGGTACGAATACGTTTGAATCCATCGCCGTGCTTGCGTAGGAGGGGCTTCAGCCCCGAGCTGGATTTTGATCAGGTTTGCGGCTTGGAGCTCGGGCCTGAAGGCCCTCCTACACGTATCAATCGTCGATCCACGCGAACACAGCGGCTTCGCTCACTCCGCAGCGATCGCTTCCACCTGGATGCGCAGCGCGACGCGCATGTCGAAGCCGTAATCCTTGCCCGCGGAGATTCCGAACTGGTCGCGTTGCAGGGTGGCGAAGACATCCGCGCCGCACACTTCGCGCTTGAGCATGGGGTGCGGCATGCACTTGAAGCTGCCGATCTTCAACACGACGGGCCGGGTGACGCCGCGCAGGGCGAGTGTGCCGGTCGCGCGCGTGGGTTTGCCCTGTTTGAAGGCTTCGAGCTTGCCCGTGAACGTGGCCTGCGGATGCTGTGCGACGTCGAAGAAGTCCGCGCCCTTGGCATGCGCGTTCATCTGGTCGTGGCCGAAGTCGATGCTGTCGATATCGATCACGATATCGAGCGTGCCGGTGCCCTTGGCCTTGTCCAGAACGACCTCGCCGGTGGTGCGGTTGAACTTGCCGCGCCAGACCGACAGACCGCCCATGTGGTCGGCTTCGAAGCTGGGGAAGGTGTGGTCGGGATCGATGCGGTAGGTGACGGGTGCGGCATCCGCGACGAAGGCGGCGGCGATGATGGCAGCGCCGAGTACGGCGGCGGACATGGATGGACGGCGCATGGTGGTTTTCCTTTTGTGCGGTGGGTCGATGGCGGGCGGATGTGCCGCGCACATCAGATACGACGTTCGGGCTGGCCGGGAATCGACATGACGGCCGCTCGGGCGGTGAGCGGCGTTCGCATGTCGCAACGCTCGCGCCCGCCGCCAGTTTGCACTAGATTGGTGCAATGCCCCCCGACCCCAGCCCCCCGATTGTTCTCGACACCCAGCCCTTCGACGCCCTGGCCACGCCCATCGCCTGGTGCGACGCCGCGGGTCGGGTGGCCGGCGGCAATCTGGCGTTCGCGCGCTGGCTGGGGGTGAGCCAGCGGCGGTTGGCGGGGGTGCCGCTGGCGGCGTTCGAGGTGGAAGGCCAGCGGCTGGCGCGGATGCTTGCGGAGCCGCCGGCCGGCGAGCAGATCCGGCTGCGGCGGCTGCATTTCGGCTTTCCCGGCAGCGAGAACCGGCCGTATGCCGACGCCCTGCTGTCGCAGCGCGCGGACGGCGGCTGGTGGATCGAGGCGCACCCGGTCGACGAATTCCCCGGCGAGGATCCGGCGTCGGTGCTGCCGTCGGCGCTGTCGGCAGCGCTGAAGGGGCTGGCGCACGAGCTGCGCAATCCATTGGCCGGGCTGAAGGGCGCCGCACAGCTGTTGGCGCGCCGCGTCGAAAGCGACGAATCGCGCGAACTCACCGGATTGATCGAATCCGAAGTCGCGCGGCTGACCGAACTCATCGACCAATTGCTGTCGCCGCAGCCGGCGCGCGCGCACGAGCCGCTGAACATCCACGGGGTGCTGGAGCGCGTGCTGCGGCTGGCTGAAAGCGACGCCGGTTGGGCGGTGAAACTCATCCGCGACTACGACCCGTCGCTCCCGGAATTGCCCGGCGACGCCGACCGCTTGACGCAGGCGCTGTGGAATCTGGTGCGCAATGCGATCGAGGCCGGCGCGGCCAACGTGAGTCTGCGCACGCGCGTGGAGCACGGCGTGCGCATCGGCGACGTGGCGCATGCGCGTGCGCTGCGGCTGGAAATCGCCGACGACGGCCGCGGCGTGCCCGAGGCGCTGGCGGAGCAGGTGTTTTTGCCGCTGGTCAGCGGCCGCGCCGAGGGCACCGGTCTGGGGTTGGCGCTGGCGCAGCAGGTCGCGCGCGAACACCGCGGCTCGCTGAGCTACCGCTCGCGGCCCGGCCATACCGTGTTCACCGTGGTGCTGCCGTTCGCGCCGCTGCATCCGCATGAGGATGTGGAATCCATGAAGGAACATGTCGATGACGCATGACGCCCCGCCCCATGACAGCGCTTCGGTCTGGGTGGTCGACGACGACCGTTCGGTGCGTTTCGTGCTGGCCACCGCGCTGCGCGAAGCGGGTTATGAAGTCACCGCGTTCGATTCGGCGCGCGGCGTGCTCGATGCGATCGCCGGCCGCGCGCCGCCGGAGCTGCTGTTCACCGACGTGCGCATGCCCGGCGACGACGGGCTGGTGCTGCTGGATGCGATCAAGGCGCGTCATCCGCAGCTGCCGGTGATCGTGATGAGCGCCTACACCGACATCGCCAGCACCGCCGGCGCGTTCCGCGGCGGTGCGCACGAATTCCTCTCCAAGCCGTTCGATCTCGATGCGGCGGTGGCGCTCGCGGAGCAGGCGCTGGCGCCCGGCCGCGCGCGCCGCGGCGATACCGTGGCCGTTGAACAGACGCCCACGATCGATGCGATGGCAGGCGATGCGCTGGTGGGCGATACCCCGGCGATGCAGGCGCTGTTCCGCGCTATCGGCCGTTTGGCGCAGGCGCCGCTGGGCGTGCTGGTCACCGGCGAAACCGGCACCGGCAAGGAACTGGTGGCGCGCGCGCTGCACCGCGAATCGCCGCGCGCGCGCAAGCCGTTCATCGCGCTGAACACCGCGGCAATTCCATCGGAACTGCTGGAAAGCGAGCTGTTCGGTCACGAGGCCGGCGCCTTCACTGGCGCCGCGCGGCGCCACGTCGGCCGCTTCGAGCAGGCCAACGGCGGAACACTATTTCTCGATGAAATCGGCGACATGCCGCTGCCGCTGCAGACGCGACTGTTGCGCGTGTTGGCCGAAAACGAATTCTTCCGCGTCGGCGGCCGCGAACTGATCCGCGTCGACGTGCGGGTGATCGCCGCGACCCACCAGAACCTCAACGCGCTGGTCGCCGACGGCCGCTTCCGCGCCGATCTGCTGCACCGGCTGGATGTGGTGCGGCTGCAACTGCCGCCGCTGCGCGCGCGTCGCGACGACATTCCGCGACTGGCCGAACGTTTCCTGCGCGCGGCGGCGCTGAAGTTCGACGCGCCGGTCAAACGTTTCGCGCCCGCTGCGCTGCAGCGGATGCTCGCGCACGGCTGGCCGGGCAACGTGCGCGAACTCGAAAATCTGTGCTGGCGGCTTGCGGCGCTGGCGCCGGGCGATGTGATCGCCGCGGCCGATCTCGATGAAGTCTTCGTCGATGACGTGTTCGCCACGCAAACGAATCCTGTCGCGAACCTTGCTTCGTTGTCCGTGTCATCGGATTGGGAAGCCGCGCTCGGCGCATGGGCGCGCGCGCGGCTGGACGCGGGCAGCGTCGATCTCAACGCCGAAGCCCGCGCGATGTTCGACAAGGCGCTGTTCGATGCCGCGCTGGCGCACACAGGCGGCCATCGCTCCGAAGCCGCGGCGAAGCTTGGACTTGGCCGCAACACGCTGACCCGCAAGCTGGGATCGGGACGCAAACCGCGCAAGCCGGTGTGAACAAATCGATAAACCACTGTCATCCCGAACGCCCGCGCAGCGGGTGGAGGGATCTGCTGTTGTGGCGCCATCGGCGACAAGCAGATCCCTCCTCGGGCTTCGCCCTCGCTCGGGATGACACACTTTCTGGATGACAGCATTTCCGGACCCGGAATTTTGAAGAGGCTCGGAGTCTGCCGGTCTGAGCGCATCGGTGTGCGCGGATTGATTTGACGCATTGGTTCGAATCCATCTTCCCGCCGGTCGCGTTGCACTCACACAGTGGCGTTTATGATCGACGTCCCCGCATCGCAGGAATTGTCCGCATGACGCCGACCCGCATTCTCGTGGTTTCGATCCTCGCCGCCTCGCTAGCCGCCTGCGCCAGCGCGCCGCCGCCGAAACCCGCCGCGCCCACGCCGCAGCATCGCATCCAGCGCGCTCAGGCCAATCTCGCGCCGGCTTCGGCCAGCCTGGTCAGCGGCAAGCTGGCGATCACTGCCATCGACGGCGGCGTGCGCATCGAAGGCGAGCTCGGCGGTCTCGGCCGCGGCGGCACCCATGCCATCCACGTCCACGAACGCGGCGACTGCGGCGCCGCCGACGGCAGCAGCGCAGGCGGCCACTTCAATCCTGCTGCTTCGGCGCACGGCCGCGCCGGCACGCCGGTACACCACCTCGGCGACATGGACAACCTCAGCGCCAACGCCCGCGGCGTGGCGCGGGTGGATCTCCAGTTGCTAGGTGTCACCCTCGGCAGCGGCGCGTCGAACGACATCCTCGGCCGCGCACTGGTGGTCCACGCCGGGCCTGACGATTACAGCAGCCAGCCGGCCGGCAATTCCGGCGCGCGCGTGGGCTGCGGGGTGATCGAGATCGCGATGTAAGGGCGGCGATGCGAGGCCGGCGATGCGAGGCCGGCTCAGCCCAGCAGCGCGCGCGGATCCTGATCCGCAGCACAGGGCACGGCCCGCACATCGAGCCCATGGACTTTGAGGATCGCGGTCAGCTGCCTCTGGCGCGCCTGGAAATAGGCGTAGCGGCGGTGCGTGTCCTCGTTCGCGGGATGCGCGCGTTCGCGTTCGAGCGGATCGTGTCGACGCCAGCCGTCGAAGTCGAACTGGGCCATGCGCACGACGCCATCGACGTAGCGCAGCAGCGGCTCCGGCGGCGCGTCCAGCCAGGCGCCTTCTTCCGGCGCCAGCAGCGCGGTTTCCAGCAGCGGCCACAGCGCGTCCAGGCCGACATGGCGATATTGCAGGGCTATCATCGCGGTGAGGTCGTAGGCGGTGAGGTAGCGGGCGTGTTCGACTTTGGCGTCGAAAGCCTCCTGCGCCTGCAGCGCGGTGTCGGCCTTGGCCATGCCGCGCTCCAGCAGCGCGTGCTCGAACTCTGCGGCCACCGCGGTGGCGCGTTCGACGCTGCCCACCAGCAGGAACGGCAACACCCGCAGCGCCCCGCCGTGCAGTCCCGGCTCGGCGCGCAGCGGCTGCGGCACCACGCCGCTGTCGTCGGCGCCGAAGGCGATGATCCGCGCGGTGTCCGTGTGCGTTTGTGGCGCACGTGCGTGCAGTTCTTCCAGCCGCTGGTGCAGCGGCCAGCCCGGGCGCAGCACTTCCGCGGGGTCGTAGTGCGCGCCCGCGAAGACCAGATCCAGCGCGGCCGCGTCGGTCGCGAACGTGGCCAGATCGCGCCCGACCAGAGACGCCAGCACGCCGGCCTCGACCTGGCCCAGCGCCGCGCGGCCCGGCTGGCTGCCCGGCACCAGTTCCAGCGCCAGCGCGCCGCGCACCACCATGCGTGGGGCATTTCTCTGCGGATTGTGCGGATTTGCGCTCATCGTCTCGTTGGCCGGGCCATGTTGCGGCGTTACACTCGCACATTATCTCTCTCTGCCCGCCGCGCGTCCGTGCCCGCGGGCCATTCCCCACGAGGTGTCTGATGCTGCATGGTCGTCCCGTCGCCGTTCTGGGTGGCGCCCGCATTCCTTTTTGCCGCCAGAACACGGCCTATACCGATGTCGGCAACCTTGGAATGTCGGTACGTACGCTTGGCGCGGTGGTCGAGAAGTTCGGCCTGCACGGCCAGCAACTGGGCGAAGTGGCGATGGGTGCGGTGCTCAAGCACAGCAGCGACTGGAACATCGGCCGCGAAGCCGCGCTGTCCTCGGGCCTGTCGCCGCTGACGCCGGGCATCACCCTGCAGCGCGCCTGCGGCACCTCGCTGGACACCATCATCACCGTCGCCAACAAGATTTCCACTGGCCAGATCGAGGTCGGCATCGGCGGCGGTTCCGACACCACCTCCGACGTGCCGATCGTCTACGGCCAGAAATTCCGCCGCCGGCTGCTGTCGGTGGCTGCGGCCAAGACCACGATGGACAAACTGGCGCGCTTCACCAACGGCTTGTCGTTCAAGGAACTGAAGCCGGAGCTGCCCGGCGTGGGCGAGCCGCGCACCGGCAAGTCGATGGGCGAGCACTGCGAGGACATGGCCAAGGAGTGGAAGATCGACCGCGAGTCGCAGGACGCGTGGGCGGTGTCGTCGCACCACAAGCTGGCCGCCGCCTACGAACGCGGCTTCTTCGATGATCTGGTGGTGAGCTTCCGCGGCGTCTCGCGCGACAACATCCTGCGCGCCGATTCGTCGCTGGAAAAACTCGCATCGCTGAAACCGGCGTTCGACAAGACCTCCGGCCGCGGCACGTTGACCGCCGGCAATTCCACGCCGCTGACCGATGGCGCGTCCGCCTGTCTGATCGCATCCGACGAATGGGCCGCGCAGCACGGGCACGAAGTGCTGTGTCATATCCGCGACGCGCACGTCGCGGCGGTCGATTTCGTCCACGGCGAAGGCCTGCTGATGGCGCCGACCGTCGCCGTCGCCGAAATGCTCAAGCGCAACAACCTCACGCTGCAGGATTTCGACATCTACGAAATCCACGAAGCCTTCGCCGCGCAGGTACTGTGCACGCTGCGCGCCTGGGAAAGCGCCGATTACTGCAAGACCCGGCTTGGCCTGGATGCGCCGCTGGGCAGCATCGACCCGGCGAAGATCAACCCGGTCGGCTCGTCGCTGGCTGCGGGCCACCCCTTCGCCGCCACCGGCGCGCGCGTCGTCGCCACCGCCGCCAAGCAGCTGAAGGAACGCGGCGGCGGCCGCTGCCTGATCTCGATCTGCACCGCCGGCGGCATGGGCGTGGTCGCGATCCTGGAACGCTGATCAAGCCAACTGCGCGCATGCGGGACGAGGACAACCCGTATCGTTCCCCGGATGCGCGTATCGCCGACACGGTCCCCGCGGCCGGCGCCGATGAAGAGACCTGCTGGCGGCAAGGGCGCACGCTTGTCGTGATGCGCGACCGGCCGCTGCCGCCGCGCTGCGTGAGATGCAATGCCGATGCCCACGACGGCATGCGCCTGCGCACGTTCTCGTGGGTATCGCACTGGAGCTATTCGCCCTTGCTGTTGCTGCTGCTCATTCCGTTGTTCGCGAGTTTCACCTCGTGGCCATGGCTTCTGGCCGTCGTGCCCTTGGCGTTCGTCGTTTCATTGATGGCGAACATCTTCCTGCGCAGGAAAACCACCCATGCGGTGGGGCTCTGCGCGCATCACCGGCGCTTGCGCAGGCGGGTGATATGGATCTCCATCGCTCTGTTCGTCGCCGCACTTCTTGTTCCGGTGCTGACAGGAATGCTGGCGCCGACGTTCGTCCTGATCGGACTTTCCATCGTGATCGGATACGGCATGCCGCTGCTTTCAGCGAAACGGATCGATGCGCGCCATGCGCAGTACAGCGATTGCGGCGAGGCGTTTCTGCTCAGCCTGCCCGAACTTCCGGACGATCATTCGTAGGAGGGCCTTCAGGCCCGATCTTCAGGGCGTAAACCCGGTCGAAAGCCTGCTCGGGGCTGAAGCCCCTCCTACGCAAGCACAGTCATGGGATTCGGACATATCCGTACCGGATCGATTGCCGACGATGCGCCATGCGGTGACGCCAGTTACACCAAGCCGTGGCCGCTTTTGGCTAACCCCGCGATCCGATCCGGTACGTTCTGATCACACGCCTTCATCGCGCCGCGACTGGCGCCCATCACTGATCGATCACCGGGGAATCACCATGCGTTCCATCCGCTCGAACCTGCTCGTCTGCGGCCTGACGGCCGTGTTGTCGTTGACCATCGCCGCCTGCAGCAAACAGAACGACGCTGCCCAAAGCGCCGTCGCCGAATCGGTGGCGATGGACCAGACTGCCGACAAGGCCATGGGCGGCGCGATGCCCGCGTCCGCGCCGATGCCGCAGGAAGCCGCCGCCGCCGATGCCGCCGCGGAGATGGCCCCCGGCAGCGAAAGCCTGCGACGCGAAGCGCAGGTCGAAACCCGCACCACCGTCGACGCCACGCAGGTCAGTTCCAGCGCCGCGACCTTCGACGACGGCCAGCGCAAATTCATCCGCACCGCGCAGGCGCAGTTCCGGGTGAAGGATGTCTACACCTCGGCGCTGGCGATCGAGGATGTCGCCGCGCAGCAGGGTGGTTTCGTCGTCGACAACGACATCGCCGCGCAGACGCTCAATGTGCAGCGCCGCCCCGCCGGCGACGGCAAACTGCTGGAACTCGCCGAATACACGGTCCGCGGCACGCTCACGGTGCGCGTGCCCAGCGACAAGACCCAGGCTTTCCTGCGCGCGATCGCCTCGCAGATGGAATTCCTCGACCAGCGCGGTTTCGACGCCGCCGACGCGCAGTTCCAGATGCTGCGCCAGCAGCTCGCCTATCAGCGCGAACAGCAGGCGCAGCTGGAGCTGGGACAGGCGCTGCAGTCGGGCGACCGTCTCGACCGCAAGGCCGACGTCATCGCCGCGCGCACCGGCTCGAAGCTGCAGCGCGACGAAGCCATGATCCAGCAGAAGGAATTCGAGGACCGGGTCGCCTTCAGCACGATCAATCTCACGCTGTATCAACTGTCGAAGATCCGCAAGACCGAAATGGTCGATGTCGAAGCGGTGTTCGAGAAGCACAGCCCCGGTTTCTTCTGGCGCCTGTTCAGTGCGCTGCGCGTGGGCTGGTACGGCCTGCTCGATCTGCTGCTGGCGCTGCTGCAGGTGTGGCCGCTGTGGCTGGCCGTCGGCCTGGGCGTGTACGGTCTGCGCCGCTGGAGTATCGCGCGTCGCGGCAAGCGTCCGCCGCTGTCGCCGTCGGTGGAGTGATCCGTACTACCCACACTGGGATCACCCGCATCGGGGCGCGTTACGGCGCGCCCCGAATTGTTTTGGTGAAGCGCGGCTGGTACTCAGCGTTTTTTCACCGAATCCCGCTGGCCTTCGCTCAAGGTCCAGTCGATCAACTGCGTCGTCGCCTCGCCGAGTCCGCGCTGGAACGCGCGGTTGATCTGTACGACATCGGTGCCGTCGGCGGGCGTAGCGATGTCGAACACACGGCTGGCGACGACGCGGTTGTCGGCGTTCTGCACGAGGCGGGCGCCGAGTTCGATCCGCACGTTCGGCGTGGCGCCGCCGCCGTTCGCGTTCCCGTAATCCGATTCGAAGCGGCGCAGGTCGAGCAGCAGCTGATAGCGCGCGCTCACACCATCGCCGCGGCGGGCCACGCCGGCCACGCGGCCACTGTCGGTGAACGCGCGCACGAGCGTGTCGTGCACGATGTCCGGCGCCGGCTGCACCCACGCTGCGCCCTTGTAGACCTGCAGTTCGCCCGGCTGCGGGCGTACGAGGATGCGCGCGGAGTCGTGCATGGTGTCCGCGTACGGACGCGCGATCTGCAGCTGCCAGTCCGCCTGCGGCGCTGCGGCGTTCTGCGCAGTCTGCTGTGGCGCGCTGCGCTGCGGGGTCGGATCGTAAAGCGTCAGGGTTTCCTGTTTCGGCAGAATGCCGCAGGCGGCGAGCGATGCCGTTGCGAATGCCAGTGCAGCGATGCGAATGCCTGCAATGCAACGTAAGCATAGATGTCGACTCATCAGGGCTCGAACTCCTTGGGTTTCTGGCGGCCCAGCACATAGCCGGCCGGGTTGTCTTCGAAACGCGCGCTGATCTTGCGCAGATCGCGCACCAGCGCCCGCAGCTCTTCCATCGTCGGGCCGAGCTGGCTCAGACCGTCCTGGGTGAAGCTGCTGATCGCGCTGCGGTTCTCGCCGATCAGCTTGTCGGCATTGCCCGCCGCGGAGTCCATGCGGCTGAGCGTGCTGTCGAGCTTGGCGATGAGCTGCGGCAGTTTCTTGACCAGTTCGCGGTCGATATCGCTGATCGCGTTGTTGGTGGTGTCGAGCGTGCTCGCCAGTTTTTCGCTGGAGATGCGCGCGTTCACGATCAGCGTACTGAGGTCGGCGCGCTGGTCGGAAATCGCGCCGGTGGCGTTTTCCAGATTCTCCAGCGTCTTGGCGATGTTGTTGATGTTCTCGTCGCTCAACACCTTGTCCAGCCGCGCCACCAGCTTGTTCGCGGTTTCGGCGATGTTCTGCAAGGCCGAGGACTCGGTGATGATCGTCGGTATTTCGTCTTCGGTGCCGACCAGCAAGGCCGCGTCGGGGCTGCCGCCGGTGAGCTGGATGAACGCGGTGCCGGTCAGGCCGGTGAACGACAGCTTGGCATGGGTATCGACCTTCACCGGCGTGCTTGCGCGCAACTTCACCTTGGCGATGACTTTGCGCGGATCGTCCGGCGCCAGGCTCAGCGCGTCGACGGTGCCGACGCTGATGCCGTTGTACTGCACGCTGCCGCCCTCGGTGAGGCCGGTCACGGCTTCGTCGAAGATCACATTGAAATAACGCCAGTCCTTCTCGGAGGTGTATTTCGCCGCCCACAGCCCGAACAGCAGCAGGAAAGCCGCGATAATCAGGGTGAAGGCGCCGATCAGCACATAGTTGGCACGGGTTTCCATATCAATCGCTCTCGACGAAGCTGCGTTGGCTGTCGCGCGCGGCGCGTCCGCGCGGACCGTTGAAATACTCCTGCACCCAGGGGTGGTCGAAGCGTTCGATCTCCGCGATCGGCGCCACCGCGATCACCCGCTTGTCGGACAGCACCGCGACACGGTCGCAGATCGCGTACAGGGTGTCGAGGTCGTGGGTGATCAGGAACACGGTGAGGCCCAGCGCCTGTTGCAAGGTGCGGGTGAGGTGATCGAACGCCGCGGCGCCGATGGGGTCGAGGCCGGCGGTGGGCTCGTCGAGGAACAGCAGCGGCGGATCGAGTGCGAGCGCGCGCGCCAGGCCGGCGCGCTTGCGCATGCCGCCCGACAGCTGCGACGGCAGTTTGTCCAGCGCGTCCGGCGGCAGACCGGCGAGTTTCACCTTCAGCAGCGACAGCTCGTACAGCAGCGATTCGGGCAGCTCCGGATGATGTTCCTTCAGCGGCACCTGCACGTTTTCGCCGACGGTCAGCGACGAGAACAGCGCGCCGTCCTGGAACAGCACGCCGGTGCTGCGCTCGATGTGCAGGCGATCCTCACTGTCGCGCGAACGGCCGTCGACGCCGAGGATTTCGATCTCGCCCGCGTCGGGTTCGCGCAGGCCGATGATGGATCGTAATAGCACCGATTTGCCGCTGCCCGAGCCGCCGACCACGCCGATGATCTCGCCGCGCCTCACGTCGAGATCGAGATCCTCGTGCACCACCTGCTCGCCGAACTGGTTGCGCAGCCCGCGGACTTTGATGATGGGTTCGGAGGAGGTGGTTGGTTGCATCGTCGAGGCTGTCGTCGGAGATCAGGAATGCGTGGCGGGGATTGAACATCCCGTCGTCCCGGCGCACGCCGGGATCCGGCCGTTGAACGGTTGATCGACCCGAAAATCCGGATCCCGGCGTGCGCCGGGACGACGTTGTTTTTCCCACCGACTGTTCGGCTGTTGGCGGCACCCCATCGTCATCTCACCACCCCACCTGCATGAACCAGATCGCGGCGAACGCATCGAACACGATCACCAGTGAGATGGTCTGGACGACGCTCGATGTCGTGCGTTCGCCCACCGACTGCGCGGTGCCGGTGACCTGCAGCCCTTCGAGGCAGCCGATCAGACCGATCACCATCGCGAAGATCGGCGCTTTCGCCATGCCGACCAGGAAATGGCGCAACTCCATCGTTTCTTCGAGCCGCCCGTAATAGGCCTGGATCGGAATATCGAGGCTGGTCATGCCCACGACCATGCCACCGAGCAGGCCGGCGAGCATCGCGATGAAGGTGAGCAGCGGCAGCATCACGATCAATGCGAGCAGGCGCGGGATCACCAGCAGATCGACCGGGTCCAGGCCGAGGGTGCGGATGGCGTCGACTTCCTCGCGGCTGACCATCGAACCGATCTGCGCGGTGAACGCGCTGGCGGTGCGGCCGGCGAGGATGATCGCGGTGAGCAGCACCGCGAATTCGCGCAGGAACGCGATGCTGACCAGCTCCACGACATAGATCGAGGCGCCGAAGTCGGCGAGGATGTTCGAGCCGAGAAACGCGATGACCGCGCCGACCAGGAACGACAGCAGCATCACCAGCGGCACCGCGTCCAGGCCGACCTGTTCCATGTGGAAAACGGTGGCGATCAGGCGCAGGCGGCGCGGCTGGGTGACGGTGCGCCCCAGTTTCACCAGCGTTTCGCCGAGGAAGCTCACCAGCGCGACGATTTCGCGGGCGTTGTCGTGCACCGCGAAGCCCAGGCGCTCCAGCGCGGCGGCGAAGCCGTAGGCCTTCTTGCGTTTGGGCCGCCCGTCCTTCACGTCCTCGATCACCTGCACCAGCGCGCGGTGGTCGTCGTGGAACTGCAGCGCATCGTGATCGAGGCCGTGCCGCGCGACGTGGCGCAGCAGCTGCAGCACACCGAGCGAATCGATGCGCGAGACCGCGGAAGCGTCGAGGCGGCGGACCTGCTCGGGCACCGCGCGCAAGGCCGCGCTGATGGCTTCGGAATGGCCCAGCGTCCATTCGCCGGACAGACGGGCGCCCGTCGCGTCGTTCGGATCGATCTCGATGCTCGGAACGGCGGGGCTGGGCGGTGTCATCGGCGAGCGTGTGGGCGCATTGGGCGCAGCATAGCCGAGCGCCGCGGCGTTACGTAGGGCGTTCAGTCACGCGGGCGGAAGGCGGGGCGCATCGTGCAGGTCGCCCGTCGCGTCCGCATGGGGCGGCTGCGTTTGCGGCGGCTGTATTTGTGGATGTTCGGGTGCGTGTCCGGGCAAGGCCTGCGTGGGCTCGCCGCGCATCGCGCGCACTGCGTTGCGGTAACTCAGTTGCGCCTGGGTGTCGTCGCCGGCCTGCGCGAAGCCGTGGCCAAGCTCTTCCCAGATATCGGCTTCCAAAATATCGGTCTCCCTCATTCCGGCGTCGCCGCTGTCGTCGGCGATGGCGCCAAGCAGGGTCTGTTCGGCCAGCGGCCAGTCGCCCTGCGCGCGGGCGAGCCTTGCCAGTCCGAGCCGCGCGCCGGGGCTGTCCGGGTGCGCCTGCAGCCAGCGTTCGGCGTGGGCGCGGTGGCGGGCCAGTGCGACGGCGTCGAGGCGTTCGACCGGTAGTGCGCCGTAATGAGCGGCGAGTGCGTCGTCCCACTGCGCATCGATCGCGGTTTCGAGGCTGCCCGCAGCGGCCTCGTCCCAGCGCAGTGCGGCGGCGCGATCGGCATAAGCGCTGGCCACGGCGGGCACGGTGCGCAGCGCCACCGGCAGGACGTCCCAGTGGCCGGCGAGGGCGTTGCCGTCGTCGGCTTCGCTCAGCATGCGCGACGCCCACAACCGTTCGCATTCGGCCAGCTGAAAGAGCGACAACGCCTGCTGCTGGCGCAGTGCGCCGAGCATGCCGTAGGCCTCCGCGCTGCGTCCGTGCGCGGCCAGCGCGTCGGCGCGCAGCGCCAGCGCGCGCGGCGGCAGCGCCTGGTCGGCGACGGCATCGAGTGCGGCGGCTGCCTCGGCGGGACGGCCTTGGGCCAACGCGGCGTCGGCGAGCACCAATGCCCGCAGCGGCGCGTGCTGCGCCGGCAAGGCGTCCAGATGCGCGGTCGCGGCTTCGACATCGCCGCGGGCCAGCGCCGCCTGCGCGGCGGCCACAAGGGCCGGCGCTTCAAAGCGCGGGTTCTGCGCCGACTTCGACAGCAGTTTTTCGGCCTGTGCATACCGTCCCTGATGCAAAGCCTCGAAACCGTCGCCCAGGCGCGCGCGTGCATTGCGTTCGCGCCGCTGCCGCCACAGCCGGAACGGCAGCCCGACCAGTTTCCACAGCAGCCACAGCGCGAACAGCGCAGTGCCGAGCATCAACAGCCCGCCGACCAGCGTGGATTCGACGGTGGTGCCGAGATAACGCACCAGCACGAAGCCCGGATCCTGCACCAGCACCTGCGCGAGCAGCGCGCCGGCCAGCGCGAGCAACAGCCAGAACAGCAGGTTGCGGAAGAGGTTCATGCCGCGAAGGTCGCGTCGCGATGCGATGTATGCGACGGGTTTTTGAAATGCCGCATCACGTCCCCCGCTGCGCACGCAGTTGTTCGAGCGTGCTTCCCAGCGTTGGAATATCCAGCGCCAGCGGCGCGCCGCGCAGCGCGCGCAGTTCGTCCAGCGCGGCTTTGCGCTGCGGCGATGCCTGCCACAGCCGCAGCACCCAGGCGTCGGCGCGGGTCAGCGCGGCGCGCATCGCGACGGCGTCGCGACGTTCGATCGCGGTGCGCGCCAGTGCGAGTTCCAGTTGCAGCGCGATGTCGCCGGCTTCGCGGTCTTCGCTGGCGATCGCGACCGGCGCGTCGTTGCGGCGCACGCTGACCAATCGCGCCAGCACCCGGTCCCACCATGGCGCGTTCGCGGCCGGCTTTGCTGCGCGCGGCAAAGCGGCGGGGTCGGGCAGTTTCGCGGCCAGCGCATCGAGCCTTTGCAGCGCGACGCGACGCGGATCGGCGTTCAGCGCGTCGAGCGCCGCGCGCTCCTGCGCCAGCGCCTGACGCAGATTCAGCGCGCCCGGACTGTCGATACCGTTCAGCACGCCGGCGGCCAGCGCGTAGGCGTGGCGCGCGCCGTCGAGATCGGCCGCCAACTGCAGGCGCTGCTGGCCGAGGGTGAGCAGCAGTTCGGCTTCGTCAAGACGCAGCGCCTGCGCGCCGTGGCGGTTAGCGTCGGCGAGTTTGGCGACGTTGCCTTCCAGCAGCGTGGCGCGCTGGCCCATGCCCAGCAGTTCATCGCGCAGCACGCGGTTGGTGGCGTCGGCCTGCTGCAGGCGTTGGCTGTGGCCGCGCACGTCGCCGCGCAGACGGTCGAGGCGCGCTTCGAGTGCCTGCACGCGCTGTGTGGCTTCGATCTTGGCGGCGCGCTCGCGTTCAGCGCGCTGGTAGTCGCTGTACCAGAGCCAGCCGCCGGTGGCGGCGAACGCCAGCAGCACGGCAAACCACGCCCAACCGCTGCGCCGGATGGGGCGCTGCGTGGGCGTGGGTGCGGATTCGCCGGTGATGGCGGGCGTGGCGCTTTCGGTCATGGTGGGGGTGGCCGGCGGCATCGTGTGCTGCATGCGCGTCATGGTAGCCGGGATGTTGGTGGGATGTCGTCGGCGGGATGCTGCCGATGCGGTGCCGCGCGAGGCTGAACCCGGTGTCGCGAGGCATCACGTGTCTGCGAAAGCGGCCGCCAACAGTTGTGTCGGCAGCGGCCCGGCGGCGACGCGCACGTCGGTGCAGCCGGCCTCGCGAGCGAGCGCGGCCAGGCGCTCGCTCGCGGCCAGCACGCCCGCACTGCGCAGACGCGTGGCGATGTCGTCCGCGGCGGAGGCCAGTACTGCGATCAGCGCTTCGCCGCTGCTGACCGGCAGCAGCAGCGGGCCGGCGAACGCGCGCAGCCGCGCCAGCGAGGCTGGCGACAGTGCGACGGCTTCGCGTGCATAGACATCGGCGCGATGCACGCGCGCACCGCGCGCCTGCAGATCCGGGCCGATCCGGTTGCGGCCGCCGGGCGCGGTGATCAGACCGATGTCGAGGCCGTGGACATCGCGCAGTGCCGGCAATGCCAGCAGGCCTTCGCTGTCCATGCGTGCAGGACACGACACGTCATTGATGTCCATACGCCGCAGTGTAGTGGCGGTGGTGGTGCCGATCGCGTAAAACACCTGCCCGCGCCGTGCCTGCAGCGGCGCCAGCGCGGCTGCGGCGCGGGCCGCCGCGGGGCTGGTGACGATCACGATCCGCGCGGTCAGCGCCTCGCGCAGCGCGTCGCGGGTCGCGGGATCGTCGCGTACCGCGATCCGCCACGGCGACAGCGCGAGCACGCGCAGGCCGTGTGCGGCTGCGGCGCGGCGCATCGCGACGTGGTCGTTCGCGGGCCGCAACGAAACCACAATGGGCGCCGTGTAGTATTCGCGCCGCTTGCCGTGGGGTGCAGTTGGACCGGTTGTGCGCATCTTCCCAGCTTGGCTATTCGTATCTGTACCTGCAACCAGCCGCTCAACGAGCCGTTAAACAAACCGTTCAACAAACCGTTCAACCAGTCCCGCAGCCCGCCGTAAAGCTCCAGATGTCCCCCGGACACCCCCCGACCTCCCCCCGAGCGTTGTCGATGACCGAAATGTTCCCGTCCACCCTCCCGCCCGTCGCCCGTGCGATCCGACTGTCGCCACGGCACGCGCTCGAAGCCGAACTGATGGCGATGCCGCCGGTGGCGGCGATGGGTCTGCGCATCGTCGAGGCGACCGGCGAACGCCTGCGCCTGCATGCGCCGCTGGCCGCCAACGTCAACGACAAGGGCTGCGCCTTCGGCGGCAGCCTCACCTCGCTGATGACGCTCGCCGGCTGGAGCCTGATCACGCTGCGGCTGGCCGAAGTCGGGATCGAAGCCGATGTCTTCGTGGCCGACAGCGAAATCCGCTACCGGGCGCCGCTGTACGCGGATCTCGAAGCCACCGCCGAGCTGATCGATGGCGAGTCCTGGCAGGTCTTCCTGGATACTCTGCGCAACCGCGGCCGTGCCCGGCTGGGGGTCATGGCGGCGGTGGCCTTACCTGAAGGCGGCGTGGCGACCGAGTGCCGCTCGCGTTACGCGGCCAAGCTGAGGGCGTAGCATGCCGGCTGTCGCCGCCTGAAGTCCCGGAACCACGATGCAGACCCTTGTCCCGATCCGCGCTCCGATCCGCACCCCAGTCCGCACGCCGATCCATACCCGGGTCCGTGCGATCGCGACACTGCTGATCGCCTTGCTGCTGGTGTCCATGGCCGGTGTGGCGATGGCAGGCAAGAAGAACACCATTCTCGAAAAGAACAAGTACGCCTATTCCGCCGCGATCCGCTGGGGCGATTTCGAGGGTGCCTGGACGATGGTCGATCCCAAGATCCGCAAGGACAAGCCGATGACCGCGGCCGAGTTCTCGCGCTACGAACAGATCCAGATCTCCGGCTATCGCGATCTCGCCAGCATGCCCGGCCCCGACGGCGCCGAGATGCGTGAGGTCCAGATCGATGTCATCAACCGCAACACCATGAAGCAGCGCCGGCTCCGTTACACCGAGGTCTGGCGCTACGATCCCGAAACCAAGAACTGGTGGGTCGAAAGCCTGCCGGATTTCTGGCAGGGACAGTAAACGTCCAAAGCCGACGAACGTCCCGGGCCTCGCGCCCGGGCCAATGCTTTGCCAGCAGGCCCGCGGCAGGCGACAATTCCGCCCCTGCGCGCGCTTCCCGCGCCATTCGGACCCGTTCCCCAGTGAATTTCGAAGAATTGTCGGCCTTCGCCGGCCGCAACCCGGTCTACAGCCTTGCGCTGGTCGGCCTGACCGCCGCCATCATCGGCAACGAGCTGTCGCGCTTTTTCCGTGGTTATAAATCGCTGCGCCCGGCGGAAGTGACCGCGCTCATCAACCAGGACAACGCCCTGGTGGTGGATCTGCGCCCCACCGCCGATTTCCAGAAAGGCCACATCGCCGGCTCCAAGAACGTGCTGATGGCCCAGTTCGATCCCGAAAGCAAACAGTTGGCGCCGGCCAAGGCCCTGCCGATCGTGCTGGTCTGCCAGAGCGGGACCACCGTCGCCGGCGCCGCCAAGCGCCTGAAGCAGGCCGGTTTCGAGCGCGTCCATATCCTCGATGGCGGCATCGCCGCCTGGCAGCAGGCCGATCTGCCGCTCATCAAGGGCAAGCACTAAGCCTTCGACGACGCGGTCGGAGTGGCTCGATCGCAACCGCCACGCGACGCCTTGTAAAAGCTGACGCGGGCTCCCAGATCAGATGACCCGTGGCGACATGGGCAGGTACCGTCGCCCCGACGGCGCTTGCCCCGCGCGGCGCCATGCGATAATCGCCCCCTTTTCCGCTTTCCTTTCAGGAGCTCTGCCATGTCCGAACCCGTCGCCAACGGCGCCGCAGCCGAAGCCAACGGCCCGACCTTCTCGGTCGAGAAGATCTACATCAAGGATGTTTCGTTCGAGGCCCCCGGCGTGCCGCAGGTGTTCAATGATCAGGGCCAGCCGGCGCTGGAAATGAACCTGAACCAGCGCGTCCAGCGCGTCGCCGACAACCTGTTTGAAGTGGAACTGGGCGTGACCCTGACCTGCAAGCTCGTCGACAAGACCGTCTACCTGGTCGAAGTGCGCCAGGCCGGCCTGTTCGGGCTGGGCGGTTTCGACGACCAGACCCTCGACGCGATGCTGGGCGTGCATTGCCCGAACATTCTGTATCCGTACGCACGCCAGACCGTCAGCGACCTGATCACGGCCGGCGGCTTCCCGCCGTTCCTGCTACAGCCGATCAATTTTGAAGGTCTGTATGCCGAGGGCCTGCGTCAGCGCGCCGAGCAGGGCACCCTGGCCGGTGCCGAGACCGCCGGCAACGCCTGACGCACCGCCGGTTTCGTGACGTTGGCCCTGAGCATGTCGTCCGAACATCCGGACACCGCCGCGAAACCTGCCGTCGCCGTCCTCGGCGCCGGCTCCTGGGGCACGGCCCTGGCGGCGCTGATCGCCCGCCACGGCCACCCCACGGTCCTGTGGGGCCGCGACGCCGCGACGCTCGCGGCGATCGACGGCCGCCACGAGAATCCCCGGTATCTGCCGGGGATTCCGCTTCCGTACACCCTCCGCGCCACGCCCGACCTGGCCACCGCCATGGCCGGCTGCGATCTGGTGCTGGTGGTCGTGCCCTCGCATGCATTCGCCGAAACCCTGCACGCGCTGGCGCCGCTGCGTCCGGCCCATGCCGGCGTGGCCTGGGCGACCAAGGGCTTCGAGCCCGGCTCCGGCCGTTTCCTGCATGAAGTCGCCGACGAACTGTTGCCCGCAGGCGTGCCGCTGGCGGTGGTGACCGGTCCTTCGTTCGCCAAGGAAGTCGCCGCCGGCCTGCCGACCGCGCTCACGGTGCATTCGGATAGCCCCGACTTCGCCCAGCAGGTCGCCGATGCCCTGCACGGCCCAGCGTTCCGCGCCTACACCGGCGAGGACATGCTGGGCGCCGAGCTGGGCGGCGCGATGAAAAACGTACTGGCGGTCGCCACCGGCGTCGCCGACGGCATGAATCTGGGCCTCAACGCCCGCGCGGGCCTGATCACCCGCGGCCTCAACGAAATGCTGCGCCTCAACCTCGCCATCGGCGGCAAGGCCGAGACCCTGATGGGCCTGGCCGGCCTCGGCGATCTGGTGCTGACCTGCACCGGCGACCTGTCGCGCAACCGCCGCCTCGGCTTGGCGCTGGGGCGCGGCCAGTCGATCGAGGATGCGGTCCGCGAGATCGGCCAAGTGGTCGAATCGATCCAGACCGCGGAAGAAGTGATGCGCCAGGCCGGCCGCCACGGCATCGAGCTGCCGATTTCCAGCACCGTCCGCGACGTACTGAAAGGCGAGATCACCCCGGGCGAAGGCCTGAAGCGACTGATGTCGCGCGAACAGAAGCCCGAATATCCCGAGGGCTTGTTCGGGGATTGAAGGTTTCGGTGGTCCCGGTCAACAAAAAAGCCCGGCAATGCCGGGCTTTTCTGGTTTCGACGCGCGTCGATCAGAAGCTTGCGCGAACGCCCAGCATGTACTGCGAGGTCACGTCGCCGGCTTCGACTTCGCCGACGATGCCCCAGGTTTCGTTGATCACGAACTGGGCGCCGAGCGTGCCGCTGAATTCGCCGTCGTAATCGCTGCCGTCCACGTAGTTGGCCTTGACCCAGCCTTCGAAGCTGTTGCCGAGCGCGCCGCGCAGGCCCACCGACAGACGGGCGCCGTCGACGTTTTCCTGCACGCCGTTGGCGTCCAGTTCGGTGTGCTGGAAGCCGAGTTCGGCGGTGAGATCGGCGTTGTCGAACACGGTGTGGCGGTAGCCGAGGCCGGCATGCGCCTGACGGGCATCGATGTCGACCACGAAATCGTCGTTGCGCGACCAGGCGTAACCGCCGTAGATGTACAGATTGTCGCCCAGCTCGATCGAGGTGCGGAAGCCCACGCCATCGAAATCGATGCTGTCGGTGCCGAGCGAATCGAGATCCACGCTGAGGCGCTGAACGCCGGCTTCTACATAAGTGAAACTGCCCAGGCTGTCCCGGGCCGATGCCGCGAACGGCAGGCTGGCCAGCAGGAGCGCGGCCGCAAGTTGCTTCTTCATGAATCTCCCCATTAACCGGTGAACGCTGTGGATGTCCTGTCCGCGGCGGGCGCGGTCTATAAGTGTAACCAAGCCCGGGCCGGTTTTTTGCGGGGCCCAACAAGAAAACCCGGCGGTTGCCGGGCTTCCAGGTCGCGACACGGAGGGGAGGCCGTTCGCGAATGGGCGTATGGAAGGGCTTACGCCAGCCCTGCACGGGTGAAGCAATGCGAATGCCGGCGTGATTGCCAGCGATGATTGTGAGTTGCGATTACCAGCTGAAGCGCGGGCCGACGAACCACTGGGTGTCGCCGTCGGCGAACTTGACGTCGCCGCTGAGGCCCCAGTTCTGGTTGAACTTCACCTGCGCGCCGACGCGGCCGTAGAAATCGCCGTCGAACTGCTCGTAGTCCTCGTAACCGGCCATGGCGTAGCCCTCGACCTTGGTGCCCAGGGCGCCGCGCACGCCCGCTTCGGCGCTGTAGCCGTCGAAATCGAAATTGCTGCCGGCATCGAGCTTCTCGTAGGCGACGCGGGTGACCAGGTCGACCTTGTCGTTGATGCCGTAGTTGTAGCCGACGCCCAGCTTCCACTGGTCAATGTCGAAGCCGTTGGTGTCGTCGATTTCCTGCTGGTTGTAGCCGCCGAAAATGTGGAAGTTCGGATGCACCGCGACCGAGCCGTCGATGCCCAATCCGTCGGCGTCGCCATTGCCGTTGGTGGCGACGTAACCGCCCTGGACATAATTGTACGAGACGCCTTCGGCCGCGGAGGCGGCGAACGGAAGAGCGGCCAGCAGAGTCAGGGCAAGAAAAGAACGCTTCATGGGGTGACCTCTTGATTGTTATTGGGCCGAAAGCGGGTGGGGAGAGAGCAAGCATCCCGCTTCGGTAGAGGGCATTCTCAGGATGGCCGCATAACAAAACCTTAATACTGAACTGCCGAGTTCGGGAACTTTCGCGAAACGTTCAGGTGGCAGCGGCGAGCGAATGGGCGATGCACCATGGTTCGAGCCGATTTCACGGACTTTGGTGAATCTACATGGCCCAACATGCGGTGAAAGTCCGTCATGGCTGGCTTAGGCCGCCGCAGCAGCGGGCACGCAGAATCGTGATGCGCATCGTCGGTTGTCGCACTTCTTCGCGCACGGGCGGGGAGCCCGCCGCTATGAGGCTCGAAGCAGGAGTCAGCAGGCCTCGGATCGCCTCAGGAACGGCGCGATCACCGGCATTTCGTTGCCCAGAGGCGTGAATTTCCGCATGGAGATCGCAGGTGCATCATCGACATGGCGTTCGGCGCAGATCGCCATCAGATAATCCGCGGTCGGCCGGTACTGCCAGAAACTCCAGCGATCAGCGCGGTCCTGCAGCTCGGGATCGATACTGATACTCACCGCACTGTGGTGCGGAAACGCGAAGCTGAAACGGTCCAGCGGCAGTGACAGGCCCATACCACGTGCTTTGATGTAAGACTCCTTCAAAGTCCAATATTCGAAGAAGCGATCCTGCTGCCTGTCCGGGGCGACGCACGAGAGCTCCGCGACTTCGGTCGGGGAGAAAAAATGCTCCGCCACATCGAGCGATATGGCGCGTGTGGCGATGTTCTCGATATCGATTCCCAGCTCGCGGCCGCGGGTCACGGCAAGCGCGATCAGGCCGCGGGTATGCGAGAGGTTGAAGGAAAGACCCCATGCCTGGGCTTCGGCGTCAACGATAGCGTCCGCGATCACCGGCCGGCCATATGCATTCTTCGAAAACGCCCAGTGCTCAGGGGCGATCTGCGCATAGCGCGAGAGCACCATGCGCACCATCGCGCGGGTGACCAGATAGCGCTTGCGGTCGTCGGCGAAGTAGAAACGTCCTTCCTGCGCGACTTCGTCGTCGCTCAGAATCGATCGCAGTCTGGCGAGCTGCCGGTCGTCGACGATCTCGTCGTAGTACGTGAGCCAGATGTCGATATCGCGACGGCTGGCCGCCGGGGCCGCATGGGCCTTCGGCAAGAGCATGGATGCAGACATTCTTCCTATCTCGTCGGTGCACGGGTACTGCTCGGAGATTGTGGCGGGAGACTCCTGCATTCTCCTCTCCGATCGATAACTTACTTGTCACTTTCAGGGGGCATCATTGCCTGAAAGTACGGTGAATGGAGGCAAATGCGGCCAAGTCGATCCTGACGCGGCCCGCAGCCTGTCTCCGCGGAGCGTGTCCTGGAAAATGGCGACAATGCGTTAGTTCGCTTTGTGAGATCACGATCGCATGGTGCAATCGGAGCGGTCTTGAGGTTCGCGGCCGACATGAGACTCATTCGCAAAGAAAAATTCCAAGAAAACGTTTGCAGTGCCCCGATTCAGCAAATACTCGCATTGACAATATTCCGAAGAGTCTGTTTATATGCAGTGGGGCAAAGAAAATTGGAATAACGTAATAAGCAAGTGAAATATCGAGGTCGTTGACTTACACCGATCTCCGGGGACAGCCCTTAAACGCTAAGGATTGTGTGCAGTTCGCGCGGCTTTGTCGCGCCGTCTTGAAGGATCAAGCATTGGGCGTATTTGTTTCAGAAGTGTCGTCTCCCTTCGATTGGGTTCGCCAACTCATTGCTGATCGTCTCGTGCGGGCTTCCGGCATCGCGCTGGAGTCTTCGCAGACGCGTATCCGTTTGCCTGTCGATGGTGAGAGCGCCCTGCACAGCGCCCTCGATGCGCTGGGGACCGTGAGCGAAGCCGGGCCGGTCGACCAGCTCGTGCTGGTGAAAGTGGTGTCTGACGCAGCGCTCGATGATCTGGCGGTATCGGAAGAGATCCGGCACTACCCGGACCACGAAAGATCCACGAATTCTACAGGGATGTGGTAACGCGCATGAACGCATCGGACAAGACTCCAACGCGAGGTCACGCGCCGCCGCATATCTCCGCCTCCGACCTGGAGGCCGCCCGGCTCCCGGCTGATGCCGAGCGCCTGGCCACCACGATCGTGGCGGCCCAGGTGCGTGCGCTGTTCGCCGATGCGCACGGCCAATACGCGCCGGCCGAACGCTTCGCAATGCTGCGCCCCTCGCACCGCCGCTGGCTGGATGCCCTGCTGTGTCATCTCGAGGCGTACCGGCTTGTCGCCGTCGATCCGCTAACGGGGCATTGCCGTTTTCTCATCGACGAAGCCGTCGAAGCGCTGTGGCCGCGTTGGGACGCAGCGATGCCGGGCTGGCGCGAGAACGCCAACCATCGCGCCTATCTCACCCTGATCGAAGCCTGCCTGCGCAGGCTGCCCGAAATCCTGACCGGAGCGCTGCCCGCTACCGACGTGGTGTTCCCCGATTCGTCGATGCACCTGGTCGAGGGCATCTACAAGCACAACCTGATCGCCGATCACTTCAATCGGGTGCTTGGCGACAACCTGCGTGCGGAATTGGCCGCCAGGGCCGCGCGCGGCGAGCGCGGCCTCCGCCTGCTCGAAATCGGTGCCGGCACCGGCGGCACCACCGCGGGGCTGCTGCCGATGCTGCGCGGTTTCGGCGACCTGGTCGAAGAGTATTGCTACACCGACCTGTCCAAGGCCTTCCTGCTGCATGCGCAAGAGGCCTACAAACCGGAGTTTCCGGCGCTGCGCACCGCGATCTTCAATGTGGGCAAACCGCTTTCGCTGCAGTCGATCGAGGGCAACCGCTACGACGCGGTGATCGCGACCAACGTGCTGCACGCCACTTCCGACATGCGCGAGACGGTGCGCAACGCCAAGGCACTGCTGAAGCGCGGCGGCATGCTGCTGGTCAACGAGCTCAGCGCGTGGTCGTGGTATACGCATTTCACCTTCGGCCTGCTCGATGGCTGGTGGCTGTACGAGGACGAGAAGCTGCGCCTGCCCGGCAGCCCGTGCCTGTCCCCGGCGCAGTGGGAATCGCTGCTGAAGGCCGAGCGTTTCCTGGATATCCGCTTCCCGGCTCACGCGGATCATGGGCTGGGCCAGTTGATGCTGGCGGCGAGAAGCGACGGCGTGGTTCGCCAGCGGCTGGTGCCGCCGGCTGCCCCTGCGAAGGCAGCGCTTCGCAGGGGCGCGCCGGTCGCCGCACTGTCTCCGCCCGCAGCGCTTGAGATCGCCTCCGCGACGACGACATCCGTGCCCGGGACATACGTGCCCGCGACGAAATCCCTGTCGGCCAGCGCCTCCGCGCTGGTTGCGACCGACGATGCCGCACTGCGCGCGGCCTGCGCGCTGCTGTTCCGGGAGATGATCGCGGGCGCGCTGCGGATGGACGTGGGCGAGATCGAAACCCACAAGCCGCTGGAACAGTACGGGCTGGACAGCATTCTGGTCGTGCAGCTGACCACGCATTTCCGCAAGCTTTTTCCGGGCACGCGCACCACGCTGTTTTTCGAAGTGCGGAGCATCGACGGCCTGGTCGCACATTTCCTGGAACACGATCGGGCAACCGTCGCGCACGCGGCTTCCGTACACGCGGCGACCGTGCATGCGGCTACGGTGCCGGCCTCCGCTGCGGCGGCGCTTCCATCGACGCACGTGCCGGCCGTGTCGGCGCCCGCCGCGCGCGCGCCGGGCGAAGCGCTGGGCCGCTCCGGCCGCCGACGGCCGGCGCCGCGCAGCGACGCACCGCCCGCGCTGCCGATGCGGCCCACAGCGGGCGCAACGCCTTCGGTCGACGCACCTGCTGCGTGCGCTGCGCGCTTCGATGTCGCCATCATCGGCGTCAGCGGCCGCTATCCGCAGGCGCCCGATCTCGAATCGTTCTGGGACAACCTGGCGTCCGGGCGAAGCAGTGCGAGCGAAATCCCCGCCGACCGTTGGCGCTGGCAGGACTATCACGATGCCGAGAAGGGCAAGGCCGGCAAAAGCTACACCCGCTGGGGCGGTTTCCTCGACGACATCGACAAGTTCGATCCGTTGTTCTTCCGGATCGCGCCGAAGGAAGCGAAGAAGATCGATCCGCAGGAACGCCTGTTCCTGGAAACCAGCTATCACGCGATCGAGGACAGCGGCTACACGCCCGCGACGCTCGCTCCGGGCGGCAAGGTCGGCGTGTTCGTCGGGGTGATGAATTCGCGCTACACCGCGCAGCCGCTGTTCTACTCGATCGCCAACCGGGTCTCGTTCCTGTTCGATTTCTCCGGCCCTTCGTTCGCGGTGGACAGCGCCTGCTCTTCGTCGCTCACCGCGATCCATCTCGCGCTGGACAGCCTGTACAGCGGCATGTGCGAGGCCGCGATCGCCGGCGCCGTCAGTCTGATCCTCGATCCGCAGCACATGGTGGAACTCACCGCTCTGGGGATGCTGTCGGAAGGGGCGCAGTGCCGCTCCTTCGGCCGCAACGCCGACGGCTTCGTCGATGCCGAAGGCGTCGGTGCGGTGATCCTCAAGCCGCTGGCGCAGGCGCTGCGCGATGGCGACACCATCCATGCCGTCATCAAGGGCAGCGCCCTGAACGCCGGTGGCCGCACGCATGGTTACACGGTGCCCAGCCCGGCCGCGCAGGCGGAGGTGGTGTCGTCAGCGCTGGCCCGTGCCAACGTCGATTCCGCCGAAGTGAGCTACATCGAGGCCCACGGCACCGGAACCGCGCTCGGCGATCCGATCGAAGTCGCCGGCCTGACCAAGGCCTTCCGCGCCAGCCGCCGCGCGCCGGCCGATGCTGGCGCGGAGCGCCAGCACTGCGCCATCGGCTCGTTGAAATCCAATATCGGCCACTGTGAGTCGGCCGCCGGCATCGCGGCCCTGACCAAGGTGTTGTTGCAGTTCCGGCATGGGCAACTGGTGCCGACCCTGCACGCGGACGAAGTCAACGACGAGATCGATTTCTCGAAGACGCCATTCCGCCTGCAGCGCACTCTTGCGCCTTGGCTCCGGCCGGTACTGGGCGAAGCCGCCGCGGTTCGCGAGGTTCCACGCATCGCCGGCATCTCGTCCTTCGGCGCCGGCGGGGCTAACGCGCATCTGGTGTTGCAGGAGCCGCCATCGGCGCCGGTCAACGCCGACGGCCTCTCGCAACGCGACAACGACGGCGCCTGTGTGGTGCCTTTGTCGGCGCGTACGCCCGAGCAGTTGCAGCGGAAAATCGAGCGCCTGCTCGGCTTCCTGGAACGTGCCGACGCCGCCGACGCCGCCCTGCGCGACATCGCCTACACCTTGCAGGTCGGGCGCGAGGCGATGGACGAACGCATCGCCTTCGTCGCAATGTCGTTGGACGACCTGCGCTGTCAGGTGCAGGCGCTGTCGGAGGGCGCGCATGCCGGCCCCGGGCCGCATCGGGGCGGTGTGCGCAAGCACAAGGCATTCCTCGCCGCCTGCAACGCCGATCCCGCATTCACCGAACGCCGGGACGGCTGGCTGGTCCAGCGGGATCTGGCGCGCATCGCGGAGCACTGGGTCCAGGGTGTCGAGATCGACTGGGCGCGGCTACATGCCGGCGCGCGCCCCAGACGCATCCCGCTGCCGACTTATCCCTTCGCACGCGATCGTCACTGGATCGAGCCGCAACGCACGCTGGGCGACGCGCGGACGGCTGCGGCGGCCCATCCGCTCCTGCAGCGAAACACTTCGACCTTGCGCGGCCCGGCCTACAGCGTCGGTTTGAAGGGCGATGAGCGCTTCCTGGCGCAGGACGCCGCCGGCCGGCGGCGCTTGCCGGCGCTGCTGTGCCTGGAAATGGCGCATGCGGCGATCGCCGCGGCGTATCCCGACGATGTCGCCGCACGCGAATTGCGCTTCGAGGACGTCGTTGTCGACGATGCGATTCTCGTCGACGACGGCTGCGAGCTGCACATCGCGCTGCTGCCCGACACCGACGATGCACTGGGCTTCGAGATCTACATGATTCGAGACGGCCTCGAGCGCGTGCATTGCCAAGGCCGTGCGTCGTTCACGGCGCCGGACGCGCAGGACGCACGGAATTTGGCGGACGTGGCGGCCCTGACCGCACGCCTCGCGCACGGCGCCCCGGCCAATGCCGTCCACGACCGGCTGGCGACGCTCGGCGTGCATGGCCTGCCCGCGCACCGCCTCGCGCGTACGGGCCGCGAGATGGTGCTCGAGTTCGCTGCCGAAACAGCCGGCGCCGGGCCGTGGACGCTGCCCCCCGATGCGCTCGCATCCGTGCCGCTCGCCGCCGCCTGGCTGTTGGACGAACTCGGGCAGACGCCTGCCGTGCCGTCCGATGTCTCGATACGCGCGGTGCAGACGGTGCGCCTGTGGTCCGGTGGCGGCCGTCCGGCCTATCTCGTCCTCAGCCATCGGGACGACGATTCCGGGCGCTGCGACATCGCGCTGTACGACGCGCACGGCAAGCCCTGCCTGCGTGCGGACGGCCTGCATCTGGAGTGGACGCGCGCGTTCGACGACGTGCCCGCCCTGCCGTCGGCCCGGGGCGCTGCGGCCCAGGGTGGTGCAGCCCAGGATGGTGTGATCCAAGCCGCCGCGGCCGCCTTCGCGGAAACCGCCGCGCCGACGCCGACCTTGTCCGCGACCGGCACGCGCATCGTCTTCCTGCCGCCTGCGGCGTCCGCGGCGTCCCCAGGGGCAGGTGCAGGCACGCACGCGCGCACCGGCGCGTTCATGGCCAAGCCCAATGCCATGCGATTGTGCGAGGTCGACAAGATCGATGCAGTGCCGGCACTGCGGCCCACCGGCACATCCCGGATCGCGTTGCCATCGCCGGACGCGGATCTTGGTGCGGACCCCGCTGCGGATGCGCCACCGGCTTGCGTCGAATTGCGCGGGCATGGCAGCGGTGTGTTCTCCATTGCGCTGCTGCAACCCGAGCTGGATCGCGCGGTCATCGCGCAATCTCTGCTGGCGCTCGAACATCTGCGTGAGCGCGAGGACACCCGGCTGGTGCTGTTCGTCAGCGCCGAAACCGATCTCCTGCACGGCAGCCGGGATGTACTGGACGACGCCATCGCGGCCGGGCTGTATCGCGCCGTGGTCGAGTTTCCGCTGCCGACCGTCGCGGTGCTGGGCGGCGGTGCCGACGGCGCCGGCTTCCTGCTCGGCGCGGTCTGCGATTTCATGGTCTGCGCGCGCGAATCGCGCTACGGCTTTTCCGATCCGCAGCGCGGTGCGCAACCCACGGCTGCGGAGGCCGCACTGCTGGCGGCCCGCTTCGGCGACGCCTGGACGGAGGATCTGATCTACGTCAGCGGCGCGCTGAGCGGGCGTGAGCTGGCGCAAAAGGGATGGACCGTTCCTGTCGTCGCGCGCGACGGCACGATGGCCGCGGCGCTCTCGCTTGCCGAGTCCATTGCGACGAAGCCGCGGGATTCGCTGCACCTGCTGAAGACGCACATGGCCGCGGCGCTGCAGGGCTGCGTATCGCGTCTGGGCCCCGACGATCGGCCGATCGCGGACGCATCCGATGCGCCACTTTCCGCGACGCCGCCTTCCGCGAAGCTATCCGTTGCGCTGCCGCAGACGCGGCCGGGAATCACGGTCGAATACTTGTCCGATGCAGCCGTTTCGGTGCGCTTCGCCGACAGTGCCGAGGACACCACCCCGGCCACTCTGTTGCGCAATCTGCGCGCGACGCTGGCCGAGCTGGCAGAGCACGCCGGCGGTGCTTCGGTCGTGCTGCGCAGCGATCTCGACGGGTTTCTGCCCGCCATCGGCGAGGCCGCCGAAGCGCAGCGGGTCGATTCCGAGCTGGCGGCGCTTCAGCACGTTCTGTGCGAGTACCCGTCGCCGGTCGTCGTCGCGTTCGAAGGCGATGCCGATGGCGCCGCCTGGCTATTGGGACTGAGCGCGGACGCTTGCGTCCACGCCGAACGCGCGCGCTATTCGACAGATGCACTGTGGCGTCACCCGTCGCTGCTACGACGGGCGGCGGTGTTGTTCGCCCATCGCTTGGGCGCCAATCGCGCGAAGCGTTGCCTGTTCGAGCCGGCGGCGGTCGCCGGTGCCGAACTGGCGTCCGGGGCGGCGGTCGTGTGTGGCGATGCGGCCGACGTGCTGGCGCATGCGTGGGCGCTGGCGGGTGCGTTTCCGCTGCGCGCACCCGCGCTGCGCGCGCGCCGCCGCGCCGCCGTGTTGGCCCGGCTTGCAGACGCTTTTGCCGTATCGGCCGCGGGCGACGCCGGCCGGGTCGCGGCGCGGCGGCCCATGCCCGAATTCCCCGCCATCGAGACCGAACTTCGCGACAACGGCGTGCTGGTCGTGCGCATGGTCGATCGCGAGGCGAAGAACATGTTCTCGCCCGCGCTGGTCCGCGGGCTGGAAGAAGTCTTCGCTCACATCGAAGCGTCGGGCGATTACCGCGCTGTCGTGCTCTGCGGTTACGACACCTATTTCGCTTGCGGCGGCACCCGCGACAGCCTGCTGGCGATCCAACAGGGCAGCGCCAAGTTCACCGACACGAAGATCTACCAGCTACCGATGAGTTGTAGCGTGCCAGTCGTCGCCGCCATGCAGGGGCACGCGATCGGCGGCGGCTGGACCTTGGGCATGTTCGCCGACCTGTGCGTGTTCAGCGACGAAAGCCGCTACATCAGCCCGTACATGCAATACGGCTTCACGCCGGGCGCGGGATCGACGCTGATCTTCCCGGCCACGCTCGGTTCCGACCTCGCCCGGGAGACCCTGTTCGCCGCAGTCGAGCACAGCGGCAGCGAACTGCGCGCGAAAGGATTGCCGCACACCTGCGTCCCGCGCGTCGAGGTGCTGCCCCATGCGCTGGCGCTGGCGGACGCGATCGCGGCGCGGGCGCCCGCCGACGCGCGTGCGCTGAAGCGCTATTTCGCCCACCCTGGCCTGGCCGTGATCGAGGACACCTACGATCGCGAACTGGAGATGCACGCGCAGAGTTTCGTCGGCAAGGCGCACGCGCTGCAGGGCGTGATGCGGCATTTCAAGGCCGAAGAAGACGCTGCTCCCGTGTCGGCCACGATGCAGGCGGCCGCAGCGCCGTTGGACATCGCGCATGCCCTGAAGGACCTGCTCGCGACCGAGCTGCAGATGGACGCGGCCCAGATCGACGAGGACACGCAGTTCGTCGACCTCGGCCTGGATTCGATCACCGGGGTGACCTGGATCCGCAGAATCAACGCCGCTTACGGCACCAGGATCGAGGCGACCAAGGTCTACAGCCATCCGACGCTGCGCCAGTTCTGCGCTTTCGTCGTCGAGCGCGTCGCACTGCGGGGCGCCGTGCTGCTGGATGGCGTGCTTCTGGACGGCGTGGGGACGCAGTTCGTCGCCAATGCCGCCAAGCCGGCGCTTCACGCCGCGGAACCCCCGGCCGCGGGACCCGCGTCATCGCCGACTGCATTGCCGATGTCGACGACGGCCGTGCCGACCGGGCCCGTCGCGACCAAGCTCGTGGCGACGAATGATGCCGCCGCCGCGGAGGCGGATCTCTCCGTTGCGCTCCGGCACATGCTCGCGCAGGAACTGCACATGCCGGAGGAAGAGGTCGACGCGCACCGGCAGTTCGTCGACCTCGGTCTGGATTCGATCACCGGGGTGACTTGGGTCCGCAGGATCAACGCCGCCTATGGCACCCGCATCGAAGCGACCAAGGTCTACAGCTATCCGACCCTGGCCGAGTTCGCGCGCTTTCTCGCTGGCCTGCTGCCGGCGCGTCTGGTCCAACCGAGTCCGATCCAGCCGAGTTCGATCCAGCCGCAGCCGTCCTCCGCACCGTCGGAACACGTTGATGCCAGGCTGGTCGATGCCAGGCCGCTCGCTGAGCGCTTGCGCCCGGCCGCACGGTCGGCCCGCACCCTGGCCTCGTGGCGCGACAAGGCCGCGCGACGGATCGCGGGCACCGACGCCATCGCCATCATCGGCATGGCCGGCCAGTTCCCGCGCGCCGGCAACCTCGACACGTTCTGGCGCAACATCGCCGGCGGCAAGGACTGCATCGATACCGTGCCGCCGCAGCGCTGGGACATCGAACGCTACTTCAGCGAGGACATCTCGATTCCCGGCACCACCAACAGCCGCTGGATGGGCGTGCTGGAAGACATCGATGTGTTCGATCCGCTGTTCTTCAATATCTCGCCGACCGAGGCCGAGAGCATGGATCCGCAGCAGCGGCTGATGCTGCAGAACTGCTGGCACGCGATCGAGAACGCCGCGATCGACCCGCGCAGCCTGTCGGGCAGCCGCTGCGGCGTGTTCGTCGGCTGCGGCGCGACCGACTACCACCAGCGTTCGCGCGAGCACCAGTTCAGCACCCAGGGCTTCACCGGCGCGGCGATGTCGATCCTCGCCGCGCGCATCGCCTACTTCCTCAACCTGCAGGGCCCCTGCCTGTCGATCAACACCGCGTGCTCATCCTCGCTGGTCGCGATCGCCACCGCCTGCGACAGTCTGATCGCGGACAACTGCGACCTCGCGCTCGCCGGTGGTGTGGCGGTGATGGCGGGCCCGATGATGCACATCAACACCGGTCAGTCCGG
The DNA here is from genome assembly GCA_046598445.1 of Lysobacteraceae bacterium. Lineage (GTDB taxonomy): Bacteria > Pseudomonadota > Gammaproteobacteria > Xanthomonadales > Xanthomonadaceae > Lysobacter_I. Next base: position 54,383 of record JBKJHV010000113.1, read on the forward strand.
CATGCTGTCGGTCGACGGCCGCTGCTTCGCCTTCGATCATCGCGCGAACGGCTTCGTGCCCGGCGAAGGCGTGGGAACGGTGATGCTGAAGCGTCTCGCCGACGCAGAGCGCGACGGCGACATCGTCCACGCGGTGATCCGCGGCTGGGGCGTCAACCAGGACGGCAAGACCAACGGCATCACCGCGCCGAACCCGGTGTCGCAGACGCGCCTGATGCGCACCGTCTACGACCGCTTCGGGATCGATCCGGAAGACATCCAGCTGATCGAAGCGCACGGCACGGGCACGAAGCTGGGCGATCCGATCGAAGTGGAAGGCCTCACCCAGGCCTTCCGCCACTACACCGCCAAGACCGGCTACTGCGCGTTGGGTTCGGTGAAGGGCAACATCGGCCACACCCTCTACGCGGCAGGCGTCGCCGGTGCGCTCAAGCTGGTGCTGGCGCTGAAGCATCGCCAACTTCCGCCGGCGGCGAGCTTCGAACGCCTCAATCCGCACATCGATCTGTCCGACAGCCCGTTCGTGGTCAACACCGCACTGAAGCCGTGGCCCGAGAACGCGAAGGGCGGACGTTCGGCAGTGATCAGCTCCTTCGGCTTCAGCGGCACCAATGCGCATCTGGTGCTGGAAGCGGCGCCGACGCGCGACACGCGCCCCGCCGCTGAGCGCGACGTGACCTCTGCGCGTCCGGCGCTGATTCCGTTGTCGGCCAAAACCACCGAGCAGCTGCGGCAGCGCGCGCAGTCGCTGGCGGACGCGCTGGCGGGTGGATTCGCGGCGCGCCGCATCACTGACGCCGGCGCGCAGGCCATGCCTTCGCTGCACGACATCGCCTACACGCTGCAGGTGGGCAGGGAAGCGATGGAGGAACGCTGCGCGCTGGTCGCGCATTCGCTGGTCGAACTCGAAGCGCGGCTGCGTGCGTTCGCCGCGGAGCGGCTCCCCACTGAACGGCTGCCCGCGGACATGCACGTCGGCAGCAGCCTGTCGCGTGCCGGCAAACTGGCCTTCATCGGCCAGGACGCCGAACTGAAGGCGGTGCTGATCGATACCTGCCTGCGCGACGGAAAACTCGACAAGCTCGCGGAGCTGTGGGTCGACGGTGTCGACCTTCCGTGGGCGAAACTCTATCCGGCCGAAGCCGGCCGTGGTCCGCGACGCGTCGAACTGCCGCTGTATCCGTTCGCGCGAGAGCACTACTGGCTGGAAGACGACACCGCAGCGGTGGCGCAGCGCGCCGAAGGCGCGGCGGCGGCGATCCATCCACTGCTGCACGTCAACGCGTCGACCCTGCGCCAGCAGCGCTATCGGTCCACGTTCGACGGCAGCGAGAGTTTCCTGCATGACCACCGCGTCCGTTTCCGCGAGGGCCGGGTCGAGGATGTGCTTCCCGGCGTCGCGTATCTGGAAATGGCGGTGGCGGCGATCGCCGATGCGCTGCCGGATGCCTTTGCGGATGCGGCGTACGGGCATGCCGCGTCGTCAGCCGGCTCGCACGCAGCGGTCTCGCACTCATCGGGATCGCACAGCCGATTGATGCTTCGCGATGTGGTCTGGTGGCGGCCGATCGTGGTCGACGGGCCGATGGCCGTCGAGATCGAACTCGGCGTCGAGGACGACGACGTGATCGCTTTCGAGATCGCCAGCGGTTCGGGCGACGGTCGTGTCCTGCACTGTCAAGGCGAAGCGCGCTTCGTCGATGTGGCCGGCGAGCGCATGGCGGACGCCGGGCTGCTGGCGTCGGCACAGCGCGGCGAGCGATGGAGCGGCGACGAGATCTACGCCGCCTTCGCCCAGATGGGACTGCATTACGGGCCCGCGCATCGCGGCATCCGCGAGATTTCGCGGGTGGGTGGAAAGCTGGTAGCGGACGTCGCGCTACCCGCCATCGCCGGCGACGCCTACCGCATGCCTCCCGGGATCATGGACTCCGCGCTGCAGGCGTGCATCGGCTTCCTGCCGTCGCTGCAGGCGCTGCCGCAAGCGCCGTCGGTACCGTTCGCGCTGCGCTCGCTGACGCTGCACGCACCGTGCCCGTCGGAAGTCGTCGTCGTGCTGACACCTGCGGCTGGCACCATCGACGGCAGCAGCGTACATGCGCCAGTGAACATCTGCGATATCTCCATCTTCGGCACGGATGGCGCGCTTTGCGTCGACATCCGCGGCTTCAGCTGGCGGGCGGTGGACGGCGCACGGGGTTTCGACGGAGGAGGGATGCTGGATCGGATGGGATTGCCGGATGACGCACGAATGTTGAATGAGGCACGGATGGCGGACGCGACCCTGATGTACGACGAAGCATCGATGCACGAAGCTTCAGGTGAAGCGGAGATGTTCGACGAAACCTTCTATCGGGAGTTGCTGGAGAGCATCTCCAGAAAGGAAGTGTCTGCCGAAGATGCCGTCGAACTCGGGTTGCCGTCATGAAGGATTCGCTGCTGTCCATCTATCGCGCGGTCGCCGAAGGCCGGCTCGCCCAGGCCGAAGCGCTGGTGCGGATCAAGGCCCTGAAACGGCAGATGTCCGACGCCGCACAGGGCGTCCTGCTCGCGACGCCCGAATGGGTCGTCGCAGCGGCGACGCCGGTCCCGGCGCAGCCCGTGGACAGGCAGCTTCTAGACAGAATCTTCGTCTGGGGCGTCGATCCGGCGGTGCTCGCGTCGCTGAAGGCGACGCATGGGGACGCGCGGATCGAAGCGTTCGCGCCTCCCGCGAATGTCACCGCCGCGGATGGGATATTCACCGATGCGGCGCTGCAGGCGCTCGCGGCGATCCAGTCGATGCTGGCGGGGGCACAGGGCGTTCGCGCGCTGGTGATCGTTGCCGATAGATATGTTGCCGATACGGCTGCTGTCGATGAGGCGGTCGCCTGCGGCTTCGACGCCATGTTCAGGACGGCGATGGAGGAAACTCCGGCCCTGGTCGCGCGCGTGATCAGGGTGCCGGCCGATATCGGCGCTGCCGAACTGCAGCAGCTCGTGCACGACGAGTCCTGCGCCGATGCGCCGCGCGGCGCGGCCGTCCGCCATGTGCGCGACGCCGGCGGCCTGCGCCGCGAAGTCTTGCGATGGCGCGTGCTGGGACAGGATTCCGAAGGCCACGCGCAATCCGCAGCGCCGGTGGTGTTCAGGGAAGGCGGCTGCTATCTGATCACCGGCGGCGCCGGCGGCATCGGTTTCCAGTTCGCGCGCGAGATCGTCGCGCAGTGCCGCTCCGCGCGCATCGTGCTGGCCGGGCGCTCGGCGCTCGCACCCGAGGCGCGCCGCGCGCTGGATGCGCTGGCGACGCCGCTGCACCGGATCGAATACGTCGCGCTCGACGTCGCTGATCGCAGCGCCGTCGACGCCCTCGTGGCCCAGCTGCGGGCGCAGGACCAGCCGCTGCACGGCATCCTGCATTGCGCGGGCATCCTCCGCGACGGTTTCATCCTGCGCAAATCGCCGTCGACGTTCGCCTCGGTGCTGGCGCCGAAGGTCGCCGGGTTGGCGAATCTCGATCTTGCGACGCGCGACCTGCCGCTGGATTTCATCCTGCTGTGCTCGTCCTTCGCGGCCTGCTGGGGCATCGTCGGTCAGGTCGACTACGCCGCGGCGAATGCGTTCATGGACGCGTTCGCCGCGCACCGCAACCGTCTGGCGGCGCGGGGCGAACGTCATGGCCGCACGCTGTCGGTGAACTGGCCGCTGTGGCAGGACGGCGGGATGAGCATGGACGCTGCGACCCACGAGCGGCTGCACGACCACACCGGCATGCGTCCGCTGTCCACCGCCGCCGCGATGCGCGCGATGTACCGCGGTCTCGCGCTTTCCTGCGAGCGCCTGCTGGTGATGGAAGGCGAATTGCCGGCGATGCGGGCGCTGCTCGAAGCGACGGATTCCGCAACAGGTTCCGCGGCCGGGACTGCGCGCGAGACCGCCCGCGACAGCGCGACTGCCCATGCCGTCGACGCAACACATGTCGACGCAACGCCGGTCGGCATGGACGACGCCCTGCGCGAGAAAGCGCTGGAGTACCTATGCCGGCAGTTCTCGCAGCTGCTGAAGATTCCTGCCGCCCGGCTGCGGCCGCAGGCGCCGCTGGAGCAGTACGGAATCGATTCGATCCTGGCGATGAAGCTGGTGACGCACCTCGAAACGATCTTCGGCAGGCTGCCGAAGACGCTGGCGTTCGAATACCAGACCATCGCGCAACTCAACGACTATTTCTGCACCACGCATGCGGATCGCCTGATTTCGCTGTTGTCGCCACCCGCCGTGCCCCCGGACACCGCGACCGATCCCTCCGCGACGACAATAGCGACAACGGCCGCAGCTACAACGGCCACGGCTACAACGGCCGCGCGATCGCAGGTGCCCGGCAAGCGCATCGGTACGGCGCGTCGAACGTCCGATGCCATCCAGCGGCAGCCACACCCCGAGGCGCAGCCTGTTGCGTTTCCACCGCGAAGCGATGCTGACATGCGCGGCGCCGACGCCGCTGTCGCGATGGCACGCATCGACAAGCCATCCATCGACGACGAACCGGTCCTCAGCCCATCCTCCCACAGCGAAAGCATCGCCATCGTCGGCATCAGCGGTCGCTATCCGGACGCCTGGGATCTGGACGAATACTGGCGCAACCTGTCGCAGGGCGTGGACTGCATCCGCGAAATTCCCGCCGACCGCTGGCGCTGGCAGGACTACTATCGTGCTCCGAACGGCGCCGACCCCGTCGGCGGCGAAGCGCTGGCCGCCGGACAGCACAGCAGCCGCTGGGGCGGATTCATCCAGGGCGCCGACGAATTCGATCCCCGCTTCTTCAGCATCACGCCGCGAGACGCCGAACAGATCGACCCGCAGGAGCGTCTGTTCCTGCAGCACGCGTGGATGGCGATCGAGGACGCGGGCTATACCCGCGCCGCGCTGCAGGCCTGCCGCGGCGGGCAGGTGGGCGTTTACGCCGGTGTGATGTACGGCGAATACAACCGCTCGGGCAGCCTCGCCAGTATCGCCAACCGGCTGTCCTACGTGCTCAACCTGCACGGACCGAGCATGACGCTCGATACCATGTGCTCGTCGTCGCTGACCGCGATCCATCTCGCGTGTCAGGACCTGAAGCTGGGTCGCACCGACATGGCGCTGGCCGGCGGCGTCAATCTCAGCATCCATCCCGACAAATACAGCATGCTGAGTGCGGGGCAATTCATCTCCAGCACGGGCCATTGCCAGAGTTTCGGCGAAGGCGGCGACGGCTACATTCCGGGCGAAGGCGTGGGCGTGGTGGTGCTGAAGCGTCTGTCCGACGCCGAGCGCGACGGCGATGCGATCCATGCGGTGATCCGCGGCAGCGCGCTGAACCACGGCGGCAAGACCAACGGCTACACGGTGCCCAATCCGCAGGCGCAGGCCGCGGTG
>JBKJHV010000008.1:0-8749 GCA_046598445.1 Lysobacteraceae bacterium
CCCGAATGCACGGCCATCATGCGCGATCCTTTTCGCGCATCGTCGCGCCGTAACGCAGCGGCGCGTTGTCGGCGGCATCGCTGGCGACGGGCAGGAACTGCGGCGCGCTGATGCCGACGGTGTCGGCCTTGCGGATCGACACGCGCAGATCGAACCACGCCGCCTGGCCGGTGACCGGATCGGCGTTGGCGTAATCGCCGCGTGGGGTGATGTCTGAGATGAGGTGATTGAGCAGGAAGCCCTTCTCGGCCTCCGGTGCGTTGTTCGCGAGTTTCCACGCGCCCTTGCGCTTGCCGATGGCGTTCCAGGTCCACACCGTGTCCGGCTGCACGTTGCCGGCGAACTTCGCCTGCACGGTGATGGTGCCGTGATGCGACGACACTTCGATCCAGTCTTCGTCGTCGATGCCGAAACGCGCGCCGGTGTCGGGATGCAGATACATGTAATTGCGCGCAGTGATCTGCCGCAGCCATGCGTTCTGCGAACCCCAGGCGTGGTACATGAACATCGGGCGTTGGGTCAGCGCCGATAGCGGGAAGGTCTCGGCGCTGGTCTGCGCACCCTCGAAGGGTTCGTACCACATCGGCAGCGGATCAAAATACGTCGCGACGCGCTCCCGATGTTCGTCCGGCGGCTGCTGCGCGCCGTGACCTTGCGCTGCAAGGCGGAATTTCTGCAACGTTTCCGAATACAGCTGCAGCACCACCGGTTCGGTGGTGGCGATGAAACCGAAGCGGTGAGCCCACTGCAGATAATCGCGGTTCGCCATTTTGTAATAGCGCGCGGATTCGGGGATGGGCGCGTGCCAGAAACCGCCGTGTTCGATGTAGCGCTGCAGTTGCAGCGGATTCGGCTGCCCCTTGCCGGTTTCGCTGCCGTCGGCGCCGCGCCAGCCGGCGAGCAGGCCGACGCCCGGCGCGCGTTCGTGGCGGGTGATGTAATCGGCATAGTCGCGATACGCCGGCATGCCGTCGGCATTGGTCATGCCCGGCAGGCCGAGGCGCGCGCCCAAATCCAGCAGTACCGACTGGAAGCCGCGCACGTCGCGCGGACGGCCGTCGCTTCCGGTTTGTGTCGCCGGGTCGAACACCGGATGACGGATCGCATCGGAAGCGCCGTCGGCGTCGGAGATCGGCCGGTCAAGCAGGCTGATCGCGTCGAAGCGTTCGAGATAAGTGGTGTCGGGCAACACCAGATCGGCGTAGGCCACCATTTCGCTGGCGTAGGCATCGCTGTAGATGATCCGCGGAATCCTGTATTCGCCGCTGGCGTCCTTGTCGGTGAGCCAGTGGATGGTCTCGCGCGTGTTCATCGCCGAGTTCCAGCTCATGTTCGCCATGAACATCAGCAGCGTGTCGATTTTGTACGGGTCGCCGGCGTGCGCGTTGCGGATCACCGTGTGCAGCAGGCCGTGCGCGGACAGCGGGTACGACCACGAGAACGCATGATCGATGCGACGCGGTTGCCCGTGCTGGTCCACGACCAGATCTTCCGGCCCGTGCACGAAACCCAGCGGTGCGGCGTCGAGCGTGCCGTTGTCGCGACGCAGTTTGCCCGGCCGGTTTGCCGGCGGCACCGGTTTGGGAAACGGCGGCTGGTAGCGGAAACTGCCCGGTGCGTCCACCGCGCCCAGCAGCATCTGCAGCACGTGCAGCGCGCGGCAGGTGTGGAAACCGTTGCTGTGCGCGCTGATCCCGCGCATCGCGTGCATCGACACCGGGCGTCCGACCATCTCTTTGTGCTCGCGGCCCCAGCTGTCGGTCCATGCAACCGGCAGACTGAAATTACTGTCGAAAGCGGCTTCCGCAAGTTCGCGCGCGATGCGGCGGATGGTTTCGGCGGGGATGCCGCAGCGTTCGCTGACTGCATCTGGCGAATACTGCGGATCGAGATAGCGTTCGGCGAGCAGTTGGAAGACGGGGATGGCGATGCGGCCGTCGGGCAGGGTGTATTCGCCGACGACGGCGGGGTGGATGTTGGTGGCGTTGGCGTCTGCGAAAGCGCCCCCATCCCGACCTTCCCCCGCGAGCGGGGGAAGGAGACGATCTCCCTCCGCCGCCTGCGGGCCGGACGGGTTGGGGAGGAGGCCGCTGTTCCAGCACAGCGGTTTACCGGCGTCATCGCGCGCGAACAGCCCGTCGTCCGCACCGCCCGGATTGCGGATCACCAGCCAGTGCGCGTTCGCGTAGCGCACGAGGTAGTCCAGATCGATGCGGTCGCTGCGCAGCAGTTCGTGGATCAGCGCGAACGCGAACAGGCCGTCGGTGCCGGGGCGGATGCCGATCCATTCGTCGGCGATCGCGCCGTACCCGGTACGCACCGGGTTGACCGCGACGATCTTGGCGCCGCGGCCCTTCAATTTGCCCAGGCCGATCTTGATCGGGTTCGAGTCGTGGTCTTCGGCCACGCCCCACAGCATCAGATAGCGGGAGTGTTCCCAGTCGGGTTCGCCGAATTCCCAGAAACTGCCGCCGATGCTGTACAGCCCGCCCGCGGCCATGTTCACCGAGCAGAAACCGCCGTGCGCGGCGTAGTTCACGGTGCCGAACTGCTGCGCCCACCAGCCGGTGAGCGCCTGCGACTGGTCGCGGCCGGTGAAGAAGGCAAGTTCGTCCGGGTTACGCTCGCGGATCGGCTTCAGCCATGAGGTCGCAAGCGCCAGGGCTTCGTCCCACTCGATTTCGCGGAACTCGCCGCTGCCGCGTTCGCCGGTGCGCAGCAGCGGCTTGCGCAGCCGCGCCGGCGAGTAGTGCTGCATGATCCCGGCCGAACCCTTGGCGCAGAGCACGCCCTTGTTCACGGGATGGTCCGGGTTGCCCTGGATGTAGCGGATCTGGCCGTCCTTGATCCACACGCGGATGCCGCATCGGCACGCGCACATGTAACAGGTGGTGGTCTTGAATTCGTCGCCCGGTGAGGGCGAAAGGTTGATCTTCGGTTCTTTCATGCGCAAGAACCATCTTGCCGGAGCGCCACCCGCAAGCGGGCGAGCGCACACACACAGGTGGTGGTCTTGAATTCGTCGCCTGGGGAGGGCGACAGGTTCAGACTTGGCTCGTTCGGCGGTCGCGATGACATCCAGCCATTGTGCCTGCCGGGGGGGCCGGCAGGCGAGCGCCGATTTTTGAAGATCGATTCTTGAAGACCGATGGCCGCCTGTTTACTTCGGCGGCTCGATCCTGATGGCCGGATCGTTGAAGCGCGAATAGACGATGGTCATCGTGGTGGCGCCCTTGCCGGCGTTACCGGTGGTTTCGATCTTCGCCGGGTAACCGTCCGGGCCGACCCACAGCAACGTGCTGGTGGGCGGATTGCCGGTGATCTGCGTCATCCGGTACTTTTTCGCCGGCTTGCCGTTCAGCGTTTCCACGCCCAGTGCCTCGATCCGCATCTTGTCGATCTCGCGGAAGCAGCGGTCGATCTCTCGCCACTGGCTGACCGTACCCTTGGGCATGGGCACGCGCATGGTGCGGCCATCGATGGTCATGTACATGATGTCGCCGATCACGTACTGGGTGCCCATCGGCATCTGCATGCGGTAGCGGTTGGGCGCGACGAAATCCATTTCCATCTTCGGCATCCGCTTGTCGCTGTTCGCCATGCTCACGTGATAGGTGCGCAGAGCGAGGAATTTGACGCTCAGCGCCTTCAGGTCCTCTTTCGGGCCGGCCCAGGCGGTCGTGACGACAAACAGCGAGAGCGACACGAGCATCCAGCCCAAGCGGTGGGCGATGGCAGATCGAAGCAATGACATGGGCGTGGCTCCGGAGCGATGGGGCGATGTTCGCAATAGCGGAAAATACGCTGCGGGGCGGCCAACCCGGCCGCCCGGGCATGCAGCACGTCATGTCTCAGCGCGGAATGCCGCCGACGAATTCGACATCGCCGAACCAGGTGGTGGTGGACTCGCCGGTCTGCTCGGTATCCACGCCGACCGAGACCGCGATGATCCGCGGCGGCGCGGTATTGAACGCCCGTTGGTAATCCTCGATCAGGTTGCGCTGAAGCGACTGCCAGCGGCCCACGTTCGCATCGCCGCTGCTCGCGACCACCAGTGCCATCAGCGGCGTCTGCGGACTGTCCATGATCGTGCCCACCGGGTGGCGGTTGTCCCAGACGTAGCACAGCGCGGCGGCGGGTACCTGATTGCCGTTGCGGGCGCGGTCGAACTTCAGCCGCGTGCGCGCCTTCAGCGGCAGGGTTTCCGGGTCGCGGTCGAAGAACACGCACAGCCGCGCCGCGTAGTCGTCGCCGTCCTTGCGGGTCATGTCGGCGCCTTCCAGCACCCGTTCGGTGCGCCAGCGCCAGCGCAGCATCGGCGTGCGCGCCGGGTCGGCGAACAGGCCGTGGCGCAGCGATGAGGCCGAGGCATTGGCGCGGGCGCGCAGCACGATGGTGCCGTTGTCCGGCACGAGGTCGTAAGCGGTCTGGCGTTCGACCTTCGGCAGGGCCTGCACCACCCAGCCGGGCGGGGCCATGCCCGCGAGCGGGCCGGAGGAAAACGGCGTTGGCCGCAGTATCGGCTGAGCGGGTTTGGGCGGTTGTTCGCTGCGCTGCGCGGATTTCGGCGCGCGCTTGGCGGCCGAGGCCGGCAGCGCGAGCAGGCCTGCAACGAGTAAACCAGCAACAAGCAGGCCCGCCGCGACTGCGGTGCGAACGTATCGACCCGATGTGATCCCCATGCTCATCCTGTGCGGTTCCTGTCGTGGTCGGTCGGTCGAAGGCGCCTAGGCGAACACGGCGTTGCGATGCTGTCCAGTCCGCCGGGGAGGGTTGCACGGGCCCGATGGCGAAGCGTCCGTCCTGGTCGCAACCGTTGCGACCCCGCTGCGGTACGCTGTCGGACTGCACAGGGGCGCATGCCCGCCTGCCCCGGCATCCGCCATAATCGAGCACATGGACCGTTACGAACGCATTCTTTCCCTGCACCGCATCCTGAAGAGCGCCCGCTATCCGGTGACGGTGAAGCGCCTGCAGGATGAGTTGGAGTGCTCGCGCGCCACCGCCTACCGCGACCTCGCCTTCCTGCGCGACGCGCTGATGGCGCCGATCATGGGCGACGGCGAAGCCGGTTTCCGCTACGACGCCAACGAAGGCGAACGCTTCGAGCTGCCCGGGCTGTGGCTGAATTCGGAAGAATTGCACGCCCTGCTCGCCGCGCAGCAACTGCTCAGCCGCACCGGCGGCGGGGTGCTGTCCTCGGCGCTGGCGCCGCTGCAGCAGCGCATCGAAAAGCTGCTGGAAGAACATGCCCCCGGCAAACGCTGGCCGGTCGAGCGCGTGCGCGTCATTCCGCATCGCACCCGCAACATGGACGAACAGGTGTTCCGCATCGTCTGTTCCACGGTGCTGGAGCGCAGACAGCTGCACTTCGACTATCGCGCGCGCTCCACCGACGAAAAAACCCGCCGTGTCGTCTCGCCGCAGCGCATCACCCACTATCGCGGCAACTGGTACCTCGATGCCTACGATCACGATCGCGAGGCGCTGCGCAGCTTTTCGGTCGACCGCATCGCAACCGCGCGCATGCAGGACACGGTCGCTCGGGATGTGCCGGACAGCGAACTCAACGACCACCTCGCCGGCAGCTACGGCATTTTCTCCGGCGCGCCGAAAGGCTGGGCCACCATCGTCTTCAACCCCAAGATCGCGCGCTGGGTCGCCGACGAACACTGGCATTCGCAGCAGCAGGACCGCTTCCTGCCCGACGGTCGCTTTGAACGCAAGGTGCCCTACAGCGCTCCGCGCGAACTGCTGATGGACATCCTGCACTACGGCCCGGACGCGGAAATCATCGAGCCGGCGTCGTTGCGCGAGCAGATGAAGTCGATGCTGGAACTCGCGGTGAGTAACTATCAGAAGTAAGCATCGTGCGCGGCATCGCCGCGCCGGTCACGGCGCCGTGTAGGTCGGATCTTCGGTCCCGGTGGTTTCCACCTGCGGCAGCTTCGACAGCGCCGACATCCATTGCAGCTCGTAGCCCTCCGGGACGGCAACCACCAACGTTTTCTGCGACCTGCGTTCGATCACGCCCAGGCCGTAACGCGACAGTTCGGTCCGCAGACCCGTCTCCTGTCCGTCGCGCACGAATACGAGGAGTACGCCCGTCGCGTAATTGATCCCATCCTCGTGCTCGCGCTTGTACTCCACGCCGTCGACGACCAGCGTGCCCTCGTAACGCACGGCCTCGTCGCTGCCGCAGGCGGCCAGCAGCATCGACAGCATCAGAACGGAAATGAACAGTCGGACGGGCATGCACGGGTCTCCGGACGCAGGGTGATGGCGGCGTGCTTCAGGGCGCGAAGCTGAGTTCGTAGGAAGCATGGAACGGTTTTCCGGCCGCGACCGGCAGCTGCGCCGAGGTGAGATGCCGGTCCAGGCACGTCGCGAAAGGCGAATCGTCGTTGCGCCAGATGCGCTCGGCGACGCCGTTGACGCCGACCCGGACGACGATGGTGAACGGCGCGAATGTGTTTTTGGCCGGCCCGCAGGCGGCCATCGCCGCAGCCAATGCCTTGCTTTGCGCTTCGACCAGCGCTGCGCTGTCCTTCGGACTCAGCAGGGATTCGTATTCGTCGGCGCGCGCCTTGGCCTGCGCGAACGAGGTGTCGGCGCTCGCGAGCTGCGCGGCCAGGATCAGGGCATGGAACATCGAGCGGTCTCCATTGAATCGCGAAGATGACGACGCGCATCCTACCCTTGCCGCCGGATCGCGTCGCAGCCCCTGAGATCCACCCCCGCAACACTGGCCTCCAGCCCAACCGGAGCGCCGTCATGTCCCAGCGTCAACCGCCGTCCATCCCTTTTCTCGAACAGGCCCTGCTCGGTGCGGTCGCGCTGGCGCTGGTGGCGATGTTATCGCTGCCGGCGGCGCGCGGGGTCAGCGACGCCTTCGGCTGGATGCCGTTCTGGCTGCTGGCGCTGCCGCTGAGCGCATGGGGTGCTGCGCGGGCGTTACGGCGCAGCCATCGCCAGCAGGTTCTGCCGATGGCCACGGTGCATCCGATCCGCGCCGTGCGCGTCGTACGTCCCCACGAGGCGCTGCCGCGGGCGGCGTGAGCGTAAGGCTGGGGAGCCCTGGCGGGAAAGCAAAGGGCGGAGACATCGGGCCGGGGCTTCCGGCAGAGCGGCGGCCGGGCAGGCTGTGCTAGCGTGGCGGCCCCTGCCGTCCTTATATTCCGGACCTCTACATGCCCAAGCATTCGCATGTCTGCCTCGCCGTCGCGCTCGCCCTTGCCGGCCCTGCTCTTGCCGGCGTGTCGACGACCACCGAGATCCTTGCCGCGACTCCCGCCCCCGCCTCCAAGCCCACCATGCCCACGACGACCGCCGCTTCCGCCGCCGACCCCTATCTCTGGCTCGAAGGCGTCGAGGACGCCAAGGCACTGGACTGGGTGCGCGAGCGCAACGCCAAGGCCGAGGCCGAGATCGGTAGCGCGCCCGGGTTCCAGAAGCTCGAAGCCGATTTGCGCGCGATCCTCGATTCCGACGCGCGCATCCCCGGGGTGCAGAAGATCGGCGGCTATTACTACAACCTGTGGAAGGACAAGGACCACCCGCGTGGGCTGTGGCGGCGCACGACGCTGGTCGAATACCGCAAGGCCGATCCGCAGTGGGAAACCGTGATCGACATCGACGCGCTGAACGCCGCCGAGAAAGAGAACTGGGTCTGGCATGGCGCCGAGTGTCTCAAGCCGAACTACGAACGCTGTCTGATCGCGCTGTCGCGCGGCGGCGCCGACGCCGACGTCACCCGCGAGTTCAACCTCGACACCAAGCGCTGGGTGCTGGACGGCTTCTCCCGTCCGGAAGCGAAAGGCGGCCTGCAGTGGGTCGACATCGACACCGTGTATGTCTACACCGATTTCGGCGTGGGTACGCTGACCGGAGCCGGCTACCCGCGCATCGTCAAGGAATGGAAGCGCGGCACGCCGATCGAATCGGCCAAGGTGGTGTACGAAGGCAAGCCGCAGGACATGTACATCGCCGCCTACCGCGACCTCACCCCGGGGTTCGAGCGCGATTTCGTCAGTCGCACCATCGCGTTCTACAACGACGAACTGTTTCTGCGCGGCAAGGACGGCAAGCTGGTCAAGCTCGAAGTGCCGAATTCGTCGAAGAAAGCGGTGCACAACCAGTGGCTGACGGTCGAGCTGCGCGACCCGTGGAAGCTGAAGACGCGCACCTACGAAGCCGGTTCGCTGCTGGTGATCGATTTCGACAAGTTCATGGCCGGCAATCGCGATTTCGATGTCGTGTTCCTGCCCGATGAACACACCTCGTTGTCCGAATACGTCTGGACCAAGCAGCACCTCGTGCTCAACCTGCTCAGCGACGTGAAGAGCAAGGTGCGGGTGATGACGCCTATCGGCGAGGGCAGCTGGCGCCAGAGCCTGCTGGTCGGCGCGCCGGCGGTGGGCACGGTCGGCGTCGGCGCGGTGGACGCCGACAACAGCGACGCGCTGTGGATGACCACCACCGATTTCCTGACTCCGCCCACGCTGTCGCTGGTCGAGATCGGCCAGCAGCCCGAGAAACTCAAGGCGATGCCGGCGTTCTTCGATGCGGACGGCATGGTCACCGAACAGCAGTTCGCCACCTCGAAGGACGGCACGAAGGTGCCGTATTTCGTCGTCCGCCCGAAACATGTCCTGATGAACGGCAGCACGCCCACGCTGTTGTGGGGTTACGGCGGTTTCGAGGTGTCGTACACCGCCACCTACAATTCGATGATCGGCCGCGGCTGGCT
>JBKJHV010000102.1:0-32209 GCA_046598445.1 Lysobacteraceae bacterium
GGGCGCTATGACAATCTCCTCACCGACATGGGCTCGCCTGTCCCTGTGTCCGCCGTGGGTTGCGCCATCCACACCGAACGCCTAAAGGCGGTGCTGGCATGAATACCTTGACCCTCGCCATTCCCTCCAAGGGCCGCCTGATGGAGCAGGCTGCGGCCGTTTTGGATGCGGCGGGATTGGGCATCGAGCGTTCAGGCACGGAGCGTGGTTATCGCGGCCAGTTGAAAGGCATTGACGGCATTGAAGTTGCTTTTCTCTCGGCAGCGGAAATCGCCCAGAACCTGCGCGAAGGAAAAATAGATTTCGGCATCACCGGTGCGGACCTGCTCTGGGAGAAATCCGCAGCCGAAGAAAATCTTGTCTCGGTTCTGGCGCCGCTCAACTTCGGTTTTGCCAATGTTGTGGTGGCCGTGCCGGAGTGCTGGCTGGATGTGGCCTCAATGGCCGATCTCGATGAAGTGTCGGAAAGTTTTTATCTGCGCCATGGCAGGAGACTCCGGATAGCCACCAAATATCTTAACCTCACCCGCCGGTTCTTCGCCGAGAAGGGTGTGACGGGTTACCGCATCGTGGAAAGCCTAGGCGCCACCGAGGGCGCGCCTGCGGCCGGAACCGCGGAAGTGATCGTTGACATCACCACCACCGGCTCAACCCTTGCCGCCAATCATCTCAAGGTTCTTGATGACGGCGTGATCCTGCGCTCATCGGCGGTTTTTGCAGCAAACCCCGCTGCCGTGGCTGATCCCCGTGCGGCGCTGTTGCAAAGCCGTCTCAAATTGGCTGAATGATTGCATATTCACTTCGGAAGCAACTCGCAATTTGCAGGGGTGCCCTGTGAAATATTTATTCCAACACCATTCAATTCAATTCGAAACTGGCTATATTGCGCCGCATTCAAGGCTAGGGCGGGTCATGCGCCTGAAATCCGCACTTGCGAGAGTCTGGTATCGCCCCCGGTTCAGATTTTCGTGTCCGAGTGCGAATTCGGGACTTTGGCCTTTTAGCCTGAGCGAGGGGTTGTACATCTATCTGTACGACCCCTCGTGATTTTGCGCTACTCTGCTGCATCGCAACTATCAAACAGGGCCTTGATTTTGACTCAAGCGATGAATAATCAGGCAAAAAACCAGGGAGTCTCGGAATGTTGAAATCGAAGCTTTTGCGCGCCGTGGCCTGTGCCAGTGCGGTAGTCCTCATGGCAGGATCTCACGCCCAAGCCGCGGATTGCGGAAACAACGGCTCTGGCTTTTCGGGCTTCATCAAGGCCTTTCACAAGGAGGCCACCGCCCAGGGCTTGGGCCGCCAGGCGCTTTCCGCTCTCGATGGCATTACCTACGATCCCGGCATCATCAAGAAGGACCGGGCCCAGAACATTTTCTCCCAGAGCTTTCTTGAATTCCAGGCCCGCATGATCACTGATTACCGCATCAAGCACGGGGCGGAACTGGTTCAGAAACACAAGGCCACCTTTGCCCGCGTTGAGAAAGAGTTTGGCGTTCCGGCTCCGGTAATTGTTGCCTTCTGGGCCCTCGAAACCGATTTCGGCGGCAATATCGGCGACCTGCCGACGGTCCAGTCGCTTGCCACGCTCGCCTGGGATTGCCGGCGGCCGGAAAAATTCCGCCCGCAATTGATGGCGGCCCTTCAGCTCATCCAGAATGGTGACTTGCACCCCGATGAAATGCGTGGCGCCTGGGCCGGTGAAATCGGCCAGACGCAATTCCTGCCCTACGATTACAACGAAAGTGCCGTTGACTTCGATGGCGATGGCAGGCGGGATCTGCGCGGCAGCATTCCCGATGTGCTCGCCTCATCAGCCAATCTCCTGCGCAAGCATGGCTGGCAACCCGGCCAGCCCTGGATGCAAGAAGTGCGCGTGCCGCGCGACATGCCGTGGGAAGAAGCCGATATCGCCATCCAGCATCCCCGCTCGCAATGGGCCAAGTGGGGCGTGAAAATGGCCACTGGAAAACCCGTGAAGGCTGATGCCTTCCCCGCCTCCCTGCTGTTGCCCATGGGCAAGGATGGCCCAGCCTTCCTCGTCTATGACAATTTTACCACGGCCTATCTCAAGTGGAATGAATCGCTGGTCTATTCCACCACCGCCTCCTATCTCGCAACCCGCATCGCCGGGGCACCGAAAGTCAGCCGTGGCAATTCCGAAGTGACGCACCTCACCTATCAGCAAATCATGTCGCTCCAGGAAAAATTGGCCGCACAGGGGTATGATGTCGGCAAGCTTGATGGAAAGATCGGCAAGGGCACACGCGCCGCCGTGAAGGACATGCAGATCAAGCTGGGGTTGCCCGCCGACTCCTATCCGACGATGGAGCTTCTGTCACAGCTTTGAGGAGTTGCTGCTATTCGTGGCGCAGCGCTTCAATAGGATCGAGGCGCGCCGCGCGCCGCGCCGGGAAATAGCCGAAAACCACGCCGATCAGGCCGGAAAACACAAAGGCCAGGGCGACGATGCTGGGGTTCACCGTAAAGGGAACCACCATCACATAGGTGGCCCATCCGGCAATCGCCAGACCCAGAAGAATTCCCACAAGGCCGCCGAAAACCGCAAGCACGACGGACTCGACCAGAAACTGCGTGAGCACCTGTTGCTCTAAAGCGCCGATGGCCAGCCTGATGCCGATCTCGCGCGTGCGCTCTGTGACCGACACCAGCATGATGTTCATGATGCCGATGCCGCCCACCAGCAGCGAGATGCCGACGATGCCGGCCAGCACCGCGGTGGCGGTGGCGGTGATCTCGCTGAATTGCTTGAGGAAGGAATCTGCGGCTTCGATCTTGAAGTCGTCGTCCTTGCCGACAGCGATGCCGCGCGACTGGCGGATCGCGCGCTTGGCGCGGTCGCGCACCGCCGCCACCTGATCGAGCCCGTCGACGGTGAAGGTGGCGGCGATATTGTGGTCGGTGTTGTTGCCCATCATCGCGCGGCCGACGTCGAACGGGATCACCGCGTAATTGTCCTGGCTGAAGCCCAGGATTTCGCCCTGTTTCTCCATCACGCCGACCACCTTGAACCACTCGCCGCCGATGGTGAAATATTCGCCGACCGGGTTCTCCGGCATCTTCAGGTTGTCGCGCAGTTCGGTGCCGATCACCGCGACCCGGCGGTGGCCCTTGTCGTCGCTGTCCACGAGGAAACGCCCGAATTCCGGATAGCGGTTGTTGACCGCCGAATAGTCGGCGGTGGTGGCCTGCACCTGCGGCAGGGCGGTGCGGCCGCTGTAGCTGGCGCCGGCGGCGTTGACGACCATGATCGGCGCGACTTCCTTCACGCCCTGCAGCCGGTAGCGCAGCACGTCGATGTCGTCGAAGGTGATGGTGTTGAGCTTGCCGGTCTGGAAGTTCTCGTTATCGTTCACCGCGCGCAGGGTCAGCGCGTTGCCGCCGAGGTCGGAGAACTGGTTCTTGATCGAATCGGAAAAGCCCTGCATCAGCGACACCACCGCGATCACCGACGCGGTGCCGATGAGGATGCCGAGCGTGGTCAGGAAACTGCGCATGCGGTGGCCGGCGAGGCTGATCAGCGCGGCGCGGAACGCTTCGAGGAAGGCAGACATCAGTGCATCCCCGCGGGTACGATGCGGCGGGTGTCTTCGACGATACGGCCGTCGTTGACGCGGATGGTGCGGTGGCAGTGCGCGGCGATATCCGGTTCGTGGGTCACCACCACCACGGTCTGGCCCTGCACGTGCAGGTCGTCGAACAGCGCCATGATTTCGCCGGAGGTGCGCGAATCGAGATTGCCGGTGGGTTCGTCGGCGAGCAGGATCGACGGTGAACCGACCAGCGCGCGCGCGACCGCGACGCGCTGGCGCTGGCCGCCGGACAGCTGGTTCGGGAGATGACCCATGCGATCGGCCAGGCCGACTTTCGCCAGCGATTCGGTCGCCAGCCGGCGCCGCTCTTCCGACGGAATGCCGCGATACACCAGCGGCTGCATCACGTTCTGCAGCACGGTCATGCGCGTCAGCAGATGGAAGCTCTGGAACACGAAGCCGATCTCGCGGTTGCGCACCTGCGCCAGCTCATTGTCGTTCATGCCCGAGGTGTCGCGGCCGTTGAGCATGTACGTGCCCTCGGTCGGGGAATCCAGGCAGCCGAGCAGATTCATCAGCGTCGACTTGCCCGAGCCCGACGGCCCGATCAGCGCGACATATTCGTTGCGGTCGATGAACAGATCGACGCCGGCGAGCGCCATCACGATTTCATCGCCCATCGCGTAGCGCTTGACGATGTTGCTCAGCACGATCATGACGCGTCATCGTCCGCGTCGTCGCCGGCCTTGTCCGCGTCCGCCGCCTTCTGCTGGATCACCGGCTCGCCCTCGCGCAGCAGGCGCAGCGATTTGGTCGGGCCGACGATCACCGTATCGCCCGCGGCGACGCCCTTGAGCACGGTTTCCCAGCGGTCGTCGGACACGCCGGTCTGCACTTCGACCTTGGCGGCCTTGCCGTCGCGGCTCAGCCAGAGGTAGCGTTTCGCGGCATTTTTGCCTTCGGATTCGATCACCACCGCTTCCACCGGCACCGCCGGTTTGCGCTGGCCGTCGCCCAGGAAGATGTTGGAGCGCACGCTCATGCCCGAACGGAGTTTCAGCTCGGCCGGCGCGACCAGACGCACTGTGACCTTGTAGGCGCGGCCCTGGCCTTCGATGGTCGGCGCCAGCGCGATCTGCTCGACCGTGCTCTTGAGCGCGGTGTCGGGATACGCGGCGGCGAAGACCTCGGCGCGCTGGCCGATGTCGATCTTGGCGATGTCGGCCTCGTCGACTTTCAGCTCGGCGATGATTTCCGAGGTGTCGGCGATTTTCATCAACTGCGCGCCGGCGAAGGCCGACGTGGACGGCACTGCGGTTTCGCCGACCTTGATGGGCAGCGACACAACGCGGCCGGTGATCGGCGAACGGATCTCGGTCTTGGCGCGCTGTTCGCGGGCATCGTTGAGCACCGACTCGGCGCGCAGCAGCGATTCCTCGCTGGTGCGCAGGTCGGCGCGGGCCAGGTCGAGCTGGTTGCGGTCTTCATCGAGGCGGGCGCGGTCGATCAGCCGCTGTTCGGCCAGCGTGCGGCTGCGTTCGTAGGTCTTCTGGCGCAGCGCGACGAGATCGCGCTGGCGCTCGATGCCGATGCGGCTCTGGCGCAGGCTGGCCTGTTCGCGCTCGATGGCGTTGTTGTACAGCTCCGGATCCAGCAGCAGCAGCGTCTGCCCCGCCGTCACGGTGTCGCCTTCCTTGATCAGGATGGTCCTGACCTTGGCGGTGACTTCAGCGGTGAGGTTCACCTCGTTGCGGAACGCGAGCACGCCCGACGCGAGGATGCTCGGCTGCACCTGCTGGGCCGCCACGACGGCCAGTTCGACCTCGGTCGCCGCCGTGCCGCGCGCTTTCTTCACGATCAGCGGGACCGCGACCACCGCGACGACCAGCGCCGCCGCCAGCCACTTCTTGTTGAATTTCATCGATGCGTTTCCATGGGTGTTTCGCAGGTAGTGCGGTTATTCCAGCAGAGCGGCGGTTATTTCGACAGCGCGTAGAGCGCCATGGCGCCGTAGAACAGCACACTCGGCACCAGTGCGACCACGACCGCCTGCAGCCAACCGGTGCGGCCCCATGTTTTCCAGCCCAGCGCAGTCAGGAAAACGGTCCAGAATGTCAGCAGGCTGAAAGTCTTGGCCAAGGTGCTCCAGGGATTGTCGCGCGGCAGTTCCACCAGCAGCGGATCGAAGTTCAGCAGGGACAGCGATTCGATCGGCGTCTGCGGCGTCATCGTGAACACGCCGACCAGGCCGACCAGACCGCCGAGCACGGTCGGCATGCTCGACCAGGCGGCGAGGCTCATCCCGTGTTTGAAGCTGACCGCATTGCCGGTGAGCTTGCCGGCCACGAGGAAGTACAGCGCGTACAACGCCATCACGATGCCCATCACGACCACCGTGCTGGCGGCACCGATGTAACCCATGACCTTCGCGCCGGGCATGAACTTGCGGGCCTTTTCCATCTCGGCGGCGCTCATTTCCTGGCCGCCGGCGGCGATGGCGTGATCGAGATACCAGACCGGGTCGACGCTCAGGAAGTAGCCCAGCGTGAAAGCGGCGGCGAACGCCGAGACGATCAGCAACGGCACAAGGAAGGTCGGGCGTTCCTTCTGGTCGGCGAACACCCGGCCCGGCTGCAGGAAAATATCGACGACGTGGCTCACGGGCATGGCTCCTCAGCGGTTCCGCGGCGATGCGCCGGGATGGTTGGAAAGGGTCTGGCGGGCGTTCGGATGGACCGGACGATTCAGAGCGGGAAGCGGGTACCACCTGCTGCCTGCCTGACCATGACGGTCAAGGGCGCGAATTGTGACTGAAGGATCCAAAGGCAGAAGTGCCGATGGATGGGGGCATCATGGCACCCCCGCCAGGGCATCACCGGCTGCGTTGCGTCCGGAGGCCTGCTGCCTGGGTGGAATGACCGCAGCGCCGGATTGCTGGAGGACGGCACCAGTGTGGCGCCGCTCCACGCACGAAAGCACCCCGGCACCGTCGGCGCCGGGGTGCGGGACATCAATACGCGACGCAGTACCCGACGCGCGGATCGCAGTGCTCGAAAATCTGCCACACGCCATCGCCGCAGTAATAGGTGAAGCTTTCGTCGCCCCACCGCGTCCAGCGGTAGACGGTCTCGAATGCGCCTTCGTTCGCCGCGGTGCAGGACGTAGTCGGCTGCGGCCAGAACGCGGCGGCGCTACCAGCGACGCCTATCGCGGCGACGAACAGCCCGATCACAAGGACTTTCGGGACCGAAGCTTTTTTCATTGTCGTATTCATGGACATTCCTTATCGATTGAGGGAAACACCGCCGCGAATCCGATCGCCCGGCTGTGGGCGGCATCCTGCCGGGAATCATGCGCTTCGAGGCTAACAAACCCCCGTCTGAGGTAATACAACCACAATCACGCATGCTGACACGCACGCTGATGCCTGTTTGCCAGGTCATCGCACCGGCGCTACTTCAGGCGCCCCAGCCGGGTCGCGAGTTTCTTCGCCGAAATCCCGCCCTTCGCGCCCAGTTCCTGCGCGAACAGCGAGACGCGGAATTCCTCCAGCTCCCAGCGCAGCGCCTGCCAGTCCGGCGAACCGTCCAGGCTGCGGACGCGCGCATCCGCGAGCGCATCGGCGAATAGCTTGAGTTCAAGCATGCGCGCCTGATCGCGCATGGGGTCGCGCAGCGCGCGTTCGGCGCGCAGCGTCATCGCTTTCAGATAGCGCGGGTATTCGCTGATCGCGTCCGCGGGCGTGTCGCGCAGAAAGCCCGGTGATGCCAATCCGGCAAGCTGCGCGCGCATGTCGTCGAGATTGGCCTTCGCCCAGCCCATGAGTTTCGATTCCAGCGCCGCACGCACCTCGGCAACGCGGGTGAGGATGGTTTCCGCCTGCTGCAGCCGGGTCATCGCTTCGGCGAACAATTGCTTGGAAATCGCATCGCGACGCTGCGCGAACGCCGCGGCATCACGGATCAGGTCCAGGCCATCTGCGGCGAGCGCCGCGAACGCGCCGTCGAGCAGATCCTGGCGCAGGCGGTCGCTGTCCTTCAAACCATCGCGACGCGGCGACTGCGCTTCGATAGCTGCGTACAGCAACGATGTCTTCGCCTGTACAGGCAATTGCTTGCGACCCTGCTTGATCTTCTCGGCCAGCGCGATCCGCAGCAGACGGCGCACGCCTTCCGGATGATGGCGCAGCGCCTCGCTGCGATCGGCATGCACCGCCAGCGACACGCTGTCGCCGTCGTCGTGCAGCGCGGGATATGCCGGCACGCCGCCGGCACCGACGACGGATGCTGGAACCGGCTGGGGCGGGAAATCGGTGAGCCCCTGCTGCGCGAGACCTTCGGCGGCACGCGCCGAAAACGCATCGGCGGCGCGCTTGCCGAAGCGCGCGCGCAGATCGTCAAGATCGCGCGATTCGGCAAGGACGTTGCGTCCTTCGGTATCGAGCAGACGCAGATTGGCGCGCAGATGCGCCTCGACACCCGCGGTATCGAAATCAAACGCACTCACCTCGGCACCGGTCAGTTTTTTGAGGAATCGCGCCAACGCGCCCTCGAAACTGTCGGCGTCCGCTTGCGGAAAGGCCTCGGCGAATGCGCGCGAGAAATCCGGCGCCGGCACGAAATTGCGGCGCAGGATCTTCGGTAGCGACTTGATCGACGCAGTGGCCTTGTCGACAACGAAGCCCGGCGCCAGCCACGACAGGCGCGTCGCATCCAGCGCATTCAGCAGATGCAGCGGCACCGCCACGGTCATGCCGTCGTCCGGCGCGCCGGGCTCGAAGCGGTAGCTCACCGCCAGGCGCACGTCGCCCAACGGCAGATATTTCGGGAAGCGCTCCGCATCGCTGGCGCCGCCGACCATCAGATCGTCGAACGACCATTCCAGCTTCGCTTTTTCCGCCGCCGACAGTTTGCCGTACCACGCATCCAGCGCTTGCTGGTTGTGGACCTGGGGCGGCAGACGGTCGAGATACCACTGCGCTTGCCAGTCTTCGTCGACGATCAGTCCTGCGCGCCGCTGCTTGGCTTCTTCTTCCTTCGCTTTCTCCAATGTCGCGAGATTGCGCGACAGGAACGCGGCGCGGCTATTGATCTCGCCGGCCACCAGCGCATCGCTAGCGAATATCTGCCGGGATTCCTCGGGAAACAGCGCGCCGTAATGCACGGGCTTCTTCGGCGCCAGCACCAGACCGAACAGACTGATCTGCTCGCTGCCGACCACCCGCCCCTGCGATCGCGCCCAGTGCGGATCGTGATGCCGGCGCGCGAGCAGATGCGGCAATTCGTCGATCGCCCACTCAGGCTCGATCGCGGCATTGGTCATCGACCAGACTTTTTCGGTATCGAGCAACGTCGCCGACAACAGCCATGGCGGCGGTTTTTTGGACAGCGGCGAACCGGGGAAGATCGTGTACTTGCGGCCGCGTGGGCCATCGTAGAGCCCGCGCTCGCTGCGATTGCCGATCTGCGTGGGCAGACCGGCGATCAGCGCGCGATGCAGCTTTGCGTAGTCGGCCGACGTCGCGGCAGCCAGTCTGTCTTCCCCCTTTGCTTGCTTATCTTCCCCCTTCGAAAAAGCGGGCTTGTCTTCCCGCTTTGAAAAAGGGGGATCGAGGGGGATTTGCTCTTTGCTTTTGATCTGCTTTTCGCTGGTTCCAAGCAAAAGCAAATCCCCCCTGCCCCCCTTTTTCAAAGGGGGGGGCATCACCGCATTTTTACTTGCGGCGGACTTCTGACTGGAACCGGCACCACCACCCCAATCCAACTCATCGCACAACAGCTTCAACTGCCGATGGAGTTCGCGCCATTCGCGCAAACGCAGGAAACCGAGGAAATGCTTGTCCGCCCACTTCCGCAACTGCGACTGGGTCATGTCCTCGTGCGCTGCGCGGTACGCATCCCACAGTTTCACGATCCCGACGAATTCGGATTTCGGATCGGCGAATTCGGCGTGCGCGGCATCGGCGGCACCGCGCTGGTCGGAAGGCCGTTCGCGCGGATCCTGGATGCCCAGGAAACTGGCGATGACCAGCATCTCGCGCAGGCAGCCATGCTTCTGCGCGGCGATCAGCATGCGCGCCAGCTTCACGTCCACCGGCAGCCGCGCCATGGTGCGGCCGATGTGCGTCAGCTTGCGGTCGACATCCACCGCGCCGAGTTCGGACAACTGCTGCCAGCCATCGGCGACCGCGCGCGGATCGGGCGGTTCGAGGAACGGAAAATCCTCGATCCGTCCCAACCCCAGCGACAGCATCCGCAGGATCACGCCGGCCAATGCGGCGCGACGGATTTCCGGGTCGGTGTACGCGTCCCGCGAGAGGAAATCGGCTTCCGAATAAATGCGATAGCAGGTGCCGGGCGCGATGCGGCCGCAGCGGCCCTTGCGCTGGTCGGCGCTGGCCTGCGAGATCGGCTCGATGTGCAGGCGGTCGAGTTTCTGGCGCGGGCTGTAGCGCTTGATCCGCGCGAAACCGGGATCGACCACGAAATGGATGCGCGGCACGGTCAACGAGGTTTCGGCGACGTTGGTCGCCAGCACGATCCGCCGCAGCGGGCCGGGATTGAACACCCGGTCCTGGTCGCGCACCGACAGGCGCGCGTACAGCGGCAGTACTTCGGTGTGCCGGTATTTGCGCTTCTCCAGCGCCTGATGCGCGTCGCGTATCTCGCGTTCGCCGGGCAGGAAGATCAAGGTATCGCCGGCAATCCCTCCAGAGCCTGCGCCATGGCGCGCGATTTCGTCGCAGGCGGAGACGATGCCGTCCAGCACCGAGCGGTCGCCCGCCTCGTCGCCCTCGCTGCTGTCGTCCGTTGCCTCGTTCAGAGGCCGGTAGCGCACTTCGACCGGATACCCGCGACCTTCCACGCTGACCACCGGCGCATTGTCGAAATGCTGCGAGAACCGTGTGGTGTCGATGGTTGCCGAGGTGACGATCACTTTCAGATCGCGGCGCTTGACCAGCAACTGCTTGAGATAGCCGAGCAGGAAATCGATGTTGAGACTGCGCTCGTGGGCCTCGTCGATGATGAGGGTGTCGTAGGACGACAGCCAGCGATCGGACTGGATCTCGGCCAACAGAATGCCGTCGGTCATGAACTTGATCGCGGTGCGCTCGCCGACGTTGTCGTTGAAGCGCACCTGGTAGCCGACCAGGCCACCGAGCTGCGTCTTCAATTCTTCGGCGACGCGTTTGGCGACCGTGCGCGCGGCGATCCGGCGCGGCTGGGTGCAGCCGATCATGCCGGCGGCGCCGCGGCCGGCGGCCAGGCACAGCTTCGGCAACTGCGTGGTCTTGCCGGAACCGGTTTCGCCGGCGATCACGATCACCTGATGCGCGCGGATCAATTCGATGATGCGTTCCGCCTCGCCGGCGATGGGCAACGACGGGTCGATCTCGACCGCGGTCGGCAACGTCGCCGCCCGCGCCTCGCGCGCCGCGACCGATGGCGCCAGCGCGTCGGCGAACGCAGCCTGCAGCACGGCATCGTCGGGCTTGCCGCTCCAGCGCGACCACAGCCCGAGCAGCCGCCCGCGATCGCGCGCCAGCGCGCCATCGACCGCGCGCCTTGCGCTCTGCAGGATGCGGTCGTGCGGTTTGCCGGGGCGTGTGCCGCCTGGTTCAGCCGGTGCCGGTTCAGCCGGTTTCGCTGGTTCGTTGCTTGCCATCAGTCGCTGCGTTCGGAAAAACGGATTTCTAATGTCGCCTGTTGGAGCATAGTGTGAGCCATCCCCCTTCAGGAGACGAATCATGGCCAAGACCAAAGCCGAGAAGCCCGCAAAAGTCGAGAAACCTGCAAAGACGCCACCCGCCGAGACCGGCGCGCCGCAGATCGATATCGGGATTTCCACCTCGGAGCGCAGGAAAGTCGCCGACGGATTGTCGAACTTCCTGGCCGACAGCTACACCCTGTATCTGAAAACCCATAATTTCCACTGGAACGTCACCGGGCCGATGTTCAACAGCCTGCACGTGATGTTCGAGACCCAGTACACCGAGGCCTGGACCGCGCTGGACGCGGTCGCCGAACGCATTCGCGCCCTCGGCTATCGCGCGCCGGGCACCTACGCCGAATTCGTCAAGCTCAGCTCGATCAGCGATTCCGAGACGGTGGAGGGCACCGATTGGCGGGAAATGGTGCGCCAGCTCGTGGTCGGCAACGAAGCGGTCTGTCGCACCGCACGCAAGGTGCTGAAGACCGCCGACAGCGCCGGCGACGATCCGACCGTCGATCTGATGACCCAGCGCCTCAACATCCACGAGAAGAATGCGTGGATGCTGCGGTCACTGTTGGCGTAAGCGCACCCCGATATATTCGCAGACACATCCGTGTAAGGCCTTTTCGTAGGAGGGCCTTCAGGCCCGAGCTCTTCCTTTCGGCCCTGAGGACTTTCCATACAGGCAGAGCTCGGGCCTGAAGGCCCTCCTACAAACGAAAAACCCCGCCGAGGCGGGGTTTTTCGTTGCGGAGACAAAGCGATCAGCGCTTGTCCATGCCGGTGTAATCGCGCGCAGCATAGCCGGTGTAGATCTGACGCGGACGACCGATCTTGGCTTCCGGATCGGTCTGCTGTTCCAGCCAATGCGCGACCCAGCCGGCGGTGCGGGCGATGGCGAACATGACCGTGAACATCTCGGTCGGGATGCCCAGCGCCTTGTAGATGATGCCCGAGTAGAAATCGACGTTCGGGTAAAGCTTGCGCTGGACGAAGTATTCGTCCTTCAGCGCCGCTTCTTCCAGACGCATCGCCACTTCCAGCAGCGGATCGTTGACGCCCAGTTCGGCCAGTACTTTGTGGCACATCTCGCGGATGATCTTGGCGCGCGGGTCGAAGTTCTTGTACACGCGGTGGCCGAAGCCCATCAGGCGGAAGCCCGATTCCTTGTTCTTGGCTTTGTCGATCGCCGACTGCACGTTTTCCGGGCGGCCGATCTCTTCCAGCATCTTCAGCACGGCTTCGTTGGCGCCGCCGTGCGCAGGGCCCCACAGCGCGGCGACGCCGGCGGCGACGCACGCATACGGGTTGGCGCCGGTGGAACCGACGAGGCGCACCGTGGAGGTCGAAGCGTTCTGCTCGTGATCGGCATGCAGGATGAACAGCAGATCCATGGCCTTGGCGGCCATCGGGCTGAGTTCCAGCGGCTCGCTCGGCACTTCCTTCATCATGTGCAGGAAGCGGGTGACGTATTCGAGGTTGTTCTTCGGATACCGGATCGGCCAGCCGATGGAGTAGCGATAGCACGCGGCCGCGATCGTCGGCACCTTGGCGATCAGGCGGATCGCGGCCATGCGGCGCTGTTCCGGATCCTCGAGGTCGAGTTCGTTGTGGTAGAAGCTCGCCATCGAACCGAGCATGCCGACCAGCATCGCCATCGGATGGGCGTCGTGGCGGAAGCCGAACAGGAAGGTGCGGAACGCCTCGTGCATCATCGTGTGATGCGTGACCTCATGCTCGAACTTCGCGGATTCCTGCTGGTTCGGCAGTTCGCCGTTCATCAGCAGATACGCGACTTCCAGGAAGCTGGAATGTTCGGACAATTGCTCGATCGGGTAGCCGCGATACATCAGTACGCCGTTGTCGCCGTCGATGTAGGTGATGGCGGAGCGGCACGACGCGGTGGCCATGAAGCCGGAGTCGTAGGTGAACAGCCCGGTTTCCTTCGGCAGCTTCGCGATGTCGACGCAGGAATTGCCGAGGGTGCCGGTATGCACCGGCAGGATGACCGACTTTTCGCCGGCAGTCACAGTGACCTGGGTGGGGACGGCCTGGGGGACAGTCGGTTTGACAGCAGAAGAATCCGGTTGAGACACGGCGCACTCCCATGAAACTTGAATGACGTGAACATCGGCCCGCGGACGGGCTGCTGAACGTTCGGGGAAGGAAGCCGCAACCGAAGTCGCGACAGTCACCGATTATCGCATAAGGCGATTCGAGCACCGGCTCTGGACTTTGGTCGAATAGGCATTCGCGCGCGATGGGCGGACACGACGAAGGCCGCCTGATGGCGGCCTTCGCGAAAAGCATACGGTACGCGTCGCGAACGTAGGGTCCGCTACGAACGCGGACCTGTTCGCGCGAACGCGTTACTTGCCGTAACGCTTGCGGAACTTGTCGACGCGACCGCTGGTGTCGATGAGCTTGTGGTGACCCGTGTAGAACGGGTGCGACGCGGACGAGATATCGACCTTGATCAGCGGATATTCGTTGCCGTCTTCCCACTTCACGCTTTCCTTGCTGCCAAGGGTCGAGCGGGTGAGGATCTTGAACTCGGAGGTCACGTCCTGGAACACGACCTGACGGTATTCGGGATGGATGTCGGCCTTCATGGCGGCACCAGAGTTGAGCGGAAAGCCGGGCATTATAGCGCCCCCCCCCGCCATGACTCAAGCCTTGGATCACACAGCCCGTGGTCCCGCCGACCGATGGCCTCAATCGGCGCCTAGCAGATTGTTGAAAAACGCACGTCGTGTGCGTTTTTCAAGTTGCGAGTCCGGTCCATGCCCGGACTCACTCCCGGCGAATCAATCGCTTACGCGATTGATTCGCCGTCGCTGCCATCCATGGCCGCGCTTGGAGGCGGTTTTTCAACCACCTCCCAACGCCTTGCGGATCAAGGCCTCGAAGGCCGCCTGGTCGTAGGTCATCAGGATCTCGGCGTTGTCCGGGCGCCCGCTGCGGCGGTTCCAGTCCACCACTGTGACACCCCGGGTCTCGGCCCCGCTCAACTCCACCCGCAGCGGCCGGAGCGCCCGTTCGCGCACGCCCTCGGGCGCCACCAGCAGGGCCATGGCCAAGGCGTCCGCGGCATGCCAACGTTCTCCGCGCAGGCCTGCGGACCACTCGCGGGTCTTGCGCGAGATCGCTTCGTAGAACTTCGCACGGGGATGCTCAGCCTGCAGCCAGCGTTCGACATCGGCATGCAGGAAGCCGTGGCGGATCACCGCCTCCCAGTCCGCGACTTCGACCACTTTGCCGGCGGCGGCGAAGGCGTCGAAGACCAGATGCGCGGCTTCGGGGTCGAAACCGATGTTGAATTCGGCCATCGGCGTGGTGTTGCCCTGCCCCGTGACCGCGCCGCCCATCACCAGCATCCGGCCGACGCGCTGCGGCAGGGTCGGATCGAGCTTGAGCGCCACCGCGAGATTGGTCAGCGGCCCGAGCATGCACACCACCAGCGCGCCGGCATGCATATGCGAAAGGCGGATCATCGCCAGCGCCGCGTGTTCTGCCTCGGCCTGCTTCGCCGCCGGCGGATAGTGGATATCGCCGAAGCCGTCGCGGCCGTGGACGTACGAGGCATCGGGTGCGGGATGCAGCAGCGGTGCATCGCAACCGGCGAAGACCGGCACGTCCACACCGGCCACTTCGCAGAGTTTCAGCGCATTGGCGACGGTATGGCGCAGGCCGACGTTGCCGGCGGCGATGGTCAAGGCGACCACCTCGTGATGCGGCGCGTCGAAGGCCATCAGCAAGGCGAGCGCGTCGTCCACGCCCGGGTCGGTATCGATCAGCAGGGGAAGTTTGTTCGTCATCGGTGCAATGTAGCGGAATCCGATGCGCGCTTCGATATCGGATTCGCTCAGCGTTGCAGTCAAGACTCGAAGGACGAGTCGTGATGCGCTTTGAGCACCGCATTCCTGAGCTGGCGCCAAAGCCTGCGGTCCACATCGTCGGGCGAGGAAAAACCTTCCGCCACGACGATCGCGCCCACTGCCTGCTTCAAGTCGTGCGGCCCGTTCCGCGCAAGGTCGTCGACGATCTCGCCGACAGCGATTCCGCAAAATCCAAGCCGGGAAAGCTCGTGCCGAAGCCGTCGCGAAGTTCTTTCGTCAAGAAATATATTCATCTCGGGACCGGTTCGACAGGACGAGCAAGCTGCGCTCAGCTACCGTACTTGTTCACACTGGCGTGGCGAACCTGACCGCTACCGTCGCGGACCTGCACGGCGATTTCTATCCCATTGCGCACGCTTTCGGTGACCACGCAGAAATTCTCGAACTGCTGCAGGGTGCGCTCGAACTGCGCGTAATCTTCCGCGGCATCGGGCAGGTGCAGATCGACATCGACGTGCTGGACGCGCATGCGGCCCTCGGCGTTGCGGCCGAGCGTGCCGCGCACTTCTGCGCGGATCGTACCGGGCTGGTTCTTGTACTTGCGCATCGCGAACAGCAGGCTGGCCGACAGACAATTGGCGATGGCCGCCAACAGCATGCGACTGGGATTCGGGCCTGCGCCGCCGCCCAGCGGCGCCGGCTCGTCGGTGACGAGGTCGGGAATACCGGTTTCATCGAAGATGACGTTGAAGCTGTATTCGGACAGCTGGGTGAGAGTGACCTTGACCTGCTCGCTGCTCATGCGCGGAATTCCGTTGGCTGGGTGGAAAAACGTCGGGATTGCATTGCGTGAATACAAGTCTTTTCGAGTCAATGCGACAGATGTTGCCGGGTCCACGCCACGATCTGCTGCGCGGGAATCGCGCCGGAGTGACGCGCCAGTTCGCGGCCATGATGCAGCAGGATCAGTGTCGGAATGCTGCGGATGCCGAAACGCCCCGCGAGCCCGGGCTCCGCCTCGGTATCGAGCTTGCCAAGACGTGCATGCGGCTCCAACTGCGCCGCAGCGGCCTCGAAATGCGGTGCCATCTGCAGGCAGGGCTGGCACCAGCTCGCCCAGGCATCGATCAGCAGCGGCAGATCGCCGCGCTGTGCATGGGCCTCGAAATTCTCTGCGGTCAACATCACCGGCGCCGCTTCGAACAGCGCACGCTTGCAACGTCCGCACTTCGGCGACTCGCCCAGTCGCGTGGCCGGCAGCCGGTTAAGCGCGGTGCAATGCGGACAGGCGATCTGCATGGAAACCTCGTTCCGATTCATGGCTGCGGCAGCTCCTCGTCGATCACGGTCTGCGCCGCACGTCGGCGCAGATGGATGCAATACAACAGCGCAATGACCACAAGCGTCAAGACGATGAGGGTTCAGGCACTGGCATAGCGCGCGGCGCCGCCGATCCAGCGTTCGGTGATGCGTTCGGCCAGTTCGGGCGATGCCGCCATCAGCGCCTCGCCGATCCGCTGCACAGTGGGCAACAGCGCGGCATCACGGCCGAGGTCGGCGATGCGGAACGCGGCAAGGCCGGTCTGGCGCGTGCCCAGCAGCTCGCCCGGGCCGCGCAGTTGCAGATCGCGTTCGGCGATCACGAAACCGTCGTTGGTTTCGCGCATGGTCGCCAGCCGCTGCCGCGCCATCTGCGACAGCGGCGCCTGGTACAGCAGCACGCAGCTCGACGCGGTGCTGCCGCGCCCTACCC
This sequence comes from Lysobacteraceae bacterium, assembly GCA_046598445.1. Lineage (GTDB taxonomy): Bacteria > Pseudomonadota > Gammaproteobacteria > Xanthomonadales > Xanthomonadaceae > Lysobacter_I. Next base: position 16,860 of record JBKJHV010000102.1, read on the forward strand.
GCCCGCGCAACTGGTGCAACTGGGCGAGACCCAGGCGTTCGGCGTTCTCGATGATCATCAGCGACGCGTTGGGCACGTCGACGCCGACTTCGATCACCGTCGTCGCCACCAATAATTGCACTTCGCCGGCCTTGAACGCGGCCATCGTCTTCTGTTTTTCGCCGGCCCTCAGCCGGCCGTGGACCAGCGCGATCCGCAGTTCCGGAAGCTGCTGCGTCAACGCCTCGAATGTGCTTTGCGCGGCCTGGGCGACGACTTCATCGCTGTCGTCGATCAGGGTGCAGACCCAATACGCCTGCCGGCCTTCGGCGCAGGCGCCGCGGATGCGTTCGATCAATTCCGGACGACGCTCGGCGCTCAGCACGACGGTCTGCACCGGCGTGCGCCCCGGCGGCAGTTCGTCGATCGCCGAGACATCCAGGTCGGCATAGGCCGCCATCGCCAGCGTGCGCGGGATGGGCGTGGCGGTCATCACCAGCTGATGCGGCACGCTGCTGCCGGCAGTGCCCTTGTCGCGCAGCGCGAGCCGCTGATGCACGCCGAAACGATGCTGTTCGTCGACGATGGCCAGCGCGAGGTCATGGAACGCCACGCCTTCCTGCATCAGCGCGTGCGTGCCGACGACCAGTTGCGCCGCGCCGTTGGCGATCTCGGCGAGCACCGCCTCGCGCGCCTTGCCGGTGACCTTGCCGGCCAGCCACACCACGCGCACGCCCAGCGGTTCCAGCCAGCCGCGGAGGTTCGCGAGATGCTGCTCGGCCAGAAGTTCGGTCGGCGCCATCAATGCGGCCTGATGACCCTGTTCGATCGCCAGCATCGCCGCCATCGCCGCGACCACGGTCTTGCCGCTGCCCACATCGCCCTGCACCAGCCGCAGCATCGGCACCGGCTTGGCGAGGTCGTCGCGGATCTCGACGAAGACGCGCTGCTGCGCCTTGGTCAACGCGAACGGCAGCGCCTTGCGCAATTCGGTCACGCGCCTGCCGCCGCGCAGCGTGGGCGCGGTGTGCGCCTGCATCGCGATGCGCTGCCTGCGCAGGCTCAGGTGATGCGCGAGCAGTTCTTCCAGCGCGAGCCTGCGCTGCGCCGGATGCGTACCCGCCAGCAGCGCCTGCAGATCGCTGCCCTGCGGCGGACGATGCAGCGTCAACAAGGCTTCGCGCAGCGACGGCATTTCCGCACACAGCGATTCGCGCGCCAGCACCTCGGCCGGCAGCAGTTCGAGCGCGCTGTCGTCCGGCAAACGCTGCAGTGCCTGATTGATCAATTTTCGCAGCACCGCCGGGCCGATGCCTTCGATGGCGGGATATATCGGATCGAGCCGGTCGCTGAGCGCGAGATCATCGGCGGCGCCCAGCACGCGATAACTCGGATGAACGATTTCCAGCCCCTGCTGGCCGGGACGCGGCGTGCCGTACACGCGCACCCGCGTGCCGTGCGCGAACTGTGCGATCTGCTGCGAACGGAAATGGAAGAAGCGCAGCACCAGCGTCGAATACGCACCATCGCCGATAGCGACGCGCAGCATCGGCCGACCGCGGAAACTGCGTTCGACCGCTTCGACGGTGCCCTCGACCTGCGCCGGCAGACCCGGCTGCAGCATGCGGATCGGCGTCAGTTCGGTACGGTCCTCGTACTGCCGCGGCAGATGGAACCACAGATCCTGCAGCGTCGCGAGTCCGCGCGCGGCGAGCTTTTCGGCGACGACTTCGCCGACGCCGCTGAGCCGCGTCAGCGGCTGCGCGGCGATGTCATCGTGTGGGTTGCGGCTGGACATGCGCGATGAGGCGGGCTTGGCAAAGCACTGTCCAGCCAAGCGCGGCTCGGCCAGTCATCATTGGTCGATCCAGGATCAGCGCAACACCATGATCGCGTCGACCTCGAATTTCGCGCCGCGCGGCAGCGCCGAGACTTCGATGGTCGAGCGCGCGGGATAGGGCGCGTCGAACACCGCTTCCATCGCTGCGTTCACCGCCGAAAACTCGCTGAGATCGGTCAGATACAGACCGACGCGGACGATGTCGTCGAACGAACCGCCGGCAGCGATGCAGACCGCGCGCAGATTCGCGAACGCCTGCCGCGCCTGTTCGGAGATGTCGCCTTCGACGATCAGGCCGGAGCGCGGATCCAGCGGAATCTGGCCGGACAGGAAGACCATGCCGTTGGCGCGGGTGGCCTGCGAGTACGGGCCGATGGCGGCGGGGGCGTCGGGAGAGTGGATCGGTTCGCGGGGCATGGGGCTTCGCTCGTTCGGGATCGGGGGCGGAAGAACCGTCGCGACGGCAGGCCGGAGGTACAGGCGCGCGAACGTGACGGACCGTATGGACGCCTAGTGTAGCGCCGGGGCGGAACGCGGTCATCGCTGCATGGGCAGGCCGTACTCCCTCGCATGGCTTTCGATCCGCGTGCGCGCACCGATTGAGAATGAATTGAGATTTTCCAGAATGCGCGCATGCGCGCCGTCGTCCACAGTCGACATGCCGCTGGCGATGCGCGCGCCAGACCGCATCGCCACTCGGCGAAATCCGACGACAGCCGCTGCCTTGGCGACATCTCGATGCTGCACCTGCGTCATGCGCAAAGATCATGAGGCATGGCGCATGGGGACGCTTGTTCCTTGATCGCCTTCGAAGAAAGCGATGACCCGGCTTCATAGCATGGCCCGCGGCGTCATCTCGGCTATCGCCGACTGCATTCGACGGTCGTCGCGAAGGTGACGGTTCGCACCGAATGGGGCAAGACACGGTGAGTACCGTCGGAAAAACCATCAATCCAAGGAGAGAACACCATGCGGTACCGTAGTGATCTGCTGTCGGCGTTGCTTCTACTCGCCATTCCCACCATCGCTTCTGCGCAGCAATCCATGTCTGCAGTCGGCCAGACGGCAGACGATCGAACCTCGGTCGTCGTCGTCCGTTACCAGAACAAAGCGCAGTTGCAGACACTCGGCGATCGCTTCCAGCATCTGCTTGTCGACGAGCGGGCGCGCACCGCGCGCATCGACGCCACCGGCCGCGACATCGCGGAACTGCGTCGCCAGGGTCTGACCGTCACCATCGACACCACGGCGACCACCGCATTGCGCAACGCACAGAGCAGGATCGCAGGCTCCGGATTCGGCATGCGCAGCATCTCCGGCTACAGCTGCTACAAGACCGTCGAAGAAAGCTATACCGCGATGAATCAGCTGACCGCCAATAAACCGGCGCTGGCGAGCGTGTCCAACATCGGCAGCAGTTGGCTGAAAACGCGCGGCAGCGGCGGCTACGATCTGAAAGTCCTGCGCCTGACCAATTCGGCGACCAACAACAGTCGCCCGAACAAGCCGACGATGGTGCTGACCGGCGGCGTGCATCCGCGCGAATACGCGCCGGTGGAACTGGTGACGCGCTTCGGCGAATGGCTGGTCAACGGCTACGGAACGGATGCCGAAGCCACCTGGCTGATGGACAACTACGTCTTCTATTTCGTGTTGCAGTCGAATCCGGATGGCCGCAAGAAAGCCGAAGCCGGCCAGTCGTGGCGCAAAAACGTCAACAACACCAACGGCAGTTGCAGCGCCAGCACGTTCGGCGTCGACCTCAACCGCAATTTCCCGTTCCAGTGGAGCAGCGGTTCCGGCGGTTCCAGCGGTAATGCCTGCGCCGAAACCTATCGCGGGTCGAGCCAGCAGTCCGAACCGGAAACCCAGGCGCTGGTGCGTCTGATCGCCGGTACGCAGGGCGCCAGCGGCATCTACAGCGGCGGCATCTTCCCGGACCTGCGCGCCGACGGCGCCTCCAGCGTCGCGCCCGACACCTACACCGGCCTGTACATCGACATCCATGCCTACGGCCAGTTGGTGATGTGGCCCTGGGGCTACACCGGCAGCGCAGCGCCGAACGGCAATGCCTTGCGCACGCTCGGCCGTCGCGTCGCCTACCACAACAGCGCCAAGCCGCAGACGATCTCGGAGCTGTACACCGCCGACGGCAGCAGCGTCGACACCATCTATGGTCTGCTCGGCACGCCCAGCCTCGCGTTCGAATTGGGTTCGTCGTTCTTCGAAAGCTGTTCGTCGTTCGATTCGACCGTGCTGCCGCGCAATCTCGCCGCGCTGAAATACGCCGCCCGCAATCTTTCGGCGCCGTATCGCTACCCGTCCGGCCCGGACAGCGTGAGCGTCGCCACGTCATCGGGCAACATCAGTGCGGGCACGCCGGTCACCATCACCGCGGTGGTCGACGACACCCGTTTCAATCAGACCAACGGCACCGAAGCCGCGCAGAACATCGCCTCGGCCAAGGTCTACGTCGACACGCCGCCGTGGGCGTCCGGTGCCGCCGGTGCCGCCATGAGCGCCAGCGACGGCAGCTTCAACAGCACCCGCGAAACCGTCACCGCCAGCGTCAGCACGTCGGGACTCTCCGCGGGCCGTCACATCATCTACGTCCAAGGCACCGATGCGTCGGGTCAACTCGGCACGCCGAACGCGGTGATCGTGAACGTGACCGGCAGCGGCGGCAACGTCGCCCCGGTGGCCGATTTCACGGCGTCGATTCCCGCTTCCAGCCTGACCGCGACCTTCACCGACCGCTCGACCGACAGCGACGGCAGCATCGCTTCGCGCAGTTGGGACTTCGGCGACGGCACCAGCTCCACGCAAACCAGTCCGAGCAAAACCTACGCAACCTCCGGCACCTATGTGGTCAAGCTCACCGTCACCGACAACGGCGGACTGAGCCACAGCAAGTCCGAAACCATCGCAGTCGGGGTCAGCACGCCGCCGCGCCAGACCTACAGCAACGGCACCGATTACACGATCGCCGATAACGCCACGGTCGAAAGCGCAGTCACCGTCGCCAGTCGTCCCGGCACGGCGCCCAGCGATGTCGCGGTGGCGGTGAACATCGTCCACACCTACATCGGCGACCTCAAAGTGGATCTGGTGGCGCCCGACGGCTCGGTCTACGTGCTGCACAACCGCACTGGCGGCAGCGCCGACAACATCAACAGCACCTACACGGTCAATCTGTCGAGCGAGGCCTACAACGGCACCTGGAAGCTGCGCGTGAACGACAACGCCGTGAACGACACCGGCCGCATCGACACCTGGAGCATCACGTTCTGATCAATACGCACTGATCGAGAAGACGCCGGGTCCGGCATCCGCCGGGCCCGGAGCCGTATGCGAAAGTGTGCGTCGTGGAAACGACTTCAGAGCCTGTTGAAGTGTCCTGCGGAAACAGATAAGTCCTCTGTCATCCCGAACGTCCGCGTAGCGGGTGGAGGGATCTGCTGTTGTGGCTGCCGGCGACAAACAGATCCCTCCTCGGGCTTCGCCCTCGTTCGGGATGACAGCAATGTTACAGCTCCGGAATTTTGAACAGGCTCTCACATGCGCTGCACGCCATGCACCGCAGCGAGGCGGCGTACGCGACGGATCACATCCGCCAGATGGGTGCGACCGCTGACTTCGATGCCGAAACGGATCATCGATATGTTCTTGTCGCGGTCAAGATATTCCACTGAATCGATGTTGGAATCGGCCTGGGCGATGGCCGCCGCGACCTGCGCCAGTACGCCGGGGCGATTCTCGACTTCCACCCGCAGCAGCACCTGGAAATCGCCGCTCACCTGGCGATCCCAACCGATCGACACCCAGCGTTCCGGCGACTTCCGGTATTCGGCGACGTTGGCGCAATCCATACGATGCACCACGATGCCGCGGCCGGTGGTGTGGTAGCCCATCACGTCGTCGCCGGGAATCGGCATGCAGCAGTTGGCGAACGTGACCACGCCGCGCTCGGCGCCGGTGATCAGGATTTTCTCGCCGTGCAGCGCAGCGCCGATCGCGAGATCCAAGCCGTCGCGTTTGTCCGGCAGCCGATGCGCGAGCACCTGCGCGACCTGCGTCGGCATGCGGTTGCCCAGCGCGATATCGGCGAGCAGCGCTTCCAGACGCGGATAGCGATGATCGGCCAGATACGCTTCGAGGCGTGTCGGCGGCACGCGGTCGAGGGAGGTATCCATGCCCTCCAGTGCGCGGTCCAGCATGCGATGACCCAGTTGCACCGCGTCCTCGTGCTCCAGTTGTTTGAGCTGGTGCCGGATCCCGGTGCGCGCCTTGCCCGTGACCACGAATTCCAGCCACTGCGGCTTGGGCGCCGCCGATTTCGCGGTGATGATTTCCACGCTCTGGCCGCTGGCAAGCTTGGTGCGCAGCGCCACCAGTTTCTTGTCGACGCGCGCGGCGACCGCATGATTGCCGACATCGGTATGCACGCCGTAAGCGAAGTCGAGCGTCGTGGCGTTGCGCGGCAAGGCCATGATGTCGCCCTTGGGCGTGAACAGATACACCTCGTCGGGAAACAGTTCGATCTTGACGTTTTCGAGGAACTCCAGCGACGAGCCGGTGGCGCGCTGCGATTCGATCAGATTCGCCACCCACGACTGCGCGCGGTTCTGCGCGCTGTTTGGGATGCTGCCGCCATGTTTGTACGACCAGTGCGCGGCGATGCCGCGTTCGGCGATGAGATCCATTTCCTCGGTGCGGATCTGCACTTCGATCGGCGAACCGTAAGGCCCGAACAGCACCGTGTGCAGCGACTGGTAACCATTGGCCTTGGGGATCGCGATGAAATCGCGGAAACGTCCGTCGACCGGCTTGAACACCGCATGCACCACACCCAGCGCGTGATAACACTCGGGCACCGAAGGCACGATCAACCGGAAGCCGAACATGTCCATCATCTGGACGAAGGTTTTGCCCTCGGCGCGCATCTTGGTATAGATGCTCCATGGCGATTTCACCCGCCCGACCAGACGGAACTGGAAGCCTTCCTTGCTCAGCCGCTGCGCGAATTGCGCCTCGATCGTCACCAGCGCCTCGCGCCGCACCACCGGCTGGGTGCGAATGCGCCGCGCCAGTACTGCATGCCGCCACGGGTGCAGCGCACGGAAGCCCAGATCCTGCAGCTCGGCCTTCATCAGGTTCATGCCGAGCCGCTGCGCGATGGGCGCGTAGATCTCCAGCGTCTCGCGGGCGATGCGCGTGCGCGCCTCGGCGCTCTGCGCGCCGAGTGTGCGCATGTTGTGCAAGCGGTCGGCAAGTTTGATCAGGATCACGCGCAGGTCGCGCGCCATCGCCAGCAGCATCTTGCGGAAACTTTCCGCGGCGGCTTCCTGGCGATCCTGGAACTGCAGCTTGTCCAGTTTGGTGACGCCTTCGACCAGTTCGGCGACGGTCACACCGAAATCGGCCGCGATCTCGTCGCGGGTCAGCGGCGTGTCTTCGATGGTGTCGTGCAGGATCGCCGCGACCAGTGTCTCGATATCGACGCCCTGCTCGGCCAGCACCGTCGCGGCGGCGACCGGATGGGTGATGTAAGGCTCGCCGGATTTGCGGGTTTGCCCGGCATGGGCATCGGCGCCGACGCGCCAGGCGCGAATCAGGGTCGCGCGCTGGTCTTCGGGCAGATAATCGGCCGCCGCTTGCAGCACGCGGACGTAATCCGGCAGCTCCGCAGCGGGTGCAGGCGTGGGGCCAGCGATGATCGGCTCGAGTTGACTCATGCCGCCAGACTAAGGGGAAACGATGGGAGTGGGAATGGGGAACCTGGCACCGGGAACAGCAAAGCGGAAAGCTGGCGGAGCGGTCGTCATGGCGGTGCTGTCGTAAAGGACAGCAGGTCCCTCGCCAGTGGCTCGGGATGACAGTTTTTTATTTCTTTCGTTTTCGCGTATGAAAACGCAGAAACCCCGCCGAAGCGGGGTTTCCTTAGACCTGAAGCCGTGGAATCTGCACGAATCGGCGCTGATCGATCAGCGATCCCGCATCGATGCCGATTCCCGCTCGTTTTAGAGGTCGTCTGCCTTCGACAGGTCGTCGTCGGAAACCACTTCGGCGGCAGCCCATTCGAGGGCTTCGCGTTCCTTGCGCTCGCGCTCGGTTTTTTCGACGGCATCGATATAGGTGTTGTCGATGCGGCGGGCGGCGATTTCGCGCAGTGCGAGCACGGTCGGCTTGTCGTTGGCCTCGCTGTTGTCGATCTGCGGCTCCACGCCGTTGGCGAGCTGGCGCGCGCGCTTCGCGGCCATCATGACGAGCTCGAAACGGTTGTCGACGACTTGCAGACAATCTTCTACGGTGATGCGGGCCATAGTGCTCCCGGCGGCCAAGGGCCGTCCGATTGTTGTGTGTGAACCGGCGATTGTAGCGATTTCAGGGGCTTGGACACAAGCTCAGGCAGGCACAAAACCTGATCGAAGCTCGCCCGTTCACGTTGCCACCCTGTCGAATCAATGACTTCCGCACGACGCTCTCATCCGGCCCACAGAATCCGCCGGAAGGTCAGATTGATCCGTTCCCCGACCGGGCGCGCGGTTCCGGGCAGGGCATGGCGGTAGTGGGCCTGGGTGTCGCCGCGCATCACCAGCAGGCTGCCGTGCGGCAGATCCAGCGCCAAGGGCGTGCCCTCCCCGCGCGGCTTCAGCGCGAAACGCCGGACCTCACCCAGACTGACCGACGCGATCACCGGCTGCGGCCCGAGTTCCGGCTCGTCGTCGCTGTGCCAGCCCATGCGGTCGCGGCCGTCGCGGTAGCGGTTGGCGAGCACGCTGTTGAAGTCATGCCCCAGCGTTTCGCGCAACCGGTCGCGCACCGCCGCCAACGCTGACGGCCATGGCTGCGGCGCGAAACGGGTGCGGGAATAGGTGTAGGTCGCCTCCGGATCGCCGATCCAACAGCTCAATCGCGGCGAATCGACCTCGCGGCCGAACATGCGGATGCGGTGGATCTCCCACGGCACCTGCTCGCGCAGCGCGGCCAGCAGCGCGCCGGCCTCCGCCGCCGGCAGCCATGCACGATCCAGCCACAGCTCGGCGCCGGCCAGGTCGATGCGCTGCAATCCGTTCAAAAAAAGCATCCGAGCATGCTGCCGATTTGCCCCGACCACCGCAAACCCGGAAAATCGCGGCATCTTCGCTGGAGCAGCCCCATGACCGACACCGCAGACGCCAATGTCGTGCATATCGATGTCGAACGCGACGTGATGGAATACGACGTCGTTGCCGTCGGCGCAGGCCCGGCGGGTCTGGCGTTCGCGATCCGGCTGAAGCAGCTGAATCCCGGGATCAGCGTCTGCGTGATCGAGAAATCTTCGACCATCGGCGCGCAGATCCTGTCCGGCGCGGTCATCGAAACCGGCCCGCTCGACAAACTGCTGCCGAACTGGCGCGACAACCCGCCGCCGATCTGCGTGCCGGCCACCGAAGACGAATTCTGGCTGCTGAGCAAGACCGGCGGCCGCAAACTGCCGGTGCCGCCGGGCATGCACAACCACGGCAACGTGATCGTCTCGCTCGGCGCGATGTGCGCCTGGCTGGCGCCGCAGGCCGAGGCGTTGGGCGTGGAGATCTACCCGGGCTTCGCCGCCGCGGAAACGCTGCATGATGCGGATGGGAAGGTCATCGGCGTGCGCATCGGCGACATGGGCGTGGCGAAGGACGGCTCGCACAAGCCCGGCTTCACCGCCGGCATCGACATCCACGCCAAGGTCACCGTGCTCGCCGAGGGCGCGCGCGGCCACCTGAGCAAACGTCTGATCCAGCGCTTCAAACTGGACGCCAACAGCGACCCGCAGGGCTATTCGATCGGCATCAAGGAACTGTGGCAGGTGCCCGAAGACCGGGTCACGCCCGGCAAGATCGTCCACAGTTTCGGCTGGCCGGCGGACAGCCACACCTACGGCGGCAGCTTCCTCTATCACCTGGACAAGGGCCGGATCGCGCTGGGCTACGTCAGCGGTCTCGACTACAAGGACCCGGACTACAAGCCGTGGGAAGCCTTCCAGCAGTGGAAGAACCACCCGATGATCAAACCGCTGCTCGACGGCGGCAATCTGGTCTCCGCGGGCGCGCGGGCGATCGTCACCGGCGGCTGGCAGTCGCTGCCGAAGGTGGAAATGCCGGGCGCGCTGCTGATCGGCGACACCGCCGGGCTGCTCAATGTGCCCAAGGTCAAAGGCACGCATCAGGCGATCCGTTCCGGCATGCTCGCCGCCGAACATCTGGTCGCGTCGTCGCTGGCGCCGGAAGGTTTCGACGCGAAACTGCGCGCCTCCGATGCGATGGCCGAGTTGAAGAAGGTTCGCAACATCAAACCCGGGTTCAAACGCGGCCTGTGGTTCGGCATGCTCAACGCCGCATGGGAAACCGTGACCGGCGGTGCGTCGCCGTGGACGCTGAAGAACAAGGCGGACTGGTCGTCGCTCGACAAGCTCGGCACGCATGAACAACCGAAGCGCGATTACCTGGACCGCACGCTGGCGCCGCGCGACCGGCTCGCGTCCGTCTATTTCGCCGCGACCGAACACGATGAAGACCAGCCGGTGCATCTACGCGTGCGCGACACCTCGATCTGCGTGACCACCTGCGCCGAGGAATACGGCAACCCCTGCACCCGGTTCTGTCCGGCCGGCGTATACGAAATCGTCGACGATCACACTTCCGACAACGGCAGCGGCAAACGGCTACAGATCAACGCCGCCAACTGCGTACACTGCAAGACGTGCGACATCAAGGATCCTTACCAGATCATCGATTGGGTGACGCCCGAAGGCGGCGCGGGGCCGAACTATCAGAATCTTTGAACGCCTGGATGTCTGAAGTCCGGGCACTCCGCCTCCATCGCTCATCGCTCACTACGTTTCCGATATGCGAAATTACGTGCAAATCAGGAAGATTCGTTCGTCGCTTCGACCCACACCGGTCTGACGGAACACAGGCATAAGGGGGATACATGGCGAACCTGCAAGAACTGAGTCGCGTGCTGCAGTCGCTCGCGCAGAACGGCGCGAGCGCGAAGGTATCCTTCTATTACGTCGACAGCGACGGCGTCGCGATGCGTGCGGGTTCGGTGCTTGTCGATCACGGCATTCGCGCCTATATCGACCACCGGCAACTCGCGCCGCAAGCGGCGATCGATGACATTCTCGGCTTGAAACTGGTCAAGGTCGCGTCGCTGCAGATGGATGAAGTACATCCGAGTCCAGCATCGATCGGCATCGATCTCGGCACGCTCATCGCGGGGTTGGATGTGGCGCCTCCGCCACCCGTTCCAGTACCGACGCCGCCTGAACCCGCGACACCCGCGATCCGCGCCACCGCGACCCACGCCAGCGCAACGACCACCGAATTTCCGGCCGTCATGCAACCGCGGATCGATATCGTGGCCGAGGCGCAACGTCTGCTCGAGCCGCTGTTCGGCGTCGGCGCGCGCAAGAAGATCGAGGAGTTCGCCAGAACGCATCCGCCTGCGGAGCATCCCTACGAATTCCTGCTTTTGTGCGAAAAGCAGTCCAGCATCATGCTCGGCAGCGCGAAAGCCGAAGCCATGTTCAGGCCGCTCTACGACCAACTCGCGTCGGGTCCTCGGCGCTGATCTCAAGCACCTGATCCTCAGCAAGTACCTGATCCCCAGTCAGAGAATCCCCGTGCAGCGGTTACTCGATCCATGATTATTCGATCCATTCTCAACACAGGAGTCGTTTCATGTCGGCAAACCGCATCCTCCTGGCGCTCTGGCTGCTCGCCATCGCCGCACTGGTCGCCATGCCACTGCTCGGCATCGACGAGACCACACGCCTGTATTACTCCAACGCCTGTCAGGTCGTCATCGTCATTTATTCCGCACTGATCTGTTTCTCCACGATGCGCGCCTTCCCCAGCGAAAGCGCGCTCGGCAAAGTCTGGGGCGCGATCGCAGGCGGTACTCTCGCATGGGGCATCGCCGCTGCCGTGTTCGCTTCCTATCCGTTGCTCCACAACGGCGAAGACACGCCCTTCCCCTATTTTTCCGACATCGGCTACCTCCTGACCAGCCCACTGATCGCCATCGGCCTGCTGCTGTTCAAACGTTCGGCCGGATTGGAAGTGCCGCTGTGGGGCAAGCTGCTCGCGCTCGCGGGACTGCTTGTGTCGGGCTTCCTCGCGTTCCGGGCGAATGCGGAAGGCATGGCCGATCCCGACATCCCGCTGAAACTCACATCGTTCGGATACTTCGCATTCGATCCGATCCTGCTCGCAGTGACCCTGCTCACCGCCAGCTCGTTCCGAGGCGGCGCCGTCGCTGCCTCGTGGTGGTTCGCGGTTGCCGGCATCCTCTGCTATTTCGTGGGCAACGTGCTTTACAACTATCTGGTGTCCACCGAGCAGTACCTCACCGGCTCGCCGATCGACGCGCTCTGGCTGCTCGGTTTCGGTCTGATCGCCTGCGCCGCGGTGAAGGCACGCAAGCTGCTGGCCTGACTTTATCTGCGCGGGATCCGCTTCCCGCAGACGCGAAAAAGCCCGCTCGTATTACGCGAGCGGGCTTTTTTGTTCTCGACGGAGATGGAACCGGCTACATCGAGCCGCGCTTCGCACCCGTCGCTGTTTGTGGATCGACTGCCGGCGGATCGATCGAGGATTGCGAATTCCCCGGCTGCGACGGGCCGTCGGCCATTTTCCGCAGACTGTCCTGCATCGGCGCGTTCGCCGCCTCGTTCTTGTCGATGAATGCCTTCTTCCCGGACAGGCTGGACGGGTCGCCATCGCCGATGAACAGATTCTGCTGGCCGTTCGGAGTCGTGTTTCCCAGTGCCACATACTGGATGTTGTGCATACCGTTCTGTTTCGCCAGCGCCGCCAGACTGGCTGCGGTCTCGCTCACCGGCAGCTTCGCGCCATTGGCGTTGAGCTTTTCCACCCCAGCCGTGGCCTGATCGTAAAGCACCTCGTTTTCTGGGCGAAGCGACATCGCCAGCTTACCGGTCGATTGTTTCTCTCGGTAGTTGGCAACGGCATCGTCCACCGAACGGCCGGCGTCGAATTCCGGCGTCTCGGCACGGGTGATCGGCCGCGACCGTTTCGAGCCACCACCCAATTGAATGGTGAGACCGACCTTGCCGTAGTACTCGTTGTTCTCGGGGCGATATCCCGCTTCTGCGCTGAACTTGAATCGCTCATTGCCGCTGGTCGACACTTTCGCACCGAATTCGGACACCTTGAATGGCCCGAATTCGTTGTTCGCGCGCACGTGCCCGCTGTATTCCAGATTCTGGTTCTTGTAGTTGATGGATGCGCCAAGGTCGGTGCGCGGGCCGAACTTTCCGTCCAGCATCACCGAACCGGCACCCTTGTCGAAACCGAGCTTGCCGTCGAGCCCGAGCGTGGTTCCCAGGCGATCCGACATCAATTGCGCATTGAAGGCAGTGCCGTTGTCGAAACTCGCGCCGAGTTTGTAAGTCGAACTCTGGTTCGGCTCATCGATCCGGAAACTTCCGGTCGCTCTACCGTTGGCGCCGATACCGAACGCACCATCCGCGCCATAGATGCTCCCGTTCGGGGTCTTGGCGAGATCGAAATTCAACAAGTCGCCGTTGCCGAACTGCAGCGATGTTTTCCCCGACGCGGTATTGGCCGGTTCGTCGACCCGGAAGGCAGCAGTGCCGGAACCATCCTTGCCGAGTTTAAAAGCCGTGTCGGCACCGTAGATGCTGCCGTCTTTCGTATTGCTGAAGTCTGCATTCAAACGGAAATTCTCGTCGAACTTCAGCTTGGCGTTGAACATCGATGTACCGTTCGGTTCATCGATCCGGAAGCCCGCGCTGCCACTGCCGTCCTTGCCGAGTTTGAACGCGCTGTCTGCGCCGTAGATCTGACCGGCAGCGGTGCGACTCCAATCAGCGTTGAGGCTGAAATCGGGATTGAATTTCAGCTTCGTATCGAATTTGGCGGTGTCGGCAGGCTCATCGACGCGGAAGCTTGCGGTGCCGTTGCCGTCTTTGCCGAGCTTGAACGCGCCGTCTGCGCTATAGATCTGGCCGGCGGCCGTGCGGTTCCAATCGGCGTTGAGACTGAAATCGGGATTGAATTTCAACTTCGTATCGAATTGGGCGGTGCCGGCAGGCTCATCGACGCGGAAGCTTGCGGTGCCGTTGCCGTCTTTGCCGAGTTTGAACGCGCCGTCTGCGCCATAGATCTGGCCGGCGGCCGTGCGGTTCCAATCGGCGTTGAAACTGAAATCGGGATTGAATTTCAGCTTCGTATCGAATTTGGCGGTGTCGGCAGGCTCGTCGACGCGAAAACTTGCGGTGCCGTTGCCGTCCTTGCCGAGTTTGAAGATGCTGTCGGCGCCATAAAGCTGGCCATTTGGCGTGCGCATCCAATCCGCACTCAACTGATTGCCGTTCGCGAACTGCAGACCGGCATTCAACTTCAGCGTGTCGGAAGGCGGCAATGCCTGTCCATCGAACTTGAGTGTATGGCCTCCATCCAAGCCGAATCGTCCATTGAGCCCGTACTGGCCGATCGAAAATGTCGGGGCCGTATCGAGCCTGAGGTGTGTTCCGAGGAGATCGCCGTTCTTGAATAGATAATCGGCGCTGCCTAGGTAGCTTCCAGGCGTGGATTCGCGGGCCGTCGTGTTCAAGGTGCCACCGAACAGTGGTGTCCTGAACGTCACGCCCGGAAGGGTCGCAGGTGGATCGCCAGCATTCTGCTCCGGGGTCTGCTCATTTTTGGGATCGGGCATGACCATCTCCTTGGCAACGCGGTCGCAACGGACCAATACCGCTAGGGTTCTCGAAGCACCTTCCAAAGTCAAGGCGGATCCGGCTCAAACGAGTCTTCAGGCCACTGAAAATGCAAAGAAAAACCCCGCAGCCGTAGCTGCGGGGTTTTGGGTAAAGACCCTGGCGATGACCTACTCTCGCATGCTAAATGCACACTACCATCGGCGCATGCGCGTTTCACTTCCGAGTTCGGTATGGGATCGGGTGGTTCCACGCAGCTATTATCACCAGGGAGAGGGTGGAGGGTCGCCGGCACTATGCGATGAATTGCATAGAGCAGCGCTCACGCTCTCATTGGGTCTTGGGACGTAACGAGGTTTTGATGCGAATGTCGACGTGTCGTCGAGGTCGCTTCTTATTGGAAGCACTAAGGCAACTTGAGGTTATATGGTCAAGCCACACGGATCATTAGTACAGGTTAGCTCAACACATTACTGCGCTTACACACCCTGCCTATCAACCACCTAGTCTTGATGGTTCCTTTAGGGGACTTGTGTCCCGGGAGATCTCATCTTGAGGCGCGCTTCCCGCTTAGATGCTTTCAGCGGTTATCGCTTCCGAACGTAGCTACCCGGCAGTGCCACTGGCGTGACAACCGGAACACCAGAGGTTCGTCCACTCCGGTCCTCTCGTACTAGGAGCAGCCCCTCTCAAATCTCCAACGCCCACGACAGATAGGGACCGAACTGTCTCACGACGTTCTGAACCCAGCTCGCGTACCACTTTAAATGGCGAACAGCCATACCCTTGGGACCG
>JBKJHV010000004.1:0-38174 GCA_046598445.1 Lysobacteraceae bacterium
ACGCGTGTTGATGGAAGGCGCAGTGCGGGTACCGCAGGACTGATCAAGGGCCAGCCAGATGCGCGATCGCCAACGTCGATTCGGTCCGGTTGGTGTCGTCGAACGGGGTGATAACGCACTCAACCAGCGTACCCGGGTCAAGGCAACGCGCATTGATGCTGAAGCCATTCGGGTGGCTGCGCGGCACGTAGAAACTCTTGATTCCGCACTGACCGCAGAAAAGATGGCGCGCAGCGCCTGTATTGAAACGGTACTCCGTGAGCGCGTCATTTCCGTGCAACAGCCGGAAGCGCGATGCTGGGACAATGAGATGCAAGTAGCCGCTCATCGTGCAAATTGAGCAATTGCAGGACAGCAACCCGGGCGAGACCGGAGCGTCCAACTCAAAACGCACGCGGCGGCAATGACAGCCGCCGCGATGGATCGTATCGGCCGGGGGCAAGGCTTCAGTCCTTGCCTTTGCCCTTGCCCTTGCCTTTGTCTTTCCCACCGCCGTTGTCCGGATGGCCTTGTTGGCCCTTGCCGCTGTTCCCCGGACCATGGTCGCGGTGATCGCCGCCGCCGTGTTTCGGCCCTTTGCCGCGGCCGGGGAAGTCGCGTTCCAGATCGCGGTCGATCACGATCTGCCGGCCCCAGCGGTCGTAAGTCGGCACCATGCCGCGCTTGAGGCGGTGGAATTCGGCCGAACCGGGTTTGATGCCGAGCCGTTTGGCCATCGCGCCCCAGCCCTGGCCGTGGTCGCGTTCCCACAGATCGACTACCTCACGGCAGGGACGGCCGGCCAGTTTCGCCAGCGCGCACGCGAAATAAACGTCGCCCGGCGCCCAGCGGCGGCGGGTCAGCAGGTCCGTCACCAGATCGCGCGGGGCACCGTGGTAGCGCACCAGCTCGTCGACGAACGGATCGCGGTATCGGCCGCCATAGCGGTTCATGTCGCCCAGCCAGGTATCCACCCACACGTCGCCGCTGCGCGGATTCCAGCCGAAGGTGAAGTCCTGTGCCTGCGCGCTGCCGGCGGCCAGACCGAAAGCGAGAAGCGATGTGGCGATGAGCTTGCGCATGGTCGGAAATCCTGAGGTATGAGGGGGGGATGGTCGCATGACCCGGCGAACCCGGAGCGTGCGGGAGGGGCAGGAAAGGGGGCTCAATGGCGATCGCGCCAGCGGCGGCCGTCCCAATAACGGTCATCATTTGTGCGGTTGTCGTAACCGTAGTCGCGGTTGCGGCCATTCCGGTCGTAACGCGGATCGTAATACTCGACCCGGCAGCGGCCGCGGCTGTCGCAACGCTGGCGGCTGTAGCGGCCGTACGGGTCGCGGACGAAGCCGTTGCGGCTGTCATCGTTGTGATCGTAATAATCGTTGCCGTAGCGGTCGTCGCGCGGGACATGGCGGTAATACACGGGGCGACCGCGATGGTCGCGGCTGACCACCAGACGGTCGTTGTAGCCGTAGTTGCCGTGGCGGTAGTAGGGATGGCCGCTGCGGAACGCGATATCGGCGACATCCACGATCACCCGGATCATGTCGTCATCGGCATGGGCGGTAGCGGGGAACAATGCGCCGGCACCGAGCGCGGCGGCGAGGGCAGCGGGGGCGAGCCAACGGGCGAAGGACGACATGGTGGAATCTCCGGCCGACCGCGACAGTGCGGTCGGATGCGACGATGCCGCTTGCCCTGTGAACATCGATTTAACGTTTCGGACGGTCTGGAAAGGATTCACTCGCCGCTCAGGCCCGCGGCGATGGCGCTCAGCCGCCGGCCAGCGACTTTATCGCGGCGGGCAGCTCCGATGGCTCGCGCACGCTGCGCAACCGCTCCAGCGCGGACGGCGCGGCAGTCTCGGCTTCGTGCGCCCAGGTCACGTGATAGGGCATGTGCACGCCGCAGCCGCCGAGTTCCAGCACCGGCACGATGTCCGAGCGCAGCGAATTGCCGATCATCGCGAACTGCGCCGGCGCCAGGCCGAATTCCGCCAGCAGCCGGGTGTAGGTGGCGGTGTCTTTCTCGCTGACGATCTCGATCCGCCGGAACAGGTCCGACAGCCCCGATTCGCGCACCTTGGCCTCCTGATGGAACAGATCGCCCTTGGTGATCAACACCACCGGATAGTCGCGCGCGATGGCTTGCACCGCATCGACGATCCCCGGCAGCAGTTCCACTGGATGCTGCAGCACCGCTTTGCCGAGTTCGACGATGCGATGCACGTCATGTGCGCTGATCCGCGATTCGGTGATTTCCACCGCGGCTTCGATCATCGATAGCGTCATGCCCTTGGCGCCGTAGCCGAACAGGGCGATGTTGCGTTTCTCGACCGCGTACAGCCGGTCGTGGGCGTCGTCCAGGTCGACGTAGGTGCCGACGATGCGCTCGAATTCCGATTGTGCGTCGCGGAAGTAGTCCTCGCTGCGCCAGAGGGTGTCGTCGGCGTCGAAGCCGATCATGTGCAGGTCGCGGGTCATGGGGTTGGTCTTGTCTTGATGTGGGCGATAAGCCGTGCGGCGTGACGTTGGATCGCTTATGGCAGGGTGGTGCGCAGTTTATCGGTCATCGGCACCGCGTCGGCCGGGCGCAGCGGGGGCGGCGACAGCGCTGCTTTGTAGGCGCGGTACAACAGCTGGACTTTTTCCAGATACGCCTGCGTTTCCTTGTACGGCGGTACGCCGTCGTAGCGCGCGACCGCACCCATGCCGGCATTGTAGGCAGCGATGGCCAGCACCGGATCGTTCTTGAAGCGATTGAGCAGCATCTTGAAATAGCGCGCACCGCCGTCGATCGAATCGGCCGGCGAGAAGGCATCCTTGATGCCGTATTCCTTCGCGGTCGCGGGCATCAGCTGCATCACGCCCTGCGCGCCCTTGGGCGACAGCGCCTTTTCGTCGAAGCCGCTTTCGACGTGCGCGATCGCGCGCAGCCAGGCATCGTCCACGCCGGTCTTCTTCGCGGTGGCCTTGAACAGCCGCGCATGGCGGTCGAGCTTGGGCGTGTCGACCTTGCCCAACCCCTCGTGCGCCGGTTCGCCCGCCGGCGTGTCCACGGTGAAGCGCAGATACACCTGCGACCCCGGCAGGTTGCGGGTGCCGTACACCGGCTTGCCGTCCTGCTCGCGCTCGTACAGGGTGCCGCTGAACACGCCCATCTCGCCCCACAGGTTCGGGGTCTGCACGGCGTTGTCGTCGATCTGTTTGGGCTCGCACTTCGAGCCCGGCTCCGGCGCGGTGGACAGGCTGACGGTGCCGCCGCGCACGCAGCGGTAGACGGTGCGCGCCTGCACGCAGAGCGGCAGGCACAAGAGGGTCAGGCAGAGCAGGGCGGGCAGGCGGCGCATGAACGGCATTCTACGGGGTGCACGGCTGAAGCCCTTTTAACGCGTAGCATGATCCCGGTCCGGCGTCCGTTCCGGACACTTCCGCGTCACGCCCGGCCGGTTTCCACCGTCGCCCGTTCCGCTCCTCTTGCAGGGTCGCCCCGCCAACGCGCGGTACGGCCGTTGGAGCGCGCATGCCCGGCGACAGCACCGGTGCGGGATACCGCACCCGCATCATCGATCTCAAGCTCGGCGGCCACGACTACCGCATCCGCGCGCTGGCCGACCGCCAGCAATACGCCGATCCGGACGGTCTGGCCGAGCGGGCCGGCATCAGTTCGGCGCAGTGGAGCCTGTTCGGCCAGCTCTGGCCGGCCGGGCGGATCCTCGCCGGCGCGATGGCGGTGTTCGACATCGCCGGCAAACGCATTCTCGAAGTCGGCTGCGGCCTGGGGCTGGCGAGTCTGGTGCTGCAGCGCCGGCGCGCGGACATCACCGCCAGCGACCATCACCCGCTGGCCGAAGTCTTCCTGCGCGACAACGCTGCGCGGAACGGTTTGCCGGTCATCGTCTATCGCGACCTGCCGTGGCCGATCGACGACGCGCCGCTGGGCCGCTTCGATCTGATCATCGGCAGCGATGTGCTGTACGAACGCCAGCACGTCCCGCAGTTGGCTGCGCTGCTGCGGCGGCATGCGCGCGCGGGTGCGGAGATCATGATTACCGACCCGGGCCGCGGATTCGGCAACCTCCTGAGCCATGCCCTGCACGACCAGGACTACAGCGTCGACGCGACCCGCTGCGCCTTCGACGAGGGCGAACCCGCGCCGTATCGCGGGCGTCTGCTGCGTTATCGACGCTGAAAAACCGCGGCTGCGTCAGCGTTTCGCCGCGGCTTCTTCCTGCGCCCAGGTGCGCGCGCTGCCGCTGCGGCGCATCCGGTAACGTTCGTGCTCGTCGTGCGCCTTGCCGTAGCGGCTCACCTCGACCGTTTCCAGCATCTCGACCACGCCGGTGTCGCGATTGAACACCACCACGCCTTCCTCGCTCAGCGCCAGACCGGTGGGGCGTTCTTCGCGGTCGGCCGGTGCTTTATCGCCGGCGAGTTCGTCGACCAGCATCCACAACATCTTCGCGTCGCCGCGCGGATCCAGCGTGCGGGTCCAGCGGATGCGCGCCAGCTTCGGATCGTCATCGACCGGGCTGAGCGCGTATTCGCGGCTGGCCTGCAGCGGCAGGCCTTCGCGCGGCGAATCCATCGGCTCGTCGTCGCGATAGCGCTTGCCGACGGTCAGCCGTTTGCCGACGAAGGTCGTGATCGCCTTCGCCTGCGCGTTGGACATTCCCTCGACGCTGCGCGTCGTGACGATGCCGTCGATCGATGTTTCCAGATTGTCCCTGGCCAGCGCGAGCAGCGCCTCGTGGTCGACCTTCGACAGTTTCGGATCGGCAACGTCGAACATCTTCTGCAGATTCGCTGCGAACACCGGCAGCATCGCGGCGCGGACTTTGGCCACCACCGCATCGAGGTTGCGCACACGGCGGTAGTGCCCGTCGCGGTCCAGTTCCACCACCACCTCGAAGTCGTCCAGATCGTCCAGCATCGGCGCGAGCATGTCGATCATGGTGCGGTCGCCCTCGACCGCCTCCACGCGGCTGTCGTGGGTGGTCCAGGCCAGCGCATAGCCCTTGTCGTCGGCTTCGACGGTGCGGATCTCGGTGCGGTCGGTGGTGCGGCGCACGTTCGCCGTGCCGCCTTCGGTCTCGCGGGTCACCGACTCTGTGTCGTAGCGCGCGACTTCGCCCACCTTCCATGCGATTGGCCAGCGCACCGTTTCGGCGGCGTATGCGATCGCGGGCGCCATCGCCAGCGCAAAGATCAATGCGCACATCGGCGCGGACATCAGCGGGAGACGGGGAGATGCGGTCATGCGCGTTCCTTCGGGGAGAGCGGGGCGGCGGGAGGGAGGCTCATGCGTTCCGCGACAGCAGCGCCTGCATGCGCTTGAGCTTGGGCGCCACCACCGGCACCGTGAGCATGGTGCTGGCGATCGCCATCAGCAGCAGCGCGGTGAAGGTGGCGCTGGTGATGATGCCCTTGTCCAGCAGCACATTGGCGAAGATGATCATGATGAGCGCCTTGGTCTGCAGCAGCCAGCCGATGATCGACGCCTCGCCCGGCTGCCACTTGAGGATGCGCCCGGCCAGATGCACGCCGGCAAGCTTGCCGACCAGCTGCGCGACCAGCAGCGCGCCCGCAGCGATGAACACGGTCGCGCCGCCGACGCTCCACCCGGTTTTCAGGCCGGTGCTGAGGAAGAACACCGGCATCATCACCAGCAGCACGTGATGGCGCAACTGGTCCATGTGTTCCTGCTCGAACCAGTCGGTATCGATGACCACGCCGGCGAGGAAGGCGCCGACCATGAAATGCAGCCCCGCCCAGTCGGCGCCGAACGCGCAGATCGACAGCCAGATCAGCATGACGTACCAGCGGTCGCGTTCCTGCAGCCTGCGCATCAGTTTGCGGAACAGCACGCAGGCCACCGCGAACGCGATCAGGAAGCCCGCCTGCCGGCCGATCCGCACCCAGTCCATCAGCACCAGCGCCAGCACGCCCCAGATCGCGATGTCGTCGATGCTGGCGTAGCGCAGGATCCGCTGGCCGATGGGCTGGCGCAGGATCTGCAGCTTCTCCATCAGCAGGATCAGGATCGGCAGCGCGGTCACCGCGCAGGCCATGCCCACGCCGACCACGAACTGCCAGGTCATGCCTTTCGGCCCGATCCAGCCGTCGAAGCCGAGCATGCCCACCGCCACCACGCAGCCGAACAGCAGCGGCATACCCAGCGCCAGCCCGGCGGTGATGCCGCTTTCGCGGCGGTGTTCCCAGGCCTTGCGCAGGTCCAGCTCGATCCCGGCGATGCACACGAACAGCATCACCGCCCACCACGCGACCCCGTTGAGCGCGTTCACCACGTCCTTGTTGAACACGAAGCCGTAGTACTCGGGAAACGCCGCGCCGAGTACGCCGGGGCCCAGCAGGATGCCGGTGATGATCTGCACCACCACCAGCGGCGCGTAGTAATCGGTGCGCCCGAACCGCCAGATCAGATACGGCACCGCGAAGATGAGGGTCATCGCGATCAGGAAGATTTCGGTGGTGGTGATGGTGTGGGGCATGGGCGGTCGTGCGGATCGCGTCGGAGGAAGGCCGGCAAGCATAGCGGCCATGGCGAAGGATTCGGGCGGGGTTCAACCTGAACCGGGGGGACAGTCGGCGCCGTCTCCGCGTGCTAATCTCTCGCCGTTGATCGATAAAATGAGGCGTAAGCCCTTGATTCATAGTGCCTTCCCCCGCGCCGTCGTTGCCGTTCTGAGCCTCTCGCTCGCGGCCTGCGCCACCCAGGCCCCGCCTCCGAAGCCCGCGGCCCTCGTCGCCGCACCGGGGCTTGCAGCAACACCAGCCGCAGTACCGGCCGCATCCGCCGAAGTCTTGCTGCCGAAAGTACCGCAGCCGCCGGAACGCCCGGTGGCGCCGCCGGCGGTCACCGACCCGGCGATCCCGCGCGAGCAGCGCATCGCGGCCTTCGTCGATTACACGGCCCAGACCTACGGCGTCGACCCGCAGCGGATCCGCGACACGCTGGCGCAGGCCGAATACAAGCAGAGCATCATCGACGCCATCACCCGCCCGGCCGAGGCAGTGAAACCCTGGCGCGATTACCGGACCATCTTTTTGACCCCGGCGCGCATCGACGGCGGCCGTGCGTTCTATGCCGAGAACCGCGAGGCGCTGGACCGGGTGTCGGCGCAGACCGGGGTGCCGGCCGAATATATCGTCGCGATCATCGGCGTCGAAACGTCCTACGGCCGCAACACCGGCAGTTACCGCGTGCTGGACGCGCTGTACACGCTGGCGTTCGATCATCCCAAGCGCGCGCCGTTCTTCGCCGGCGAACTGGCGCAGCTGTTCGCGCTGACCGCGCAGGAACCGCAGCTGGATCTGCCGGCGCTCAAGGGCAGCTATGCCGGCGCGATGGGCATGGGCCAATTCATGCCTTCCAGCTACCGGCTGTGGGCGAAGGACGGCGACCGCGACGGCCGCCGCGACCTGCTCACCCACAAGCCCGACGTGTTCGCGTCGATCGCCAACTATTTCGTCGTCCACGGCTGGCAGGCCGACGGCCCGGTGGTGGCGCGGGCGCAGTTCGACGCGCAGCAGGCCGAATTCGTACCCGAAAACCTCGAGCCGGTGCATCCGCTGCAGGCGCTGGCCGCGCGCGGCTACCGGCCGATGGCGGGCGAGCCCACGCCCCGCGACACCGCGAGCGAAGGCGCTACGGTGGTGAATCTCGACGGCACCGCTGGTCGCGAGCACTGGCTGGGCTATCGCAACTATTACGTCATCACCCGCTACAACCGCTCGCCGATGTACGCACTGGCGGTGCATCAGCTGGCGCAGGAGATTCGCGCCGGAGCGCAGCCATGAGTTCCGCGCCGCGCGTCGTTGCGCTCGCGATCGCGCTGTTGGCCCTGACCGCCTGCGGCACCGTCCCGAAGAAGTCCGCCCCGCCGCAGGCCGAGCGCACGCCCGCGCCGGCCGGGGAGGGCGATCACGACCATCGCAACCGCAGCGCCCACGGGCCGAAGCGATCGCCGTACGCGCCCGCGGTGGAGGATCCGACAAAGCGCGGCGATTACGTGGCCGGCGGCCTGTACGCACCGCACATCGCCGACAGCGCGCCGGAGGAGATCGTCGATATCGACGCCATCCCCGAACCCGAGGTGAAGGCTGAGCCGCGCTCGCGTGCTGGCAACCGCAGCTACGCGGTGCTCGGCAAGCGCTATCAGATCCGCGACAGCGCCGAAGGCTATGTCGAGGAAGGCATGGCCTCGTACTACGGCAGGAAATTCCACGGCCGCCTGACCTCGAACCAGGAGGTGTACGACATGTACGCCTTCAGCGCGGCGCACAAATCGCTGCCGCTGCCCAGTTATGTGCGGGTGACCAACCTCGCCAACGGCAAATCGGTGGTGGTGCGGGTGAACGACCGCGGCCCCTTCCACGCCGGCCGCGTCATCGACCTCAGCTATGCCGCCGCGACCAAACTCGGGTTCACCAAGCAGGGCACGGCCAAAGTCGAAGTCCGCGCGCTGACCCCGGCCGACAACCGTGGCGGACGCCGTGGCGAGCGCACCGCGCGCGCGGAACCGCCGGTCGAGCCGACGCCGGCGACGGTGGCGGACAACTCGGTGTCGGCCGACGAATTCGAGCGCTGGATGCAGGCGCAGGGTATCCGCTTCGCCGGCAAGCCGGGCGCTGCCGCTGCGCCGGTCCCTCCCACCCCGGCGCCGCAATCCGGCCCGGTGGCGCGCGCCGGGACGAGCGACGACCCAGGCGACGTGCTGCTGCAACTGGCCTCGTTCACGGCCCGCGACAACGCCGAACGCGCCCGCGACACCCTGCAGGCCGGCGGCGTCGAGGCGCTGCGCATCGACGAGGCGTCGGTGAACGGTCAGCCGGTTTGGCGCCTGCGCATCGGCCCGGTGCCGGCAGCGCGGGTGCAGGAACTTTCCGCGCGCGTGGCCGATCTGGGCTTCATGTCGGCGCAGATCGTGCGCGAATGAATCTGCTCGAATGCGCAGGCATCGATAATCGCGGCTGACGGTGCGGTTCGCGGCGATTCGCCGGAACCGCGCCCCGCGTATCGGAATCTTTCCCCGCTTGGTTCAAGATAAGCGGCTGGTGGATATTTCAATATTTGTTTTTTCGACGGCCAAGCGGCCGTCTTTCCCGGAGTACAGGTTTCGATGAAGACGTTGGGTGCGTTGCGGCAGGGGGCGGTGCGCGTGTGGTTGGCGGCCGCGTGCGTAGTGGGGATGACGGGCCTGGTGCTGGCGCAGACGCCCGCCGCGACACCTGCGGCCGCAAAGCCCGCGCCGCCGTCGTTGACCATTCCCGATGCGCCCAAACCGGTCACCGCCAAAGCCTGGCTGGTGATGGACGACGCCACCGGCAAGGTGCTGGCCGGCGAGAACGTCGATCTGCGCCTGGAACCGGCCAGCATCACCAAGGTCATGACCTCATATGTGATCGCCGCGGAGCTGCAGGCCAAGCGCATCAAATCCACCGACAAGGTGATGATGAGCGAGAACGCCTGGCGCACCGGCGGCGCCGGCACCGACGGCAGCTACAGCGGATTCGAGGTCAACAAGACCGCGCCGCTGGAGCAGATGGAAATGGGCATGGTGATCCAGTCCGGCAACGATGCCGCGATCGCGCTGGCCGAACACGTCGCCGGCAGCGAGGCCGCGTTCGCCACGCTGATGAACGACTACGCCAAGCGCCTGGGCCTGAAGAATACGAATTTCGTCAACGCCACCGGCCTCTCGGCCGAGGGCCATTACTCCACCGCCCGCGATCTGGCCCTGCTCGGCCGCGCGCTGATCCGCGATTTCCCCGGCCAGTACGCCTTCAACAAGGTCCGCGAATTCACCGTCGGCCCGATCACGCAGCGCAACCGCAATCTGCTGCTGTGGCGCGACGACTCGGTGGACGGCATCAAGACCGGCCACCACTCCGCGGCCGGCTATTGCCTGATGTCCTCGGCCAAGCGCGGCGACCAGCGCCTCATCAGCGTGGTCATGCAGGCTAAGAGCGAGGAAGAGCGCGCGGTCGATTCGCTGGCCCTGCTCAACTGGGGTTTCCGCTTCCACGAAACCCACCGCCTGTATCAGGGCGACGCGGCCATCGCCAGCCACAAGGTCTGGAAGGGCACGACCGACGTCGTGAAACTCGGCCTGGAAGAACCGCTGCTGGTGAGCACGGCGCGCGGCCGTTATGCCGAGCTCAAGCCGCTGATGGATGTGCCCAAGACCCTGGTCGCGCCGATCAAGGGCGGACAGAAGATCGGCACGGTGCGGGTGATGCTGGATGGCAAGGTGGTGATGGAAGCGCCGCTGATCGCGCTGGAAGGCGTGGCCGAAGCCGGTTTCTTCAAGCGCCTGTGGCACGACTTCCTGATGTGGTGGGAGTCGGTCTGATCCAATCGGTCTGACCCACGTTGTGACCGCGCCTCGCGGCATCCCGGGGCGCAGCGGTAATGCCCCTCCACAGGAGTAGCACATGGATTACAGCGAGTTCGTTTCCGTCATCGGCGCCAAGAAAACGCCGGAACCGACCGATTTCGAGCGCGTGGCCGTGTTCGCCAACAGCGTCGACAAAGATGTGCTGTGGGCGGCGCTGGGCAACGGCGGCATCCATCCGGTCTATCAGTCGCTGGTCGTGCAGGCCCTGCATCGCCGCGTGATCGAGCAACTGGAACGCGAGCAGGCGCAGCAGCGCAAGCTGGAAGACGAGGCGCGTATCGACGCGACCAAGCCGGCGCCGGCGCCGGCCCGCAAGCGCAGCCGTTGAACAACACAGCCGTTGAACAACACAGCCTCTGAGCGCGGCGCGGAGATCATCCCGACGGCTCCGCACGCATCGGATCATCACCATCCAAGCACCGTTATCTCAATCGCAGACATCGGAGTGACGCGCATGACCCACCGCAGCCGCCTCGCCGGATTCATCATCGACTGCCAGACCGACGACCTCGACGCCGCCGCGCGCTTCTGGAGCGATGCCCTCGGCCTGCCCGTGGGCGAACTGTCGCCGGAGGAATCCGCGACCTACACCCAACTCGACGACGCCCCCGGCGATCTACATATCGAAGTGCAGAAAGTCTCGCACCCGTCGCGCGTGCATCTGGATATCGAGACCGACGACATCGACGCCGAAGTCGCGCGCCTCGAAGCCCTCGGCGCGAAGCGCGTGAACCATGTCCACACCTGGTGCGTGATGGAAGCCCCCACCGGCCAGCGTTTCTGCGTGGTGCGGATGAAACATCCGGAGCGCGGCGCCACGCCGAACGCGTGGTGAGCGGCGGCAGGCTCAGCCGCGTGTGAATCTGCCCTGCTTGAATGGGCCCTGCTTGAATCAGCCCTGCTTGAATCGGCCCTGCGCGCGGCGGCGCAGCCAGCCGCGGCGGACGAAGAACGCCAGCGTCATCACGCCCAGCCACACGCCGTAGCCCAGTGCGGTGGCCAGCACCTGCGGCCACATCCGGCCGTACTGCATGTCGGCGTTGGCGTGCGACCAGTGGATGCTCCACACGAAGGCCGCAATCGAGAGCGACAGTGCGGCGAGATCGAACAGCACCCGCGCGGCGTGGCGCGGCTGGCGCGGATACACCCAATACAGCACGCCGAGGATCAGGAACCACGGCAGGAACAGGATCAGGGCGAGGTTGATTTCGACGGCGGCGTTCATCCGGCGATTTTAGCTGTTTTGCGTGACTGACCCAGCATCTGTGGGAGCGACGGAAGTCGCGATGACCTGCGGCAGTGTTCATCGAAAGCCACGCGCATCGCTCTTGATCGTCATCCCCGCGAAGGCGGGAAGCGCTTCACAACAGTCGAAGACTGGTCATCCATGCTTTCGACGTATCCAGTTGCTCGCGCGTTCGCGTGTTTGGCCAACAGAAGTCAGATCGCGAGGGTTGTTTGACCATGGTCGCGGCCTCGCCCCCCTCCCAACCTCCCCCCGCGCTGCGCGCAAGGGGAGGGGCAGATCGGCGCACTTCCTGCGCCGT
This sequence comes from Lysobacteraceae bacterium, assembly GCA_046598445.1. Classification (GTDB taxonomy): domain Bacteria; phylum Pseudomonadota; class Gammaproteobacteria; order Xanthomonadales; family Xanthomonadaceae; genus Lysobacter_I. The sequence continues at coordinate 11,947 of JBKJHV010000004.1, forward strand.
CGGGAACCTGAGTTTGTGGGAGCGACGGAAGTCGCGATGAGCTGCTGAGGTTTTGCCGAGAGGCACGCGCATCGCTTTTGATCGTCGTCCCGGCGGCTTTCAACAGACGAATGTCTGGTCAAGCCGGGATCCAGCCTTTTCGTTCGATGGCTGCCCGCGACTAACCCAAAAGCGTTCGTCCGCTGCGCGGCCGGTTCATTTCTTTTGTTGGTCCACGAGGTGCGCGAAGCGCGCCCGAACGGCGAAGCCGGCCCCGAAGGGGCGAGCGCATCGCGCGAGTCAAAGAAACGAACCAAAGAAAAGGGCCTTCCCCGACGAAGCGCATCTGCCAAGCCAGTCTGGTCGGGATGTTTCGACTCGCCAATCCTTGGCTCGGTCGGAACACCACGCACATTCTTGTGCGTCGCCCTTCGGGTCTGGAGGCGTGGCCGCGGATTCGTTTCAGGCGCTGGCTTACAGATGATCGGGAGCAGTAACGATCGTCGTCGCAGCTGAGTATCCTCATCTTTGGTCGCAGTTTCGCCCCTCCCAACCATCCCCGCGCTGCGCGCAAAGGGAGCACCAGATCAGCGCGCTTCGCGTGCTGCCGGAAACCCGCGTTTGTGGGAGCGACGCAAGTCGCGACGATCTACGGCAATGCTCATCGGGAGCTGCGTGCATCGCTTTTGATCGTCATCCCGGCGAAAGCCGGGATCCAGTGGCTTTGGTTGTTATCTGTTCGCAATGGCAGCTGATAAAAAATTCAAACTTTTGTTTTCTTGGATTCAGATATAGATCGAAGAATGCCTGCAGCTTCTTCCTTTGGAATAAAGAAGTAAGCAAGTTCTTCGCCAGAACCTGATCTTGTGGCGAAATAAGCGCCATTCGCAATTCGAGGCACGTTATCTGCGAGATTGAACCAATTCTGGGTGTAAAAAGCGATCATTCGCCCAGCCTCTTGAGGAGAGGAGAATCCAGTGCTCTGGACAAGGAGGTTGCCTTCTCCGTCGATCAGCTTGAAATAGAATTTTCCGTCTGCTTCTCGGTATTGTTTGAATTGCGGGAGTGAGGTTTTTGCTTTTTCAGTAGGCTGAGTTTTTTCATCTATTTTCGACAAATCCCGCAACCCCACCGCCTCGCGCAGCCGCCGCATCAGCGGCAGGCCGTGGCGTTCGCGGGCGACGCGGGCGCCTTCGCGCAGCATCTCCTCGATCTTCTGCGGCTGCTGCATCAGTGCGTTGTAGCGTTCGCGCATCGGCGAGAGTTCGGCGTCGATCAGCTCGAAGAGTTTCTGCTTCGCATCGCCCCAGCCGATGCCCTGTGCGTAAGCGGCGCGCATCGCCGCGGTTTCCTCGGCGCTGGCGAAGGCCTGGTAGAGCTGGAACAGCGCGGAGCCTTCGGTGTCCTTGGCTTCGCCCGGCGCGCGCGAGTCGGTGACGATCGAGAAGATCAGTTTTTTCAATTCTTCGCGCGTGCAGAACAGCGGGATGGTGTTGTCGTAGCTCTTCGACATCTTGCGGCCGTCGAGGCCGGGCAGGGTGGCGACGTGTTCCTCCACCGCCGCTTCGGGCAGCACCAGGTGATCGCCGTAGAGATGATTGAAGCGCTGGGCGAAGTCGCGCGCCATCTCGATGTGCTGGATCTGGTCGCGGCCCACCGGCACCTTGTGCGCGTTGAACACCAGGATGTCCGCGGCCATCAGCACCGGGTACATGAACAGGCCGGCGGTGATGCCGTTGTCGTCGTCCTCGCCGTCGGCGCGGTTCTTGTCGACGCTGGCCTTGTACGCGTGGGCGCGGTTGAGGATGCCCTTGCCGGCGACGCAGGTGAGGAACCAGGTCAGCTCCGGGATTTCGATGATCTCGCTCTGGCGGTAGAACCAGATGCGGTCGTTGTCCGGCTCCAGGCCGCAGGCCAGCCAGCTGGCGGCGATCTCCAGCGTCGAACGCTGCACCTTGGCGGGGTCCTGCACTTTGATGAGTGCGTGCAGGTCGGCAAGGAAATAGAAGTTCTGGGTGCCGGCAGTACGGCTGGCGGCCACCGTGGGGCGGATCGCACCGACGTAGTTGCCCAGGTGCGGGATGCCCGAGGTGGTGATGCCGGTAAGGACGCGGGTGACGGTCATGGGCGCGGGGGAATACCTGGCAAACGGCCGGCTAGTTTACCCGCGGCTGAATCCCGCGCCGGTGCGGCGGTGTCGCCGCGCAATTCCGTTGATGGCGCGAAACCCCATTCCCGGACACGGCGCGTTGAAGGTCAGTGTCCACACCGGACCACCACCACGGAGCCTGTCATGTTGCGCCCTACCGTCCTGCTGCTGTCCGCCGCCCTGATCGCCGCTTCCGCCTGCAGCCCGCTGTCGGCGCAACCGCTGGTCGATGTCGATATCGTCGATCGCGATACCGGTGAATGGCTGCCCGAATACCGTCACCGTGGCCGCGACTGGGTGCCCGGCGTTCCCGGCCACCGCTACAGCGTGCGCATGACCAACACCACCGATGAGCGCGTGCTCGTGGTGCTGTCGGTGGACGGCGTGAACGCGATCAGCGGCGACACCGCCGCCGCCGGCCAGACCGGCTACGTGCTGGGCCCGTGGCAGAGCACCGAGATCACCGGCTGGCGCAAGTCCTGGCAGGACGTGGCCCAGTTCTATTTCACCGATCTGCCCGACAGCTATGCCGCGCGCACCGGCCGTCCGGACAACGTCGGCGTGATCGGCGTGGCGGTGTTCCGCGAGCGCCCGCAGCCGCAGCCCTACTACGAGCCCGCACCCATCAGTCGTGATGATCGCGACTACGAACGCAGCGATCGCTACCGCGGCCAGGCAGGCCGCGCCGAGGGCAAGGCCGCGCCGGCTTCGCCGCAGGCGTCGCGTCGGGCTTCGGAAGCCGCCGCGGATTCCGCATACGGCGGCGGAACGCCGGCCCAGAGCATCGGCACCGGCCACGGTTCGCGCGAATGGGCGCCGGTCAGCCGCACCGACTTCGTCCGTGCCTCGCGCACCCCTGCCCAGGTGTCGCAGTTGCGCTACGACGACATCAACAACCTGGTGGCGATGGGCGTGATGCCGCGGCCGCACCGCTACGACGGGTATCGCCCGGGCCAGCCGCAGGCGTTCCCGAACGGTTTCGCCGCGGATCCTCCCGGTCGCTACTGATACTTTCCAGCATGGAGTTCAAAAACGGGTCGGCTTGCGCCGGCCCGTTTCTGTTGGCGGCGTGAATCGTTCCGGGTAACGGCGCTCAGGGCGCCTCGGCGTAGATGCGGACGATGGCGTGCAGGAAGCGGCGGCTGTCGAGCAGCGATTTCACGCGGATGCGTTCGTTGAGGCCGTGCGCGCGCGGGCCTTCGGCGTCGTGGAAAATGCCGGACAGTCCATAGGTCGGGATGCCGGCGGCGTTGAGGAAGCGGCCGTCGGTGGCGCCGGTGGCGAGGGTCGGCACCACCGCCACGCCCGGCCACAGCTCCGCCGCGAGCGCATGCACGGGATCAAGGATCGCCGCCGACAGCGACGGCACCGGTGCGGTGATCGCGGCCGGACCGGTGGCGGCGGTGGCGATCGCGGGGTCGTCCAGCACCCGGACGAGTTCTGCGCGGATGTCCGCGACCGGCACGCCGGGCAGGATCCGGCAATTGATGTTGGCCCGCGCCTGCTGGGGCAGGGCGTTGTCGGCGTGGCCGCCGTCGATGCGGGTCACTACGCAAGTGGTGCGCAGCATGCTGTTCCAGCCGGGGTTCGCCGCCCACAGCCGGTCGGCGGCGGTTTCGGGGTCGCGGCCATCCAGCACCGCACGCAGATCGTTTGCCGCGATCGGCGACAGCCGCAGCTGCTGTTCGAAATAGGCGCGGGTCACCGGATTGATCTGCACCGGGAAGCGATGCGCGCCGAGTTTCGCCAGCCCGGCGGACAGCCGCACGATCGGATTCTGCCGGGTGGGTCGCGAACTGTGGCCGCCGCCGTCGGCGGTGGTCAGTGTGAAGTTCTGATAGACCTTCTCGCCGGCCTGGATCTGCAGGGCGACGTGGCGTCCGGCGGCGTCGAGTTCGCCGCTGGCGCCCTCGTTCAGAGCGAACGCCGCGTCCAGCGCGTCCGGATGGGTTTTCAGCAGCCATTCGACGCTGTTGAACACATCCGGCGTCTCTTCGCCGCAGGTCAGCGCCAGTTTCAGGCCGCGGCGTGGGACGAAGCCTTCGCGGCGGTAGCGGATCAGGCTGTCGGTGAAGATCGCGGCCATCGCCTTGTCGTCGCTGGCGCCGCGGGCGTAGAACCAGCCGTCTTCCTCGACCAGGGTGAACGGGTCGCGCTGCCAGTCCTCGCGGCGGGCTTCGACCACGTCGATGTGCGCCAGCAGCAGCATCGGCTTGAGGCTGCGGTCGCGGCCGTGCAGTTCTGCGATCAGTGCGCCGTCCTGCGGCCGTTCGGCCGGCGCGAGCACGCGCAGGTCGTTGTCCGGGAAGCCGGCGGCGCGCAGGCGTGCACGCATCGCCTCGGCGGCGCGGGTGCAACTGCCGGCGGAGCGTGTCGTGTCGATTTCGACCAGTTCCTCGTAGAGCGTACGGAACGCGGCCTCGTCGCGGTCCGCCGTGGGCGCACCGCCATCGGCGTGTGCGGCGGCGGCGAAGGACAGCGCGAATCCCGCGAGGCAGGCCAGCGCGTGCCGGCGGCATGTGTCGTTTGGCGTTTCGATATCCATCAATGGTCCTGTTCGCACGGGCGCCGGGCAATTCCCGCCGCCATGTCCAAGCGTGCGGGGCTTATGCGTTCTCGACAAGGGGCGAACGGGTAACCGGGGCAGACCAAGGGACCGGGGCAGACTCAGGGACCGGGGCAGACCAAGGATGCAAACAGTATCGCGACCGCGATCACACTTGTTCCGACGGCCTGTGCACGATGCGTTGCGGTATGGCGGAGGATCCTGTCATTGACGACAGGGTGGCTGGGGAACTGTGAGATGATCGTCACGCACCGACCGGGATGGGGATTCAGGCGGTGATGCAGGCAGGGAAACTGTCTGCAGGAGTGTTTTCAGTATCGGCGTCAGACGCACGGAGAGTCGGGATGGAGCTTTCGCGGGAGTGTGCGCATTCGGCTTTCGAGCGAGAGGCGCTACGGCGCCCGAATGCCCTTGCAGTGGTGTGCGGCGATGCGCGCACGACCTATGGCGAGTTGGATCGCGGCGCGGATCGGTTGGCGCGCCATTTGCGTGCGCATGGGGTCGGCCCCGACGTGCTGGTGGCGATCTGCATGTCGCGTTCGCCGCGCCTGATCGAATCGATGCTGGCGGTACTGAAAGCCGGCGGCGCGTACGTGCCGCTGGACCCGGCGTATCCGCCGGACCGCCTGGCATTCATGCTGGGGGACGCGCGACCGACCTTGGTGTTGACCGATGCGGCCTGCCGCCCGCTGCTCGAAGGCCTGCTGGTCGAACGCAATCCAGCGGCGACCGACGTCGCGCCGGTCGTGATCGACTGCGATGCGTGGTCGACATCGCCAGGTGATGCCGAAGTGCTGGAAGACATCGGCCTGCGCCCGGAGCATCTGGCCTACGTCATTTATACGTCCGGTTCGACCGGGCGCCCCAAGGGCGTGATGGTGACCCATCGCGGCCTGCCCAATCTGCAGCGCGTGCAGGGCGAACTGTTCGAGGTGTCGGCCGACAGCCGTGTGCTGCAGTTCGCGTCCTTCAGTTTCGATGCCTGCGTGTTCGAGTGGTCGATGGCGCTGAGCCACGGCGCCTCGCTGCACCTGGGCGCGCCCGGCGAGGTATTGGCCGGCGAAACCCTGGCGGCGCTGGTCGCGCGCGAGGGCATCACCCACGCGACCCTGCCGCCGATCGTGCTGTCCGGTCTGGTGGACGATGCGCTGGCATCGGTGCGGGTGCTGATCTGCGCCGGTGAGGCGCTGCCGCCGGCACAGGTGAAGCGCTGGGCGCGCGCGAGTGGAACGCCGGGCCGGCGGATGTTCAACGCCTACGGCCCGACCGAGACCACGATCTGGTCCAGCGTGCACGCCTGCGACCCGCAGTCCCGGGCGGCCAGCGTCCCGATCGGCCGCGCGATCGACGGCCACTGCATCCACCTGCTCGATCACGACGGCCGTCCCGCGGCCGCGGGCGAGACCGGCGAGATTCATATCGGCGGCATCGGCGTGGCGCGCGGTTATCTGCATCGCCCCGAGTTGACCGCCGAACGCTTCATCGACAGCCCGTTCGCGCCCGGCGACCGCCTGTACCGCACCGGCGATCTGGCGCGTGAATTGGCCGACGGCACCCTGGAGTATCTCGGTCGCAACGATTTCCAGGTGAAGGTACGCGGCCATCGCATCGAGCTGGGCGAGATCGAGGCGGCGCTGGCCGCACGCGCGGACATCCGCGAAGTCGTGGTGCTGGCGCGCGACGATGAGGCCGGCCGTAAACAGCTGGTCGCCTATTACGAACTTCACCAAGGCGGACTTCACCTAGACGGGCTTCACCCCGGCGCGCATCGCGACGGTGTCGAAGCCTGTGCGGTGGATGCGCTGCGCGCGCAGCTGGCGGAATCGCTGCCGGCGTTCATGGTGCCCGCCGCTTACGTGCGGATGACGGCGTGGCCGCTGACGCCCAACGGCAAACTCGACCGCAAAGCACTGCCGGCGCCGGAGGCGGAAGCGTTCGCCACGCGCGCGTTCGTCGCGCCGCAGGGCGACACCGAAACCGTACTGGCTGCGATCTGGTCGGAGCTGTTGGGAATCCCGCGCATCGGTCGCGATGATGCCTTCCTCGCGCTGGGCGGCGATTCGCTGAAGACCATCCAGCTCGCGCCGCGCATCCGCGAACGCCTGGGCCGCCGCGTCGCGGTGCCGGCGCTGTTCCGCGCGCCGACGCTGCGCGCGATGGCGGCGCTGATCGACGAGCATGAAGTGGATGCGCGCGATGCCCAAGCACGCGACGACGATGCCGACGCCGCCGGCGCGTCCTTCGACGAATGGCGGGCGCAGGAGGCGATGCCGGAACGCTGCCCGCTGTCGTACCAGCAGCACGGGCTGTGGCTGCTGGAACAGCTCACCGACACCTCGCTGGCCTACAACGCGCAGAACGTGATCCGCGTGCGCGGTCGCCTCGACCCGGCGCTGCTGCAGCGCGCGGTCGACGCTGTGATCGCGCGGCACGAGATCTTCCGCACCAGCTTCCATGCGGACAGCGGCTTCGACGGCGATGGCGAGCCGTACCAGATGGTGCATCCGCGCGCCGACGGCGTGCTGATTCATGAATTGCTGCCGCCGGGAACGACCGATGCGGAGCTGTCGGCGCGGATCGACGCCCACGTCGCCCATCGCTTCGATCTGGCGCGGCTGCCGCTGGTGCATTTGACCCTGCTGGAGCGCAACGCCGACGAATCGGTGCTCATCCACGTCGAGCAGCATTACGTGCACGACGGCTGGAGCGCCAACCTGTTCCTGCGCGAGCTGTTGGCGGCGTACGTCGCCTTCGCCGAAGACCGCGAACCCGCGTTGCCACCGGTGGTCGCGCAGTACCGCGACTACGCGCGCTGGCAGCGCAGCGACGATGCCGAGCGCCGCAATGCCGCGCACGTCGCCTACTGGACCCGGCAGCTGGACGACGCGCCGTTCAGTCTGCCGATGCAGACCGATTTTCCGCGGCCGGCGGTGCCGACCTATCGCGGCGAGCAGCTGCGTTTCGAGTGCTCGCCCGCGCTGTCGTCGACACTGCGACGCTTCTGCGAAGCCGAAGGCGTGACCCTGTACGCCGCCATGCAGGCGGTGTTCCAGATCGTGCTGAAGACTTATACCGGGAGCGACGATTTCCTCATCGGCTCCGCGGTCGCCAACCGTCGCGCGCACCGCTCCGAGGGCATGCTCGGCATGTTCGTGAACACCATCGCGGTGCGCGCCTGCGTGTCCGGCGATCCCAGCTACCGCACGCTGCTGGCGCGGACGATGGACACGCTGTCGGCCGGCTACGAACACGAGGAAGTGCCGTTCGAGCGTGTGGTGCGCGCTTTGCAGCCGGAGCGCGAGATCGGCCGCAACCCGCTGTTCCAGGTGGCTTTCAGCGCGCACAACTCCGACGTGCCGACGCTGCACGGCCCGGGTTTCGAGCTGAATCTCTACGAGGCCTACAGCAACCGCACTTCAAAGTTCGACTTCGATGTGGTGATGATCCCGCGCGGCTTCGACCACGCCGACAGCCTGACCCTGCTGTGGACCTACGCGCAGGACCTGTACCGGCGCGAGACCATCGAGCGCCTGCGCGACAGCTATCTGCGCGTGCTCGACCAATGCCTCGCGGCGCCCGACGCGCCGCTGAGCAGTTTCGAGGCGCTGTCGCCCGAGGAACGCGCATCGGCGGCGGGTGGCGACTGCACGGTCGCCGATTACGATCTTGAACGACCGGCGCACGCGTGGTTCGAGCAACATGCCGCGCGCACGCCGAATGCGCTGGCGGCGAGCTGCGAAGGCGATGTCATCGATTACGGCGGACTCAACGCCCGCGCCAACCGCCTCGCCCATGCGCTGCGCGAACGCGGCATTGGCCCCGGCGCGCTGGTCGGCATCTGCATGCAGCGTTCGGTGTCCTGGATCGCCTCGGTGCTCGCGGTACTGAAGGCCGGCGGCGCCTACGTGCCGATGGATCCCGGCTATCCCGGCGAACGCCTGCGCGACATGCTGATCGACGCGGAACCGTCGGTGGTGCTGGTCGATGCCCATGGTGCCGGTGTGCTGGCCGCCGCGATGGCGACGCCGGATGCTACGAGGTTCGATGCTACGAGGTTCGGTGCTGCGCCACCGGCGATGCTTGAACGCATGATCGCCATCGACGCCGACGGCGCGCAGTGGGCCGGGTGGCCCGCGCACGACATCGCGCCCGCGGACATCGGTCTGACGTCATCGCATCCGGCGTACGTGATCTACACCTCGGGTTCCACCGGCCGGCCGAAGGGCGTGCTGGTGCCGCACCGCGGCGCCGCCAACCTGCTGCAGGTGCAGGCGGACCTGTTCGCGGTGTCGCCCGCCAGCCGCGTGCTGCAGTTCGCGTCCTTCAGTTTCGACGCCTGCGTGTTCGAGTGGCTGATGGCGCTGTCCCACGGCGCTTCGCTGCACATGCCGGCGCCGGGCGTGGTGCTGATCGGCGACGCGCTGGAAAACTTCGTCGCGCAGGTCGGCATCACACACGCGCTGCTGCCGCCCGTGGTGCTGTCGGCGCTGCCGGACACTGCGACGCTGCCCGGCCTGCGGGTGCTGATCTCCGGCGGCGAAGCGATGCCGCCGGCGCTGGTGCGGCGCTGGGCGCCCGGCCGCGCGCTGTTCAACGCGTATGGACCGACCGAGGATTCGGTGGTCTCCACCGTGCATCGCTGCGATCCGGCGGCGGAGACCGGCGCCACGGTGCCGATCGGCCGCGGCCTGCCGAATCATCGGACGTATGTGCTGGACGCGCATCGCCGTCCAGTGCCGACCTGCGTGCCCGGCGAGCTGTACGTCGGTGGCGTCGGCGTGGCGTTGGGTTATCTCAATCGTGCGGAATTGACGGCGGAACGTTTCGTCGACAGCCCGTTCATCGTCGGCGAGCGCCTGTACCGCACCGGCGACGTGGTGCGTCGTCGCGCGGACGGCGCGCTCGAGTATCTGGGCCGCAATGATTTCCAGGTGAAGATCCGCGGTTACCGGATCGAGCTGGGCGAGATCGAATCGAAGCTGGCTGCACTGCCGGAAGTGAAGGAAGCGGTGGTGCTGGCGCGGCAGGACATCGCCGGGCAACCGGCACGGCTGGTGGCGTATTACCAGTGCGTGCGCGCAGGCGCGGCGACGGCGGACACGCTGCGCGCGGCGCTGCAGGGCGGCTTGCCGGAGTACATGGTTCCGACCGCGTACGTGGAAGTGAGCGAATGGCCGCTGACCGCGAACGGCAAGCTGGACCGCAAGGCGCTGCCCGCGCCGGACGCGGAGGCGTATGCGGGCCGCGCGGCGTACGAGGCGCCCGCCACGCCGATGGAAACCACGATGGCGGGCCTCTGGGCGGAACTGCTCGGCGTCGAGCGCGTCGGCCGTCGCGACAACTTCTTCGCACTGGGCGGACATTCGCTGCTCGGCGTGCGCCTGGTCATGCGCGTGCGCAAGCAGATGGCATTCGACATCGCGCCCAACGCATTGTTCTCGTCGCCGACGCTCGCCGCGTTCTCGGCGCATGTGCATGCGGCCGCACAGCATGCCGCTGGACCGCATGCCGTCCCGCTGGAAACGATCCCGCGCGCGGTGCGCGGCGACAATCTGGCGTCCTTTGCGCAGCAGCGGCTGTGGTTCCTGTCGCAGATGGGCGGATCGATCGACGGTGGATCGATCGATGCCTACCACATCGCCCGGGCGGTGGAACTGCGCGGCGATCTGGACCCGGCTGCGCTGCTGTGGTCGCTGGGACAGCTGGTGGCGCGGCACGAGAGCCTGCGCACGACATTCCAGGCGGTAGAGGGCGCGCTGTACCAGCGGATCGGGCAGGCAACTGAGTTCCCGCTGCAAACCCACGACCTGTCGGGCCTGGAGGCGTCGGCACAGGCGACGGCGCTGCGGTCGCTGCAACAGCACGAGACCGGCGTGCCGTTCGATCTGGAGCGCGGCCCGCTGCTGCGCGGCAGTCTCATCCGTCTGGACGCGGCACGCCACGTCCTGCTGCTGACGATGCACCACATCGTCTCGGACGGCTGGTCGATGGCGGTGTTCTCGCGGGAACTGGAGGCGCTGTACGCGTCGCGCCGGGCGGGCGGCGGGGATCCGCTGCCGGCGCTGGCGGTGCAGTACGCGGACTATGCGGCGTGGCAACGAGAACGCCTGCAGGGCGCGCGTCTGGCGCGCGAGGGCGATTACTGGCGCGAGGCGCTGCGCGGCGCACCGGACGTGCTGACGTTGCCGACCGACCGCAAGCATCCGCCGGAGCAGGACTACCGTGGCGCGGTGCTGGACGTGACCCTGGATGCGGAGCTGACGCAGCGATTGAAGAGGCTGGGGCTGAAACACGGCGCGACGCTGTACATGACGCTGCTGGCGGCATGGTCGGTGGTGCTGTCGCGACTGTCCGGACAGACCGATGTGGTGGTGGGCACGCCGGTGGCGAACCGCGACCGCAGCGAAGTGGAGGGCCTGATCGGGTTCTTCGTGAACACGCTGCCGGTGCGGGTGACGCTGGAGGACGTTCCGGCGGTGTCGGATCTGATCGCGCAGGTGAAGGGCCGCGTGCTGGAGGCGCAGGCGCATCAGGATCTGCCGTTCGAGCAGATGGTGGAGATGGTGAACCCGACGCGCAGCCTGGGTCACTCGCCGATTTTCCAGACGATGTTCGCCTGGCACAACAACGCTTCGGAGGCGCTGCGGTTCGAGGGTCTGGAGGCGCGGCCGCTGCGCATGCCGCATGCGGTATCGAAATTCGACCTGACGCTGGGCCTGGGCGAGACGGACGGCGGCGGGATCGCCGGTGAGATCGAGTACGCGACGGCGCTGTTCGACGCGGCGACGATCGCGCGCCACGCGGAGTATCTGCGCCAGGTGCTGACCGGAATGACCACCGGGCAGGCCGATGGCAGTACCGCGCTGTCGCAGTTGCACCTGTTGTCGTCGGAAGACATGGGCGCACTGGTGGATGGCAGCCTGCACCGCGAGCCGCACAATCTCGGCCGTCCGCTGCATGCGTGGTTCGAGGAGCGCGCGGCGCAGGCGCCGGAAGCGCCGGCATTGGCCTGCGACGCCGAGCAGTTCACCTTCGGCGAGCTCAACGCGGATGCCAACCGGCTGGCGCGGGCGCTCAGGGCGGCGGGCGTGGCGCCGGACGGTATGATCGGCATCTGCATGGCGAACGGCAGCGGCGCGATCCTGTCGGTGCTGGCGGTGCTGAAATCCGGCGGCGCCTACGTGCCGCTGGACCCGGAGTACCCGGCGGAACGCATCGAATACATGCTGCAGGACGCGAAGCCCGCGGTGGTCTTGACCGACGGCGCCGGCCGGCCGGTGCTGGAGCGCATCCTGGCGGCGATGCCGATGGAGGCGCGGCCGCAGGTCATCGACCTGCAGGCGGATGCGGCACGCTGGCGGTCGCTGCCGGCCGAGAACCTGCCATCGAACGGCGTCACGCCGCAGCATCTGGCGTACGTGATCTACACCTCCGGTTCCACCGGCCGCCCCAAGGGCGTGATGATCGAGCACCGCAGCGCGGCGAACCTGTGGCACGAATCGCGCCGGCAGGTGTTGCCGGGCGAGCGCCGCCGGCGGGTGGGCCTGAACGCATCGCTGTCGTTCGACGCATCGGTGCAGTCGTGGCTGCAACTGCTGTCCGGCCACTGCGTGGTGGTGATCCCGCAGAACGTGCGCAAGGATCCGGTGCTGCTGGCGTCCTACCTGCGCGCGCATCGCGTGGAGGTGTTCGACTGCACGCCGATGCAGCTGGAATGGCTGCAGCCGCAGATGAATGCCGAAGACACCGCGCGCACCGAGGCGGTGCTGGTGGGCGGCGAGGCGATCAATCCCGCGCAATGGCGCGCGTGGGCGGCCTGGGAAAGCGTGCGCCTGTACAACGCCTATGGCCCGACCGAATGCACGGTGGACAGCACCCTGGCCCTGATCGTCGGCGATGCGCCGTTCCTCGGCCATCCCATCGCGAACGTCCGCGCGTACGTGCTGGATGAACACCGGCACCTCGTGCCGCCGGGCGTCGTGGGCGAGCTGTATCTCGGCGGCGCGGGGCTGGCGCGCGGTTATCTGCATCGTCCGGAGCTGACCGCGGAGCGTTTCATCGACAACCCGTTCGTGCCGGGCGAGCGGCTGTACCTGACCGGCGACCTGGTGCGTCGTCGCGTCGACGGTGTGCTGGAGTACCAGGGCCGCAACGACTTCCAGGTGAAGATCCGCGGTTACCGGATCGAGCTGGGCGAGATCGAATCGAAGCTGGCCGCCCTGCCCGGGGTGAAGGACGCGGTGGTGCTGGCGCGGGAAGATGCGCCGGAGCAGGGCGAGCAGCCGCAAAAGCGGCTGGTGGCCTACTACCTGCCCGATGCAGCGACGGCGGCGGACGCCGAAGGCCTGCGCGCGCAGCTGAAGGCGCAGTTGCCGGACTACATGGTGCCGACGGCGTATATGCGCCTGGATGCTTGGCCGCTGACCAACAACGGCAAGCTGGACCGCAAGGCGCTGCCGGTGCCGGACGTGGATGCCTGCGTCGGCCGTACGACCTACGAAGCGCCGCGCACGCCGATGGAGCAGGCGATGGCGGGGATCTGGTCGCAGGTGCTGGGCGTGGAACGGGTAGGCGTCCACGACAACTTCTTCGACCTCGGCGGCCACTCGCTGATGGCGATGCGGTTGATAATGGCGGTCCAGGACATGCTGGGCGTCGACGTCTCGTTGCGCGACCTGTTCGAAGGCCCGACCATCGAGCAGATGCTCGCGGTGATTTTCGCGCAGAGCGAGGAAGACGTCTTCGATCCGGCCTGAGTTGCGCCCGATCTGCGTTGGACAGGCCTGCGCGGCATGACCCATGCCATCCTGCCCCCGGAAGGGGGCGGGATTCGCCATGCGCGTCCGCTTGTGCGTCCAGGCAAGTCACAGATCAGATCCAAGGATCTGGAATTGAAGCAATTGAAGGAGTTGATGATGCTGTCGAAAGAAGCCTTGAGCCAGATGACCCCGGAGCAGTTCCGTGCCTTGCGCCGCAAGGCGCAGGCCATCCCGGTACAGCCGCGCGATGGCCAGGACTTTCCCGCCTCCTACGCGCAGCAGCGGCTGTGGTTTTTGTCGCAGATGGGCGAGTCCAGCGACGCGTATCACATTCCGCTGGGTGTGGAGCTGACCGGCCAACTGGATCACGAGGCGCTGCAGTGGTCGCTGGACCAGCTGGTGGCGCGTCATGAGAGCCTGCGCACGACGTTCACTGCAGTAGAGGGCGTGCCCTACCAGCGCATCGCGGCGCCTGCGGAATTCACGCTGGCGCACCACGATCTGAGCGGTCTTGAGGCGTCGGCGCAGCAGGCCGAACTGCGGTCGCTGCAGGTGCTGGAAGCGGACGCGCCGTTCGATCTGGAGCACGGCCCGCTGCTGCGCGGCCGCCTGATCCTGTTGGGCGGCGCGCAGGACGACCGCCGCCACGTGCTGCTGCTGACGATGCACCACATCGTGTCCGACGGCTGGTCGATGGGCGTGCTGTCGCGCGAGCTGGAAGCGCTGTATTCGGCGCGGGTGCGCGGCGAAGCGGACCCGCTGCCGGCGCTGCCGGTGCAGTACGCGGATTACGCGGTATGGCAGCGGCAACGGCTGCAGGGCGAACGGCTGGCGCGCGAAAGCGACTACTGGCGCGAAGCGCTGCGCGGCGCCCCGGCCCTGCTGACGCTGCCGACGGACCGCAAGCGTCCGTCGGAGCAGGACTATCGCGGCGCGCTGCTGGAAATCAACATGGAGGCGTCGCTGACGCAGGCGCTCAAGGCGCTCAGCCTGAAACACGGCGCGACCTTGTACATGACGCTGTTGGCCGCGTGGTCGGTGGTGCTGTCGCGGCTGTCGGGGCAGACGGATGTGGTGGTGGGCACGCCGGTGGCGAACCGCGGCCGCAGCGAGACACAGGGGCTGATCGGATTCTTCGTCAACACGCTGTCGGTGCGCTCGCAGCTCGACGACGATCCGACGGTGTCGGCGCTGATCGAGCGCATGAGGTCCCAGGTGCTGTCGGCGCAGGAGTACCAGGACCTGCCGTTCGAGCAGGTGGTGGAAGTCGTCAATCCGGCGCGCAGCCTGGCGTATGCGCCGATCTTCCAGACGATGCTGGCGTGGCAGAACAACGAATCGGGCGATCTGCGTTTCGGCGGCCTGGAGGCGCGGCATCTGCGCATGCCGCATGCGGTGTCGAAGTTCGACCTCACCTTCAGCCTTGGCGAAGCGGATGACGGCGGGATCGTGGGCGTGGTGGAGTATTCGACGTCGCTGTTCGACAGGGCCACGGTCGAACGCTATGCCGGGTATCTGGCGCAGGTGCTGCGCGGGATGGTCGCGGATCCCACGCTGGCGGTGGGCAAACTGCCGCTGCTGGGCGAGGACGAATACCGGCAGGTCGTGCAGACATGGAACGCGACCGACCGCGATTTCGGCCCATGGCGTCCGCTGCACGCGTCCGTGGAGGACCATGCCGCGGCCTCGCCCGACGCCGAAGCGGTGAGCTGCGGCGAACAGGCGCTGGACTACGCGACGCTGAATGCCGGCGCGAACCGTCTGGCGCACTGGCTGCGCGCTCGCGGCGTGGGCCCGGATGTGCTGGTGGGGCTCTGCGTGCAGCGATCGGTGTGGGCGATCGAGGCGGTGCTGGGGATCATGAAATCCGGCGGCGCGTACGTGCCGGTGGATGTCGCCTACCCGCAGGAGCGGATCGCCGAGATGCTGGCGGACGCCCGCCCGGCGCTGATCCTGACCGACGCGGCGAGCCGCGCGGGCGTGGAGGCGGCGCTGTCGGGGGCGATCGATATGCCGCTGCCGGTATTCGAGATCGACGGCGACCGGTCGCAGTGGTCGGAGGCCTCGACGGCGAACCTGTCGCTGCAGGAGACCGGGCTGACGTCCGAGCACCTGGCCTACGTGATCTATACCTCGGGTTCGACCGGCACGCCGAAGGGCGTGATGTCCCGGCATGCAGGCCCGACGGCGCTGATGCACGCACTGAACGCGTCGCTGGGGCTGTCGGCGCAGACGCGGGTGCTGCAGTTCGCGTCCTTCAGCTTCGATGCGTTCGTACTGGAGTGGGTGATGGCGTTCGCCGCCGGCGGATCGCTGCATCTGGCCGAGCCGGACGACTGGCTGCTCGGCGAATCGCTGGAGGCGATGGTCGAGCGTCGCCGGATCACGCATATGTTTCTGACCCCGTCGCTGCTGTCGTCGCTGCCGGAGACGGTGCGGCTGGCGTCGCTGCATACGCTGATCTGCGGCGGCGAAGCGGTGCCGCCGTCGCTGTTGCGGCGCTGGAATCGCGGTCGTCGCTTCATCAACGGCTACGGCCCGACCGAGACCACCGTGCTCAGCGTGACCTATCTGTGTCCGCCGGAGCTCGATGGGAGTGACGATCTGCCGATCGGCCGGCCGCTGACGAACGATCGGGTGTACATCCTCGACGCCCATCTGCAGCCGGTGCCGGTGGGGGTGACCGGCGAGCTCTACATCGGCGGCGCCGGGGTGGCGCGCGGCTATCTGCGTCGCCCGGAGCTGACCGCGGAACGCTTCATCGACAGCCCGTTCGTGGCCGGCGACCGGCTGTACCGCACCGGCGACCTGGGCCGCTGGCGCGCCGACGGCCTGATCGACTACCAGGGCCGCAACGACTTCCAGGTGAAGATCCGCGGTTACCGGATCGAGCTGGGCGAGATCGAAGCGAAGCTGGCCGCCCTGGCCGGCGTGAAGGACGCCGTGGTGCTGGCGCGGGAGGACGTCGCGGAGCAGAAGCAACTGGTGGCGTACTACCTGCAGGACGAAGCGGCCGATGCCAGCGCCGACAGAAGCCCCGACACAAACCCCGAAACCCTGCGCGCGCAGTTGCAGTCGCTGCTGCCGGACTACATGGTGCCGACGGCATACGTGCGGCTGGACGCATGGCCGCTGACCGGCAACGGCAAATTGGATCGCAAGGCGCTGCCGGCGCCGGACGGCGCGACGATGCTGGCCGGTCGTGCGTACGTCGCGCCGCGCACGCCGATCGAAGAGGTGTTGGCGGCGATGTGCGCCGAGCTGCTGGGCGTGGAGCGCGTGGGCGTCCACGACAACTTCTTCGACCTCGGCGGCCACTCGCTGATGGCGATGCGCCTGATCGCGGCGATCCGCGACACCTTCGGCATCAGCCTGCCGCTCAAGCAGTTCTTCGAAAACCCGACGGTCGAACACATGGGCCGCTGCCTGCTGCCCGACGAGGTCTGAACGCGGTTTTGGCCCCTCGCACGGCTCGCGTATCCTGATGCGATACGGGTTCCGCGCAGGGGGCGGACAGCGCATGAAGGCGGGTGGATGGCGGGTCTGTTGTTGCGCGGCATGGCTATGGCTGTCGTTTCCGGCGTTGGCGCAGAACGCGCCTGGCGCGGTTGTTCCGGCTCCGGTCGATTCGAAGCCGACCGGTCTGAAGCCGGTCGACCTCGACCCGTTCCTGCGCAGGGACGGCTACCAGGACATCAAGATTTCGCCGACCGGCGAATACTACGCCGCGACGGTGCCGCTGGAGGACCGCACGATCCTGGCGGTGCTGCGTCGCAGCGACAAGGCCGTCACTGCGAAACTGCAGATCGGCGAAAACGCGATCGTCGACGACTTCTGGTGGGTGAACGACGAACGGGTGATGGCCAGCGTCGCCGAAAAGATCGGCCGCAACGACCAGCCCAGCCCGACCGGCGAACTGATCGCGGTCAACGTCGACGGCGAGCGCGGCAAATGGCTCACGCATCGCTATGCCGACACCTACACACTGATGCACGACGACCTGCCCGACGACGACCGGCACGTCCTCATCACCGCTGTCGCCTACGGCGAAAACCCGGAAACGGTGCTGGAGAAGATGGATGTCTACGATGGCCGTCGCCGGGCGGTGTCGTCGGCGCCGGTGCGCAACGCGCGCTTCACCACCGACCGTGCCGGGGTTGCCCGTTTCGCGCATGGGTCGGGAAACAACAACATCAGGAAGCTCTATTACCGCGAGAAGCAGGGCGCGGACTGGGTGTTGATCAACGATGAATCGGTCAGTCAAGTCGGCGAATACCCGCTCGGCTTCTCCGCCGATGGCCTGACCGCGTACCTGCAGACCGAGCGCAAGTCCGGGCCGGATGCGATCGTGGCGTGGAACCCGGCGACCGGCGAGCGCAAGCAATTGCTTGCGGATCCTGTCGTCGATCCGTACTTGGCCCTGCGTGCCGTCGACAGCGATGTGCCGGTCGGCGCGAGCTTCATGCACGATCGCGTGCGCACGCGATTCTTCGATCCGCAGTCGCCGACCGCAAAACTATATCGTCAGTTGGAGAAAGCCTTCCCGGACAGCGCGGTCGCGATCACCTCCGCGACCAAGGACGGCAAGCTGCTGCTGGTGCAGGTGTGGAGCGACCGCAATCCCGGCGATTTCTATCTGCTCGACACGGCGAAAAAGCAGGTCGACCTGGTGTTCAGCCGCAAGAGCTGGTTCAAGCCCGCGGATCTGCCGCCCACCCGCAGCGTCGAAATCGCGGCGCGCGACGGATTGAAACTCCACGGGTATCTCACCCTGCCGATGGGCAAGCAAGCGGGCGCGCCGCAGCCGATGGTGCTGTTGCCGCACGGCGGCCCGTTCGGCATTTTCGACGAGTGGTGGTACGACAACGAAACCCAGATGCTCGCCGCCGCGGGTTATGCGGTACTGCGCGTCAATTACCGCGGCTCGGGCAACTACGGGCGCAGTTTCAACCTGGCCGGTGCGCGCGAATGGGGCGGCAAGCTGCAGGACGATCTCACCGACGCCACCCGCTGGGCCATCGCCCAGCGCATCGCCGATCCGCAGCGCATCTGCATCTATGGCGCGAGTTACGGCGGCTATGCGGCGCTGATGGGCGCAGCGAAGGAACCCGGTCTGTATCGCTGCGCCGCAGGCTATGTCGGGATCTACAACATCGAGAAAATGCACAAGGACAACGCGCGCGATGCGCGCTGGAAGAAGCACTGGACGAACGGGTGGCTCGGCGAACGTGAGGGCATGATCGCGATCTCGCCGACCGCTCTGGCGCACCGGATCAAGGTGCCGGTGTTCCTCGCCGCGGGCGGCAAGGATCTGCGCGCGCCGGTGGCGCACACCGAGCAGATGGAGAAAGCGCTGAAGAAAGCCGGTGTACCGGTGGAAAGCCTCTACTTCCCCAACGAGGGACACGGCTTCTACACCGCGCCGCACCAGCGCGAGTTCTACACGAAACTGCTCGCGTTCCTGTCGCGCCACCTCGGCGGCGCGATCGCGAAGTGACGGCTGCGGTCCAAGGGCCCGTTGCGAATCAAGGGCGCGTTGCGGAGTCTGTTCGAGACTCAGGCTCCGGAAAAACCTGTCATCCCGAACGAGGGCGAAGCCCGAGGAGGGATCTGCTGATAGCGGCTGCGACAACAGCAGATCCCTACACCCGCTACGCGGGCGTTCGGGATGACACTGAAGTTGTCGGTGCGTACGACATTCGGAACGGGCTCTAAAGCCAGGTCTGCGCTGAGATTCGCGGCACGTCCGGCGTCGCCGGGCTTACTCCGCCTCGACGCCGCGCAGGTATGCTTCGACCGCGCCCTTGAGTTTCATAGTCATCGGCTGGCCGCGGCGGTCGAGGGCCTTGCCCGCGATCACCCGTACCCAGCCCTCGCTGACGCAGTATTCCTCGACATTGTTGCGTTCCACGCCGTTGAAGCGGATGCCGATGCCGCGTTCCAGCAGTTCGGCGTTGTAGAACGGGCTGCGCGGATCGTTGCAGATGCGGTCGGGAAGCGTGTCGGTCATGGCGATGGAGCCGGGGCTGCGAAAGACGGTCAAGGATACGCAATCGCCCGTCGCCGGCCTACCCGGCAGGCTTTCAGGCTGTCGTTTCGCCGCGCCCCAGCGGGTCGGGCAGGGCTTCACCGGCACCAACGAAGCCCAGCGACACCGAATTCAGGCAATGGCGTTCGCCGGTGGGCGGTGGGCCATCCGGAAAGACGTGGCCAAGATGGCTGTTGCAGCGTTTACAGACGATCTCGACCCGGACCATGCCGTAGCTGGCGTCGCGGATGCGGCCGATATTGGCTTCGTCATAGGGCGCGAAGAAACTCGGCCAGCCGGTGCCGGAATCGAACTTCGCATTCGAGCGGAACAGCGGCAGCCCGCAGAAACGGCAGACGTAGACGCCCTCGCGCTTGTTGTCGAGGAACACGCCGCAGAACGGCGCTTCGGTGCCGTGGGTCAGCAGCACGCGGCGTTCTTCCGGCGACAGCGCAGCGGCCAGGCTCTTGCGCTGGGCGTCGCCGGGCGGGGACAGGTCGAAAGCGGGCATCGGATTCTCCAGGGTGCCGCGATTGAAAAGGTCGCGATTGAAAAGATCGTGGTTGAAAAGATCAGGCCATCGAGAGATCAGGAGGCGTCTGCGGCGCCATCGGTTGCGTCGGCCGTTGGATCGGCGACGTAACCGCTCCACTGTCGTCGCGCGTTGGCGATGATCGCACGCATGCGCCCGCGATCCTGCTGGCGGGACACCGGCTCGGCGCCCAGGCGCAGCGCCACTTCGCGCATGGCGCTGTCGATGTCGTAGTGCGCGCCGCTGCGTTTGTCCTGGAACGCACGGCGGGGCATGCCCAGGCGCGCGGCGAAGGCGTGCAGTTCGTCCAGATCGTCGGCGAGCAGGTGCGCCCAGCGCCGCCCGCGCCACGGGAACACTGCGTTGTCGACATACACGGCCATGCGCGACAGTGAAGCATGGCCGGGCAGCGTGGCGCAAAAGGCGTCGATAGACGGAGATTCCGCCTCTGATTCCACCTTTGATTCCGCGCCCGGCGGCCCCATCATGCAGCGATGACCACGCCGCCCGCCGCATCCGTCGAACCGGAATCTCCAGAATCTCCCGAACAGATGCCGCTGACCGCGGCCAAGGTCGCCAACGCCCGCAGCGAAAGCCAGATCCTGCGCGAACTGGTCCCGTATCTGCGCCCGTTCATGACCCGCATCCTGCTGGCGCTGGCGCTGGTGGTCGCCGGCAAGGTCGCCGGTCTCGCGGTGCCGCTGGTGTTGAAGAAACTGGTCGATGCGCTCGATATCGGCGCGCTCGACAAGGGCGACGCCGCGGCCGTGCTGGTGATGCCGGTGGCGCTGCTGCTGGCCTATGGCGCGTCGCGCGTGGGCATGACCCTGTTCGCCGAAGTGCGCCAGATCGTGTTCGCGCGGGTGATGGCGCGGGTCTGGCGGCGGGTGACATTGCAGGTGTTCCGTCATCTGCATGCGCTGTCGCTGCGTTTCCATCTGGCCCGCCGCACCGGCGGCGTCGCCCGCGACATCGAGCGCGGCGGTTCCGCCATCTCCGATCTGCTCGACTGGATGATCTACACCATCCTGCCGACCCTGTTCGAGATCGTGCTGGTTACCGGCGTGCTGGTGTGGATGTACGACTGGGGGTTCGCGGCGATCGTCATCGCGACTTTGATCGCCTACATGATCTTCACGTTCATGATCACCGAATGGCGCACGCGCTATTACCGCGCCGCGGTCGAAGCCGACACCCGCGCCAACGAGCGTGCGGTGGATTCGTTGCTGAACTACGAAACGGTGAAGTATTTCGGCAACGAGGAGCACGAAGCCAAGCGTTACGACCAGAGCCTGCAGCACCGCGAGGAAGCGCAGGTGATGAGCCGCAAGACCCTCGGTCTGCTGAATCTGGGCCAGGTCACCATCGTCGCGCTCGGCGTCACCGCGATGATGTGGCGCGCCGCCGCCGGCGTGGTCGACGGCACGATGACCATCGGTGGCCTCGTCTTCGTCAACGCAGTGCTGCTGCAGCTCTCGGCGCCGCTGAATCTGCTGGGCATGATGTATCGCGAGGTCAAACAGGCCTTCACCAATCTCGAACGTCTGTTCGGGCTGCTCGACGAAAGCATGGATGTGCGCGACCGCGACGATGCGGTGCCGTTGCGCGCGACCCAGCCGAAAGTGGTGTTCGATCGCGTGCGCTTCGGCTACGACCCGCGTCGCGAAATCCTGCGCGAGCTGAGCTTCGAAGTGCCGCGCGGCGGCACGCTGGCGGTGGTAGGTCATTCCGGTTCCGGGAAATCCACGCTCGGCCGGCTGCTGTACCGCTTCTACGACGTTGACGATGGCCGCATCGCGATCGAAGGCGACGACGGCGTGCTGCGCGATATCCGCGACTACACCCAGGCATCGCTGCGCAAGGCGATCGCGATCGTGCCGCAGGACACGGTGCTGTTCAACGACACCATCTACTACAACATCCTGTATGGGCGCCCCGACGCGACGCGCGAAGAAGTCGAGCAGGCCGCGCGCGCCGCGCATATCCACGCATCGATCGTCGGTCTTCCGGACGGTTACGAGACCGAGGTCGGCGAGCGCGGACTGAAGCTTTCCGGCGGCGAGAAGCAGCGCGTCGCCATCGCCCGCGCCCTGCTGAAGAATCCCGCGATCCTGATCTTCGATGAAGCGACCTCGGCGCTGGATTCCAAATCCGAGAAAGCGATCCAGGCCGAACTCGACCGCATCGCACAGGGGCGCACGACCTTCGTCATCGCGCATCGGCTGTCGACGGTCATGAACGCGGACGAGATCCTGGTCATGGATCAGGGCCAGATCGTCGAGCGCGGCCGTCACGGCGAACTGCTCGCGCGCGGCGGGCATTACGCGCAGATGTGGACGCTGCAGCAGCAGGAACGTGAGCAAGCGCACACCGCAGCCTGAACGCGGGTGCGGCGCTTGACGCGCGCGGAAGGCGCTCGCAGTATGCGGACATCTTGTTTCGCGGGGTCACTAGGATGTGGCGCTCGATCTTCGTATGGATCGCGTTGTTGGCGGCGAGCGCCCTCGTCGCCCTGCTCGGTTGGCAGAATCGCGGCCTGCGCGCGGATCGCGACTGGCTGACGGATCGCGCCGCATACGCCTATCCCGGCATGTATGTGCCGGTGGTCGAAACCGCTGCGCTCGACGGCGCGAAGCTCGCGCTCGGCGAGCCGTCCGGTGAGCGCCAAGTGCTCTTCTTCTTCAATCACACCTGCCAATACTGCCGCGCGTCCGCGCCGACGGTGGCTGCGACCGCGCGTGCGATACAAAAAGAATTCGGCGATCGCGTCGCAGTCATCGGTGTCTGCCAATGCGATGCCGCGCAGGCCAACGCGTTCGTCCGTACGCATGGCTTCGACTTTCCGGTCGCGCTGTTGACCGCGCCGCGCGAACTGATGCTGTATCGCGCGCGCGGCGTGCCGGTGTTGCTCGCGATCGACCGCGATGGCCGTGTCCGTCACGCGGTGCAGGGTGTTTTCGATAGCAGGGAGCAGGCCGATGATCTTCTCGCCGAACTGCGACGCAAGGACGCGCCGCCACGGCCACGCACAGGGAGTTGAGATGACAAAGACAGGAAAGTTCTGGCGCAAGGGCCTGCTCGTCGCGGTATTCGTCGGCGCGATGGGTTTCGGCGCGATGCAGGCGTTCGCCAGCGCCACCGATCGGCCAGGCAAGGAGCAGCGCGGTTACTGCGACGACGTGTGGCCGTGCCTGTCCGCCTGCGGTGAAGCCGGTGGCACGTATTACGGGACCATGCCCAACGGCGGCCCGCTGTGCGATTGCTGCGCGCCGGAGTAGATGCGTTTTTTTGCGATGTCCGCGCCATGGAGGGTGCGTCCATTCCGTCGCGCAGGTCGCCAGGAAGGCGGCGTGCTGCGTCAACAAGGAGTGTCGATATGAAGATGCGCAGAGTGTCGTTTCGTTCGCTGATCTTCGGGGCCGCGTTCGTTGCGGCGATGGGCTTCGGCGCGGCCCAGGCCATTGCCACCGAGACCAATACCGCGGGCACCCAGTACGCGAGCTGCAGCGCGTGGGCATGCAGGACCGAATGCCCAGGTTTCGGCGGCAATCTTGGCTCGGGTGGGCCGGGTAAGCCTCTCAAGTGTTTTTGTTGTGGTTGAACGATCGTTTCGCATGAAAAAAGACGCCGTGCGTTGATGCACGGCGTCTTCGTTGTCGCTGTTGGATCCTGGCGCTTTTCTGCTGGCGATTACTTCGGCAGCAGCACTTTGTCGATGACGTGGATCACGCCATTGCTCTGGTACACGTTGGCGATGGTGACCTTGGCGCTGTTGCCCTTCGCGTCGGTCACGGTGACGTGGTTGCCCATCGACTTGAAGGTCAGCGGCTCGCCCTGCACGGTGGTATAGGTGGCGGTGCCTTTGCCGGCCTTGATGCGGGCGGCGATCGCCTTGCTGTCGATGCGGCCCGGGATCACGTGGTAGGTGAGGATGCCGGCGAGCGTGGCTTTATTCTCCGGCTTCAGCAGCGTGTCGACGGTGCCGGCAGGCAGTGCGGCGAATGCGGCGTTGGTCGGCGCGAACACGGTGAACGGGCCTTTGCTCTTGAGGGTGTCGACCAGACCGGCGGCTTTCACCGCAGCGACCAGGGTAGTGTGATCCTTCGAGTTCACCGCATTGTCGACGATGTCCTTGGTCACCAGCATCGGTGCGCCGCCGACCATCGGGTTCTCACCCATTTTTCCGCCCATGTTGCCGGCCTGGGCGATGGCCGCGATCATGAATGTGGCGGCCAGCGCGGCCGTCAGTAGTTTGATGTTCATCGTGAGTATCTCTCGTGGCTGGGGAAGGCCGGTCTTCCGCGCCGGGGAGGACGGCACGGAGGTTGCGCGGAAGACCGGTACGAAGACAGTTACGCAGCGGCGTGGCGTGCGGATGCAGCGCGAGCGAAAAGAGTCGGATCCGCCGGGAAGCCTCGTTTGTCACGCCGCGCGCACGCGGCATCGTGCCGCAGGGATGCGGCTGCGCATGACAACGGAAGTTTTACTTCAGCAGCGGCGCCAGCGCCCGCCAGACGTGGTCGCGGAGTTTCGGCTGCGCCGCCGCGGTCGGGTGCAGGCGGTCGGCCTGGAACGCGCGGTCGTCCATCGCGACCGGTTCGAGCAGGAACGGCAGGAACGCGGTCTTGTGCTGCTGCGAGAGTTCGCGGAAGGCGCGCTCGAAGCCCTGGGTGTAGTCAGGGCCATAGTTCGGCGGTATGCGCATGCCGATCAGCAGCACTTTCGCGTTCGCGGCTTTAGCCGCCGTAATCATCTTCGCGAGATTGGCGCGGGTCTGCGCCAGCGGCAGTCCGCGCAGGCCGTCGTTGGCGCCGAGTTCGATCACCACTACCGCCGGTTTGTGGCGCTTGAGTTCGGCCGCGATGCGCGCCGCGCCGCCGGCGGTGGTTTCGCCGCTGATGCTGGCGTTGACCACGCGCCAGCCGGGTTTTTCCTTCGCGATCTTCTGCGCGGTCAGCGACACCCAGCCCTGCGCCGCGGTGAGTCCGTACGAGGCCGACAGCGAATCGCCCATCACCAGCACGGCGCGCTGCGCCGCCGGCGTTGCGGCGGTTGTCGTCGCGGTCGCCGCAGCTTTGCGCACGGGCTGCGCGCCGGCGGCGAACGTGAAGCACACGGCGAGCAGCGCGACGGCGGCGATGAAGGCGCGACGGGGGGCGGTCGTCTTCATGGAAATCCTGTGATCGTGTGGAAGGGAACGAGATGTGGCCGGCGCCGATGGAGGGCAAGCGCACGCCGGTTCCTGCCGGCGTGCGGTTCAGCCGAGGCGCAGATTCAACCGAAGCGTGTCTTCAGCATCGCGTAGCAGCTGCGCAGCGCCTGCGCTTCGCCGCCGGCGGGGCGGCCGGGACGATCGCTGTCGTTCCAGCTGTAGACATCCAGATGCGCCCACGGCACTTCCGCCGGGACGAAGCTTTCGAGATACAGGGCGGCGGTGATGCAGCCGGCCATGGTCGTGCTGCTGGCGTTGGCGAGATCGGCGATGCCGCTGGTGAGATAGCGCAGGTATGGACGGTGCAGCGGCATCCGCCACAGCGGGTCGAAACAATGAGTACCAGCGGCCAGCCAATCGTTGGCGAGTGCGTCGTCGTTGCTGAACAGCACCGGCAGATCGGGGCCGAGCGCGATCCGCGCGGCGCCGGTGAGCGTGGCGAAATCGAGGATCAGCTGCGGCGATTGCTCGGCGGCGTAGGTCAGCGCGTCGCACAGGACGATGCGGCCTTCGGCGTCGGTGTTGTCGATCTCGACGCTCACACCCTTGCGCGTGGCGATGACTTCGCCGGGGCGGTAGGCGTTCGGACCGATCGCGTTCTCCACCGCCGGCACCAGCAGGGTGATCCGCACCGGGAGTTTGCGCACCATGATGAGTTCGGCCAGCGCGATCGCGTGCGCGGCGCCGCCCATGTCCTTCTTCATGTTGCGCATGCCGGCGGCGGCCTTGATGTCGAGGCCGCCGGTATCGAAGCACACGCCCTTGCCGACGATGGCGACGTGCGGGTGCGCGGCGTCGCCCCAGCGCAGCACGATCAGCCGCGGCGCGCGGTGCGAGGCGCGGCCGACCGCGTGGATAGCGGGGAAGTTGTGGCTCAGCAGGTCGTCGCCGGCCAGCACGTCGATGTCGGCGCCGTGGGTCTGCGCGATGTCGCGCGCCACCGCTTCCATCTCGTCCGGGCCCATGTGCTCGGTGGGGGTGTTGATGAGGTCGCGGGCGCGGA
>JBKJHV010000072.1:0-35189 GCA_046598445.1 Lysobacteraceae bacterium
TTGCCGTCGTCGACGCTGCCGCAGGTGATGAAACGCAGCAGTTGTTTGTGTTCGTGCTGCTGCAAATAGGCCGCGACCGCCGCATCGGCTTCGCGATTGCTGTCGTTGATGATGACGGACATCAGAAATAGCCCTCCTGCTTCTTTTTCTCCATCGAAGCGGATGGATCCTGGTCGATCACCCGTCCCTGGCGTTCCGAGGTGGTGGCGACCAGCATCTCGGCGATGATCTTCTCCAGCGTGTCGGCCTCGGATTCGATCGCGCCGGTCAGCGGATAGCAGCCCAGCGTGCGGAAACGCACGCGCTTGAGCGCGGGGGTTTCGCCCTCGCGCATCGGCAGGCGGTCGTCGTCGACCATGATCAGCGCGCCCTCGCGCTCCACCACCGGGCGTTCGGCGGCCAGATACAGCGACGGCACCTCGATCTTCTCGCGATAGATGTAGAGCCACACGTCCAGCTCGGTCCAGTTCGAGATCGGGAAGACGCGCACCGATTCGCCCTTGTGGATGCGGGTGTTGTACAGGCTCCACAGCTCGGGACGCTGGTTTTTCGGATCCCAGCGATGCTGCGCGCTGCGGAACGAGAAAATGCGCTCCTTCGCGCGCGACTTCTCCTCATCGCGACGCGCGCCGCCGATGGCTGCGTCGAAACCGTACAGATCCAGTGCCTGTTTGAGGCCCTGGGTCTTCATCACGTCGGTATGCACGGTGGCGCCGAAGGTGATCGGATTCATGCCCTGCGCCACGCCCTCGGCATTGGTATGTACGCGAAGCTCGATGCCGGTCTCCTGCGCACGGCGGTCGCGGAATGCGATCATCTCGCTGAACTTCCAGCCGGTGTCGACGTGCATCAATGGAATCGGCGAACGCGCGGGCGCGAAGGCTTTCTGCAGCAGATGCAGCAGCACCGAACTGTCCTTGCCGACCGAATACAGCATGACCGGATTGCGGAATTCGGACGCGACTTCGCGCAGGATGTGGATGCTTTCGGCTTCAAGCCGATCGAGGTGACTCAACGCTGGATACGACATGATGTCCTGTGGATGTATTGACGGCGAAGAGGCCTGCATTCGTTGCTGGCTGACTTTAGCCGGATCGCGATGGCGTCGTCACGACCGGAACCCTGCGGTCTCAGCCGGCGAAACTCTGGTAAAGGGTACGCGCGCTCAGACAGATCACCAGCACACCGACGAACGGCATGAGCACACGCGGACGGACGAAACGGATCAGCCAGGCACCGAGCGGCGCCGCGACCACGCCGCCCAGCGCCAGCCCCAGCACGATGTCCAGGTGACCGGTGCCGATGGTCATCAGGAAGACGATGGACGCGGTGAGGGTGACGAAGAACTCGACCGCGTTGACGCTGCCCACGGTCAGGCGCAGCTCATGGCCGCGGGCGATCAGGTTGGTGGCGACGATCGGCCCCCAACCGCCGCCGCCCATCGCATCCAGCAGCGCACCGAAGAAACCGACCGTGGACACGTGCGAAGTGACCTCGCGCGGCACCAGCTCGCGGAACGCCTTGAACAGGATCACCACGCCCATCAACAGCAGATAACCCGCGATCCAGGGTTTCAGCGCGTTGCCGTCGATCGTGGTCAACAGGTAGGCGCCGATGCCGGCGCCCAGCATGCCCGGCAACAACAGCCGCCGGAACAGCTTCCGGTCGATATTGCCGAAGGCGTGGTGCGAGATCGCCGAAGCACCGGTGGTGAAGCACTCGGCCGCGTGCACGGTGGCGCTGCTGACCACCGGTGGCACGCCGAAACCGAGCAACAGGCTGGACGCAGTGACGC
Source organism: Lysobacteraceae bacterium (assembly GCA_046598445.1). Taxonomy (GTDB): domain Bacteria; phylum Pseudomonadota; class Gammaproteobacteria; order Xanthomonadales; family Xanthomonadaceae; genus Lysobacter_I. The sequence continues at coordinate 1,796 of JBKJHV010000072.1, forward strand.
CATAGGCCATGCCCAGGGCGCCGTCGATGAGTTGTGCGGCAAAACCGATGATGACGTAGAGCAGGAAATCCGGGGGCAGTTCCATGCAGGGGAGGAGCCGCTGAAGGTTTTCCAGTATCCGTGACGCCTCCCGGTGTCGAAAGTGCGTGCCGGCATAAGCGCATAACAACCGATCCTTTCCGCCCGTAAATGGAGGCGCCTAGGCTGAACGCTCGTCGTTTTCCCCCTCTCCGGTCCCCAGGCTGCCATGTCCCCCGCCAATACCGCACCTTCGCCGGCCACGCTCGCCCAGTCGCCACTGGCCGCTGAGCCCTATGCGCAGATTGCCCGACTGGTCGATGGCATGGACAGCGCAGGGCTGTGGTGGCTTTCGGGCTACACCGCCGGCCTTGCCCGGGCGCAGGCCGGTAGCGCCCTCGCCGTGGCCGCCCCGGCTGCCGTTGAACATGCCGTCACCGAGCATGCCGATCGCAGCCGCCTGACCGTGGTTTACGGCAGCCAGACCGGCAATGCCAAGCGCATCGCCGAAGCGCTGGCCGCGAAATTCGAAGGAGAAGGCCTGCCTGTCCGCCTGCTCCGCGCCGATGCCTATCCGACTCGGGAGCTCAAGGATGAGCGTTTTCTCGCCATCGTCATCAGCACCCAGGGCGACGGCGACCCGCCCGACGACGCCCGCGCCCTGGTCGAATTCATCGAAGGCAAGCGCGCGCCGCAGCTGCCGCAGCTGCGCTTCTCGGTGCTCGGCCTCGGCGATACCAGCTACCCGCAGTTCTGCGTGATCGGCCAGCGTCTCGACGCACGCCTCGAAGCCCTGGGCGCGCAGCGCTGGGTCGCCCGCGCCGATGCCGATCTGGATATCGATACCGTCGCCGCGCCGTGGTCGACCCAGGTGCTGGCCGAAGCCAAGGAAGCCCTGAAGCCGCGGCTCGCGAGTGTGACCCCGCTGCGTCCGCACATCGCGGCGCCGGTGGCGTGGACCCGCGAGCGCCCGTTCGCGGCCGAACTGCTGGCGAACCTGTCGATCACCGGCCGCGGTTCGGACCGCGATGTGCGTCATCTCGAATTCTCGCTCGAAGGCTCAGGCCTCGACTACGAACCCGGCGACGCCCTGGGTGTGTGGGTCGAGAATCCGCCAGCGCTGGTACAAGCCATCGCCGACGCGCTGGAACTCGACGCCGATGCACCGGTCGCGCTGGGCAGCGACAGCCTGCCGCTGCGCGACTGGCTGGGCCGCAAACGCGAGATCACCCGCCTCAGCCGCCCGTTCATCGCCAACCATGCCGCGCATGCAGGCAGCGAAACGCTCAACCGCCTGCTCGCGCCCGACCAGCGCGAAGGCCTGACCGCGCTGATGGCGCAGTCGCAGATCGTCGATCTGCTGCTCGAACACCCGGGCGAGTGGACCGCCGAGGCGCTGGTCGAAGCCCTGCGTCCGCTGCAGCCGCGGCTGTATTCCATCGCCTCCAGCCGCAAAGCGGTCGGCGACGAGGCGCATCTCACCGTCGCGCATGTCGAGTACCTGCATAGCGGCCGCCAAGGCGACGCGCTGCGCTGGGGCGCGGCCTCGCATCACCTCGCCACCCGCGAGGAAGGCGTGTCGCTGCCGGTGTACATCGAACGCAACGAACGCTTCCGCCTGCCTGCCGACGTGGCACGCGACATCATCATGATCGGCCCCGGCACCGGTGTCGCCCCGTTCCGCGGCTTCGTGCAGGAACGCAGCGCGACGCGCCCCATGACGACAGGCGCCAGCGGCCGCAACTGGCTGCTGTTCGGCAACCCGCACGCGCGCAGCGATTTCCTTTACCAGATCGAATGGCAGGACGCCCTCAAGCGCGGCGAACTGCACCGCCTCGATCTCGCGTTTTCGCGCGACCAGGCGCACAAGGTCTACGTGCAGCACAAGCTGCGCGAGCACGGCCGCACGCTGTTCGACTGGCTGGAAGGCGGAGCGCACCTGTACGTGTGCGGCGACGCCACGCGCATGGCCAAGGACGTGCATGCGGCGCTGCTGGACGCGATCGCCACGCATGGCGGCAAGTCGGCCGAAGACGCCAACGATTACCTCAACACCCTGCAGGCACAGGGTCGTTACTCGCGGGACGTGTATTGATATGAGCACTCATTCGGTCGAAGACATCAAACAGCAGAGCGGCCGTCTGCGCGGCACGCTGCTGGAATCGCTGGCGAACCAGATCACCGGCGCGCTGGCCGACGACGATCAGACCCTCATCAAATATCACGGCAGCTACCAGCAGGACGATCGCGACGTGCGCGACGAGCGCCGCCGCCAGAAACTGGAGCCCGATTTCTCGTTCATGATCCGCACCCGCACCCCGGGCGGCGTGGTCACGCCGGCGCAGTGGCTGAAGCTCGATGCCATCGCGACCACCTACGCCGAGCGCGGTCTGCGCATCACCACCCGTCAGGCCTTCCAGTTCCACGGCGTCATCAAGGGCGAACTGAAGCCGACGATGCAGGCGATCAACGCCGCGCTCATCGACACCCTCGCCGCCTGCGGCGACGTCAACCGAAATATCGCGGTCGCATCCAATCCCTATCTTTCGCAGGTGCATACCGCAGTGCAGGCGCAGGCCGAAGCCCTGTCGAAGCATCTGCTTCCCAACAGCCGCGCCTATTACGAAATCTGGCTGGACGAGGAAAAAGTCGCCGGCAGCGGCGAAGAAGAGGAACCCATTTACGGCGCGACCTATCTGCCGCGCAAATTCAAGATCGCATTTGCGGTGCCGCCGAGCAACGATGTCGACGTGTTCGCGCAGGATCTGGGCTTCATCGCGGTCATCGGTAACGACGGCAGCGACGACAACGGCGCCCTGCTGGGCTACAACGTCAGTGTCGGCGGCGGCATGGGCGCGACCCATGGCGATGCGGAAACCTATCCGCGCATCGGCGATGTCATCGGCTTCATCACGCCGGACCAGGTGATCCCGGTCGCCGAAGCCGTGGTCACCACCCAGCGCGACTGGGGCAACCGCGCGGTGCGCAAGCGCGCACGGCTGAAGTACACCATCGACGATCATGGCCTGGAGGCGTTCAAGATCGAAGTCGCGCAACGCGCGGGCATCACCTTCGCGCTGGCGCACGCCTTCGCGTTCGCGCACAACGCCGACGAATTCGGCTGGCACCAGGGCGACGACGGCCGCTGGCATCTGACCCTGCGCATCCTTTCCGGCCGGATCTGGGACAAGCCTTCCGACAGCGGCGACGGCGTGCGCCACCTCACCGGCCTGCGCGAAATCGCCAGATTGCTCAACGCCGGTGGCGGCGCGTCCGAATTCCGTCTCACTGCCAACCAGAACATGCTGATCGCGAATCTCGACGACGCGCAGCGCGTGCTGATCGATCAGCTGATCGGCGAATACGCGCTGGATACGCATCGCGAAGCGTCGCCGCTGCGCAAGGCCGCGCTGGCCTGCGTCGCGTTGCCGACCTGCGGCCTGGCGATGGCAGAAGCGGAACGGTACCTGCCCGCGTTCGTCGACCGCCTCGAAACGGTGATGGCCAAGAACGGCCTCGACGGCAACGATCTGCACCTGCGCATCAGCGGCTGCCCCAACGGCTGCTCGCGGCCGTACCTCGGCGAAATCGCGCTGGTCGGCAAGGCGCCCGGCCGCTACAACCTGATGCTGGGCGCCGATCACCGCGGCCAGCGCCTGAACACGCTGTATCGCGAAAACATCGACGAAACCGCCATTCTCGATACCCTCGACCCTTTGTTCCGACAGTACGCCACCGAGCGCACCGATGCCGAACGTTTCGGCGATTTCTTGATCAGAAGCGGCCTGGTGCGCGAAAACATCGTGGCCGGCAAAGCATTGCCATTGGAGTTGATCGCATGAGCCTTCCCGACCCGATCACCGCGGCGGAATCGCCGCAGGCCCTCGCCGAACTGAACCGCTGGCTGGCGACGCGCAGCGCGCCGGAACGCGTGCAATGGGCGGTCGAACACCTCGCCGGCCATCACGCGCTGTCGTCGAGCTTCGGTGCCCAAGCCGCGGTCGCGCTGCACATGACCACCCAGGCGAAGCCTGACATTCCGGTGATCCTGATCGACACCGGTTATCTGTTCCCGGAAACCTACCGCTTCGTCGACGAATTGAGCGAACGTCTGTCGCTGAACCTCAAGGTCTACCGTCCGCAGGTCGGCATCGCGTGGATGGAAGCGCGCCACGGCAAGCTCTGGGAAAACGGCATCGACGGCATCCAGAGTTACAACCAGCTGCGCAAGGTCGAACCGATGCAGCGCGCGCTGCGCGAACTCGGCGTGCGCACCTGGATCGCCGGTCTGCGCCGCAGCCAGACCAGTACCCGCGCCGCCATCGACTTCCTCGAACTGCGCGACGGCCGCTGGAAACTGCACCCGATCGCCGACTGGACCGATCGCGACATCTGGCAATATCTCGAAGCCAACGATCTGCCCTATCACCCGCTGTGGCACGACGGTTACGTGTCCATCGGCGACATCCACACCACCCGTCGCCTCGAAGACGGCATGGATGCGGAAGACACCCGTTTCTTCGGGCTCAAGCGCGAATGCGGCCTGCACGACGACTGGACGGAGCTGGCGAAGAGCGCCTGATCGCGCGTCGATGCCCGCCGCTCACTGCCGCGCGAAACGCTGCCTGTATTCCAGCGGCGTCATCCGCGTCATGTCCTTGAACATCCTGCGCAGATTCGATTCGCTGCTGAAACCCAGCTCGGCGCCGATGCTGCTGACCGGCGCCGTGGTCAACATCAGCCGCTCGCTCACCTGATTGAGCTTGATCCGGCGGACATAGGTCGCCACGGCGACGCCGGTCTCGTCGCCCACTTTCCGCGCCAGCGTTCTTTCCGACATCGCCAGTTGCTCGGCCAATGCCTTCACCGTGACCCGCTCCGCCGGCATCCGCTCGACCAGCGCATGCAATCGGCGCAACAACTCGCTGGCCTGCTCGATCAGGCTCATCGACCGGAACGCGGCATGCGGCTGCACCGGACGCGGCAGCACCATCAACCTGACCAGATCGCGGAACACCGCCGGCGACACGCAGCGCTCCACAAGCGCATGCGCGATCTGGAAATGGCCGTTGACGCCGCCGGCCGTCACCGCATGCCGGCCGGACACCATGTCGCGTTCGCACTGCCATTTCACTTTCGGATAGCGGCGCGCCATCGCTTCGGCCAACCACCACGTGATGGTCGCGGCGCGGCCATCCAGACGGCCGCTGGCCGCCAACAGGCTGACACCGCTGCAATAGGCCCAGATTTTCAGGGTTTGCGGAGATTTTTCCAAAGCCACGATCACCAGCTGCTGCCCGGCGATCACCTCCTCCACCTGTTGCGCCGATTCGGCCCAGAACCCGGGAATGAGCAGCGCATCGAGCGTGTCGGGCTCGAACGGCCGCGCCACCTGCAGGCCGGCCCCGTGCGCGCAGGCGACCATACCGGCTCGCAGTGCGACGAAATGCGTGTCGAACAGCCGTTTACCCGACCGGCGATTGGCCGCATGCAACATGTCCGCAAACGCGAACAGACCCGCAAGCAAGCATCCGGGATACACCAGCAAGCCGACTCTCATTGTCCGGGGCTCCGACTGTCTGACGCATGGCAGAAATAGAATGAATACTGTCAATTCATGCCATTGTCGGTCTGACGCCGCGGAAACACAATGCAGGCACTTCCTGCAGGTGCGCCATGAACATCCATCAACTCCGCAACGCGTCGATCATCATCGAATCCGGCAAGCACCGCATCCTGGTCGATCCGATGCTGGCGCCGCGCGGCGCCCTGCCGCCATTGCGCGTGTTCGGTGCAAGACAGCGCAATCCGCTGGTCGAGCTGCCGTACTCCGCCGCCGATGCGCTGGAAACGGTGACGCACTGCCTGATTACCCACTGCCAGAAAGGTCATTTCGACCACTTGGACAGGGCCGCGAAACGCTGGCTCCGCGAGCAACAGATTCCGGTGATCTGCACGCCTCACGACGCCGGCCATCTGCGCGAAAGAGGGCTGAACGCGCAGCCTTTGCCGCAGAATCATCAAGAACCTTCGACGTTCTTCGGCGGAACGATACGTACGGCGCGCTGCGTGCATGGTCGCGGCTTGGTCGGCCGATTCATGGAGCATGGCGTCGGTTATCTGATCGAGCTTCCGGGCGAACCCAGCCTCTATCTGAGCGGCGACACCGTACTCACATCCGAAGTCCAGGCCTTCATCGTCGACCATCGTCCGCAGATCTGCGTCGTGCCTGCGGGCGGCGCGCGATTCGATTTCGGCGGCGAGATCATCATGGGCATCGAGGAGGTGATCGCGCTATGCAAGATCGCACCCGGCACCGTTGTCGCCAACCATCTGGAGGCGCTCAGCCACTGCCCCGAAACCCGCGCTGGCCTCACGCACGCGGGCCAGCAGACGGGTCTAGGCTCGCGCCTGCAGGTTCCGCGCGATGGCGAAATCATCCAATTCGACAGCCTGGGACAAGTCGGAGCCATCGCTTGAGCCAGCATTTCCCGACAACCTGCGGCCCGATCCGGCCTCCGATTCCGGGCACGACCACCGGCGACCCATGCACGTCGCAGCCATCCGCGCGACAATAAGCGGTCTGGCGGCCTGTCGCCGCATCGAATCCTGGACCGCAATGCCTTCATCGTCACACCCCACGCAGAACGCGGTGTTCGACCCGCCGAGCGCGGCCGATGCGCTCGCCGACGAAGCCCGCGCCTGCATCGCCTTTCTGGACGCCGTGGCCGCTGACCGCGACCTGCTCGACCGCTTGCCCGCCGAGGATCGCGGCCGTCTGCATCAGGCGGTGGCGAGCGTCTACCACCCGGACCCGGTGCTGCGCCGGCAGAAAATGAAGGCTGCGGAGCGCGAGCGCAACGCCGCGCACGTCGCGCGCGAGGAAGCGGTGCTGCACGAGACAGGCATCCGCGAACTGCGCCGCCGTCCGGTGTTCACCACGCCGAATTATTTCCCGCCGCAGGATTTCGTCGCCGACGACCGCAACACCGATACGCCGGAACCGCGCGAATCGGTCGAACCGCAGCATTGCTATGTCTGCAAGCAGAAATACTCGCTGATCCATCATTTCTACGATCAGCTGTGCCCGACCTGCGCTGAATTCAATTTCCTCAAGCGCACCGAAACCGCGGACCTTCGCGGCCGGGTCGCACTGCTGACCGGCGGCCGGGTCAAGATCGGTTATCAGGCAGGTCTCAAGCTGCTGCGCGCGGGCGCGACATTGATCGTGACCACGCGCTTCCCGCGCGACTCCGCTGCGCGCTACGCCGAAGAACCCGATTTCGGCGATTGGGCCGACCGCCTGGAAATCTTCGGGCTGGACCTGCGCCACACGCCGAGCGTCGAAGCCTTCTGCCGCGAACTGGTGACGACTCGCGACCGCCTCGATTTCATCATCAACAACGCCTGCCAGACCGTGCGCCGACCGCCGGAGTTCTACGCGCACATGATGGACGGCGAAACCGCAGCCGCGCACGAGGTGCCCGAACATCTGCGCAAGCTGCTGGGCGGCTACGAAGGCCTGCGCCGCTACGCGATGCTGCCCGAAGGCGCGGATGGCGCTTCGCAGATGAGCGTCGGCGATGGTCGCGACGCGCTCGCCGGGAATGCGCTCGCCGGCATCACCCGCGCTGCCGAGCTGTCGCAGATTCCGCTGCTCGCCGAAGAAATGGTCGGCCAGCAACATCTGTTCCCGCAGGGCCGTCTCGATCAGGACCTGCAGCAGATCGATCTGCGCACGCGCAATTCATGGCGGTTGCTGATGGCCGAAGTGCCGTCGGTGGAATTGCTGGAAGTGCAGTTGGTCAATGCGATCGCGCCGTTCATCATCAACGCGCGCCTGAAGCCGCTGATGATGCGCGCCTGCGACGGCGAAGCGCCGACGCGCGACAAGCACATCGTCAACGTTTCCGCGGTCGAGGGCCAGTTCTACCGCAAGTTCAAGACCACCCGCCACCCGCACACCAACATGGCGAAGGCGGCCTTGAACATGATGACCCGCACCGCCGCGACCGATTACCACGGCGACGGCATCCACATGAATGCGGTCGATACCGGCTGGGTCACCGACGAGGATCCCGCGGAGCTCGCTGCGCGCAAGGTCATCGAGGAACGCTTCCACCCGCCGCTGGATATCGTCGACGGCGCCGCACGCATCGTCGACCCGATCATCGACGGCATCAACACCGGCCGACACGTCTGGGGTCAGTTCCTCAAGGATTACAAGCCGACCGACTGGTGATCGCGTCGGCCTGAGCTTGTTCAGAATGTCCTGCGCAAACCGATAAGCCTCTGTCATCCCGAACGCCCGCGTAGCGGGCGGAGGGATCTGCTGTTGTTGCAGCGCCGGCTACAAGCAGATCCCTCCTCGGGCTTCGCCCTCGTTCGGGATGACAGATCTTTCCCCGGATCCGATATCTTGAACGGACTCCGAAGTGTCGACCTGAGCGTCAGCCGCCCGCGTTCCCGGGCGGGTGTTCGGCGAACCAATCCACGATCCCCGGCATATGCTGCTCGAAACCACCGGGGATCGACAGATTCAACACCGCGGCGCGCGCGTCGCTGCGATTCTCGAAATCGTGGGTCGCGCCGCCCGGCACCAGCACGAACGATCCGCGCGCGGCGTCGATCCACGCATCGTTCACCAGAAAACTCATCGTGCCTTCGATGACGTAGAACACGTCGTCCTCGGGATGTGCGTGCGCGCCCGGACCCTGGGTGTTCGGCTCAAGCCACCATTCGGAAATCGAGTAACGCGAGACCGTTTCAGCCCCATCGGCCTTGAACACTGCGCCGATGCGTCCCATGGCATATGCGCGGCCTTCGCCGGGAGCGAGCACGATGGCGTTGCGGGGCGATTCGATGGTCTGACTCATGGACACCTCTGCTCGAAACGGGCGACAACGTTTTTCAGCGCAGCGCAAGGAGGCCGAATTTCTTTCGATCTTCCGTCGCCTTACGGCGCAGCCAGAACAACTTGCGTCGATGGGCCGACCTGAAGATAGCGATTGATCGCGAACACATCCAGCGTCAGCTGGAACGGCTTACCCCGCTGCTCGACACGATCGATCAGCATGAAAAAGAAGTATGCAATACGCCCGTCGTCGGACATTTTCATCGACGTGATCGGGAAGTTGGGAAAGGCTACGAACCGGTCCTGTGGTTTATCCGAAGGCGAGCGAAAAACGAATCCGAGATCTTCCATGGAGAATATCGAGCCGTCAGGCAAAGACACCTCGATCGCGACACCGGCGTATGCGGAACAGCTTCCTGGGATATCAGAATCGGCACGTTCGATCGACACCACCTTTATGATCGGCGCTGGTACGTCCAACGCGATCGGAAAATCGTGTTTCTTTTGAAATGCCTTCTGATTCGCCATGAACATCTGTTTGCTAGGCACAGTGCTGCAGGCGTGTCCTGCAACGCAATGAAACGCAAAGGTTGCCGCAAGGAAATACAGGCTAGCACGCATCTTCACACACCCGCCGCGTGCCGCCAGAGCGCGCGATTCAGCGGCGCGATCTTCCCCGCCAGACCCAGCGCATGCCCGCGCAACAGCGTGGCCGCGAGATCATCGTTGGAAAACACGCGATTGATCGCGCTGAAGGCGTAGGCGGATGCGGTGGCGTCGCTGCGGCGCGCGCGCGCCCAGCGCGCGAGGCGGTGCGGGGCGGTCCAGTCGACGCGGCGCTGCTGTGCGGCGGCGACGCTATCGCGCAGCGCGGTGACATCGCGCAGGCCGAGGTTGACGCCCTGTCCGGCCAGCGGATGCACGACGTGTGCGGCGTCGCCGATGGCGAGCACGCGGCCGGCGACATAGGCGTCGACGAGTTGGCGACGCAGCGGGAAAGCGATGCGCGGGCTCAGCGGGCGCACGTCGCCGAGGCGCGAGGCGAACGCGCGCGTGAGTTCCTCCGCGAAGGCCGCGTCGTCGAGTTCGATGACGCGCGAGGCTTCTGTGTCGGGCAGCGTCCAGACGATCGAGGACACGTTCGGCGCATCGTCTCTCGCAGCGCACGGCAGGAACGCCAGCGGCCCGGTCGGCAGGAAACGCTGCCATGCGGTGTCTTCGTGTGGGCGCTCTGTGGCGATGTAGGCGACCACGCCGCGCTGGCCGTAGTCTTCGGTGTTCATGCCGATGCCCGCGAGTTCGCGCAGCGTCGAACGCCCGCCGTCGGCGGCGATGGCGATGCGCGCTTCTACGCGCAGGCCGTCGTCGAGTTCGAGCGTCGCGCTGTCTTCATTTTGTTCAAGCGCGACCACGCGCGCGGGGCAGCGCACGGTCACGTTCGAGCGCCGCAGCGCGGCCCACAGTCGATCCTGCAGCAGCGCGTGTTCGATGATCCAGCCGAGCTGTTTGACCGCGAACGCATCGGCATCGAAGCGCAGTTCATCGCCGCCGGCCGCATCCCACACACGCATCCGCCGGTACGGATGCGCACGAGTGTCGCGCACCGCGTCCCAGACGCCGAGCGTTTGGAACAGCGCCGCGCTATCGGGCGCGAACGCATACACGCGCGGGTCGGCTTCGGCCGATAACCATGCCGGCGGTTCGGCATATTCGATCAGCGTGACCTGCAGCCCCTGCTGCGCCAGCGCCAGCGCGCAGGCGGCACCGACCACGCCGCCACCGACGACGGCGGCATCGGCGAGACGGCTGGCGGATGTTCGACGATTCATGCGATCACCCCACGACAGAGTTGCGGTACATCGCCGCGATAGCCCATCGCACCGCCGACCAGCATCGCGCGCAGCGCGGCGTCGTTTTCGACCGCGAACAGGCCGAGGCTGCGCAGTGGAGACGCCAACGGGGAAGGATTCGAAGTCCAGCGCGCGAGACCGTCGGAGAACGCGATGGTGCGTTCGCGGTCGTCGCGGCGGCGCTGCGCGTATTCGGCCAATACCGATGCGCTGCCGGCGTCTTCGCCGCGCGCCCGGCCGGCATCGATACATTCGACCAACGTCAGCGCATCACGCAGTCCAAGGTTGAAGCCCTGCGCGCCGATGGGATGCAAGGTCTGCGCGGCATTGCCGACCACCACGGCGTGCGGCGCGACGAGCCGCTGCGCCAGGGTGCGCACGATCGGGTAGACGCTGCGCGGGCCGGTTGCGAGCAAACGCCCCGCGCGCCAGCCGAAGGCGCGCTGCAGGCGCTGGAGATACGCCGCGTCGTCGAGCGCGGCCACCGCGTCGGCTTCATCGCTGGCGACGCCGTGGATGGTGCCGTAATGGCCATCGCCGCGCGGCAGCACCGCGGTCGGGCCGTGATCGGTCAGCCGCTCCCAGGCGGTGCCGTCGGGCGCGCGCTCGGCGCGGACGCGGGCGACGAACAGGGCCTGGCGATAATCGTGCTGTTCGACCCCGATCCCCAGCGCCTCGCGCACCGCGCTGGCGGTGCCGTCGGCGGCTACCACGAGTTTCGCGGCGATCAGGCGCTCGCCGTCGGCATCTGCCACGCGCGCTTGGCGCAGACCATCGGCCGAATCTTCGGCGAAAAAGAGGAAGCGCGCGGGTCGATAGCGGGTGAGGCGCGGCAGATCGTCGAGCTTCGACGCCAATGCGTCGCCGAAATCGCGCGCCACCACCACTTGGCCGAAGGCCGCGCGGCCGTAGTCGGCGGCGTCCAGCAGCACCCGGCCGAAGTCGCCATCGCGGCTGATGTGGATGCGGGCGATGGCGCCGGTGGCCGCGCGCAGGCGCGGCAGCACGTCGAGCGCGCGCAGGGCGTTGACGGTGGCTTCGGCGAAACTGAGATTGCGCTGGTCGAACACCGCCGGCAGCGCGCCGGGCGGGGCGGCTTCCAGCAGGGCCACGTCGAGGCCGAGCCGGTCCAGCGCGATCGCCAGACTGGCGCCGACCAGGCCGCCGCCGACGATCAGGACATCGTGAAAGGCCGCTGCGGGCGCGGTTGCGGGTCTGGAAAAGGACGGCGGGGCGGGGTCGGGCGTGGACATTGCGTTATGCTAACGCTCTGTGTTCACTTCCGCCTGCGACCGCCGATGACCGCTCACGCTTCCTCTTCTTCTTCTGGCCCCGACGCGAACCGCGGCGGCCTGCTGGCCCCGGGTCCGCTGCTGCTGGCCGGCATGATCGTGCTGGCCGCGCTCAGCCGGCTGCTGCCGCACCCGCCGAATTTCTCGCCGGTGGAAGCGATGGCGCTGTTCGGCGGCGCCTATTTCGCGAACCGTGCCTGGGCCATCGTGGTCCCGCTGATCGCGATGGTGCTGTCCGACATCGGCCTGGGCCTGATGTTCGGCGGCAGCTACATGAGCTACGTCGCCAGCCTCAGTTTCTGGTCGGTGTATGTCTGCATCGCGCTGTCCACGGTGCTGGGCTTCGGCCTGCGCGGCAAGGTCAGCGGCGCCAACGTGCTGGGTTATTCGCTGGCCGGCTCGGTGCTGTTCTTCGTGGTCACCAATTTCACCACATGGTTTGGTTCGACCATGTACCCGCAGACCGGCAGCGGCCTGGTCGCGGCCTACGTCGCCGGCATTCCGTTCTTCAATTGGACGGTGCTGGGCACCCTGTTCTACTCGGCGGTGCTGTTCGGCGGCTTCGCGCTGCTGCGCCGGCAGTCGCCAGCGCTGCGGGCGCAGACGGTCTGACAAGCTGTCATTCCGAACGTATGTGAGGGATCTGCTTTTGTTGGCCGAACAGAACGGCAGCGAATCCCTCGTCTAGCGAGGTCGGTGTCCGCAACAACGGCTGTTTTTCGCTGCATCGCGGTGATCGCGGTGATCGCGGCTCCCGCCGCCCCCACAAAAACGCCGCCCCTAAAAAAACGGATTCTTGAGATGGGAAACAGGCTCTCCAAAATCTACACCAAGACCGGCGACGACGGCACCACCGGTCTGGGCGACGGCAGCCGGGTGGCGAAGGATTCGGCTCGGGTCACCGCGTACGGCACCGTCGACGAGGCCAATTCCGCCATCGGCGTGCTGCTGGCCTGCGACGTGCCGGACGACATCCGCGCGCTGTTGACCACCGTCCAGCATCAGATGTTCGATCTGGGCGGCGAGCTGTGCATTCCCGGCCACGCCGCGATCGACGACGCCGACATCGAGCGCCTCGAACAGCAGCTCGACCACTACAACGACCCGCTGCCGGCGCTGAAGGATTTCATCCTGCCGGCCGGTGGCGAGGCCGCGGCGCGTTGCCATCTGGCGCGCACCATCGTCCGCCGCGCCGAGCGCGAGTCGGTGACGCTCTCCCACCACGACGCAGTGCGGCCGCAGGCGATCCGCTACCTCAACCGCTTGTCCGATCTGTTGTTCGTGCTGGCACGGGTGCTGGCGCGGCACAGCGGGCACGGCGAGGAGCTGTGGAACCACGAGCGTCGCCAGCGCCAGAAATGAGCTTCCCGGTCTTCAGCCACAGCGCCTGCCTGGCCCACGACACCGGGCCGACCCACGCCGAAAGCCCCGCGCGGCTGGCCGCGGTGACCGCCGGTCTGCGCGAAATCTACCCGGACCTGGACTGGCGCGAGGCGCCGCGCGCCAGTCGCGGCCAATTGCTGCGCGTGCACGCCGAATCGCTGCTGCATGCGGTGCTGGAAACCCGGCCGACCGAACGGATCTGGCTCGATCCCGACACTGTGCTGTCGCCGGCCTCGGCCGAAGCCGGCCTGCGCGCCGCCGGCGCGGTGGTGGCCGCGGTGGAGTCGGTGCTCAACGGCGAAAGCAAACGCGCGTTCTGCGCGGTGCGTCCTCCGGGGCACCACGCCACCGCCTGCGCGCCGATGGGCTTCTGCCTGTTCAATTCGATCGCGGTCGGCGCCGCGCACGCGCTGGACAAGTTCGGCCTGTCGCGGATCGCTATCGCCGATTTCGATGTGCATCACGGCAACGGCACCCAGGCGATCTTCGATCTCGAACCGCGGGTGGTGTTCGCCAGCTCGCACCAGATGCCGCTCTACCCCGACAGCGGCCACGTCACCGAGCGCGGCATCAACAACATCTTCAATGCGCCGCTGCCGCCCGGCGCGACCAGCGCGCAGTTCCGCGAGGCCTGGCGCACGCGGTTGCTGCCGCAGCTCGACGCCTTCCGCCCGCAACTGGTGATGATCTCGGCCGGCTTCGACGCCCACCGCCTCGACCCGCTCGCGCAGGTGCAGCTGGAAGCGGAGGATTTCGACTGGATCACCCGCGAACTGGTCGCCATCGCCGACCGCCACGCCGACGGCCGCGTGGTCTCCAGCCTCGAAGGCGGTTACGACATGCAGGGTCTGCGCGAATCGTGCGTCGCGCACGTCGGCGCGCTGCGCGCCTGAACCCGGCGGCGGCCTGCCGCGATCCCGCGTTGCCGCACCGGGACGGATGCGTCAAGCTAGCCGGGATCTGTCTCAAGCCTGGTTGAACGCGTGCGCAAAAAACTCCGTCTGCTGCCGTTGCCCTTCTGCATCGCCCTCTCGTTGTCCGCGCATGCCGCCGACGATCTGCCCGAGGACTGGGGCCTGTGCCCGATCGAAGACGCGGTTCCGGCCTTCGCGTCCAATCTGGCGCCGCAGGAAGGCCTGAACCTGGGCGGCGACCCGACCGAGCAGGTCACCGATATCGACGGCGATTCGCTGGACGGCACCGAAGGCGAGGTGGTGAATCTCAGCGGCAACGTGTTCCTGCGCCGCGGCGAACAGGTGCTGTCGACCGACCGCCTGAGCTTCGACCAGGAAAAGCAGACCTACACCGCCGAAGGCAACGTGCGCTACCAGGACCGCGGCATGCGCCTCATCGCCGCCCGCGCCAAGGGCGACCAGAGCAAGGACACGCACGAACTGGAAGACCTCAAATACCAGCTGGTCCGTCGCCGCGGCAACGGCGGCGCCGAGCGCATCACCATGCAGGGCAGCGAGGGTTCGCTGTACGGTTCCACCTATTCCACCTGTCCGCCCGAGGCCCGCCGCTGGGAACTGCGCGCCCAGCGCATCGACGTGAACACCGAGGAAGGCATGGGCACCGCCCGCAACGCCACCCTGCGCGTGGGCAAAATCCCGGTGCTGTACCTGCCGTGGTTCCGGTTCCCGATCGACGACCGCCGCCGTACCGGCCTGCTGTACCCGGCCATTTCCTCGTCTGGGCGCAACGGCTTCGACTGGCGCCAGCCGATCTATCTGAATCTGGCGCCGAACTACGACGCCACCATCAACCCGCGGTGGATGAGCAAACGCGGCCTGCAACTGGGCGGCGAGTTCCGCTACCTCACCGAAACCGGCCGCGGCGTGTTCGATGCCGCCTTCCTGCCGTCCGACAAGCTCACCGACCGCGAACGCGACAACGAGATCGCCGAGGGTGTTCCGGAGGAAAACCGCCGCGAATCCAATCGCGGTTACCTGCGTTTCAACGGCGTCCAGGGCTTCGGCCCGCACTGGCAGGCGCGCAGCAACATCGCCTGGATCAGCGACACCCGCTATCTCGACGACGCCAGCAACACCCTGAACGGCGGCGCGGCGTCCTTCGTGACCAGCGACATCGGCCTCTACGGCCGGGGCCGCGACTGGGAGGCCTCGTTCATGGCCGATCATTCGCAGTTGGCCGACTACACCTTGCGCGACACCAACCTGCCCTTCAACCGCCTGCCGCGCGGCCATGTGCGCTGGGAGCGCGAGTTCGCCAAATCGCTGACCGCCGGTATCGACGCCGAAATCGTGCGTTTCGAGCACGACGCATTCTCCGACGGCAGCCGCGTCGACCTCCGCCCCTTCCTCAGCCTGCCGCTGGAAGGCGACAGCTGGTTCTTCAAGCCCACGCTGGCGTGGCGCTACACCGGCTACCAGCTCGCCGGCGATGCCAGCGACCGGGCGATCACCTACGCCCAGCGCAACGGTCTGGACGCCAACGACCCGCTGGTGCTGGCGCCGCTGATCCAGCAGTTCCGCGAGAGCCGCCCGACCCGCAGCCTGCCGGTGGCCACGCTGGACGCCGGGCTGTATTTCGACCGCCACATGCGCTGGGGCGATGAGGAATACCTCAACACCCTCGAACCGCGGGTCTTCTATTACAACGCGCCGTACCGCGACCAGTCCGGCATCCCGCTGTTCGACACCCGCCCGCTCACGTTCGGCTGGGGCCAATTGTTCCGCGACAACCGCTATTCCGGCGCCGACCGCCAGGCCGACGGCAACCAGCTCACCCTGGCCGTCTCCACGCGTTTCATCCGCGAAGCCGACGGCCTGGAAAAGCTGTCGGCCAGCATCGGCCAGATCCGCTATTTCGAGGATTCGCGGGTCACGGTACCCGGCGAAAACCCGATCGATCAGGGCAAATCGGCGTGGATCGTGGACACCAGTTATGCCGCGAACGACCGCTGGACCATCGGCGGTTCCTATCAGTGGGATCCGAAATCCGGCCGCCGCGATCTGGCCAGCCTGCGCACCCGCTACCTGATCGGCGACGACGGCATCGTCAATCTCAGCTACCGCTACCGCCGCGATCTGCTCGAACAGGCCGACCTGTCGTTCCTGTATCCGATCAATCCGAACTGGAGCGTGGTCGGCCGCTACTACTACTCACTCAAGGACAGCCAGTTGCTGGAAGGGATCGCCGGCGTGCAGTGGGAAAGCTGCTGCCTGGCGGTGCGTCTGGTCGGTCGCCGCTACTTGCGCAGCCGCAGCGGCGAGCTCAACAGCGCCATTCAGCTGGAGATCGAACTCAAGGGGTTAGGCTCCGCTGGACCCGACACGGAGGGCCGTCTGCGCCGTGCTATCCTCGGCTACTACCGCGAGGATCTGTCCCTCGTCCCGCCCCCCCAGACACGCGGTGGCGGCGAACTCCCCTCTTCAGACTCTGTCCCATGATCCGATCGTTCCGCTGCGCCATCGTTGCCAAGCTTCTTGTCGTCGTTCTCCTTGCCGGCAGCTTCTCCGCCTTCGCTCAACAACCGCTGGACAGGATCGCCGCGGTGGTGGATGAGGACATCATCCTGCAGAGCGAACTCGAACGCGCCGTCGCCAACATCCGCGGCCAATATGCCGGTCGCGAGGCGCAATTGCCGCCGACCGACGTGCTGCAGCGCCAGGTGCTGGAGCGGCTGATCCTGATCCGCCTGCAGACCGCACGCGCGGCGAGCACCGGCATGCGGATAAGCGATGAGGAAGTCGACGCTGCCGTCACTAACATCGCTCGCGAAAACAAGATGACTGCCGAACAACTGCGCCAGCAGTTGGCCAAAGACGGCATGAACTTCGCCGATTTCCGCAGCTCACTGCGCGATGAAATCGTGGTCCAGCGTCTGCGCCAGCGCTTCGCACAGGGCCGGATCAACGTCAGCGACGCCGAAGTCGATGCCGCGCTCAAATCACAGGCCGGCGGCAGTACTCAATATCGCCTCGCCCACATCCTGGTCGCCCTGCCCGAAGGCGCCACCGCCGAGCAGATCACCACCGGCGAACGCAAGATCGAAGGCATCAAGGGTCTGCTCGACCGCGGCGAGATGGAATTCAGCGCCGCTGCGGTGCGCTACTCCGACAGCCCCAACGCGCTGGAAGGCGGCAATCTGGGCTGGCGCGCCCTCGACCAGGTACCGACCAGTTTCGCCGGCACGATCAGCAGCATGGAGATCGGCAAGATCATCGGCCCGATCCGCGGCCCGAACGGGTTCCAGTTGATCAAACTGGAAGAAACCCGCAACGCCCAGGCCGGCGACGCCAAGATGGTCACCCAGTATCAGGCCAGCCACATTCTGATCCGCACCGAAGAAGGCGCCACCGATACGGCCGCCAAGGCCAAGCTCGAAACACTGCGCGCCCGCATCGCCGGTGGCGCCGATTTCGCCGAACTGGCCAGCAAAGATTCCGAAGACACCATCAGCAAGGCCCGCGGCGGCGACCTCGGCTGGTTCGCGCAGGACGACTTCGGCCCCGAATTCGGCGCCCAGGTGTCGGCACTCAGCGACGGTCAGGTGTCCGCGCCGTTCAAGACCCAGGCCGGCTGGCATCTCGTCAAACGCGCCGGCACCCGTCAGATCAACGCAACCGACGAAAACCGCCGCAGCCAGATCCGCGAGAGCATCGGCCAGCGCAAGCTGGAGGACGAGTGGACCCGCTTCCTCCGCGAGCTGCGCGGCGAAGCGTTCATCGACATCCGCGTTGGTGCCGCCGCCGCTGCTGCCGGCCCGGGCTGACCTCGCCCAAGCGCCTGCCATGACGCGACGCCCCCGTCTCGCGCTGGTTCCGGGCGAGCCGGCCGGCATCGGCCCTGAACTCGTCGTCCGTGCCGCACAGCGCGACTGGGATGCCGAGTTGGTGGTCTATGGCGAGCGCCACACCCTGCTGCGCGCGGCCGAGGCCATCGGCCTGCCGCTGCGCCTGATCTCCCCCAACGACCCCAGCGCAGCCGGCCCCGGCCGGCTCGCCCTCGTCGAAATTCCGCCGGTCGTGGCCAGTCGTTTCGGTCATCCCGAGCCGCGCAACGCGCGTACCACCATCGCCTCGCTGGAAACCGCCGCTGGCGCCTGTCTGCAAGGGCTGTGCGACGGCCTCGTCACCGGCCCGGTCCACAAGGCCGCGATCAACGACGGCGGCATTCCCTACACCGGCACCACCGAACTGCTGGCCGCACAGGCGCGCTGCACCGTGGTGATGATGCTCGCCAACGACATCGTCCGCGTCGCGCTGGCCACCACTCACCTGCCGCTGCGCGAGGTCGCCGACGCGATCACCGCCGAGGGGCTGGAACGCACCCTGCGCATCCTGCATGCCGCGCTGCGCGATGACTTCGGCATCGCCACGCCGCGCATCGCGGTACTCGGCCTGAACCCGCACGCGGGCGAGTACGGCCATCTGGGACGCGAAGAACTCGACATCGTGATTCCGCTGCTCGAACGACTGTGCGGCCAAGGCTGGACCCTGATCGGTCCGCTGCCGGCCGACACCGCCTTCCTGCCGGCGAAACTGGCCGGCTTCGATGCGGTGCTGGCGATGTATCACGATCAGGGCCTGCCGGTGCTGAAATACAGCGGTTTCGAGCGCGCGGTGAATCTCACCCTAGGCCTGCCCTATCCGCGGGTCGCGGTGGATCACGGCACCGCACTGGAATTGGCCGGGCGCGGTATCGCCGATCCGTCGAGCCTGTTCGCCGCGATCGAAACCTGCACCCGGCTCGCGTCCACGCGCATCGCGCGTAGCGGTGCCGTGTGAGCGACATGCCCGCCACCATCGATTGGAACGACTTCCTGAAAGTCGAACTGCGCGTCGGTCGCGTGATCTCGGCCGAGCCCTTCCCCGAAGCGCGCAAACCTGCCTACGTGCTGCAGGTCGACTTCGGCCCCGAGATCGGCGTGCGCAAATCCAGCGCGCAGATCACCGTGCATTACCGGCCGGAGGATCTGGTCGGCCGACAGGTGGTCGCGGTGGTGAATTTTCCGCCGAAACAGATCGGGCCGCTGATGTCCGAATGCCTGGTCACCGGATTCCACGACGCCGATGGCGCGGTCGCGCTGTGCGTTCCCGACCGCGAGGTGCCGCTCGGCACCCGCCTGCTGTGAAGTGTTTATTGTGAAGCGAGCACCCGGCATGAAAGGAACGCAGACATGAGCACCGGATTCCGCGAACCCGCGAAAAAATCGCTGGGCCAGCACTTCCTGCACGACCGCGGGGTCGTCGACAAGCTGGTGATGGCGATCGACCCGCGTCCGGGCGACCGCATCGTCGAGATCGGCCCCGGCCAGGGCGCGCTGACCTTCCCGCTGCTGGCCCGCCACGGCGCGCTGACCGCGATCGAATTCGACCGCGACCTGCTGGAACCGCTCACGGCTGCCGCGACCTCGCACGGCGAACTCACGCTGATCAATTCCGATGTGATGAATGTCGATTTCACGGACCTGGCGGCAGGGACACCCTTCCGTCTGGTCGGCAATCTGCCCTACAACCTGTCCTCGCCGATCCTGTTCCACGCGCTCGACCACGCCGCCGTGGTGCGCGATATGCACTTCATGCTGCAAAAAGAGGTGGTCGACCGCATGGCCGCCGGTCCCGGCAGCAAGGTCTACGGCAGGCTCAGCGTGATGCTGCAGGCGTACTGCACGGTGACCGCGCTGTTCATGGTGCCACCGGGCGCGTTCCGGCCGCCGCCGAAAGTGGATTCCGCCGTGGTCCGGCTGGTGCCGCACCCGCCAGCACAGGTCGGCATCGACGACCCGCGCCGCTTCGCCGATATCGTGCGCGCGGCGTTCGGCCAGCGTCGCAAGACCTTGCGCAATGCGCTGTCGAGCGTCTGCACGGCAGAGGAGATCGTGCGCGCCGGCATCGACCCGCAGAGCCGCGCAGAGCAGCTCGCCGTGAGCGATTTCGTCGCGCTGGCCAATCTCACCGCCGCCCCGCCGGCCGCGAGCGACGAGGCCGCGACAGACGAGGCCTGATGCCCGCAAATCGCGCGATTGCAACTAAACTGTGGCCATGAACGACATCAGCGCCGACGCCATCGCGATCGACATCGCCACCCGCTACCTCGACGACCAATCCAAGCCCGACGAAGAGCTTTATTACTTCGCGTACACCATCGGCATCCGCAATACCGGCTCGCGCCCCGCGCAATTGGTCTCCCGCCGCTGGCTGATCGTGGATGCGGTCGGTTTCCCGCGCGAAGTGGTGGGCGATGGCGTAGTCGGCGAACAACCACGGCTACGCCCGGGCGAACGCTTCGAGTACACGTCCAGCACCTTCTTCAAGACGCCCTTCGGCACGATGGAAGGCGCCTACGTGATGCGTGCCGACGACGGCACCGAATTCGAAGCGCCGATTCCGCAGTTCGTGCTGTGCATCCCGCGGATGCTGCATTGACCATGCGTCGCACTCTCGCGCTTCGCTTGCGCGCATTTCGCATCGCCGCGCTTCGCACGCACGCACGCCGCATGCAAGCCGGGAGCCGCTGATGGCGGTCTGGGCGATCGGCGATCTGCAGGGCTGCTACGGCGTTACCCAGCGGCTGCTGGAAAAAATCCGTTTCGATCCGGCGCAGGATCGGCTGTGGTTCTGCGGCGACCTGGTCAATCGCGGCGGCGAATCTCTTGAAACGCTGCGGCTGGTGCATTCGCTCCGCGAACACAGCGTCGTGGTGCTGGGCAACCACGACCTGTCGCTGCTGGCGATCTCCGAACGCACCACCGACGATCAGCGCAAGGTCAATCAGGATCTGCAGCGCATCCTGTTCGCCGACGACCGCGACACCCTGATCGACTGGCTGCGGCTGCGTCCGCTGCTGCACAGCGACCGCGCGCTGGGCTGGATGATGATCCATGCCGGCCTGGCGCCGAAATGGACGACCATCCACGCCGAAAAGCATGCGCTGGAAATCGAACGCAGACTGCAGAGCGACGGCCGCCGCAAGCTGCTGCGCAACATGTATGGCGACTACCCGGCGTGGTCGCCGGCGCTGCGCGGCGTGGAACGCGAACGCGCGATCATCAATATCTTCACGCGGATGCGCTATTGCTCCACGCGCGGCCGCATCGCCTTCAACGAAAAAGGCGCCCCGGGCACCCAGATGCCGGGTCTGTATCCGTGGTACGAAGTGCCCGGTCGCGCCGAACGCGATCTGAAAATCGTCTGCGGTCACTGGTCCACGCTCGGCCTGTTCATCGGCCACGGCGTACATGCGATCGATACCGGCGCGGTCTGGGGCGGCAAGCTCAGCGCGCTGCAGCTCGACACCGACGAGCTGCGCCTCGTCCAGGTGTCCGGCCGCGAGGTCGCCGTCCCCGGGCCCCAGGACTGATGCGCCGCGCCGCATTCCAGCGCGGGTGGCTGGTCGCGGCGATGTCGTTTGCGCTGCTGTGGGCGTTGACCGGTTGCAGCGATTCGAACGCACAGACCGATCCGCAGAGTCGCGCTCCCTCAAGCGCTACCGCTGGCCGCACTGCGCATCCCGCGACGACGCGCGGTATCGCGCTCGTGACCGCTGCGCGCAAGCAGATCGGCGTCACCCTCAGCTACGACCCCACCTATGTGCGTCTGCCCTATCCCGGCGGCGATGTCCCGGAATCGCGCGGCGTCTGCACCGACGTGGTGATCCGCGCGTTGCGCACCCAGCGCATCGACCTGCAGCAGCGCGTCCACGAAGACATGCGCGCGCACTTCGCGAAATATCCGCAGAAATGGGGCTTGCGCGGGCCGGACAGCAACATCGATCATCGCCGCGTGCCGAACCTGCAGACCTGGTTCGACCGCCAGGGCTGGTCGCTGCCGGTCACCTCGCGCGCCGCGGACTACCGCGCCGGCGATCTCGTCACCTGGATGCTGCCCGGCAACCTGCCGCACATCGGCATCGTCAGCGACCGCAAGACGATGCTGGGCGGCGGCACGCCGCTGATCCTCCACAACATCGGCCGCGGCACCCGCGAGGAGGACATCCTCTTCGATCACAGGGTCACAGGGCATTACCGGCCGAAGCCGTAGGGCGGGCCCAGGCCCGCCGTCCCGACAATTCCGTTGTGGATCGTAGTGATCAAAATTCGGAGCCGAAACAATTACGATCCTCGTACGATGCGACCGGAGAAACCGTAATGGCGGGCCGGGGCCCGCCCTACATCCGCTCGTAATCCACGAACTCGAAGGCGTACGCATGCTGGTCGTCCGCCGCATGCGTCTCGCGCGCGACCGCGCACCATTGCGCGGGATCGAACGCCGGAAAAAACGTATCCGCATCGTCGACTCCGGTATCGACGTGGGTGAGATGCAGGCGCGTCGCGAACGGCAGCGTCAGCGAATAGAGTTCCGCGCCGCCGATCACGCACAGTCCGTCGGCGCCATCCGCAGCGGCCAGCCCACATGCTTCCTCCAGCGTCGCCACCGCCTGCATGCCGTCGAACGGCGTACGCTCGCTGCGCGTGAGCACTAGGTTGCGCCGCTTCGGCAACGCGCGACCCAGCGACTCCGCAGTCTTGCGGCCCATCAGCACCGGTTTGCCCAAGGTCAGCGCCTTGAAGCGTTTCAGATCGTCCGGCAGATGCCATGGCAGTGCGTTGCCGCGGCCGATGGCGCGGTTGCGGTCGAGGGCGGCGATGAGATGAAGGTCCACGCGCGTAATCCCCTGATAGTCATGGCCCGGATCGGCACATCCCGATGCGGAATACCCCGATTATGATCGGTCGCAACCCGAAGGAACACCGCCCGCATGTCACTGTCGCTTCTGCTCGTCGCAGCACTTTCCTCCACAGCCTCCACAGCCGCCACAGCTGTCGATACCGATACCGGCACGACGCTGCCCGCGCGTTTCGAAAGCGACCTGGTCTATGTCGCCCCCGCTTTCGCCGATGGCGGCTCGCTGTTGTTTTACACCGACACCGGCGGCGGTTATTTCATCGACGCCGAGGTCGTGGCGAAGCACGGCATCTCCACCGTTCCGGGGTCGGAAGAGTTACGCCGGGAATTGGGACCGGACGCGATGCTCGCGCGCCTGCCGGCACAACAGGAAAACCGTTCGATACCGCTCAGCATCGCTAACGATGGCGCGATTCCGATCCTCGCGGACGCGAAACGCGGTCAGTTGCCCGGCATGCGCCCTGTCGACGGCATGCTGGGTGCGCCATGGTTCGCGGGCCGGATATGGACGTGGGATTTCAAAGTCGCGCAATTCCGCGTCGAGCACCGGGATTGGGCCGCCGGAAGTACGGCACGCCGAGTGCCGCTGGGCTTCAAGCGTGCGCCGGACGGCAGCGAGGGTCTCGCCTATCCCCGCATCGAGGTGCGCATCGACGGCAAAGTGTTGCCGCTGTTGTTCGACACCGGCGCGATGACCGTGCTCGCGCCCGAGGCGCTGGCCGCGCTGAACGACGGGGCGCCGGCGCAGCGCGCGACCAGCATGATCGTCGACAGCGTGTTCCAGGCCTGGCGCAAGGCGCATCCAGAATGGCGGGTGATCGAAGCCGCACAGCTCGGCACCGGCTCGGCGATGATCGAAGTGCCGGAAGTGGAGATCGCCGGTTGGCGGGTTGGCCCTGTGTGGTTCACTCATCGCGCCGACCGCAACTTCCACGACTTCATGTCGCAGATGACCGATGCGCGCATCGAAGGCGCGATCGGCAACAACGCCTTCCGCGAATTCCGGATGACTGTCGACTATCCGGATGCCGCTGCCCACTTTGTCTGCACCGGTCGCTGCGAAGACATCATGGAAACCGGAATCACACCGCCACCGGCGCCTTGATCGCCGGATGCGGGTCGTAGCTTTCGATGGCAATGTCCTCGTAGGCGAAGCCGAAGATATCTTTCACTTCGGAATTCAAGCGTAGCGTCGGCAGCGCGCGCGGTTCGCGCGACAGTTGCTCACGCGCCTGATCGTAATGGTTCGAATACAGGTGCGCGTCGCCGAGGGTGTGCACGAAATCGCCGACGCCCAGGCCGCAGACTTGCGCGACCATGTGCGTGAGCAGCGCGTAGCTGGCGATGTTGAACGGCACGCCGAGGAAGATGTCGCCGCTGCGCTGGTAGAGCTGGCAGCTGAGTTTGCCGTCGGCGACGTAGAACTGGAACATCGTGTGGCAGGGCATCAGCGCCATGTCGGCCAGATCGGCGACGTTCCAGGCGCTGACGATCAGCCGCCGCGAATCCGGATTGCGCTTGATCTCGTCGACGACCCAGCGGATCTGGTCGATCTCGCCGCCGTCGGCGGTCGCCCAGCGCCGCCATTGCTTGCCGTAGACCGGGCCGAGTTCGCCGTGTTCGTCGGCCCACTCGTCCCAGATGCCGACCTTGTGGTCTTTCAGGTAAGCGATGTTGGTGTCGCCTTTGAGGAACCACAGCAGCTCGTGGACGATCGAGCGCAGGTGCAGCTTCTTGGTGGTGACCAGCGGGAAGCCCGCGTTCAGATCGAAACGCAACTGCCAGCCGAACACGCTGCGCGTGCCGGTGCCGGTGCGGTCGGCCTTCCCGGTGCCGTGTTCCAGCACATGCCGCAGCAGATCCAGATATTGCTGCATCAGGCGGCCTGCGGCTGCAGCGTCGGCGCCTTGCGCGACAGGAACAGCAGCACCAGCCCGAGCGCGACCAGCGGCAGGCTCAACACCTGGCCCATGGTCAGCCAATCGAAGGCGAGATAACCGATCTGTTCGTCGGGCAGGCGCACGAATTCGACCAGGAAGCGGAAGCAGCCGTACAGCAGCGCGAACAGGCCGGCCACCGCGTAACGCGGGCGCGGCTTGCGCGAGAACCACCACACCGCGCAGAACAGGGCCACGCCTTCGAGCGCGAACTGGTACAGCTGCGAGGGATGCCGCGCCAGCGCATCGAGCATGCCGCTGCTGTGCATGCTTTCGAGCTGGGCGGCGCCGAGCCCATACAGTTCGGCTTCGGCGCGCGGGAAGATCACCCCCCAGCCGGCCTCGGTGTACTTGCCCCAGAGTTCGCCGTTGATGAAGTTGCCGAGCCTGCCCAGACCGAGGCCCGGCGGCACCAGCGGTGCGACGAAATCGACGATGTCGAAGAAGTGCATGTGCTGTTTGCGCGCCCACCACATCGATGCCACCAGCACCCCGGCCAGACCGCCGTGGAAACTCATGCCGCCCTGCCAGATCTTGAAGATCTGCGCAGGGTCGGCGATGTACGAGCCCAGATCGTAGATCAGGATGTAGCCGATGCGCGCGCCGAAGATCACCCCGAGCATGCAGTAGAACAGCAGGTCGCTGTAGGCCTGCTCGCTGACGCCCGGCAGGCGGCCGGCGCGGACGCGGCTGCGGCCCAGCATCCAGGCCGCAGTGAAGCCGAGGAGGTACATCAACCCGTACCAGTGGACCGCCGGCTGGAAGCTCGTCCCGAACAGCGAAAACTCGGGCGATTGGAACAAGATCGGATCGATCTGGTGCAGGAAGGTCATCGGCAGGGCGGCGTGGCGAACGGTGTGCGTATTGTGCCGGAGCCGGCGACCGTTCGCCGGGCCGGCGTCAGCGGGCTGTTGAAAAACAGCCTGCTAACGCAGCCATGGATGGCTGCGACGGCGAAGCAGGCGCGCAAGCGATTGATTTGCCGGGAGCGAGTCAGGGCATGGGCCGGGCTTGCGACTTGAAAAACGTACAGGACGTACGTTTTCAACAACCCGCTGGTTCAGTCGAGGAAACCCTGCACGGAGTGACCGGGGGCCATGCAGCACCAACGCAGCGACGCCGGCGGGCGTTATTCGGGCAGAAGCCGCTGCTTCGCCCGCTTCTTCGCCCACAGGTTCAGGCTCTCGACTGCGGCCGAGAAGCCCATCGCGAAGTAGATGTAGCCCTTGGGCACATGCGCCTCGAAGCCTTCGGCGACCAGGAACACGCCGACCAGCACGATGAACGCGAGCGCCAGCATCTTCACCGTCGGATTGTTGTCGATGAATTTGCCCAGCGGCGTCGCCGCCAGCAGCATCACCGCGACCGCAAGCAGGATCGCCGCCACCATCACCGGGGTCTGGTTGGCCATGCCGACCGCGGCGATGACCGAGTCCAGCGAGAACACGATGTCGATCACCGCGATCTGGGCGATCACGCCCCAGAACACGTTCATGGGCTTGGTGTTGATGTCCTCGGCATCGGCCTCACCCTTGACGATGTCGCGGATCTCGGCGGTGCCTTTCACCAGCAGGAACGCGCCACCGAGCACCAGAACCAGATCGCGGATCGAAATGCCCTGTCCGAACAGCGTGAACAGGTCGTGGGTCAATCCCGCCAGCCAGGCCAGCGTCAGCAGCAGCACGATACGGCTGATGCAGGCCACCGCGATGCCGAACTTGCGCGCTTTCTCGCGCTGTTCGTAGGGCAATTTGGACACGGCGATCGAGATGAACACCAGATTGTCGATCCCCAGCACGATTTCGATCGCGCTCAGGGTGATGAGGGTGATCCATGTCTGCGGATCGGAAATCAATTCCATCATTGCATCGCTTCCAGTGAGTGTGACGACGGCTTCGACGTGGTGCCGGAGTCGTGTTGAATGTCAGAAAAAATGTCAGAGATAACGGTCGCCGAGGATGAGCGCCCAGACCAGCAACACGTTCATCATCAGCACGAACACCGCTGCCGAGCCCATGTCCTTGGCGCGGCCGGCCAATTCGTGGAATTCGGGGCCGTAACGTTCGATCACCGCCTCGACCGCCGAGTTCAGCAGCTCTGCGCTGAGCACCAGCAGGCAACTGCCGATCATCAGCACGCGCTCCACCGGGGTTTCGCCCAGCCACCAGGCCAGCGGCGCCAGCACCACCAGCAGGTAGACCTCGAGACGGAACGACGATTCGTGCAGCCAGGCGGCGCGCAGGCCCTGCAGCGACCAGATCGTCGCCTTGAGGATGCGGCCCGGGGTACGCGGCAGATGTCCGGTGTGATCGGCCATGTCAGCGGACGCCACGACAACGGCAGTGAACGGACAGGGCGGAAACCGGCATCGGGCAGGACCATGCAGTCGGAGGCCGGCGATTTTGCCACAAGCCCCCCGTTCCCGCCCGGGCCGCGCGGTTCAGGGCGCCGTTGCGCGCAGGCGCAGAACCGCCTCCAGGCCCCCGTCGTCGCGATTGCACAGGATCAAACCACCGCCGTGCAGCGCGGCGACCCGGGCGACGCTGGCCAGACCGAGGCCGCTGCCCGGCACGCCACGGGCGTGATCGACGCGATGGAACGGCCGCCCCAAGTCAGCCAGCATCGTTTCAGGCACGCCCGGGCCGCGGTCGCCGACCACCAGCCGCCAGTCGCCGTCGTCCCCTGTCAACTCGGCCTGGAATGGCGCGCCGCCGTGGCGGGCGGCGTTGTCGAACAGATTCGCCAGCGCCCGACGCAGCGCCAACGGGCGGCCGCTGAGCAGGGCTTCGGCGGGCATCGTGAGCTGCCATGCGCGGCCGTGCCGGGCCTCGTCGGCGACCAGTGCCCGCAGCGTCGCGACCAGATCGACGGTTTCCAGGGGCTCGTCGCGGCCGTCGCGGACGTAATCGATGAACTGGCCGACGATGCCGTCGAGTTCATCGATATCGCGCTCCATGCCTTCGCGCGCGGCGGCATCCACGCCGTGATCGTCCAGCGCCAGCGCGTAACGCAGCCGTGCCAGCGGCGTGCGCATGTCGTGCGAGATGCCGGCAAGCATCAATTCGCGATCGCGCGCCGCGGCGCGGGTGCGTTCGGCGGCATCGGCCAGCGCGCGCTGCAATTCGATGATCTCCTCGCTGGCGAAACGCGGCGGCGCCGGCGGCGGTTCGCCGGCGACGATCCCCGGTGCGGCATCGGCCAGCACCCGCAGCGGACGGGTCAGGCTGCGCGCGAACAGCGCCGCCGCGGCCAGCACCAGCGCGCCGATCGCGATCAGCGACAACAGCAGCCCGCGTCGCAGCGGCTGACCTTCGCCCATCACCGGGATGCCGATCCAACCCTGCGTCGGCGGCGATGCCCGCACCCACAGCCGCGCCGGCGTGCCGGACAGGCGCATGGCACGGCCGGGCAGACGTGCGCCGATCCGGGCCTCGGTGCGGATGAGGAATCGCAGCGATGAACGTTCGTCGGGCGGCAATTCGACGCGCCAGACAATGCCCAGCGCATCCAGACGGGCGGTCGCCGCGCCGCGGTCCTGTTGCGCCAACAATGCGTCGGCGGCGAGCACCTGCGCGTGCAGCGCGCGCGCCACGCGTTCGGCGCTGCTGTTGCGGGTCGACAGGCCGAACGCGACGGCCGCTGCGACCAGCGCGGCGATCACCACCGCCGCCAGCAGCAGCGAGAGGCGCGTATGCAGATGGCGCAGGCTCATGCGCCGCCGTCCGGCACATCACCCGGTACAAATACGTAACCCGTGCCCCATACCGTCTGCAGCCAGCGCGGATGTTTCGGATCGTCTTCGACCAGTTTGCGCAGGCGGCTGATCATCACGTCCATGCTGCGGTCGAAGGCGTCGTGTTCGCGGCCGCGTGCGGCGCTCATCAACTGGTCGCGCGTCAGCGCCTGGCGCGGCCGCTGCACCAGCGCCGCCAGCACCGCGAATTCGCCGGTGGTCATGCGCAGTTCGCGGCCGTCGCGACGCAGCGTGCGTGCGGCGAGATCCAGCACGCAAGCGCCGAACGCGACCTGGCCGCCATCGGCCCTCGGCGCACCCGGCGCGGCGCGACCTCGACGCAGCACCGCGCGGATGCGCGCAACCAGTTCGCGCGGGTTGCCGGGCTTCGGCAGGTAATCGTCGGCGCCGATCTCCAGGCCGACGATGCGGTCGATCTCATCGCCCTTCGCGGTCAACATCACGATCGGCGTTTCCACGCCCTGCCCGCGCAGACGACGGCAGATCGACAGGCCGTCTTCGCCCGGCAGCATCAAATCGAGCACGATCAGGTCGACGTGATTGCGCGACAGCTGGCGATCCAGTTCGCGGCCGTCGCCGGCCGCCAGTGTCTCGAAGCCTTGTTGCGTGAGGTAACGCAGCAGCAGATCGCGCATGCGCTCGTCGTCGTCCACCACCAGCAGACGGGGGCCGGGCGTGGCGGCATGCGGATCGATCACGTTCGACATGACCCATTGTCGCCGTTGCCGCGCCGCCGGCAAGCACGAATCCCGGCATGGCTCGGCCATCGACGGCCGGACTTGTAAACGAATGTGTCCGCCGCCGTGCATGGACACGTCCATTCGCATTCCGATGCCAGATGGACACGCTTTTCGCCAGTGCTGCGACGCAATCTGCATCCACACCAACCCTCTCTCCCCGGAGCATCCGCATGAAAGCGAAACACATGTTCTTCCTCGCCGGCGGCCTCACCGTCGCGCTCGCCGCCACCACCGCGATCTCGGCCCCGCGCGTGGTGCGCGGCGACGCGATGCTGCCGCCCACCGCCGCCGAACTCGGCCTGTCCACCGCACATGCAAAGCAGTGGGACGCGCTGCGCGCCGACGCCGTGGCTCTGCGCCAGGTCGGGCGCATCGATCTGCAGGGCGGCGCCGTGGAATTGCGCACGCTGCTGAATCAGCCATCGGCCGATCTACGCGCATTCTCCGACGCATCGCAGCTCAAGTTCGACGCGCATATCGCCGAAGCACGCGCGTTGCGCGACCGCCAGCTCGATCTCTACGAATCGCTGTCGCCGGATGAGCAGGCCCGCGTTCGCGCGGCGATGGCCGAACGCCTCGATCGCCTCTCCAAGCTGCGCGAACGTCTCGCCGGCTTCATCGCCGCGCGGTAGTAGGCGCACGCATCGGAAGCGCCCGCCGGACGATCAGGCGCGCTGCGGGCCATCGGTCTGCGGTGCGCCGAATCACCGACGGCGAAAGCCGCGCGGCCTCGCTCGTCACCGTCTCCGCGTCGCGCCCGGCGGTTGATAGAGACTGAGCATGTTGCGGTCCGGGTCGACGAAATCCAGCGAGAGTCCGCCATCCGGGGCCTCGCTGACCGGGACGACGATCTCCACGCCCTTCGCGGCCAGCGCTTCGGCGTAGTCGTCGATGCCGCCTTCCAGCCCGAACACCACCACCGGGCTGTCGCCGGCCTTCGCCGGGCGCTGGATGAACACCAGCGTCACTTCGCCGAGTTCGGCGAGCGCGAACGGGCCGTCGTGACCGTCGATCTCGTTGACGGAAAGGCCGAGGGTATCGCGATAGAACGCGACCGAGCGGTCCAGCACAGCGACGAAAAACACGATGGCGCCGACTTTGGCATTGATGAGCATGGAAACCTCTCCTGCGGTTGAGTGTGTCTATTCGTTGCCGTCAGTAGGCGAAGTGTGAGCACGTCCGGGCGCGGCGGCGCGCAGCACGATCAGATGTCCGTCGGCGTCGTGGGTGCCGATGCCGTCTGCACCGCCCAGAGCGGCCTTCAGCGCCCGCCGGATCAGGCCGAACTGCAGATCGACGCTGCGTGCGGGATCGCGGACATAGGCCAGCGCCAGCGCCTCCGCGCGCTGCGACGGCGGCAGCGCGCCCATGGCCTTGCGGATCGAGGTCAGGCGCTGGCGGAACGCGGTCGCGGTGATCCCCAGCACCCAGCGGATTTCTTCCGCGTTCAAACCGTGCAGCGCCAACACCGCGACGCGACGCGACGCGGGTGGCAGGCGTTCGAGCAATGCGCCGGCCGATGGCGGCGTTTCTTCATGCACGGGCGCGACATCTTCATCCGCCACCAGCGCTTCGCGCCGACGACGGCGGATCGCGCTGCGCGCCTGCATCGCGGCCTGATTGCGGATCACGCCGGCCAACCACGCCGGGTCGTCGCTGCGCCCCTGTTCGAGCGCGATCAGCAGCGCCTCCTGCACCAGATCGTCGGCGTCGGCCGCCCTGCGCGCATGGCGACGCGCTTCGGCGCGCAGACGGCGATAGGCGTCGAGATTCATGGGCGATGGTCGGTTGTCGGCTGAATCAAGCCGAATCGTGAAACGTCGGCTTAAACAAATTGTTAGGGCCTTAGCCCCCACCGGCCGCCGCCGCCGGCCTTTAAACGATCCTCAGCAAGTGTGAGCCGGGCCCAGTCGACTAAAAGTGGAGATGGATCAATTGAACCGGAACGATGCAACATTTCGGAGATATTGGCTGCAATTTGAAATGGGGCCATGAAGATGCCTTTGAGGCTCCACCAGCCGAAAGTCATGCAGTACAAGATTGCCCACAAGCTGTCACGGTTCGCGCACGACTTGCAGATAAATTTGCTTTCAGTGCTGGTGGTGACAATAAATACCATTGAAACGATGTAGTACGACTTGTATATATCGGGATTTTTTTGCGGGAGAGCGCACTTTTCACAGGGCGCGGATTTCAATGACTTCGCGCGTTCCAAGGCTTGTGCGTCAGTAATATCGACTGCTGCCTGACGCAGCCGTGAGGTGTGAAAGCAATCGATGTTACAAAATCTTTGGCCATCGGCGGAGAATGGGCCTGGGAATAAACTCTTGCCGCAGAAGTCGCATTGGTTTGTTGCGCCAGTCTTCAGGAATTGGTCCTTCTTGGATTGATGGATAAGCTGGTCCAATTCGCAGTCAGAAACTCCTCTTTCATTCAAGAGAATGGTCAATGCGTCACGAGCCTCATCGGTTAGTTCTTGCGTAGCAAGTCGCTCGATGAGGCTTTCGGTATCGAGGTTCTTAAATTGCTTGACGAAGAAATCTCTTGAGTACATTGATGTCTCCCTAGTGGCCTAACTCCTGCTATCTGTTCTTGTCATCTTCACGCGCTTTGTCTTCACGAAACACAGCCGTACCTCGACTGCCGTCAGGCTTGATCCAACCGCGATACATGCCGCTGGTATTGAACGGCATGGCGATATTGCCGTCGACGTCCAGCGCGATCGCGCCGCCGTCGCCGCCGAGCTGCGGCACCACTACATTGACCACTTCGTGCGCGGCGGCGGCCAGCGACGCGCCGCCGTAGGCCACGCGCGCGCAGATGTCGTGGGCGACCGCGGCGCGGATGTAGAACTCGCCCCAGCCGGTGCCGGACACGCCGCAGCGGTCGTCGGCCCAGGTGCCGGCGCCGATCACCGGCGAATCGCCGATGCGGCTCCAGCGTTTGTTGGTCATGCCGCCGGTGGATGTACCCGCGGCAATGCGGCCGTCGCGATCCAGCGCGACCGCGCCCACGGTGCCGAAATACGTGCCGCGCAGGTCGTGCGTCGCACTCGCCTGTTCCCGCGCTTTGGCCTCGTCGAGCTGGCGACGGCGGTGATCGGTGTCGAACCAGTCGTTCGGCACGCGCGCGATGTCCTTGCGCGTGTCGGCGAAAGCTTCGGCGCCGTCGCCGGCCAGCATCACGTGCGGGCTGTGCTCCATCACCGCGCGCGCCAGGCGGATCGGATTGCGCACGGTCTTGACCCCGGCGACCGCGCCTGCGCGGCGGGTGTGGCCTTCCATCACCGAAGCATCGAGCTGGTGGTGGCCGTCGGCATCGAACACCGCGCCCTTGCCGGCGTTGAAGTGCGGCGATTCTTCCAGCACCAGGATCGCCGCTTCCACCGCATCCAGTGCGGTGCCGTGGCGCATCAACACAGCGTTGCCGGCGTCGAGCGCGCGGTCGAGCGCGGCGCGGATCGCGGCCTCGTCCTGGGCGCTGAGTTTGTCGCGATCCATCACCCCGGCACCGCCGTGGATGACCAGTGCGGTCGGTGGCGGCGGCAGTGGAGCGGCGTCTTGTGCGTGTGCGGTCATGGCGGCCATCGCGAAGAGGAGGGGCATCAACGGGCGCATCGGTATCTCCGGCAGCGAGATCCGCAGCATAAACCCTACCAATCCCGGCACGGACAGATGATTCGATCCGAGCATATGCCCGGTGTCTCAAATGCACGACCTCTCGTCCCGAACACTCGATTGTCATCCCGAACGAATGTGAGGGATCTGCTTCTTGTTCAGTGCTGGAGAAAGCAGATCCCTCACATTCGTTCGGGATGACAGGAGAAAGGCCGCTCTATTGCTGCCGCAGCGCCTCGATCGGATCGAGCTTCGAGGCCTTGCTGGCCGGGTAGTAGCCGAAGAACAGGCCGGTG